>CACGSX010000003.1 GCA_902575835.1 uncultured Pelagibacteraceae bacterium | reverse complement strand
CTGACTCAGTTACTTTCTCTGCTTCAGGAGATGTAAATGACATCGGTGTAACATTAAGCATAGAGCTTGATGGTGACGCACAGTCTGCAAAGACTAACTCAGGTGCAACATACTCATCAACAACAGGTGCTAACGTATTAGACAGTCACTCAATCACATTTGATTTAGGTGAAGCTGGTACATTAATATTTGCTGGTCATGGTGGAGACAGTGCTATGAGTGCTGTTGACGACGTAACGCCAAACGCTTACGAAGAGCCATGGGATGTAGTAACTGGTGCAGACGCTGGTGCTTTGGTTGAAAGAAAAAAATTAAATCAATGGTTCTTTAATATTTCAAAGTTTTCGCAGGACCTATTAGATGGATTAAATGAATTAGATGCATGGCCGAATAAAGTTAAAACTATGCAAACAAACTGGATAGGAAAATCGTTTGGATGTGAAATAGAATTTAAGGTAACTGGGAATTTGCCAATTGATAGTATAAAATGTTTTACAACTAGACCTGATACACTATTTGGATTTTCTTTTTTAGCTTTATCCCCAGATCATGAAATTTCAAAATATTTTAGAGATAACAAAGATTTTCAAAAGTTTAAGGAGGAATGCTCAAAAACTGGAACAACTGAAGAAGCAATAGCGGTTGGTGAAAAAATTGGATTTAAAACTGATTTAGAGGCTATTAATCCATTAAATCCTAATCAAAAAGTACCAATTTATTTTGCTAATTTTGTTTTAATGGACTATGGATTTGGAGCAGTCTTTGGATGTCCAGCTCATGACCAAAGAGATTTTGATTTTGCAAAAAAATATAACTTAGAAATAAATACCGTAGTAAAACCTTTTGAGTATGAAGATAGTTTTGTAGTTGAGAATGAAGCGTTTACGGGAGCTGGTATATTAATAAATTCAAATTTTTTAAATGGATTGAAAGTTCCTGAAGAGTCTGTAATTGAAGCAATTAAAATCCTTGAAAAGAAAAAATTAGGTAAAAAAAAGATAAATTATAGATTGAAAGACTGGGGTGTGTCTCGTCAAAGATACTGGGGATGTCCAATACCAATTATGTATGATGAAAAAAATCAACCACATCCTGTCCCAAAATCAATGTTACCTGTCAAACTACCAGAGAAAATTGATTTAAAAGTCAAAGGCAATCCACTTAATCATATTAAAGATTGGAAAGAAATTGAAGTCGAAGGGAAAAAGTATGTAAGGGAGACTGACACTTTAGATACTTTTGTTTGTTCATCTTGGTATTATTTGAGATTCTGTTCTCCAAAAGAGGAGAATTATGGATTTAATAAAACAGAAATTGACTATTGGATGCCTGTAGATCAATATATTGGCGGCGTAGAACATGCTATTTTACATTTACTATATTCTAGATTTTTTATGCGAGCTATAAATCATCAAAATAAAAATTTTAAAATTACAGAACCTTTTAAAAGTCTATTTACTCAAGGGATGGTATGTCACGAAACCTATAAAGATAAAAATAATAACTGGGTAAGTCCTGATGAGGTAGAAAAAATTGGAGACAAATTCATAATTAAAGGTTCTAAAAATGATGAGGTTATGGTTGGACCATCGGAGTCAATGTCTAAATCAAAAAAGAACGTTATAGATCCAGAATTTATCATACAAAATTATGGGGCAGATGCAGTAAGGTTATTTATTTTGTCTGATAGTCCACCCGAAAAAGATGTTCAGTGGTCTGACCAAGGGATGGTGTCTTCTTTTAAATTTGTTCAAAAATTTTGGTTACTACATGAAGAAATAAAAACAAAAATCAATAATGAAAAAAAAAAACATTTTGACAGTAAAATTAAAGATTTTGTCAATCAAACAGTTGCAAAAATTACGAACAATCTAGAAAGATTTAATTACAATGTTATTATAGCCAATATGTATGAAACATATAATTATTTAACTAAGTATGTAAAAGAAAATAAAGATATAGAAAACTTAGAAGAAAATTATAAAAAAATTCTTATTTGTTTCTCTCCAGTAATACCCCATATCTCCTCAGAATGTTTAATGGATTTAAATTGTACTAATTTAGAATGGCCAGTATTTGATAAAAATATACTAGTGAAAGAAAAAAATAGATTTGTTATTCAAATAAATGGTAAAAAAAGAGCATTAATCGAGGCAAAAAATGATGTAAGTGAAAAAGATCTATTAGAGATCCTAAAAAAAGATAAAATTGTACATAAATATTTAATTAATAAAGAAATTAAGAAAGTAATATTTGTTAAAAATAGATTAATGAATATTTTAATAAATGAATAAAAAAATTATAGCTTTAATAATTATACTCCTATCATATGGATGCTCATATGAACCAATGTTGTCGAAGAAAAATTATGATTTTCAATTTGTAAAATTAACTTACGAAGGTGAAAATGATATAAATGAAATTATTGAGGCCAGACTTAAAGTAAAAAGTAAAGGTTTGAAAAAATATAATATTCACTTCATAACGGAAAAAGAAAAAGAAATTGTTTCATCTGACTCAAAAGGAGATGCAAGCATTTTTAGAATTAAAATTAATGTAGAATATGATGTACAATATAACGATCTGAATGTTTTGAGTAATAGTTTTTCAAAATATGCATCTTATAATAATATTACAGACAAATTTGAGTTGTCAAAATATGAAGAAAATATAATAAAAAGCTTATCGGAAACAATATCAAACGAAATACTGATGTCGATAATATCTTTAAATAAATGATTGTAAAATATTTTGAAACAAAAAAATTTGAATTTAATAATTATAACATATTCTTACTATATGGAAAAAATGAAGGCCTTCAAAATGAAGTAATTGAAAAATATTTTTTAGAGAATTTTGATGGGCAGCTAAATAAATACGGAGAGAACGAGTTCATTTTAAGTAAAGAAATAATAATAAGTGAAATATTAACAAAGTCACTTTTTGATGACGAAAAAATTATTATTATCAATAGATGTACTGATAGAATTGTGAGAGTAATTGATGAGATTTTAAGTAAAACATTATCAGGCATTAAAATTATATTAAAAACTTCTGTACTCGAAAAAAAATCAAAATTAAGAAGTTTATTTGAAAAAAATAACCAGCTAGTCACCATTCCATTCTATGAAGATAATATTAACGAACTAATTTCTATTATTGTTAAATTTACAAGCAAAAATAAAATTAATTTATCTAGAGAATCTATGAATTTATTAGTTCGTAGATCGTGTGGGGACAGGGGAAATCTTAAAAAAGAGTTAGATAAGATTTTATACTTCTCAATTTCAAACAAAAATATTAATTTAGAAACAGTCGAAAAATTAACAAATTTAAACGAAAATTATGCTGTAAACGAGCTTGCAGAACAGTATTTATTAAAAAGTCAAATAAATATCTCAAAAATTCTTAATGAAAATAACTATTCAGATGATGATTGTATATTGATTTTAAGAACTATTTTAAATAAATCGAAAAGATTGCATTTTATAATTAAAAATTACAATGAAACAAATAATCTTGAGGAGGCAATCTCTAATTTCAAGCCGCCTGTTTTTTGGAAAGAAAAAGAGAATGTGAAAAAGCAAGCAAATGCATGGGAATTAACAGATTTAAAAGAAAAAATTTATGAAATAAACGAAATTGAAGCCTTGATTAAAAGCAACAATAAAAACTCGCTCAATATAGTTTCAAATTTTATAATTAACCACTAGTAATTTTTTTTTATTACATTTATTAGCCTATCTAATTGACCAATTTCTTTATATTGAAAAGAAAGAGTACCAGAATTATTTTTTTTATTATGCAGAATAACTTTCATTCCAATTTTATCTGTTAATTCATTTTCAGTAGCAATAATATTTGGGTCTTTTGATCTATAATATTTAGAACCTCTTTTTAAAAATCTTACTAAACTTTCTGTCTGCCTTACAGATAAGCTTTTTTTAATTATCTTCTCTGCTAAAAGTAATGAATTTTCTAGGCCAACTAGTATTTTGGCATGTCCTTGGGATATTTTTTCTTCTTTAATCATATTTATTACTCTTTCAGGTAAAGTGAGTAATCTTAGAGAGTTAATAATGTGTGATCTACTTTTGCCTATAAATTTTGAAACTTTTTCATGGTCATAACCAAAATTTTCCATTAAATTTTTATAACTTTCAGCCTCTTCAATTGGATTCAAATCTTTTCTTTGAACATTCTCAATAATAGCTAATTCTAATGATTTTAAATTATCTGCTTCTATTATTACAACTGGCACTTCATGAAGACCTGCTGACTGAGCAGCTTGCCATCTTCTTTCTCCAGCAATTAATTCAAATTTATCATTTTGATCATCTGATTTTCTTACTATTAGTGGTTGAATTATGCCTCTTTCTTTAATTGAGTTTGTTAATTCTTCTAAAGCTGTGTTTTCAAATGATTTTCTTGGTTGATTTTTATTTGGAACTATTGAGCTTATTGATAATTTTTGATCTGATTTTTTTATATCACTGTCACCGATTAAAGATGAGAGCCCTCTTCCAAGGCCTTTCTTGCTCTTAAATGGATTAATCATGCAGCACTCTCCACTGGTTTATCTTGGTCTAAAAATTCTTCTGTAAATTTAAAATAAGCTTTACTTCCAGGACAAAGTTTATCGTAAAGGAGAACTGGCATGCCGTGAGAAGGAGCTTCGGACAATCTTACGTTTCGTGGAACGGCAGTCGAGTAAACTTTTTCTTTGAAATAATTTCTAGCTTCTATTTCTACCTGTCCCGAAAGTTTATTTCTTTTATCAAACATCGTAAGGAGGATACCTCTTATCTCCAGGGTTGGGTTTAAATTGGATTTTATTCTTTCGATAGTCTTTATAAGCTGAGAAAGTCCCTCCAAAGCAAAAAATTCAGTTTGAAGTGGTACAACTAGGGCATCGGAAGCCACTAGGGCCATAATTGTAAGTAAACTCAAAGAAGGGGGACAATCAATGAGTATATAATCATATGATGCTCTAGAATCATTTAAAATCAAGCTTAATTCGTCTTTTAATTTAAAAGCTCTCCTATTATCTCCAGCAGTTTCCAACTCAAGACCAGATAAATCTACATTTGAAGTAATTAGATTAAGATTTGGAAAATTTGTTTGTTGTATTACTTCAGAAATTTTCTTATTTCCATTGAGGACATTATAAATTGTATTATTTGAATTTATTGTATTTGATAATCCAAGGCCAGTAGTTGCATTGCCTTGTGGATCCAGGTCTATAACTAAAATTTTTTTTGCTTTCATTGATAATCCAGCAGCCAAATTGATAACAGTCGTTGTCTTACCCACTCCACCTTTTTGATTTATTACAGATATAATCTTTTTTTCCATTTTTTTTACAAATTTAAATTATTCAATTTAATTTTTTTTCTATTTAAATAATTTTTAACTTCAACAAGTAATTTTTTTGGTAAAATACTTCTAAAGTTCATTTTTTTTTTTTAGTTTAGAAATTTTTACAATCACTGAATCGCTGCTTGTTAAACTTTTTTTTTCCTCATACTCAAACTTCCAAAACTTATGTGCATCATCCATAACCTTTTTGTTACTTTTGCCCAAAAATAAAATAATGTACTTAAAACTTTTAAAATTTGTCTGTGCTATGTGAAAAATTATTGGCAAAGGTTTAAATGCTCTACTAATAATTACATCTGTACTTAAATTTTTTTCTTCAAAAATATTTTTATGATAAATTTCTGAGTTAATCCTAAATTTTTTTGTCATTTCTCTTAAGAAAATACTTTTGTGATAACTCTTTTCGTAAAATATTAACTTAAATAAGGGTTTTTTTGTTTTCATCAAAATACCCAAAACTATACCAGGTAATCCTGCCCCAGAGCCTAGATCAGTGCACACATTAATGTCATTTTTATTAAGGAAATCAATGGTTTGTGCACTATCTTCTATATGTCTTTGTTTTATTAACTTTTCAGTGCTTTTACTAATTAAATTTAAACTTTTATTCTTTAAAATTATTTCGTTTGAGTAATCTTCTAGCTCTTGTAATGTTTCACGTGAAACATTTGAAGATGTAGATTTCCCAATTTTAAAAATATTCGAATCAATCAAGCTATATGCTTAATAGACTTTCTTTTAAGATGAGACAACAAAATATATACTGCAGCTGGAGTAACACCGTCTATTCTTAGTGCTTGCCCCATTGTTTTAGGCCTAATTTCTTTGAATTTTGATTTGACCTCGTTTGATAGGCCTGAAAAACTATCATAATCTAGATTGTTAGGAATAAGAAGATTTTCATCTCTTTTAAATGCCAAAATATCAGCTTTTTGTTTTTTTAAATAGCCTTTATAATGAGAATTTATTTCTAATTGTTCGTCTATTTCACGTGAAACATATGATACCTCAGGCCATATTTCTCTTATTTTACTCATATTTACTGATTTTTGACCTAAAACTTGACTAGCAGTTCTTCCTATCCCGTCTTTTGCAATATTTATACCAAATTTCTGTGCTTTTGATGGAGTAATCTTAAGGTTATCCATTTTAAGCTGAATTTTTGATAATTGAGTAAATTTATCTTTATATAAGTTTTCTCTCTCTTTATTAATCAGTCCGATATTAATGCCTTTTTGAGTTAATCTTAAGTCGGCATTATCTGACCTCAATGAGAGCCTGTATTCAGCTCTCGATGTAAACATTCTATAAGGCTCTGCAACACCTTTTGTTACTAGATCATCAATCATAACGCCTATATATGCCTCTGATCTATCCAGAATGAACGGTTCTTTTCTTTTGAAAGCAAGAGCAGCATTTACACCAGCGATCAATCCTTGAGCTGCTGCCTCCTCATAACCAGTTGTTCCGTTAATTTGACCTGCAAGATAGAGATTCTTAATTTTCTTAGTTTCAAGTGTTAAAAAAAGCTCTCTTGGGTCTACAAAATCGTATTCTATAGCGTATCCAGGTCTTAAAATTTTTACATTCTCTAAACCATTGATTTTACTACATATTTCTAGCTGTACGTCAGCTGGTAATGATGTTGAAATTCCATTCGGATAAATTGTATTATCATTTAACCCTTCTGGCTCTAAAAATATTTGATGTCTTTCCTTATCTGCAAATTTTTTTATCTTGTCCTCTATAGATGGACAATATCTTGGGCCAACTCCTTTTATGCTACCTGAATACATAGCGCTTCTTTTTATATTTTTAGAAATTATTTTATGTACTGCTTTATTTGTATAAGTCATTCGACATAAAATTTGTTTGTTAAGATTTTTTTTTGTTAAAAATGAAAAAAAATATGGTTCTTCATCTGCATGTTGGGCTTCTAAATTTTCAAGGTTGATAGTACGAGCATCTAATCTTGGAGGGGTCCCAGTTTTTAATCTTCCAATTTTAAAATTATACTTTTCTAATTGTTCGCTTAAACCTGTTGATGGTTTCTCATTAAATCTTCCAGCAGGTATCTTTTCTTCCCCTATGTGTATCAAACCATTTAAAAAAGTGCCAGTTGTAAGAATTATCTTAGATGACTTAACTTCTTTACCTGACTGTGTTATAAACCCTTTTATCTCGTTATTTTTAAAATTAAACTTAATTACTGGATCAAAAAAAATTGAAAGATTACAATAGTTTACAAGTTTTTCTTGCATATATTTTTTATATAATGATCTATCACTTTGGGTTCTAGGACCTCTAACAGCTGGACCACGGCTCCTATTTAATAATCTAAATTGAATGCCAGATTTATCTGCAACTTCGCCCATAACACCATCTAAAGCATCGATTTCCCTAACCAAATGTCCCTTACCTAATCCTCCTATAGCTGGATTGCATGACATCTCACCAATTGTATCAAAACTATGTGTGAATAGAGCAGTATTAACTCCTAATCTAGCGGAACCAGCGGCTGCTTCACAGCCCGCATGTCCTCCACCAATTACAACTACATCAAATGATAATTCATTCTTCATAATTGTAATTTATTATCGATCTTAAAATTTACAAGGAAACACTTATAGACATAAAAAAAACAAGCATTTTCAATGGTTATTTGCCTATACAGAAGTCATTAAATATTGATCCCAAAATCTCTTCAACGTCAACTTTACCCACAATCATTCCTAGATATCTTGTTGCCAATCTCAGATCTTCTGCTGCTTTATCAAAATCTTTTAATAATTTTTTTTCCTCAAAATTCTTCAAGCTTTCCACACATTGTTCAAGATTAATTCTATGCCTTTGTCTCGTAATAAAAATATCTTCAGAGGAAATAAATTTATTTTTTAAATTTTCTTTAATCAAGTTTATTAGTTTATCTAAATTTTTTTCTTTTTTAATAGAAACTAGAATTGGATTTAATTTTTTAATATCACCATTTATTGCTTCGACACCAAGTTCCATTTTATTTATAACTAAAATAGATTTTTTGGAAGCTATATTCGTCAAAAAGTCCTTAAAATCAACACTTTTAGGCTCTATTACAATCAAGATTAAATCTGCATTTTCAGCTTTATTTAAAGCTAACTTTATTCCTTTTCTTTCAATTTCATCTTTTGATTCTCTAATTCCTGCTGTATCAGAAATTACAACCGGGTAGCCATCTATGTTAAGATGTGCTTCGATTACATCCCTAGTTGTTCCTGCAATTTCAGAAACAATTGCAACATCTCTTTTAGACAAATAATTTAATAAAGACGACTTACCTACATTTGTAGGGCCAATTATTGCAATTTTGAAACCCTCTCTAATTCTCTCTCCAACTTTTTGGTCATTTAATATTTTCTCAATTTCTTTTCTGACACTAGTTATTTCAAAATGCACATATTTCAAAACATCACTTGGTAAATCATCTTCAGGGAAATCAATTTTAGCTTCAACATTTGATAAAATTTTTAACAATCTTTGTCTTAATTGGTTAAATTTATTTGAACTTTGACCAGACATAATTTTTATGGCTTGTTGTCTTTGTATCTCTGTCTCTGATGAAATTAAATCTGAAATACTTTCAGCTTCAAGTAAATTTATTTTCTCATTCTGAAATGCAATTTTAGTAAATTCGCCCGGTTCAGCAAGTCTACAGCCATCAATCTTTGAGATTGATAAATGCATTGCTTCAATTACAGCTCTACTACCATGAACATGGAATTCTGCCATATCTTCGCCTGTGTAGCTTCTAGGTCCAGGAAACCATATTAATATTCCCTCATCAATCAACTCATTATTGCTGATTTTTTTGAATTTTCGTTTAGTTGCCATTCTTGGCTCAGGTAACACTTCATTAGTTAAATCTAATATTACTTTTTTTGTTAAATTACCCGAAACTCTAATTACTGATATTCCAGCTAAACCCGGACCTGAAGAAAGTGCGTATATAGTCATTTAATTAATTATAGCTAGTATTAAATTTAAATATATAAATTTATCTGTAATATTTTGATAAATCTTAAATTAAAACTAAATGTCCAATAATTCTGAAAAACTTAGTGAAGCATTAAAATTACATAAGAAAGGAAAATTGAACGAAGCTATAAAAAATTATAATGAATTATTGAAAAATAATAAAAAGTCTTCTCAAATAAATTTTTATCTAGGGACCGCATATATACAAAAACAAGATTACGAGAAAGCATATAATTATCTTAAGCAAGCTATCAATATTGATGGAGATATACCTAACTATTATAATAATATTGGTATTTCATTAAGTAGATTAAATAAAGATAGAGAAGCTATAGCAAATTATAAAAAGGCTTTAGATTTAAAAGAAAATTATAACGATGCAATTATTAATATTGGAATATCATATAAAAATTTAAAAGAATTCGAAAAATCGAAATATTTTTTCACTAAATCATTAGAAATTTTACCTAACAATCCAATTGTATTGAATAATTTAGGTAATCTTTATCGTGAGATAGGAGATCTATCAAAAGCTACCAAAGCCTATGAAGATGCAATAAGACAAAATAAAGATTACTTTGAAGCATATAACAATAAAGCTGAAATATTTTTAATGCAAAAAAAATTTGATGAGGCAATAAAAGAATTTGAGAAAGTGATAAATATAAATCCTGAGTCTGATTATTCTTATGGAAAATTTATTCATACTAAAATGAATTTATGTGATTGGAAAGATTTTGATAAAAATTTAAGAAAAATCAAAGATGGAATAAATAATAACAAAAAAATTATTGAGCCATTTCCCATGTTATCTTTGATAGATGACCCAAAAATTCAAAAAAAAAATTCTTTCATATATAAAAGTTTTAAGTTTGAAAAAGAGAAAATTACAAAAAATAAAACATTGCAACACGAAAGAAAAAAAATAAAAGTAGGCTATTTTGGAGCTGAATTTTACCATCATCCTGTATTATTAATGACGAGGGATATTTTTAAATATCATAATAGATCTAAATTTGAAGTTTATGGATTTTTTCATGGCCCAGTCAAAGATCATTTGCATTTTGAAATTCAAAAAAATTTTGATGGATTTTATGATATTTGCCACATGACAACCGAAAAAATTTTAGAACTTTGTGACAAGATTGGAATTGATATAGCTATAAATTTTACTGGTTATACGGCAGATTCTAGAAATGAAATATATGTTAATCGAGTAGCACCAATTCAAATAAGTTTTTTAGGCTTTTCAAGCACAATGAGTGCGGAATTTATGGATTATATTGTTGCAGATAAATTTCTTATACCAGAAGATCACTTTGAAAATTACTCTGAAAAAGTGATACATCTTCCAAATAGTTTTTATCCTAGTCCAGACGTAATTAAAATATCTACGAAAAATTTTACGAAAAAAAGTTTAAACTTACCTGAGGATAGTTTCATATTCGGTAGTTTCAATAACAATTATAAAATTACCCCTAAGATTTTTAAAGCATGGATGGAAATTTTAAATAATACAAAGCAAAGTATAATTTGGTTACTAAGTACAAACAAAACAGCAATAAAAAATCTGAAGAGAGAAACCAAAGCCCATGGTGTAGATCCAAAAAGATTAATTTTTGCAGAAAAATTAGACAATTCTGAGCATCTAAAAAGATTTGGTTTCATGGATTTATTTTTAGATACATTTCCCTACAATGCGCATAGCACTGCTGTTGAAGCTATCAGATGTGAAGTTCCAATATTAACTATATCAGGCAAGTCTTTTGTCTCAAGAGTTGCTGGAAGTTTATTGTCATCAATAGATGCTAAAAATTTGATATGCAAGGACTATTCGGAATACATTAATAAAGCTGTATTGTACAGAAATAATAAAAGTGAATTTCTAAAACTTAAAGATAAGTTTAAAAAAAAAAATACTGAAATTTTATTTAATTCAAAAAATTACACTATGAGCCTAGAAAAAGTTTATATGGACTTACTAGAATAAGTTTAAGAAGGCTTGTTCATTGAATTAAAAAAGTCCGAGTTATTTTTAGTATCTTTTAGTTTAGAATTAATAAATTCGATTGCATCCATAGAACCCATGGGAGCAATGATTCTTCTAAGCACATTCATTTTTTGAAGGTCATTTTTCTCAAAGATCAATTCTTCTCTTCTTGTTCCAGATTTTGTAATATCTATTGCAGGAAATATTCTTTTTTCTGATATTTTTCTGTCTAGTATAGTTTCGCTATTACCGGTTCCTTTAAATTCCTCAAATATAACCTCATCCATACGACTTCCTGTATCAATCAAAGCGGTTGCTATTATTGTTAAAGATCCTCCTTCTTCTATGTTTCTAGCTGCACCAAAAAATCTTTTTGGTCTTTGTAAAGCATTTGCGTCAACACCTCCAGTTAGTACTTTCCCTGAGCTTGGAACTACTGCATTATAAGCTCTTCCGAGTCTTGTTATTGAGTCTAATAATATAACTACATCTTTTTTGTGCTCTGTTAATCTTTTGGCTTTTTCAATTACCATTTCAGCTACAGCTACGTGCCTTTGAGCTGGTTCATCGAAAGTAGAACTTATAACTTCACCTTTAACAGTCCTCTGCATATCTGTAACCTCCTCTGGTCTTTCATCAATTAAAAGAACCATTAGGTAGCATTCTGGATGATTAGCAGTAATTGAATTAGCTATACTTTGTAAAATCATAGTTTTACCTGCTTTAGGTGGTGAAATTATCAATGATCTTTGACCTTTGCCAATAGGGCTTACTAAATCGATTAATCTTGGTGTTAAATCGATTTTTTTTTCAACCTTGTTGGTTTCTACTTCCATTACTAATTGTTTATTTGGATACAATGGGGTTAAATTATCAAAAGCTATTTTATGTTTAAATTTATCAGTCTCTTCGAAATTAATTTTACTGACTTGTAACAATGCAAAATATCTTTCACCCTCTTTTGGAGCTCTAATTGGTCCTTCAACAGTGTCCCCTGTTCTTAATCCAAATCTTCTTATCTGATTTGGACTTACATAAATATCATCTGCACCAGGTAAATAATTTGACTCTATTGCTCTGAGAAAACCAAATCCATCTTGAAGTAATTGGAGCACACCACCACCAGTGATTTCTTCTCCTTTTTCTGCTAATTTTTTTAATATTGCAAAATAGATTTCCTGTCTTCTTAGGGTGCTAGCGTTTTCAATGCCTAAATTTTCTGCTTCACTAATAAGTTTTTCTGAGCTTTTTTCTTTTAATTCTTGGATATTCATAATATGGGGAGTTTGTTTTTTAGATAAATATAATATAGTTAAGTGTTTAACGATTTCAACCCTATAAAGGCTTAAATATTACTACAAAAACAATCAAAATAAGCAATATTGTAGGAATTTCATTAATTAATCTGTAAAATTTATGAGAATGAGTATTTTGATCAAATTTAAACTGATTTAAGGTTTTCCCTAGATAAAAATGATAAATAGTAAGGAATACCACAAATACAATTTTTAATACCATCCACGTTTGGCCTAGTTGCTGAAATCCTACGCTGTGAATTAAAAGCAATCCAAATATCCATGATAGAATCATTGCTGGTGTCATTATGTAAAAATACAATTTTTTTTCCATGATCTTAAATACATCTGAGATTTTTCTATCATCACTATTTTCAGCATGGTATACGAAAATTCTTGGTAGATATAATAGACCAGCCATCCAGGATATAACTGAGATTAAATGCAAAGATTTAAAAAGAAGGTAATAATTCATCAATTAAATATTTCTTTTAATTAAATTATTAAGTAATTTTATGTGATCATCATTATCATTAAGACACGAAACCATATCAAAATTTTCACCACCAGCTTCCATAAAGCTTTCTTTTCCTTGAATTAATATTTCTTCTAATGTTTCAACACAATCCGAAGAGAATCCTGGACAAATTGCTAGAACGTTATTTACTCCTTCTTTTGGCAGACGTTCTAAAGTTTTATCAGTATAAGGTTGTAACCATTCCTCAGGTCCAAACCTTGATTGAAAAGTAGTTTTAATTTCAATTTCTTTAAACTTTTCAGAAATAAGTCTCGTGGTCTTGTGACAATAACAATGGTATGGGTCTCCTTTATCAAAATATTTTTTTGGTATTCCATGGTAAGAAGCTAATATTAAATCTGGTTTCCAATTTATGTTTTCTATCTTAGAATTAATGGAATTCACTAAAGCATCAATGTACAAAGGATCAGACTCATAATGGGGAATAATTTTAAGTGAAGGCTGCCATCTCATAGACATTAATGTTCTGTAAACTTCATCACACACTGTTGCCGTGGTTGCGGCAGCATACTGCGGATATAAAGGCAAAATTACAAGATTTTCACAACCATTATCATGTAATTTTTTTATTTTACTTTTAATGCTCGGATTTCCATATCTCATTGCAAAATCGACTAATATGTCCTCTCTCGATATTGAACTTGAGACTTTCTCAGCTTGCTTCTGTGTATAATACATTAATGGAGACATGTTTATATCCTTCATCCAAATCTCTTTATAGGCTTTTGCTGTTTTAGATGGTCTTAAATTTAAAATTATAATATTTAATATTAATTGCCATAAGATTGGGTTAACTTCTATTACTCTTCTATCAGATAAAAACTCTTTTAAATACCGTCTAATATCTAACCAGTTTGTTGAATCGGGGGTTCCTAAATTAACAATTAGAACACCTGTTTTTCCATAATTAACTTTGGGGTGATCTATATTCATTTATAATCCCTGACAATTTTTACTAATTCTTCAACCATATCAATTTTTGTTTCTGGAAGAATACCATGCCCAAGGTTAAATACATAAGGGTGATGTTTAAAAATTTCTAAATATTTATTTACTTCTTTTTTTAAGTGCTCTTTGTTTGTTAATAGTACTTCAGGGTGCAATCCACCTTGTATAGGTATATCGACATTTTTAAGTAAATTTTTTGGGTCTACATCATAGTCTATATTAATCATGCTTGGCTTAACGATTTTACAAAATTCACTGTAATCAGTTATACCTCTTGGAAAACAAATAACAGGTACCCCTAGGTTCTTAGTATAATTAACTAAAGATAAAGTTGGATTGTATAAATATTTATCAAAATCAGATTTGATTAAACCGGACCAGCTATCAAAAATTTGAATTATGGTGGCTCCAGCATTTACTTGGTTTTTAATATGAGTCTTTATAGATTTATCTAAAATTTTTAGTAAATCATTAATTAAATTCATATCTGAAAAAAAATTACTTATTAAGCCATTCTTAGGGGAAACTTTATTTATCATATATACAAGCAATGTCCAAGGTGCTCCCACAAAACCAATTATGTCTTTATTTTCTAAATCTTCACTTTTTTTTAAATGAGATAAGAGTTCATATATTGGAGATAAATTTTTTGTAAATTTTTCTTCATCGATCTCTATTAATTTATTTATTTCTAAATCTGCAAGATTAGGACCGAAGTTTTTTTTAAACTCAACCTTTTGACCAAGGCCGTAAGGTATCATTAAAATATCAGAAAAGATTATAGCCGCATCAAAACCAAACCTTCTTATTGGTTGAAGAGTTATTTCTTTTGATAATTTTGAGTTCAGACAAAGATTTACAAAATTTGGGTTATTTTTTCTTATTTCTCTAAACTCAGGTAAATATCTACCCGCTTGTCTCATCAACCAAATAGGGATGAGATCTGTTTTTTTATTTATTAGACATTCTTTTATTGGTGTCATCTATAATAAGATAATTATATTTAGATTTATTATTAGTATGAATTGTAGATAACGTAAATTACTCAATTTCAACACTTTATTCACTTATTATTCATTATTATAAAAAAAAAATCCTTTAAAACAGGGATTATTTAATCACTTTTACATAAGTAAAAATTGTTAATAACTTATTCACATTTATAAATATGTTAATTAAACAATAAGAAGTAGCCAAAAGTTAGATGTGGTTGCTAAATCAAAAGTTTTTCTTATTCTATAATTAATTTATAAACAAATTATACATGAAGAATACACATCAGGTTTATTTGATATCAGACTCCACGGGCGAGACACTTGATAGAATATTTATGGCTCTTAAAGCACAATTTAACAATTTTGCTTATGATCTAAACCAATTTTCTTTTACAAGGACCGAAAATCAAATTTCTACAATACTGAGTGATGCTAAAAAACAAGAAAGCCCAATAATTTTATATACTGTTGTTAATAGTAAATTAGCAAAATTTCTAGCGGAAGAAGCTAATAAAAAAAATATTCCATGTTTTGGCGTTCTAGGTGATTTAATACTTAACTTCTCAAAAATTTTGAATGAAAAGGCAACGCACCAACCAAGCGGCCAACATGTTTTAGACGAGGATTATTATAAAAGGATCGAAGCGATACAATTTACGATGAATCATGACGATGGTAACAATACTGAAGACATTTTAGAGTCCGATATTATTTTAGTTGGCGTTAGTAGAACAAGCAAGACTCCAACTTCTATATACCTTGCAAACAAAGGATTAAAAACTTCGAATATTCCGCTTGTAAACGATATGAGTATTCCAAATGATATTATGAAATCAAAAGCTTTATGTGTTATTGGTCTAACCACGGAAGCCGAAAGACTCTACGACATAAGAAGAAATAGACTAAGCTCGCTAAAAGAAAACGAAGCATCAGATTACACAAATCTAGAAAAGATTAGAATTGAAGTAGAGCAATCTAAAAAATTATTTAAAATTAACAAATGGCCAACAATAGATGTAACTAGGAAATCAGTCGAAGAAACCGCGGCTTCAATAATCAAAATATTTGAAATACAAAATAAAAATGGTTGAAATTATTTTAGCTTCAAAAAGCAAGGTTAGAGAGGAAATTTTGAAAAAAAATGGAATTCAATGTGTGGTGTTCCCATCAAATATTGATGAGGATCCTGTAAAAGAAAGTTTATTAAATGAAGGCGCATCTCCAGAAATAATTTCAAAAAATTTAGCTGAATTAAAAGCAAACAAGGTGAGCCAAAAAAATTATAACGTTTTAGTTCTTGGTGCAGACAGCGTAATAGATTTAAATGGAGAATTAATTTCAAAACCTGAAAATAGAATAGACGCCTTTAATATTTTAAAAAAATTAAATGGAAAACAACATTCATTAATAAGTTCAGCTTGTATATCCAAAAATGGATCAATGATTTGGAATTATACAGATAAAGCAAACCTTACAATGAAAAATTTTTCAGATAAACAATTAAGAGAATATTTAGAAAAAATAACAGACGAAGCTTTGTATGCGTATAATGTTTATCAAATAGAAGGTGAGGGCAGAAATTTATTTACATCGATTGATGGAGATGAAAATACCGTTATGGGATTACCTATAATTGATATTAAAAAGTATCTGGATAATTATAAATGAAAAAATTTTTAGTCATTGGAAATCCAATAAATCACTCATTATCTCCAAAGTTGCATAATTTCTGGATAAAAAAATATAATTTAGATGCTATTTATGGAAAATTGGAAACACATCAAAGTGATCTAGCAGAATTATGTGAGAACTTAAAACAAGGTCTATTAGATGGTCTAAATGTTACCGTTCCTCTTAAGAAGGAAATAATCCCCTACATTAATGTTTTAAGTGGCCATGCTTTAAGAACAAAATCTGTAAACACCATTTGTGTAGAAAATAGAAACTTAATAGGTCACAACACAGATATTGATGGCTTTGAACTTAGCATAAAAAAATCTAATTATGATGTAACTAATAAAACTATAATTATTTTGGGCGCTGGTGGTGTAGTTCCATCAATAATATATGCTTTAAAAAGAATGAATGCTTCAAAAATATTTGTTAGCAACAGAACGAAAGGCAAGGCTGATGAGTTAAAAGATTTTTTTAATGACTTAACGGTATTGGATTGGGGAGATTTAGTAGATTTTGATATGATAATTAATGCAACCAGTATAGGCCTAAAAAAAGAAGATGATTTTGTGCATGATTTTAGTCAATTTGGGAAAAATAAATTTTTCTATGATGTAATTTATGATCCACATAAGACAAAATTTTTTAATATAGGAAATCATAAAGGTAATAATTTTGAAAATGGATTAAATATGTTTCTTTATCAGGCCCAAAAAGCTTTTAATCTATGGCATAATATTGAACCAAAAATTGACGAAGAAACTATAAATTTATTAAAGAATTGAATTATGAGATTAAAAAATAAAGTTGCAATAATAACAGGATCAGCATCTGGATTTGGGAAAGGTATAGCAAAAAAGTTTACCGACGAAGGCGCTAATTTAATAATGGTAGACCAAAATTCAAAATTATTAAAAAAGGTTTCAAAAAATTTATTTCAAGATTATTTTGTTGCTGATGTTTCTAAAGCATCAAATTTTAAATCATTATTTAATTATGTTTATAAAAAATATAATAAAATAGATATAATAGTAAATAATGCAGGAGTAACTCATAAACCTAAATTTATGGAAACAGTGACTGAAAAAGAGTTTGATAAAGTTTTTAATGTAAATGCAAAGTCAGTTTATTATTGTGGAAAATTTTTTGTTCCAAAGATGAAAAAACTTAAAAATGGTGTAATTTTAAACGTTGCATCAACCGCAGGCTTATCTCCAAGACCAAAGTTAAATTGGTATAATGCAAGTAAGGGCTGGATGATAACAGCAACAAAAGCAATGGCAATTGAGCTTGCGCCTTATAAAGTAAGAGTTAATGCAATTGCCCCTGTGGCTGGCAAAACTCCTTTGCTAAAATCATTTATGGGTGGAAACACAACAAAAAAAAAACAAGCTTTTTTATCAACTATACCAATAGGAAGATTTTCTACACCACAAGACATGGGTAATGCAGCGTGCTTTCTATGCTCAGACGAAGCAAGCATGATAACAGGTGCCGTCTTGCAGGTGGATGGAGGAAGATGTATTTAGTTTATAATGATTAGAATTGGATTAATCGGAGACATAGCATCTGGCAAATCATTTATAGCAAAATTATTTAATTGTCCCATATTTAATGCAGATGAAGAAGTTAAATATTTATATAAAAACAGTAAAATTTGCTTTTACAATCTTAAAAGGAAACTTCCTAAATTTATCAAATCATTTCCAATAAAAAAAATTGAGCTTACAACAGCGATAAAAACAAACAATAATAATTTAAAAAAAATATCATCGGTTGTTCACCCATTAGTAAGAAAAAGAATGAAAGCTTTTTTAAAAGAAAATAATAAAAGCAAAATTATTATACTCGATATACCGTTACTTGTTGAAAATAAATTACATAAAAAAAATGATATTTTAATTTTTATAAAATCAAGTAAGAAAAATATTTTAAGTAGACTGAGCAGCAGAAAAAAATATGATAAAAATTTATTAAAAACCTTAAAACAAAATCAGTTAATATTGTCTAAAAAAATTGGAATTGCCGATTATATAGTCGATAATAATTATTCTCCTTATATAATGAAAAAAAAAGTTAAATTACTAAAAAGAAAAATTTTAAATGAAAGAAATAATTCTTGATACAGAAACAACAGGGTTATCTGTAAAAGATGGACATAGAATAGTTGAAATTGGATGTATCGAATTAAATGATTTGGTGCCCACAAAAAATATATTTCACTGTTATTTAAATCCTGAAAGAAAAGTTTCAGAAAGTGCTTTAAGAGTTCACGGATACACCGATAACTTTTTGTCTGACAAAAAAAAATTTAAAGATGTTGTAGATGAATTTCTGGATTTTATAGACGGTAAGAAAATAATAATACATAATGCCGAATTTGATATAGGGCATTTAAATAATGAGTTATCTTTAGTAAATAAAAAAAACATTCAAAATGAAAATGTAATTGATACCCTTGAGTTAGCTCGAAATAAATTTCCTGGCTCAAGTACAAGTTTAGATGCATTATGCAGAAGATTTAGAATAGATAATTCAAAGAGAGAAAAACATACTGCCCTAATTGACTGTGAACTACTCTCCAAAGTTTATATTAATCTTATAGGTCAAAAAGAACCCATATTTGAATTTGGTAATAATAAAGAGAAAACAGAAACAAATTTTACTGGAGAAAAAAATTATTCAAAAAAAATTATTAAAGTAACTGATGAAGAATTAAAAAGACATAAAGAGTTTTTACAAGATAATTTAAAAAAGAATTTTTATTAATTTAATCTTTGTTGGTATAGCTGTTCAAAATCGACATCCTTGTCAAACTTTAGCTCAGGAAAACCACAATCTTTTATTAAGTTGGTAAATATTTTTTTTAATCCCGGATATATTTCATTTTGAACTTCACACAGTAGAATTTTTTCTAATTCATCTTTATTTAAATTTTTATCTGTAATTTTTATAACTGTTGAATACGTAATCTCAAAATGGGATTTTTTTTTATTTTCAGACGGATCTTTATAAGTCAACTTTGTAATTACTTCAATCATTTCATTCTTTAATGTCTTTGATGTTATATTTATACCTAAAGAATATTTTATTAAATATTCTCTACTGAATATAAAAGTTTCTGGATTTGGGATTTCAACAGATAAATCTTGTATATATTTTAAAACTATTTCATATTTTTTTGTCATCGTCATCACCTATCTCTTCATAATCACCATCAATATAATTTTTATTATTAGACTTTGAATAAATTTTTTGTTTAAAAATTTTACTAAGTATTAATTTTCTTGTGAAAGGAATTACTAAAAGAATACCTACAATGTCCGTTGCAAAACCTGGGAAAATTAATAGTAACGCAGCAAAAGCTAGTGTTGCACCAGACATTATTTCATATATTGGAACCTCATTTTTGATTATCTGTCTAATACCGGACTTAAGAGTATTAAATCCCTCATACCTTGCGTAAGCTACACCCACTACTGCTGTTGTTAAAATGAGTAAAACAGTGTTAAATGCACCTATCTGAGAACCAATTTTGATAAACAGGTAGATTTCTACCAGTGGGATGCCAATAATTAAAAATAAAACTGTGTTCATTTGTCTATCATTTAAATGACAGGTTGAAATTTATCAACATAGTAAATATTATAAATGTATGAGTTATAGTTTTGAATACATTGATATCATTTTACTTGCAATGATTGCAGGCTTCATTTTTCTTAGATTAAGAGGAATATTGGGGAAAAAAACAGGTTTTGAGGAGGATATTGATTCTAGTTTTGCTCATGAGGCTCCTCCCGTGAAAACAACGAATGATCTAAATGCTAAAACTTTTGATGATGACGCAAAAAAAGAATTCGTAAAAGGAGCAAAAATAGCATACGAGACGATTATTACCAACTTCGCAAAAGGTAAATTAAACGATATTAAATCTCTTCTAGATAAAGGCGTATATAAACAATTTGAAGAAGCGATTAAAGACAGAGTATCAAAAGAATTTTCATCAGAGACAACTTTTATTGGAATTAGTTCTGCAGAGGTTACTAAGCACGAGCAAAATAAAAATATGCTAGAAGTTACAGTAGAATTTGTCAGTGAAATAATCTCATGTGTAAGAGATAAAGACAACAAAGTTATATCTGGAAACCCAGAAAAAATTAAAAAAGTATTAGATACTTGGAAATTTTCTAAAGATAGTAGATCCTCAAACCCTAATTGGGTTTTAATTGATACCCAAGCTTGACAGATAAGCTTTCAGATAAAGATAAAAAAGATTGGGAAAATTTTATAAATAGTTCAGAGCGACTTGAAAATAAAGATAAAAATATAAAAATAAAAAATAATATTTTTGAGAGATCTATAGATCTTCATGGCTATACTTTGAATGAAGCTAATATAAAAATTTCTGAATTTATTGAAAATTGCTATTTAAATGGAGTAAAAAAAATTAATATAATTACTGGTAAAGGATTAAGATCAAAAAATTTGGAAGATCCTTATCAATCTAAAGATTTGAGTATATTAAAATATTCTGTCCCGGAATTTATTAAGAATAATCCAGAATTAATGAAAAAAATTGTTCTAATTGATTTTGAATCTGTAAATAGTCCATCAAAAGGAAATTTTGACATTATTTTAAAGTCTATAAAATAAATTTTGATAAGTCTGTGTCTTTTACTAGTTCTCCAATATTATCTTTTATATATTTCCCATCAACAGTTATTTTTTCTCCAGCCCTATCTGTTGCTGTAAAGCTAATCTCATCTAATACTCTCTCTATTATCGTATGTAATCTTCTGGCGCCGATATTCTCTACAGATGAATTTACCTCACTGGCTATATGAGCTATCGTATTAATTCCATCCTCAGTAAATTCTAATTCAACATTTTCAGTTTTTAAAAGAGCTTTGTACTGTTTAATTAAGCTGTTATCGGGCTCCTTTAATATTCTTATAAAATCCTCACTATTTAGTGCATCAAGCTCAACTCTTATTGGTAATCTACCTTGCAGCTCAGGTAAAAGATCTGATGGCTTAGCTAATTGAAAAGCGCCTGAAGCTATAAATAGAATATGATCTGTCTTAACAGGTCCATACTTTGTACTAACAGTTGTACCCTCTATTAATGGCAATAAATCTCTTTGAACACCTTCTCTTGAAACATCACCACCAACTCTGTCTGTTCTTGCAGAAATCTTGTCAATCTCATCCAAAAAAACTATTCCGTTATTTTCTGTTGAATCTTTTGCTGATTTTATAATTTTATCTTGTTCAATGAGTTTGTCTGACTCTTCATTTATTAAAATTTCATGAGACTCTTTAACTGTCATTTTCTTTTTTTTTGGTTTTTGACCCATAGATTTTCCGAGCATGTCGGAGATATTTATCATTCCAACATTTGCACCAGGCATTCCAGGTATCTCAAAAGATGGCATTTGATTAGTTTCACTAATAGCTACTTCAATTTCATTATCATCTAAATCACCATCTCTTAGTCTTTTTCTAAAACTTTCTCGAGTTGCTACACTCGCTTTACTGCCAACTAGGGCGTCTAAAACTCTATCTTCAGCTAATTTTTGGGCTTTAGCATGAACTTCCTTTCTTTTCTTCACTTTCTCCATAGCTATTGCAATTTCTAAAAGATCCCTAACAATTTGCTCTACATCACGTCCTACATATCCTACTTCAGTAAATCTTGTAGCTTCAACTTTTACAAACGGTGCCTCCGCTAATTTTGAGAGCCTTCTTGAGATTTCAGTTTTACCAACACCAGTTGGTCCGATCATTAAAATATTTTTTGGAAGAACTTCGTCTTTCATATCATCTTCTAATGCTTGTCTTCTCCATCTATTTCTAAGAGCAATGGCAACAGCTCTTTTAGCTTTATTTTGCCCAACAACAAATCTATCTAATTCTGAGACAATTTCCCTTGGTGACAACGATTCCGATATTGTTGTTTTTTCTTTCGCAACTTTCCCATTTGGAAATGATGTAACATTTGATTTTTCCATTATATTTTTTCCATACTCAAATTATCATTAGTGAAGACACAAATATCAGAAGCAACTTTAATAGATTTTTTTGCAATTTCTTCCGCAGATAAATTAGTATCCATTAATACCTTTGCAGCTGCTAGAGCATAATTTCCTCCAGAGCCAATCCCTATAACATCACCCTCAGGTTCAAGAACATCACCTGTCCCAGAAATTATAAAACTTTTTTCTTTATCACCTATTGCCATTAAGGCTTCCAATCTTCTTAAATACTTATCAGTTCTCCAATCTTTAGCTAATTCTACAGCAGCTCTTGTCAGGTTGCCTGCATGCTTTTCAAGCTTTGACTCTAGTCTCTCAAACAAAGTGAGTGCGTCCGCAGTAGATCCTGCAAATCCTGCGATCACATTTCTTTTCTCAATTTTACGAACTTTGTTAGCAGTTTTCTTAATTACAGTATTACCCATGCTAACTTGACCATCACTGGCCACAACTACGTCATTATTTTTTCTTACAAGCACTATTGTTGTCATGATTTATAGATGGATACGAATTTAAATAGTTCAAGTCTAAGTTTAGTATTATTGATATAATCAAAAATACCTATATATCTAATTTAAATTATGAAAAGAAAAGCAAAAATAACTAGAAAAACAAAAGAAACCAGTATCAGTGTTGACCTTAATATTGATGGAAAAGGTAAGTACAAAGTTGACACAGGAATAGGTTTCTTAGATCACATGCTCGAGCAGTTGTCTAAACACTCATCAATGGATTTAACTGTTAAAGCTAAAGGTGACACACACATTGATCTTCACCATACAACGGAAGACACTGGAATTGCTATTGGAGAATGCTTAAAGAAAGCATCAAAAAAATTTGTAGGTATTAAAAGATATGCGCACATTTTATTACCGATGGATGAAACATTAACAAGAGTTGCAATAGATGTTTCAAATAGACCTTATTTAATTTGGAATGTAAAATTAAAAGTTGAAAAACTTGGTGAGATGGACACAGAATTATTTAAAGAATGGTTCCAAGCATTTTCACAAGCTGCAGGAATTACATTGCACGTTGAAAATATTTATGGTGACAATAGTCACCACATTATAGAGTCTTGCTATAAAGGCCTGGCAAGGACTTTAAGAGCTGCATTGGAATTAGATCCAAGGAATAAAAATACAATTCCTTCTACTAAAGGCTCTTTATAAGATTAATGGACGTCACAATTGTTGACTATAAGTCGGGTAATATTAGCTCTGTAATCAACTCCTTTAATGAAGTTGCTAAAGGTAAAGTAAATATCGAAGTAACCTCAGATTTAAATAAAATTAAATCTAGTGATAAGGTAGTATTGCCAGGGCAGGGTTCATTTAAGAGCTGCATTGACGGTTTAAATAGCATAAATGGTTTGGTTGATACTTTAAGTGAATTTGCTTTAAATAATAAAAAACCTCTTTTAGGAATCTGTGTTGGTCTTCAAATGTTTGCAGATGTTGGATATGAGGAGGTTGAAACAAAAGGTTTAGGATGGATCTCTGGTAAAGTATCTAAAATTGATAATCAAAACGGAAAATATAAACTACCCCATATTGGCTGGAACCAAATAAATATTGTTAAAGATAGTAAAATTTTTAAAGATATTGAGAGCAATTCTCATATGTATTTTGTTCACAGTTATGAATTTATTCCAAATGATAATTCAGTCACAGCCGCAACAACAGACTATGCATCAAATATAGTTTGTGCAGTAGAAAAAGAAAATATATTTGGAACTCAATTTCATCCAGAAAAAAGTGATAAATTAGGACTTAAAATAATTAATAATTTTATAAATTTGTAAAATGAAAAATTACTTATTAATAATATTCTTTCTGATATCTGCGTGCCAGAATCCAAATAATTTAAAAAAAAATAAAAAAGATAATTTAAACAATATGAATATGTCTAGTGAAGTTAAGGTAAAGTTAAAATGAAAATTTTTCCTGCAATAGATATCAAAGATAAAAAGTGCGTTAGATTAATCAAAGGAGATTTTGAAAATAAAACCGAATATGAAATATCTCCTGTGGAGCAAGCTGGAAAATATAAAGATAATGGATTTAAAAATTTACATATAGTTGACTTGGACGGTGCATTAACTGGAGAGCCAATTAATATTGATATTATTCAAGATATTGTTGGAAAATTAGAACTTAAAATAGAAATAGGAGGCGGTATAAGAAATTTTGAAACAATACAAAAATATATTGATGCTGGTGTTGAAAAAGTAATTTTGGGTAGTGCTGCTATAAAAGACAGAAGATTTTTAGAAGAAGCTTGTAATAAATTTCAAAACCAAATTGCATTAGGTTTGGATGCAAAAGATGGTCATCTTGCAATTTCTGGCTGGACTGAAGATTCGGATAAACTAACAACAGAATATTTAAAAAAAGTAAATAATTATGGAGTAAGCAGAATTATTTACACAGATATTAATAGAGATGGAACTAAGCAAAGTCCAAATTTTGAAGAAACACAAAAGGTGGCAAATATTTCAAATTGTCCAGTGGTTATATCTGGTGGTGTTTCGTCAATTAATGATATTAAAAGAGCTAAAAATTTAAATAATATCGAAGGTGTTATAGTTGGAAAAGCTATATACGATGGAGATATAAAGTTAGATGAACTTGCAAAAGAAATAGATGCTTAAAAATAGAATTATTCCTTGTTTAGATGTTAAAAATGGTCGTGTTGTAAAAGGTATTAACTTTGTAGATCTAAAAGATGCAGGAGATCCTGTTGAACAAGCAAAAATTTATAGCGATGGTGGTGCTGACGAGATTTGCTTTTTAGATATAACTGCCTCAAATGAAAATAGAGATACTATTTATGAAGTGGTAGAGAAAACATCTAAGAAATGTTTTGTACCTTTAACAGTTGGTGGTGGTGTTAGAAGTATTGATGATATTAACAAATTACTTAATTGCGGAGCTGATAAAGTATCAATTAATACAGCAGCTGTGCAAAATGCAAAAGTTGTTGAAGATAGTTCTCGAAAATTTGGATCACAGTGCATTGTTGTTGCTATTGATGCAAAGAGAAAAGATGATGGATGGGAAATCTTCACACATGGTGGAAGAAATCCAACTGGCATAAATGCATTAGAATTTGCATCTAAAATGGAGAAATGTGGTGCTGGAGAACTTTTAGTTACCTCTATGGATAAAGATGGAACTCAGTCTGGATATGATATTGAATTAATAAATAAAATCTCATCGAGCGTAAATATACCAGTAATTGCATCTGGTGGAGCTGGAACTCTGGATCATTTAGCTGAGGGAATTAATTATGGTGCAAGTGCAGTATTAGCGGCATCAATTTTTCATTATGGTAAATATTCGATCAGCGATTGTAAAAAATATCTTGCGACAAAAGACATACCTGTAAGAATTTAGTTAATTTGCTTCTAACCAATTAATTTCTTTTATTTTTTTTCCAAAAAAAACAGCTCCACTTAATGTTTGATGACCTGCGTCATGAAAGGTTTTTAAACCATCATTATCAAAACAATAACATTTCTTTTTTTCATCGTCACAAATAAATTCAGCTTTGTCTAAAATTTTTATGTTAAATTTGTCCCCAAATTCTAAAAGAGCATTTTTAAATCGAGATATTTTTTTGAAATAACAGAAATTATTAAAAGTATCTAAATTTTTAACACTAAATTCAAAGTTAATATTTTTTTTTAATAAATAATCTGCAGGTATTTCACCCTTTTCGAATTCAAAGCGAAACGGTATAGTAACTATAAGCTTTTTGTTTTTAATTTTTGATATTTCATTTAGTTTTTTTAGACCCTCTAAATAATTTATGTTTTTATCTTTTTCCAATCTATAAGAGCTACTAATTAGTAAAATATTTGATTTTTTAAAATTAGGAGAATTTATTAGTTTATTAACCACTTTTTCGTTTGTTGCAAATCTGTGGATTTCTTCAAGAACTCTTGCAAATTCTAAATTATCGAAGAGTTTTCTATTTAAATAAAAACTATTCCATGTTGCTAATGAATGTGAGTTTCCAATTATTAAAATTTTTTGCCTTTCATTATTATTACTAAAAGTTTCTTTTTCATATTGAAATTTAAAAATATCCTTTGATGAATATCCATCAAAACTGTCAATATAATCATCATATTCTGAATAACTTTCATATTTTAATATAGCGTTATCAAATTCGTTTGAACCAAAAGCAGAATTTAAAAGTTTAAATCTTTTTTTAAAACCTTCATTAATTAAAACCAAAATACTAAATGAGACAATTAATATAAGAAAACTTAAACTAAAAATTAAATATACTTTTGTTGATGTGATCTTGTTGCTTCTAAATGGTTGCTCTATATAAAAATATGAAAGAGAGGAAATTAACAAAAGAATTAATATTAAAAAAAATGAAAAATATTCTAAATTTAGTGACAAGTTTGTATAGAATGAAATTATTGGATAGTGCCATAAATACATTGAATATGAAATAGCTCCAATAAATAACAAAGCTTTGTTATTTAATATTTTTAAAATAGTAAGTTCTGTGTTGTTTAGATAAATTAACACTAAAGTAGGAATTATTACTATTAAGGTTTTAAAGCTGGGATGTTCTAATTCATATTCTAAATATATATAGGAAATAATTATTGTTACAAAACATAGTACTGTAATTATTTCTAGATATATTTTTTTAAATACAATATTTGTTTTTATTCTTGTTTCATAAATTGCCAATATACAACCAAAGAAAAATTCCCAGGCTCTTGATATTGTAAAAAAAAAATTAAATTTTGAATATATTTTATTTACCTCATTAGCAAATATTATATTTAATATTAATAGTGATAAACTTATAGCAATAATTTGTTTTGTGTTTAATTTTAAGAAAAATAAAAAAAATACTGATATAAAAAAATAAAATTGAGCTTCAACTGATAAACTCCAAGTGTGAAGCAGAGGTTTTAAAATGTTGGATTCAGCACCATACTCAGTTCCAACGGACCAAAAAAAGAAATTTGAAATAAATATTATATTTGCGATAGTTGATTTAGAAAATTCAACTAGTTGAGATGGGTATAAAATAAACCAGGCAGCAATTATGGATGTAAATGTTACAAATAAAAATGCTGGCGCAATTCTTCTGAATCTTCTGTAATAAAAATTCTTTAAAGAAAATCTCTTGTTATCTAATTCTTTAATTATCATTTTTGCTATGACATAGCCTGAAATAGCAAAAAATATATCTACTCCCAAATAACCACCCTTAAAAATAGAGAATTGATAATGGCACAATATCACACCGATCACAGCGATAGCTCTTAAAGATTGAATAGTTAAATTTTGATCTTTTTTAAAATCATTCATGACAGATATTTAAAGTCTAATTAATAATATTTTTAATCAAAAATTTTTATAGTATAATTTATTATAATTATGCTAAATACTTTAGAAAACCTAATAAAACTTGCAAGAGAGCGAAAAAGTACTCCCGTTGAAGGCTCATATACTAATAAGCTTTTAGAAGACAAATCTTTAGCAAAAAAAAAGGTTTTAGAAGAAATAAATGAGTTAATTGAAGCTGTAGAGCGAGACTCAAACAAAATCCATGAAGCAGCAGATGTTCTATATCACTTAATTATGTATCTTGAAAAAAGTGGAATAAAAATTGAAGAAGTAATGGAAGAATTGGAGAGTAGAAAAAAATAATAATAATGCAAGGTTACACTTGTAACTTTAAAAAATATTTAAAGTAACCATTAGAAGATGACACTTAAAAATCTTTTTGAAATAATCTAGAATTATGAGTTCTCAAATTGGTTTGTGTATTTAGCTGTAATATTTGGCGTTTTATTTCATTTAGTAATGATTGGAAGACTTTATGCAAATATCACAGATTTTAAAGAACTTAAAAAAGACTTTCAGTATTTTTTTGTAACAATTGGTATATCTATTGTTCTATTTACAGAAATCGTCATTGCATATTAGATTTATATTAAATAGAATTAATCTGTCCGTGATTTAGAAGTAACTCTACTTGCTTCGGACATAAAATAAAAACGCTAAAGGAGGCACATGAAATATAATAATAGCTGGTCGGTTATAATCAAACCCAAAACTTCTGAAGAGGAAATTTTTAAGCAAATTTTAAAAGCCATGAAAAAAGCTGGTTGGAAAATTGTTAATAAGAAGTCTGGAGGAAAAATTTAATTAAAGCATTAGAAAAGAATGCTTGGACAATAAAAAAATAATTTACAATTTACCAGGTAACCACGTTGAGAATATTGGAAATAGAATCATTAGTATTCCATAAATAATTCCAACAATTGTAAATAGAGGAACTTCTTTAAAAGCTTTGGCTGGATTTTCTTTGATCACACCTGCAGCTGTATAAATACCAACGCATACGGGGGGCGTTATCATCCCAATACCTGCAAATGCAACAAATACTACATAAAGATGAAGTAGGCTTTGATTAAATGATAATGTGATTGCTGCAAAAATTGGCACCGTTAAATAAAATACAGGAACTATTTCTATAAATGTTCCAAGAATTAGACAAATTGCTCCAAGCATTATCCAAAATAGATTTACGCTAACACCTTTATCTGTGAAGAATGTAATAATTTTTTGAGGAGCCTGAGTGTATGTTAAAACGACACTTAAAAATGTTGCAGTTGCTATAATCGCAAAAATTACAGCTGTAATGATTGCAGTTTCCCTTAAACAGCTCATCAAAGATGAAAAAGTAAGTTCACGGTAAATTAAAAATCCAATTAAAACTGCATATACTCCTGCAACAGCAGCAGACTCAGATGGAGTAAGTATTCCAGCGTAAATTCCACCTAAAATTATAACTGGAGTGATCAATGCTGGTAACGCAGCGATGAAAGAACTTACTCTTTCTTTCAATGATGCTTTCTCATCTGTTCTAATATGCCTGCATTTAAACAAAACTAGAAGGACCATCAAAACAAGCAGAACCAGGCCTGGGATAACACCTGCAGCAAAAGTTTTGGATACAGGTACGTTAGTTAGAGCACTAAATAATATTGCTGCATTAGATGGAGGTATCAATGCTTCTAGTAGAGCCGCAGAAGCTGCTAGAACAACAACGAAAGGAGTTGGGTAACCTTGTTCAATCATCTTTGGCATCATGATTGTCCCAACAGCAGTGATTGCTGCAAGTATGGATCCACAAAAAGCTGCAAAGAAACCCATTGCAATAACCATTGCAACACCCAATCCACCTGGCCAATGACCAACAAGTGTAGTTGTAAATTTAACTAATCTTGAAGCGGCACCTCCCTTCAACATAGCCATTCCAGTAAAAATAAATAATGGGACAGCTATTAGAACATGTTTTGTTAATGCACCAAATGAAACTTGAATCAAAACTGACCAAGGTAAATTTAATCCAGCAATTGCAGCTAAAGAACTTCCTAGACCAAAAACCAAAAAAATAGGTACGGAAATTACCAATGTTATAAGAGAAATAATAAAAGCTAGTCCAAACATCTATTCTTTCCCTAAAAGTTTTTTTAAATTATCTAAAATAAGCTCTAATGATGTTAATGCTAAAATTAAAAAACCAACCGGAAACGCTAAAAACATCCACCATATAGGAATGTTAATTTCTAATTCCATCATCTGTCCCAAATTGTAATACATTGTTGTTGCATCAACTCCTGCTTTAAAGAAGACACATGCAGAAATTAAAGCTATTAAATTTACAATTGTGCCAATAATATTTTTTGATTTTTCAGATAAATAGTGACTTAAAAAATCTACTTTAATATGTTGTCCTTGTTTTAGCAAAGGACCAAGTAATGGAAAAACTAGCCAACTTACCATTACTGGGGGTAATTCAATAAACCATGCAAATCCTGTACCAGTGATAAATCTTGTTGTGGCGCTTAATGTTAAAGCTGCCACCATTAAAAAGACGATGAACATTGCGAGCGAAATTGCAGCTTTTGCTAGCAAATTATTAATAGCTCGCAATGCCCTCATAATCTTTATAGAAAAAGTCTAACTTCTTCTAATTACTCTTAGCATATGCTTGTGCTGCTTCTAAAGCGTCAGCATCAATCATTTTAGCCATTGCTGGCATTACTTCATCTTTCATAAGCTTATCAAACTTAGCTTTTTCAGCTCCTGAAAGTGTAGTAACAACTCCACCTCTTTCTTGGAATTTTTTAAGAGTGCTTTCCCCAGTATCCATAATTAAGTCTGTTGATCTTTTTCCAATTTCTTTACCAACATCCATTATGATTTTTTGTAGGTCTGGAGACAAACTATTAAACCAAGTTGAGTTTGCCATTATATATGCATCAGCATAATATTGATAAGGCTTTTGAGCGTATTTTAAAAACTCCCACCAACTATATGCTTCAATACTTCCTGGAGGACTGTTAATCGTATCAATCATTCCAGTTTGTAAAGATGTATAAACTTCACCAGTTGGTAAAGATACTCTGTTTGCACCTAAAGCATCCCACATTGGTTCTTCGCTTTTTAAAAGTCTTCTAGCCTTTAGACCTTTCATAGCATCAATACCTGTTAACTCTTTAGCACTTGAAAAAGTCATTACAGGTCCAACTGGGTTATACATAACTAATGTTGAATTAGTTTTTTTTGTTAACTCACCCCAAATCTCTTTTCCTTTGGGTGAGTTTTGAAAAAAACCTCTTTGCTGTTCCCAAGAATTAAATAGCCCTGGAAACGAAGCAACATTAAAGTTTTTGTTTATTGGTGGAAAACTTACCACTCCAACAATTCCTCCTAGTTCAACTGCACCGGAAGTTACTGCGCCCATTACTTCTCTAATTCCAAATAACTGTTTAGATGGATAAACTTCTATTTTTAATTTTCCTTTTGCTCTTTTGTTAACTTCATCAGCAAATATTTGTGCATGTTTTGCACTATGGTGCTTAGGACTCCAATGAACAGATAAACGTCCAACAATCTCTGAAAAAGCAGCTGTTGAAGTAAGAACAAATGAAAAAATAAATGTTAAGCTAATAATAGCTTTATAAATTGATTTTAATTTATTCATTTTCCCTCTCTTTTTAAAAAATTTATCTTATTAGTTGCATATATTTTAACAATGCAAAATTTTAAAAAATTTAATAGTATATTTTTTCAAAATGAAGCGTAATGGGTTTACATTAATCGAATTACTTGTTGTAGTAGCAATTATTGGTATTCTAGCAGCAGTTGGTGTTGTAGCTTATAGTGGTTATACAGCTAGCGCAAAAATAGCAGCCGCAAAAGCAAATTTTAGCAGTGTTTCAAAATTTATTTCAAACGAACTAATGCTTTGCAATGTAGACCCAAACCATTATCCTTTTGATCAGACCAATGTTAAATGTGGAAGTGTCAAAGCACAAACCATTGCACAATATGTTGATGAAGCATTTAAAAAATACAATTATAAAAATCCTTTTGGTAAATCAGATGGAACTACAGAGAAAGCAATAAAAAGTGGTGGAGCTGCTTATGAAGATAAACAGCATGGTTATATTATAATCAATACTCAAGGAAATAAAAATGCTACAGTAGAAATGTGTTATAAATTACCTTGTAACACCAAGGATTCTAGTGGAAACTATGAATACATTTTAAAATTAGCTGTAGCTTTAGATTAAATTTTTTTAAATGACAGAAAAAGGTTTTACGTTAATTGAATTATTAGTTGTCGTAGCTATAATTGGAATTTTAGCTGCTGTAGGAGTTGTAGCTTATAGCGGTTACACTACAGGTGCGAAGGAAAGTGCTTGTAAAGCTAATCATAAACAAATAATTAATAAAGTAAAAGCAAACCAAACGTTGTGTGAATTCGAGTCATCACTAAAAATTCGTAATTCTTTTGATTGGCAAAATAATACCAAAGGTCAAGAGGTTGATGTTCCATGTTCCAGAGGTTTTTATACAATTGGATATGCTACTGCTACCAGTATGACTAACTATTTAAATGATCCATATAATAATGAAGCGTGGCCTTATGCAGTAATGTCCTATAATGGCTCACCTCCTAAAAATGGTTATACGACAGTCTGGTCGTATTATGGAAATCCAAATAGAATAAAAATTCAGACTAAATGTCGAGATAAAGTAATTACTGAAGATTTAATAAATTAACTGATAAGACAAATTAGTATTTTTAATGTTAATTTAAAGTTATATATTTAAAAGAAAATTTTAATTATGTCATACGATAATAATAATATATTTGCAAAAATTTTAAGAGGAGAAATCCCTTGTAATAAAATCTACGAGGATAATTATGTTTTATCTTTCCATGATATTAATCCCCAAAAAAAAATACATGCATTAGTAATTCCAAAAGGGAAATATATAGATTTAGATGATTTTAATTCAAATGCTTCAAATGATGAAATAGTAGGTCTAATGAAAGGAATAACAACAGTTTCGAAAAAATTGGGAATTTCATCGATAGATGGTAAAGGCTATCGGGCTCTTGCTAATATTAGTGACTATGGCGGTCAAGAAGTCCCACATCTACATTTTCATTTGTTTGGTGGTGAAAAAGTTGGAAAAATGGTTTCGTGATAACCAAAGTTGATAGAAAGTATCTGGAAATTAATTCTCTTGATGAAATTAATTCATCTGAGCCTAAGACTAATTGTAAAATTGAAATCAAAAATCCTCCAGATTTTCAAATAAATAAATTTTTTTATAAGCAAATTGGTAAAAGTTATCGTTGGATTGATCGCCTTGCTTGGGATGATGAGAAATGGATGAGTTATACAAATAATTCTAATTTAGAAACATATATATTGAGAGAAAACGATGATTTAGTTGGTTTTTTTGAGCTCTTATTCCATCCTGAGACTAATAAATGTGAAGTCGCTTATTTTGGAATTTTAGATCAATACATAGGAAAAAATTATGGAAAATATCTCTTAACGGAAGCTCTGAAGTTAGGGTTTAGAAAAAAAACTAAAAAAGTATGGCTTCATACATGCTCTTTAGATCACAAACATGCTTTAAAAAATTATTTGGGAAGAGGCATGAAAATTTTTAAATCTGAAACTATAAATTTGGATATTAGTTAATATATTTTTGAATTCTAAATAATTTTTCATCAATCATCATATTTATTTTTATATTGAATAACTTCGTTTCAACTCTGTTTTGATAAATATCAGTTGTTGTCCACCCTTTAATTTCATAATTTTTTTTGTCGAAAAAAATATTTAATAAATTGTCATTATGTTCAATTTCAAAAGAAAATGTTTCATCATTTTCTTCTACCACTTCAACTTGATCTAATTTACTTAGTAAAAATTTTTTATCTAAAATTAAATTTAGAGGAGTATCTTTAAGCTTATACCTCAAATAATTTTTGATTTTTTTACTATTAATTACTAAAGATCTTCCATTAGACACTAAAATTTTATTATTGATATCATCATATTTACATAAAATTTTTTTTGGATATGAAATTATACATTTGCCTTGCTCAATTTTTTTTCCTATTTTTTGTATAAATTTAAAAGATATATTATTTGTTTGATTTAATTTATTTTTTATTAAATCTTTTGAGGATGCAAAAATATTTATTGGATAAAAAAATATTATAATAAAAATTATATATTTCACTATTTTAATACTTCTCTTTTGCCAACATGATTTGCTTTACTAACTTCACCATTAGCTTCCATTTGATCAATAATTCTTGCAGCCCTGTTGTATCCAATTTGTAACTTTCTTTGTAAAAACGAAGTAGATGCTTTTCTCTCAGACTTAACTATTTCAAGAGCCTCATTATATAACTCATCTGTCTCAGAGTTATCTTTGGTTTTTTCGTTAATCTCTTTTTCATCAGCAAAGTTTAAAATTTCATCAACATAGTCTGGTTCTGCTTGATTTCTCAAAAAGTTATTTATTTTATCTATCTCTATTTCTGACACATAAGGTGCATGTATTCTTGTTATTCTATTTGCGGAAGACATATACAACATGTCTCCCTTACCTAAAAGTTGCTCAGCTCCTTGCTCCCCTAAAATTGTTCTACTGTCGATTTTAGAGGTTACTTGAAATGAAATACGTGTTGGGAAATTGGCTTTTATAGTTCCAGTTATTACATCTACGCTTGGTCTTTGTGTAGCCATTATTATATGAATTCCAGCAGCTCTAGCCATTTGTGATAATTTTTGAATGTAGTTTTCAATTTCTTTACCAGCTACCAACATAAGATCTGACATTTCATCAACAATTACTACAATATAGGGCATCTTAACTTTGTGCTTTTCATTATAACCGTCGATGTTCCTTACACCTACTTTTGTCATTAATCTGTATCTGCTTTCCATTTCTTTAACTACCCAACCCAAAACAGAAGCTGCTTTTTTTGCTTCAGTAATAACAGGACACAATAAATGAGGGATCCCTTCGTAAGTTGAAAGCTCTAACATTTTTGGATCTATCAAGATGAATTTACAGATGTCAGGCGTATGTTTGTAAATTAACGATAGTATGATTGTATTAATACATACAGATTTTCCTGAACCAGTTGTTCCAGCTATTAATAAATGAGGCATTATACTTAAATCACTAGTTATAGGCACACCAGATATACTTTTGCCAAGAGCAATTGGTAATTTTACTTCTCTTTTTTTAAAATTTTTATCTGAAATTATTTCTCTTAAAAAAACATTTTCTCTTGATATCTTAGGTAGTTCGATACCAACAGTATTACTTCCAGGGATTGTTGCTATTCTCGCAGACTCTGAACTTGTATTTCTAGCAATATCCTCCGCTAAATTAATAATTTTAGAAACTTTAACTCCTGCAGCGGGCTCAAATTCATTTAGAGAAACAACAGGTCCATGACTTATTTTTTTTATTTTTCCCTCCACACCAAAATCAAGAAGTATTTTTTCTAATCCTTCACCATCAATTTTAATATCTTCTTTGCTGTTAGAAACTTTTTCTGGTTTTTTTAAAAAATCAATTAAAGGTAACTTAATTTTTACATCATTTAATGTTGATTTTTTACTGGAAAATAAATCTTCCTGAACAGGTGCTTCCTCATTTTTTTCAAATATAGTATTTTCTTTAAATACATTTTCTTGATTAATAGAATTATTTTTTTTTGATGAAAATATTTTTTTTAATATTAAAAAAAAATTTAAAATGTGTGAAATCTTGAAGTTACTACTTAAAAGAAAAAATAGTATAATAATAAATATTAATAAATAATAACTTAATGTTTTATTAATTTCCAAAAAATCTGCAATTATAGTCTCAGACATTAAATCACCTACAAAACCATTGTTTCCGTTTATTATCAACCAATAGGTCTCTTTATGAAAAATTCCAAAGAAAAATGCTGCAGCAATAATATAAAGAATTATGAAAAAAATATTTTCGATTATAATTATAAATTTTTTATTAATTGTTATAGATAGTCCAGTGAATAATAGAGAAAATGGAATTAAAAGTGATATCACACCGATTGACTGAAAAAATATATCTGCGATAAAACTTCCTCTAAATCCGAGTAAGTTTTTTATGTCCTGACTTTCTGGAAATATAAAATTTGGATCTTCAGGTGAATAACTAATTAAAGATACAAAAAGTAATATTGAGGTAATTATTAAAAAAATCCCAATTAGCTCTGCCAACCTATTTATAGTAAAATTGGCTATTTTATTGATATAATTTTTAAATATCATGAATCAAAACTGCTTTTGTCACTTTGTATCATTTAATTTTTATTGTTAAAATTATTTTGTTATGAAAATTTGTCTTATAGGCCAAAATTTAACAAATTTAATTCTTGCTTACCTTTTTTCTGAAAAAAAACTCAATGTTGACATATATTTAAATAAAAAAATTCAAAAGGTAAAAACAAATAGAACAATAGCTCTATCAAGTGAAAATTTTGATTATTTAAAATCTTTAACAAAATCGAATATTAAACATTGGAAAAGTAAAGAAATTAAAATTTTTACTGAAGACTCTCGATCTAAAGAAAAAATTAATTTTAATAAAAAAAATAAAGAAGTTTTTAATTTAATATCCTATTCTGAATTAAACGAAATTTTTTCAAAAAAAGTTAAAAAATCTAAATTTATAAAATTTTTTTATTCGGACACTGTTAGTCAAAACATTTTAAAAACAACTAAAATTTATGATTTAGTAATAAACAGTGAAAACAAAAATTTCATTTCAAATAAATTTTTTACAAATAAAATAAAAAAAGATTACAGAAGTAGAGCATATACATTTCTAATAAATCATCGACGTAAAGATAATAATATAGCTATTCAAGTTTTTACAAAATTTGGACCTTTGGCATTCCTGCCATTGTCTGGTACTAAAACTTCAATAGTTTTTTCTTATAAGGGGATGAAAATAGATGATGAAAAAATAGTCGATATATTCAAAAAATATAATTCTTTTTATTCATTTACTAAAATTAGTAAAATTGAAAAGTTTAGTCTGAGTTTTGAAATGCTTAGGGATTATACTTATAATAATATCCTAGCTTTTGGCGATTTAATACATCGTATACATCCCCTTGCAGGCCAAGGATTTAATATGACAATTAGAGATATTCAAATAATATCAAAAATAGTTAATGATAGATTATCTCTAGGTCTTCCAATAGACATTTCCGTTGCTGAAGATTTCCAGAGTTCTACAAAACATCTTAATTATCTTTATGGAAAAGCAATAGATGGAATATATGAATTTTTTAGATTAGATACCAATATTAACAACTCAATTTCAAAACCAGTTTTTAATATTTTAAATAATAATTCTATTTTTAAAAAATATTCTAATATTTTATCGGATAAAGGATTAAATTTATAAATTACTGAAGAGTAGTATTTTCAAATTCGTCTTTAATATAATTATTTAATATTTGTTCCATTTTTTCTTTTCTTATATTTATATCAAGACTTTCTAATAGTATTTGCTTTTCTTCTAATGAGAAAGGTGATGCCATTGATAGATCGTTAAGAGTTTGGCTAAGATCTTTCTTTTCTAAATCTTTTAAGTTCACAATATATCCTTGTTTTTTGAAAAATGTTCTCATGTTCTTCATAATTAAGCTTAAGTCTGAAAAGTTAACTTCGTTACTTTTTTGCATTATATCTTTTGAAAAATGATCATATTGAACATTGCATTCACGGTACATTTTGTCAGTATCTAACTCTGAGTTAATTTTGTATCTACAAATCCCGTTTAAAATAATAAGTATTCTACCGTCTTCTGTTTCATTGAAGCTTGTAATTTTTCCAATACATCCAATATCATATAAGTCCGGTTTTTTTAAAGAACCTGTTTTTTTTGGTTGTATCATTCCAATCATTCTATGCTTTTTCATACTATCATTCACCATTTGTAAATATCGAGGCTCGAAAATATTTAGTGGAACAGTTGTGCCCGGAAACATTATAAAATTTGATAGTGGAAAAATAGGTATAGTTTTTGGTAATTCATCAAGTTTCATGACTTGATTATAATTATTCTTTTTCAAGATACAACTGGACAGAAATGATTTGATAGTCGCATTTGATTATTTAATCACTTGCTAAAATCCAAAAAAGCTTTTAATTTTGTCATGTAAGAATAAGCGGGCATAGCTCAGTGGTAGAGCGTCTCGTTGCCAACGAGAAGGTCGTGGGTTCAAGTCCCATTGCCCGCTCCATTAAAGGAATTATATTATGAGTGATTTAGCAAATAAAAAATGTATCCCGTGCGAAGGCAACATCCCGCCATTTAACACAGAAGAAATTCATAAATATTTAAAACAAGTTGATGGATGGGAAGTTATAGAGGATAAAATAGATGGATTTCATTTAATAAAAAATTTTAAATTTGATGATTTCTTACAAAGTCAAGAATTTGTGAATAAAGTTGGAGAAATTGCTGAAACAGAGGGACATCACCCTGATCTGTGGTTTGGATGGGGCTATGCAAGAATTAAAATATTTACTCATGCAATTAAAGGTCTTGCTGAGAGTGATTTTATTTTAGCTGCTAAAATAGATAAGATAAATTGATTAGTGATTAAAGTGTCTTGTTTTGGAAAATACTAAAATAGTATTTGTTTGGTTAGCAAATTTAATAATTTCTTTATCATTTTTTGAACCCGACGGTTGAATGACCGCCGAAACACCTGCTTGAACTAATTTTTCTATACCATCCACAAACGGGAAAAACGCATCAGATGCTGCTAAGATTTCATCACTGTCGTTTATTTTCTGAAACTTTTTCATTTTATCAATTGCTATTTTGCAACTATCTAACCTACTTGGTTGACCAGAACCTATGCCTATTGTCTTGTAGTCTTTTGTAATAACTATCGCATTCGATTTTACACTTCTGCATATATTAAATGCAAAAATAAGTTTGTTTAAAGTTTTATTTGTAGGTTTTAATTTTGATACAATTTTAAAATCTTTCTTAGAAAAATTTTGATTATCTTGATCTTGAACTAAAATAGAATTAAATTTATTTATAAAATTAAATTTAAAATTTTTTTCTACTTTACTAGAATCAATTAACCTTAGATTTTTTTTCTTTTTTAAAAGTTTGATTGATTTTTTGTCAAATCCATTTGCAATTATTACCTCAAAAAATATTTTATTAATCTCTTTAGCTAAACTAATATTTAATTTAAAGTTACATGATACAATACCACCATAGGCGCTAATTGGGTCACTTTCTAAAGCCTCTTTAAAAGATTTGATTTTGTTTGGATTAATGGAAACACCACAGGGATTAGCATGCTTAATTATTGCTACACCTTTATTTCTTGGCAAAGTTTTGGATATACTTAGAGCCGAATAAAGATCGTTATAGTTGTTGTAACTTAGTTGTTTTCCACTGATTTGAATAATTTCCTGTTTGTTATTTTGTGAGTATATCGCCGCTTTTTGATGAGGGTTTTCTCCATACCTCGTCTTCTCAACTAACTTTCCAGAAAAAATGTTCTTAATTGGGAAAAGGTTTTTTGACTTTTCATTGAAATAATTAAAAATTTTTGACTCATAATATGCGGTTTCCATAAATGCTTCCTCGGCCAATTTTTCCCTAAATTTTAAATTCGTAGATCCTTTATTTCTATCTAATTCAATAGCTAAATCTTCATACTGTCTTGTATTAGTTATGATAACTACATCATTATAATTTTTTGCAGCTGATCTAACCATTGTTGGTCCTCCAATATCTATATTTTCAATTACATTTTTATGGTCAGAATTGCTTAACACAACCCTTTCAAACGGATAAAAATTTATAATAACTAAATCTATATTTTCATAATTGTTAATTTTCATTTCTTTTTGATGTTTTTTATTCTCCCTTACATTCAAAATTCCAGAATGAATTTTTGGATGTAATGTTTTTACTCTTCCACCTAGCAGCTCTTTTGAATTTGTAAATTTAGATACTTCTAAACATTTAAAACCCATACTTTTAATTTTTTTGTATGTACCACCTGAGCTTATTATTTTTATTTTGTATTTTTTTAGTAAATTTAATAATGGCCTTAAACTGGATTTATCTGACAATGAAATTAAAGCAGTCTTAATTTTTATTGTATTTTTTCGAATGCCCATTTAATTTCCTGAGTTATATCTTTTATTTTGCCTGATAAACATATATTTTGGTTTTCACTAGTTAAATTTTTATTACCGAAATATATACCCGTTTCAATATTTATAATCTCGCAGTTAGTTGAAAATTTCCATCCAGAATTTTCAATTTCAATTAGTATAGTTTTGTTATCTAAAGTTTTTGTTAATTTAACACCTGGCTCCATATGAAATCTGATATCATATTTTTTCGGATCTAGCTTGTTTTTTGAAATTATTTTATCAGTTCCTATCAATTTATTTTTTTCAACAAAAAATTCTATAGATCTTTCATACAAAACTCCAAATTTTTTTAAAAAACCATTATGAGATGCTTTGATTAACCAATAGTTCTTTTCATTAACAATATTTTTATCACTAATTTTTAAACCATTTTCTAATGTTTTATAGTTTCCATTGTTTCTAAACGAACAACTTGAATGATTATCAATTATAAGTGCAGAATGAGCAGCAGTAGATTTTGAAATTAGATTTAATTTATTTCTATAATCCTGAAAGTAACCAGAATTAGAAATAAGTTTTTTACCTTTATATAAGAATTCAAATGAAAGAGCTCCACTTTGATAGTTATATGAAAATGTTTTTTGGGGTGAATTTCCAACATCCATTGCAAGAATGCAATTTTTGTTTTTTAATATAGCATATCCTCCTACTTCATTATTTGGATTTTCAAACTTATATTTATAAAGTGACAGATATTTATTAAATTCCTTTAAATCATTTTTATGATTCCCATTGAATAGTAAACTTTGTTCGATTTTAGAAAAAACAGAATAAGATTTTCCTAGATAGAAAATTATTTCATCAAGGTACTCAGGTATATCATTAAAAGACTCCTTTAATATTTCTCTAACAAGAACAAAATATTTTAAATAAAAATTTAATTGCCTAATACTTCTTGTTTTTGGAAAATACTCATCATCAAAAGAATTGATAATAATTTTTCTAAGTAATTCTAATCCATAATTTAAAAATTTTTCATTTTCGTATGATAATCCTGTAATTATTATTGCAGTACATCCTAATAATTTATCATTAACAGATTGGGATTTGCTTATTTCATTTATTAAATGATTAATTTGTTTGTTTACAGAAAAATTAAATTTATCCTTATATTTAGCGTCACTTTCATCGTAAGATAATTTAGAGTTTGTAATCCAAGATATTATTCTCTTCGATAAAATATCGATTTGCCATGTTAATGAATTGTAACTTTGATTTTTTTCAATCCATTTAATAATTATTGATTGTGTAATATTTGGTGAAGATTTTAAATCTATACTAAACAACCAATAAAAATTATTAAGTTTATATAAGTTATGCCCACTCAATAACTTATTTTCCCATATATTATCTTTATCTAATTCATCAATTTTAATTTTTTTTTTGTCATATTTAACTAAGCAACTCAGAATGCTTAGACTTGGTCTATATGTAATATTACTTATTTCAATTTTTGAAATTTTATTATTATAAAAATTTGACTTTAAGTATAATTTTCTTATTTGATTTTTGGATGTGTTAAAAAATTCATTTATAAAAGATAAAGAATTTTTTAAATACATTTTACATTGATCTTAGCGTTTCTATATTTTTTTTAATATCGCCATTATTTTCATGAAATATAGTTGTTCCTGAAACCAATATATTTGCTCCTGCTGATATAACTTCCTTTGAATTAGAAAAGTTAATTCCACCATCAACTTCAATATCAAAGTTTAATTTATTATCTTTTTTAATTTGAAAAAGCTTTTTAATTTTTTCAATTACCTCTGGCATAAATTTTTGACCACCAAATCCTGGATGTACACTCATGATTAAAACTAAATCAATATCTTTTAAAAGTTTTTCTATGATATTTATTTCCGTATTTGGATTTAAAGATACGCCCACTTTTTTCTTTAATTGCTTTATAAGTTGAATTGACTCAATTAAATTATCAGTTGCTTCAGGATGAATTGTTATTATATCAGATCCTGCTTCAGCAAAATTTTTAATATATTTATGAACCGGCGAGATCATCAAATGTACATCAAAGGGTAATTTTGTATAATTTCTTAAAGTTTTTATTACTGGGGGGCCTATTGTGATGTTCGGAACAAAATGTCCATCCATAACATCGACATGAATTAAGTCAGCGCCACCATCTTCTAATCTTTTAATTTCCTCGCCTAACTGGCTAAAATCTGAAGAAAGTATTGAAGGCGAAATTTTTATATTTTTCATTAATAAATAAAAACTAGTACTATCAATTTTTCGATATATTTGAATTGTTATTTACCAAATATTTTATAAATTTCTGCAGCTATTTCACTTTCTAATGGAAACGATAACATTCCCATAACAGAATAACCCATTAAATAGGGCATTAAATAAAATCTAAACATATAAAAAAACCACGCTACATAAAGTGGAACTAATGGTCCTATAATGAAACTAGGAGTTATGAATTTAAAAATTTTAATTATTGGATTTGTGTATTTTACAAATACTTTCATAAAAAAGAATTCAGAATCTTCTTTTTGAAAAATATTCATTGCGGATCTTCCAATTAAAGTCCACATGATGATACCTAAAATGTAGTCTATTACTAAAATATATATTGGCATTTTCTGAAAAGATGGGGGCGAATATCGCCCCCAATAAAGTTTAATTTAGTGTTGCTTACCAAGTATTGTCTTACCTGATGGAACACGAACTTCGTCTACCATTTGCTGTGTAGCTTTATCTGGCTCTTCAGTCATTAAACTTACTACAACCATTACAACTAAACAGACCGACGCTCCGATTATACCGAAACGTAAATGGTCAATACCTAACCAAGGTGCATTACCCATAAACTTAGGATACACATAAATTAGATAAGCTGTTCCTGATGCAAGACCCGCTATCATACCTGCTATTGCTCCTTGTCTTGTTGCTCTCTTCCACCATACACCAAGTATTAATGGGAAGAACAATCCTGACATTGCAAAGTCAAATGCCCAAGCAACTGCACCAAGGATACTAGTGATCCTCATTGATGCAATGTATGCTCCAGCAGCACCAATAACTATTAGAAGTGCTCTAGCAACTAACAATCTCTTTCTTACATCCGCTTTTGGATCAATGATTTTGTAATAGATATCATGTGATAAAGCGTTTGCGATAGCAAGAATTAGACCATCAGCAGTTGACATCGCGGCAGCCATTCCTCCTGCAGCAACTAGTCCAGAGATTACGTATGGTAATCCAGCAACTTCAGGAGTTGCAAGTACAACTACGTCACCTCTCATAAACCATTCATTTAACTGAAGAATACCATCTCCGTTAAAGTCTGCTATGAAGGCTTGTTTTACATTAATCCAAGCATTTACCCACTCAATTTGCATAATTTCAGCAATTGGTTTTCCAATAATACCTGTTGGTAAGTTTGGATCAATTAGTGAGATTTTGGATAATGTTGCAAGCATTGGCGCTGAAGTATAAAGCAATGCAATAAAGAATAGTGACCATGCCACTGATTTTCTTGCAGCTTTAACACTTGGAGTAGTGAAGTATCTCATTAAAATGTGTGGTAAAGAAGCTGTTCCCACCATCATACATAATGCTAATGAAATAAACTTCCATGCAGCCATTCCACCTTCTGGCACACCTGCGTGCGATACAGCGATAGATTTTAGACCACCTGGTACACCTGCAGCTTTGACGTCCGCAGCAGCATTTTTGACTAATCCAAATTGAGCTTCAAGATCACCTAATCTAGCTACTTCCTCACCTAACATAAAGTGTGGAAAGAAACCAAATCCAGATTTGTTACTAATCCAGAATACTGGAATTAAGTAAGCAATAATCAATACTATGTATTGTGCAACCTGTGTCCAAGTCACCGCTCTCATTCCGCCTAGCATTGAACAAAGTAAAATACTAACTAGTCCAACCCAAACTCCTAATTCAAATGGAATACTTAGTGCTCTTGATGCAATTGTTCCTGTTGCGTTAATTTGAGCTGTTACATACGTGAAAGAAGCCAATGTTAAAACAACTACGGCACAGAACCTTGCAAAGTTTCCGCCGTATCTTGTTCCAATGAAATCTGGCACGGTATAACATCCAAATTTTCTTAAGTATGGTGCTAAAAGTGATGATACTAAAACGTATCCCCCAGTCCAACCGACCAAGAAAGCCATATAAGTATAACCACCAAAATAAATACCACCAGCCATTGCAACGAATGATGCACCTGACATCCAGTCAGCTGCAGTTGCCATTCCGTTAAATACTGTTGGCACCTGTCTTCCAGCAACATAATAAGCATCGACCTGAACAGTTCTAGATAAATACCCAATCAAGGCATATATACAAACTGTAAAGGCGACAAACAAAATACCAATTGTTTTAGCGGTCATACCTGCTTGCTCTGCTATCGCCATCAATATGATGAATACAATAAAGCCCCCAGTATATGTTCCGTAAATTTTTGGTAGGTTGTCAATAAAATTGCCTTTAAACATTAATCATCCTCCTTTTCGGTAAAACCAAACTCTTCATCGATTTTTTCCTGTCTATTTGCAAACCAAAAAATTAGGACCACAAATGCAATGATGGAACCTTGCGCACACATGTAATACGCTAATGGATATCCCATAAAACTTGAAGTGTTTAGGTCAGAACCAAACATGAAGATCAGATAACCGAAAACAAACCAAATAATTAATGTGATAATCATTAATCCTCTGGTTTTTTCCCAGTGCTTTTCTTTGTTTGACATTATTTTAATCCTCCCTATAGGTTAAAGATATAATTCATACTCATTTAATGTGATAATTAAAGGGTAAAAAATGGCATATATTTATAGTAAAATTAGTAATATCGGTTCTAAATGGGCATTAAATACAAATTAAAGCTCAAAGATTTGAAATTTGAGTATTTAAAGGAATATTTCATTCCATTCTTAAAATATTTCAAAAAAACAAAAAAAATCGAAAATTATTCCGATCTGAAAGAATTTATTCAAAAAAAATCTGCATGGGTAAGCCAAGTTACTCTATATGGATATCTTAAAACAAGAATGGGAGCAAAATATGTATTGATGTTTGAAGATGAGATATTTTTAGGATCGATTAACAAAGCTAAATGGAACATCTACTCAGTTGCTTTACAAGATCTTACATTTTATGCGATTTCTTTTTTAAAAAATATTAGAAATCAACATGATACTGAAAAAGCAAATGAAATATATTTTCAGATTTTGGATAATGAACTTCAAAAAAATGAAATGCCAAATGAAATATATGAAAATGCAAAAAAAAAATTTCTTGAGAGATATCAAAACATTAATTGGAATGAGTACCATGAGTCATTACCTTTTAATACTAGTGCTTTATCTTTATATGAATGGTCACCAATAGCTGAAGAGTTAAAATCTTTAGACAAAAAAATAGTTTTAAATTCTATGATCCTGAAATGGGATAATGTTAAAAAGGAATTTATAGAATTAATAAATTTTTAGGTATTTTTTCTATTTTCAACTAAACTTTTTACAACACTTGGATCTGCCAAAGTTGTTGTATCACCTAATTGATCATGTTCATTAGCTGCTATTTTTCTAAGTATTCTTCTCATAATTTTGCCTGATCTAGTTTTTGGAAGTCCAGGTGAAAATTGAATTAGATCAGGTGTAGCTATTGGACCAATTTGTTTTCTAACCCAAAGCTTTAAATCTCTCTCTAAATCTAAAGTCGATTTTTCTCCCACATTTAAAGTTACATAACAATACAAGCCATTACCTTTAATATCATGAGGATATCCAACAACAGCAGCCTCAGCAACTTTTGGATGAGCAACGAAAGCACTTTCTATTTCTGCAGTTCCAAGATTATGTCCTGATACTATTATCACATCGTCTACTCTTCCTGTTATCCAATAGTATCCATCTTTATCTCTTCTACATCCATCTCCTGTAAAATATTTTCCATCAAATTGTGAAAAATAAGTATCAATAAACCTTTGATGATCTCCGTAAACCGTCCGCATTTGACCAGGCCAAGATTGTGCAATACATAATCGACCTTCAGCTTCTCCTTTTAAAACTTTTCCATCTTTACTAACTATTACTGGTTTAATTCCATAAAATGGTTTTGTTGCTGAACCTGGTTTTAAATTTATAGCACCTGTTTGAGGACTGATTAATATTCCACCCGTTTCCGTTTGCCACCAAGTATCAACAATTGGGCAGTTCGAATCTCCAACAGTTTTATAATACCATTCCCAAGCTTCTGGATTGATTGGTTCGCCCACGGTTCCTAATAATTTCAGTGATTTTCTTGATGTTTTTTTAACAGGCTTATCACCTTCTCTCATTAAAGCTCTTATTGCTGTCGGAGCAGTATAAAAAATATTCACTTTATATTTATCAACGATTTGCCACCATCTTGAACTATCCGGATAAGTTGGAATTCCCTCAAACATAATAGTTGTTGCTCCATTAGATAATGGTCCATAAATAATATAGCTATGACCAGTTACCCAACCAATGTCAGCTGTACACCAATAAATATCTTTAGGTTTATAATTGAATATATACTGATGAGTCATTGATGCGTAAACCATATACCCTCCAGTTGTATGCATCACCCCTTTCGGTTTTCCTGTTGATCCTGAAGTATATAAAATAAATAAGGGATCTTCTGCATTCATTTCTTCTGGTTCGCATTTATTTGAAACTTTTTTTGTTAACTCGTGATACCAAACATCTCTCCGTTCATCCCAATTTATTCTATTGCCTGTTCTTTTTACAACAACACATTTTTTTACGTTTGGGCAACTTACTAAAGCCTCATCAGCTATTGATTTTAATGGGATTATTTTTCCACCTCTTACACCTTCATCAGCTGTAATTAGATAATCAGACTCACAATCGTTTATTCTTCCAGAAATACTATCTGGAGAAAATCCTCCAAAGATTATTGAATGCACCGCTCCTATCCTCGCACATGCTAACATAGTATATGCAAGTTCTGGTATCATAGTTAAATAGATTGTTACTCTATCACCTTTCTTAACCCCTAATTCTTTAAGACCATTTGCGGCTTTAGAAACTTCTTTGTGTAATTCTTTGTAGGAAATTTTCTTTTGAACTTTTGGATCATCTCCAACCCATATAATTGCAGTTTTGTCTTTATTTTTTTTTAAGTGTCTATCAATACAATTTGCCGATGCATTAAGAGTACCGTCGTAAAACCATTTTATCTTAACATCTGATTTACTATATTTAACATCTTTAATTTTTGTATACGATTTTATCCAATTAATTCTCTTTCCTTCTTTTTTCCAGAAGCCATCATTATCTTTTATTGAAGATTTATATTTTTTTTCGTACTGAGATTTATTTACTAAGGCTTTGCTAATCCAGTCTTTCTTTGTTCTATATATAAGTTCTTTTTCTTGCTTTGGAGCTAAAGACTTTGCCTTAGTTTTTCTTTTAGTAATTATTTTTTTTTTTCTTTTTTTAGCTTTTTTTTTTGGCATCGATTATAAATTTTTCAGATACTACCCATCTTCAAAATAATTTTCCAGCATTTAGTGTTGATTGGCATGACAGACAATCTGCTTTGTTTTATAAGCGCAATATCTTTTAAATCTTTATTTTTTTTAATGTTTTCAAGAGAAACAGATGTTTTTAGTTTACTTTTATACTTAACTTTTACTGCTACAAATCGTTTCTCCTTATCTGTCGGGTCGATAAATGCTGTTTTAATTACCTCAACAATTCCAACGATTTCTTTACCAATATTTGAATGGTAAAAAAAACAAAGATCACCCTTTTCCATTTTTTTCAAATTATTTGCTGCTTGATAATTTCTTACTCCATCCCAGTCAGCACCTTTAGTTCCAGCTTTAATTTGTTGATCAATAGACCAAACATTTGGCTCAGATTTTATTAGCCAATAATTCATATTTTCAAATTAAACATACACGCTTTCTGTAAAGCTTCTTACAACAAATATTTTTCCTTTTTCTACTTTTAATATTTTTTTATTTTTAGCATCTATTATAAATTCTTTTGAAACTTTACTACTATTTCTCTTAATAGTGTTTTCAATTTTAAATCTCTCTTTTCCAGTTATCTGAAAAAAATTATCATTTACTCTATGAGACATGTGTCCCGGGTGGTTAATAATTGGTTCTGAAAAAATCCACCAGAACACTCTACAATAACTTTTATCTAACCATTCAACTTTTAAATTTTTTCTTACAGTAGATGAATAATTGAAGGTATGGTCTAATAATTGATCATCTGGTGCTTTAGGGTATTTAATTATATTTTCTAACCATTCATTTAAAACATTGATGGATGATTTACTTTCTGAGAAATATGCTACTCCTCCACTTGAGAAAAGTTGTCCTTCTTTATTTGGATTATTTAAAAGTTTTACGTTTACACTATTTATATAATAAGTCTCCTCTATCTCGCCTCTTTCGGAATTAATTTTGAGTTTTACTGGCAAATATCCATCATTCTCGGAGTCCTCTAACCAGTTATATATAGCAAAATCTATATTTTTTTCTTTCAGAGAATAAAATAATTTTGGTTCTTTCATTACAACCAAATCGCAATCTAAAAAAATAATTGGTATTTTAAATTGTTTCAGCATATCTATTATTAATTTAGGCATACAATAATTAATATCATTAGATCCTTTATCGCTTTTAGAATAATGAATAGTTGGAACTTCAAATATTTTATAATTAAGATTAAAATTATTAAGGGAATTTATTAATCTATCAGCCTTATCTTTATAATTTTGGGTAAAAAAACTTACTATCAGGAATTCTTCTACTTTTAATTTATTTTCTTTATAAATTTTCACTAAAGTTTTACCCCAGCACCTTTTAAAAATTTTGCGTTTTTATCTAAAGCTAATCTTGGATTAGCAATTAAATCTAAACTATCAAAATTTTTTACCTTGTATTTTTCTAGCCCTACCATTGCAATCATTGCTGCATTATCTCCACATAACCTTATGTCGGGAAATATTGGTTTAAAATTATTCTCTTCGCTGACTTTTGTTAATTTATTTCTTATTCCACTATTTGCAGCAACACCACCAGCTACAACAAAATTATATTTATTTGTTGTATTTATTTTCTTAAATTCTTTAAATGCTCTTTCAGTTTTAACATGTAATATTTCTTCTATAGTTTTTTGAAATGAAGCAGCAAGATCAAATTTCTCTTGCTCATTTTTTATCTCTTTTGATGTTCTTAAAATAGCTGTTTTAAGCCCTGCGAAAGACAAGTTGCAACCCCCTTTATCTAGTATAGGTTTTGGTAATTTAAATTTATTAGGATCACCTCTTTTTACAAATTCTTCTAGCTTAGGACCACCAGGAAATTCTATCCCTAAAATCTTTGCTGTTTTATCATAAGCTTCTCCTAGCGCATCATCGATGGTTGTCCCTAATCTTTTATAATCTCCTAAGCCGTTTACACTTAGATATTGAGAATGACCTCCAGATATTAGTAAAAGCAAATAAGGATATTCTAGTTTTGTGTGTAACTTTGGACTAAGCGCATGTCCTTCCAAATGATTAATACCAATGAAAGGAATTTTTAAAGTAGATGCCATACCCTTTGCAAAGTTTAAACCAACACTAAGACATATTATTAATCCAGGACCAGATGTGCATGCTACTCCAGAAATTTCATTAATCTTTATTTTACTTTCAACAATAGCTTTATTTGCTATTAAATTTATTTTTTCTACATGTGACCGGGCAGCGAGTTCAGGAACAACTCCACCAAATTCACTATGAATATCAAATTGACTAGATACTACGTTTGATAATATTTTTGGGATATCATTACCGTCATCCTGAACTAATGCAACAGCAGTTTCATCACAACTTGTTTCTATTCCTAGAATAATTGATTTTTTGGTCATAAATTATTTTTTTTAATTATTACAATTAATCTATAAGATTGTAATAAAAATAAGTTTTATGAAAAAAAATACTCTAACAATTGGAACAAGAGGTAGCAAGTTAGCATTAATTTACGCGGAAAAAGTAAGAAATGAATTAAATAAAATTTTTCCAAATGAAATAAAACTAAAAAAAATAGTAACAACAGGAGATCAAAAACAAGACCAACGGTTGTCTGACATAGGTGGTAAAGGATTATTTGCAGAGCAAATTGAAAAAGAATTACTTAATGAGGATATTGATATTGCTGTGCATGCACTAAAAGATATGCCAACAATCGAAACAGAGAGGCTTTTGACAAACAATTTTTTAAAAAGAAATTCACCAAATGAAATATTAATTAGTAAAAACAATACAAAATTTGAGGATCTAGCGCCTAACTCTGTAATTGGCACCTCTTCCTTCAGAAGGGAATTTCAATTAAAGAAAAAAAGATCTGATTTAAAATATAAATTAATCAGAGGAAATGTAGATACAAGAATTCAAAAATTAGAAAATGGTGAATTTGATGCAATACTACTTTCTAAAGCTGGCATAGACTCATTAAAATTAGAAAATAAAATAACACAAGAATTTAGTGTTGATGAACTCATACCTTGTGCTGGACAAGGAATTATTGCAATACAGTGTAAAAAAAATGATAATGATATTATAGATTTGCTAGAAAAAATTAATGATATTGAAACTAGAATTGTAGCAAATGCCGAAAGAGAGGTTTTGAAAGTTCTAGAAGGAGATTGCGATACCGCTGTAGGAGTATTTGCAAAAATCACTGGTGAAAATGTAGACTTGGTAACAGAGCTCTTTTCTGTCGATGGGAAAATGAGATATTTTATTAGAGAAACAGTAAAAAAAGATAAAATAGAAATTGTTAGTAGAATGATCGGAGAAAAACTTAAATTACAATCAAAAGGTTCTTATAAAAATTAGTATGCATATTTTATTAACCAGACCATTAGATGATAGCAAAGAATTAATTTTAAAATTTACTTCGATGAAACATAAAGTTTCTCATTTACCCTTATTGCAAATAAAAAAAATAGAAACACAAGAAATAGACTTTAGCCAATTCAAAGGCATCATTTTTACGAGCGCTAATTCTTTAAAAAATTTAAAATATTCAAAAATAGATAAAAAAATAATTTGTTTTTGTGTAGGTCTTGCAACAGAAAGAAAGGCAAAAGAATTAGGCTTTCAAAATATTTTCTGCGCTGAAGGTAACGTAAATAATCTTAAAGAATTAATTTTACAAAACTTTGACCCAAAGATTGGACCAATGGCCTATATTAGTGGAGAAATTGTTTCTTATAGTCTTGATCAAGACTTAATTTCACAAAACTATGTCATCAAGAGAATTATAAATTATACTGCAATACCCAATGAAAATTTAAGTGATGATTTTTTAAAAGATATCAAATCTTCTGTGCCAGAAATTGTTTTTATATATTCTGAAAATAGTGCAAAGGCTTTTTATGGTTTAATAAAAAAATATAATTTAGATAATATTTGGATGGAAACTAACCTTATGTGTATGGGTGAAAAAGCATCTTCAGTATTAAATAACATTAAATGGAAAAAAATTTTTCTTTTTAACCCTGGTGAAGAGGAGTTTTTGCTATATAAAATTTAAAAATGGACGTTTTTAATAAACTAAATGAGTTATTTTTATCTGTTTGGAAGCAGGGAATTCTTGGGGTAGATTTCTTTCAGATAATAGTAGGTCTTGGAATATTTGTATTATTTTTAATATTTAGAGGTCTAATCAGCAAACTTGTAATAAAAAAATTGGAGCTAATTTCAAAAAGAACAACCAATAAATTAGATGATACTTTTGTAAAATCTATGGAAGGTCCTGCTAGGTTTCTTCCAATTGTTCTTGGTGTCTTTTTTGCCAGTTACTATATGTCATTTGATAATGAGACCAGGGGTTTCATAGATAATGTTAACAGAACCTTGATAACAATTTTAATATTTTGGATAATACATCAGATAATTGAGCCTATATCATATATTTTAAGTGGATTAGATAAAGTCCTGACAAAAGAATTAATAGGCTGGATTATAAAGTCTCTTAAAATTTTAATTTTTATTTTAGGTGCAGCTGCTGTTCTTGAGTTATGGGGAATCAAAATTGGACCAATAATTGCAGGATTAGGTTTATTTGGAGTAGCAGTAGCATTAGGTGCACAAGATTTATTTAAAAATTTAATATCTGGAATTTTAGTATTAGTTGAAAAAAGATTTAGAATTGGTGATTGGATTAAAGTTGAGGGAGTAATCGAAGGGGTTGTTGAGAACATTGGTTTCAGATCAACTGTTATAAGAAAATTTGATAAATCACTGGCAATTATTCCTAATTTTCAATTTGCAGAAAATGCTGTGATTAATAATACAAGAAAGACTAACTGGGCTATTAGTTGGATAATAACTCTTCAATATGACACTACAATTGATCAATTGAAAACAATAAGAGACGAAATTGAAGATCACATAAATAAAGGTGATGATTATGACCAATCTGTAGGAGTTGCTGTAAGAATTGATAAGTTTTCAGATAGCTCGATTGATATGTATGTTAGATGTTTTACAAAAACAAATAGTTGGACTAATTATTTACAAGTAAAAGAAAATTTAGCACTTGAAATAAAAAAAATTGTTGAAGGTAAGGAAGCTGCTTTTGCATTTCCAAGTCAGTCTATTTACGTTGAAAAAAAATGATTGCTATATTTTATTTAGCTCTTCAAATTTTAAAACTTTATTCATATGTTGTAATTGCCAATGTCGTTATAAGTTGGTTGGTCGCTTTTAATGTAATAAATACAAGCAATCGGTTTGTATATTTAATATTAGATTTCACTTATAAAATGACAGAACCGATTTTAATTAGAATTAGAAGATTTTTACCTAACCTTGGTGCTTTTGATATTTCTCCTATCGTACTTCTTTTGTTGATATGGTTCATAGAAATGTGTATGAAACTCTACATTGCACCACTAATATTTTAATAAATGATTTTAATTGATGGAAAAAAAGCTGCTGCTGATTTAAGAGAAGAGCTCAAGAAAGAAGTCTTATCTTTAAAAGATAGGCATAATAAAGTACCAGGTTTAACGGTCATATTGATTGGTGATTTAGCACCTAGTCAAATTTATGTTAGAAATAAAGAGAAATCTGCCAATGAAGTGGGCCTTAAATCAGAGGTGATTAGATACCCTGACAGTGTTGAAGAAAGTGAAGTTTTAAAAAAAATCGATGAACTTAATAATGACGACTCCGTTTCAGGAATTTTAGTTCAGCTCCCACTTCCTAAACATATTGATAAACAAAAAGTTATAGAGGCAATTATGCCAGAGAAGGATGTAGATGGATTTCATCCCATGAATGTTGGTAATCTGTCGTCAGGGTATGAAAGTTCTATTCCGTGCACTCCTTTAGGTTGTTATTTATTAATAAAAAAAATTGAACCAAACCTTAATGGAAAAAAGGCTGTAATTGTTGGAAGATCAAATTTAAATGGTAAGCCAATGACACAGCTGTTGTTGAAAGAAAATTGCACAGTTACAATTACTCATTCAAAAACAAATGATCTTAAAGGTGAATGTTTAAAAGGAGACATTATAGTTGCTGCCGTTGGAATCCCTGAGCTTGTAAAAGGTGATTGGGTGAAAAAAGATGCAATTGTGATTGACGTTGGTATTAATAAAACTGAAAACGGCCTAGTTGGTGATGTTGCATTTGATGAGGTATCAAAAGTTGCAAAAGCTTTAACTCCAGTTCCAGGTGGAGTTGGACCTATGACTATTGCTTGTTTGCTTAAAAATACAATTGAATGTTTTAAAAGAGCGAATAAATAAAATTTACTATTGATTTCTTATTAATGGATAAACTTTAGGACTTAAGTATTTAAGATTAGTTAGCATGATCAAAATCAAGGCCACAATTCCTATAGAGGCACCAAGGTAAATTAAAACTTTAAAATCAAATTGCCAAACTAATTCAAAAATGTTCTCCATAATAAATTTTGATCCAATTACTGCAAAAAAAATTGCAATTAATATTACCGACATAAAAATAATTATAAATTCTACCAAAGACGAAAATATAATTTCTTTTTTTGAAAAACCTAAAATTTTAAATACAAGATTTTGGTACTCCTTTACTTTTCCTTGGACCATTATAGCACTTGAGATAACAATCAATCCAATGACAATTGTTACTCCAGATATTAGGGTTACAGCTATGAAAACTTTATTTAAAACTGATGTTACTTTATTTAGGTAATCAGCAATTTTTATCATAGACAAACTCGGTAATACTTCTAACATTTTGGTTTCATCAAAATTATCTGGATTTTTAAACTTAGCAGTTGCTAAATATTCATGAGGAATCTTTTTTGCAAATTGTGGATTAAATAACATGGCAAAATTAATACTTAGATCACGATAATCAACTTCTCTAAAATTAACTATTTCTCCATCAATTTCTCGACCATAAATGTTTAAAGTAAAAATATCTCCTAACTCAATGTTAAAATCTTTAGCCACTTTTGCATCAAGTGATATCTGAAGTTGATTAGGTTTAGATAAATCCCACCATTCTCCTTTTAAAATCGGGTTATCTTTAGGTATATTTTCAACCCAAGAAGATCTTCTTTCACTTCCAATTACCCAATAACTATCATTATCTTGTTTAATATAGCTATTTGGATTCACACCATTAATTTTTACTATTCCGGAAGAAACCATAGGCACTATTTCAATGTTCGCATCAGGGTTCATTTTGTAAACACCTTGTTCAAATTTTTTCTTCTCACCTTTTTGAATTCCAACAAAAAAATAATCAGGTGCAATATCTGGAATAGATCTTGCAATTTCTCTTTTAAAATTTGTTCCAACTAAAGCTAAAGTTAACAATAAAGTTACACCTAAGCCTAAAGACATAATCGTTATAGGGGTAATACTTTTTGTTTGAGTTATATTTTTTATCGATACTTTTAAAGAGATATTTGAAATAAAATTAAACTTTTTCATTAAATAAATTATAATTTTTGAAAGTAAAAAAAATACAATTAGACATACAAAAAAAGCCAGAAAATAACCCAAGCTATAAGAAGGCCTTTCAGATCCTAGTGTAAACAATAAAACTAAAAATGATAACAAGATAAAACTCAAAATAACTGACTTTTTTGAGTAATAAAATTGTAGGTTTTGGAATACATTTCTAAATAGGTTTGATGCTTTAACTTGATCAATTGAGCTTATTGTTGGTATTGAAAAAATTATTAGAACTAATAAACCAACAATAAATATTTTTATAAAATTAATTAAAGAGAATTTTGGATAAATATTTAATCCCAACCCATCAGACAAATATTTATCCGCAATTGGTACAATTAGAAAACTTGAGCCATAAGAAATTACAGTAATAATAAATAATAATATTAATAATTGAAGATAATAGAGTGTTTTTATATTCCCTGAATAAAATCCTACAGCTTTTCTTACAGCTATAGACATATTATTCTGGTTTATAAATGACAACAATGTATTAGCGATACCTATTCCAGCAATTAACATTGCACTAATTGAAACTAAAGAGAGAAATTGGGAAAAATTATTAATTATCCTTTTTAAGCCACTTGCTGAATTTTCTGGAAATCTAAGTTTTACTTTTTGGTCATCTTTAAAAATATCTCTGATCTTACTTTCTATTTTTTTTGGATCATCACTTGGTTTAAATTTTACTTTATATTCATAATTTAAAAAACTACCTATTCCATTTAGTTTTAGTATCTCCAAAGTTTGTTTTCCTGCTAATGCCCAATCTCCAAAAGCTACAAACCCACTGACATCAGGTACAGATTTTATAATTCCAACAACTATGAAACTTTGATCTTGTACCTTAACTTTGTCATTTATTTTTATCTTTAAAGTTTTTGATAAACTTTCATTAATCAAAATTGTCTTTGGTTCCTTTTGCATTCTTTCATAAGCATCTTCTGGTTCATAAACAACTTCACCGTAAAGTGGATATTTTTCATCAACTGTTTTAATTCTTGTAAATAATGATTTATTTTTTTCTCTGCCTGTCGTAGAAAGCATAGTACTGAACTCGATTATTTGAGAGACAGTTGAAAATTCCTTTACTTTATTGACTAAATTAAGATCCCCCTGATTACGGTTATAATCGATTTCGAGATCTCCACCCAAAAGAACTTTTGCATTATCATTAAGCTCTTTTTTTAAACTATCTTCGATTGTAAAGATGGCACTTAAAATAAAAAGACTAATAAAAAGCGTTACAATAATGCTTGAAATTTTTTTATAATTTCTGCTTAAATCCTTTAAAGCATACTTGAATATTAAACTTAACTCCGAAGAATTATTTAATTTTTCCATCTTTGATTTTAATTTTTCGTTTTGCTTTGTCTGCTAATTTTTGATCATGTGTGACCATTATTAAAGAAGACCCTTCTTCTTTGACATATTTAAATAAAATTTCAGAGATCATTATTGAGTTTTCGGTATCTAGATTACCAGTTGGTTCATCAGCTAAAATCAAATCTGGTTTCATTGCAATTGCTCTTGCAATCGCCACACGTTGTTGCTCTCCGCCAGATAATTGACTTGGAAGATTATTCAATCTATGTTTTAGACCAAATCGATCTAATAAACTCTTTGCTTCTTTCTCTGGATTTTTAAATTCATTAAGTTCAAGTGTTAAAGCTACATTTTCAACAGCTGTATAATTTGGAATTAAATAGAAAGATTGAAATATAATTCCTATATTTTGCTTTCTAATTTCAGATACTTCGTCTTCATTAAGATTTGTTATTTCCCTGTCTTGAAATATTATTTTCCCTGAGGTTGGACGTTCTAGTCCACCAATAAGCATAATCAAGCTTGTTTTTCCTGACCCACTTTCTCCAACCACAGATACAGTTTCTTTTTTTTTTATAGTTAAATCAATATTTTTTAAAACATTGATATTGTCCTTCCCAGTTTGGTATTTGAGATTTATTTTTTTTAATTTAAGAAGTGTGTTCATGAATAAAAGTTTATTTATAAAAATATTGTTATTCTTTCTAGTGCACATAAATGCAAGTGCAATAGAAAAGGTTATATTATTCGGCGATAGTTTAATGGCGGGTTATGGTTTACCTAAAGAACAACACTTATCTTTGGTTTTAGAAAGTAATCTCATTAGGAGTGGTTTGAATATTAAGGTAATAAATGGAAGTGTGTCAGGAAGTACTTCTTCTGGTGGATTGAATAGAGCAGAATGGAGTTTATCACAACCCGGTATTGATCTAATCATCCTTGGTCTTGGGGCAAATGATATGCTTAGAGGAATTCAACCAGATGAAACCGAGAGAAATTTAGAAGAAATAATTAAAATCGCTAACAGAAAAAAAATAAAAATTATATTAGCTGGGATGGTTGCGCCAACAACTCATGGAGCTAAATATAAAAAAAATTTTGATGCTATTTATCCTAAATTGTCAAAAAAATATAATTTACCTTTAATTCCATTTTTGCTGGAGGGTGTTGCTCTTGATCCAAATTTAAATCAACAAGATGGCATACATCCTAACAAAGCTGGAACAATAGTTATAAGTAATACAATACAAGATATTATTTCAAAAAATTATTAATCGGATATGAAAAAAAAATATCATCATTTAGCAAATGGCACATTTCGTAATCCTGAAGGATCAAAGGTGATTGATATGAATTTCAATTGGTCGTTTAAGGTCTTTAACCAAGAAAAAAAAAAATTAGATATGACTTTTCCTGAAAGTAATATAATTAAAAAAGAAAAAGTTTTATTGGATTTAAATAATTTTCAAAAAGAAGATTATGTAGCGTGGATAGGTCATGCAACATTTTTATTAAAATTAGGGGAAATAACAATAATAACAGATCCAGTTTTTTCAAAAAATGCAGGACCTTTATTTTTTGGGCCAAAGAGATTTACCGAACCAGCATTAAAACTTAATGAGATACCAAGAACAGATATTTTTCTACTAACTCACAATCACTACGATCATCAAGACATGAAAACAATAATGAGATTTCCTTATAAACAATCTAAAGTCCTGGTACCTTTAGGACTAAAAAAATATTTTAAAATTAATAGATTTAAAGATGTAAATGAAATGGATTGGTATGATCAAATAAGAATAAATCAGAATTTAAATATTTCTTTTTTGCCATCAGTCCACTGGTCAAAAAGGAGTTTAACGGATACTAACAAAACTTTATGGGGCAGCTATTTGATTGAATACAAAGAAAAAAAAATATTATTTTCATGTGATACTGGTGTTGGAAAAATATATAAAGAATTGGGAGATAAGTATGGTCCAATTGATTTAACATTTATTAACATTGGTGCATATAATTTTTATCCTATGGCTTCAATTAAAGATTCTTCTGCTTACCACACTAACCCTGAAGAAGCCCTTGGACTTGCTAAAGATTTAAAAAGTAAAAAAGTAATTGGAATGCATTGGGGAACTTTTGTCTTATCACTTGAACCAATATTAGAGCCCCCTTTAAGGTTTAAGCAAAATGCAGAAAAATTCGGATTTAAAAAAAATGATGCAATTATTTTTAAAATTGGTGAATTTAAATTATTTAAAGAGCTTTTTGATACTAATTAGAATTTTCCATCAACCACAATCCATCTTGATTTAAAAAATATAGTTTACCATTTATAGGATGAATTTGTATGTCTCTGATTCTTCCAATTTTATCTTTAAATATTATTTCCTCTTTTACGTTTGATAAATCATTAAACTCTAATTTTCTTAAAGACTTATCTTTAAGAGAAGTAATTAATGCATGACCATTCCATTCTTTAAATTCATTACCTTTATAAATTGTGATTGCACTTGTGGCTATAGATGGAACCCAATATTGAATGGCTTTTGTAAAGCCAGGTTTCCATTTTGGCCCTATTGGTATACCTGAATAATTTGTGCCACCCCATCCAAGAATTTTCCAACCATAATTTTCACCTTTCTTTGCTTCACCAAACCAATCGCCTCCTTTTGCACCATGATTGCTCATATAAATTTTTCCATCAAAAGGTGATAAAGCTAAACCTTGAGGATTTCTTACACCAATTTGATATATTTCAGGTAGCCAGTCTGATTTCCCCTCAAAACGAGGGTTGTCTTTTGGAATGCCACCATCTAGATAAATTCTAATTATACTTCCTGGATGTTTATTTCCATCTTGAGCAATCATTCCCCCGCCTCTTTCACCTGCAGAAGCAAATAAATAATTGTCTTTAATTACCAGTCTTGAACCAAAATGATAAGGCGAGTCAATTGGTGGATTGGCTTGAAAAATATTTTTAAAATTTAATTTGTTTTTATTAAATTTTGCACGTGCAATTGAAGTACTAGTCTTCCAATTATTTCTATTTTCTGTGTATGAGATGTAAATGTAATCTTCATTATACAGAATATCCAATAATCCTCCCTGTCCATATTCTACAAAATTTAAGTTATGACCAATTTCACTCGTCTCTCTTGTCGAAATATTAACAAGTTTTATTTTGCCACCTTTCTCGGTAACAATCATTTCATTATCATTAACGAACGACGAACCCCAAGGTGCTTCTAATTCAATAATTTTATTAAAATTAAAATTTTTACTATATGAATTAGTTGATAATAGTATTAATGATAAAAGAAATAATAATTTCTTCACTCTATGAAAGTTTTGATCTACCACCATCGACAGCAATAATTTGTCCTGTAACCCAAGAACTGTCTTCAGTTATTAGAAATTTTGCAAGCGAAGCTGAGTCTTTACCTTCTCCAAGTCTTTTTAATGGATGGGCTTTTGCTATACCATCAGCTAAAACTTTATTTTTAAGCATTGGCTCTGCAATTTTTGAATTAGTTAAACTTGGAGCAATGCAATTTACTCTTATATTAGGAGCAAATTCTGCTGCTAAAGAAACAGTTAATCCTTCAACAGCTGCTTTAGTTGAAGCTATAATTGCATGATTTGTAAAACCCCTTTGAGCAGCAACAGTTGAAAACAAAACAATCGATCCTTTATTTTTTTTTAAACTTTCTTGATAACCTTTAATTAAATCTACTGCAGAATATAAATTTAGTTTCATACATTTTGTAAAATCTTGTTCTGAAACCATTCTCAAAGGTTTTAAATCAATTGAACCAACACAATAAGCTATACCTTTGATATCATCTATTTCGGACTTAATCTTTTCAACAAAACCATTTTCTAAAACATCAGAGACTGTATATTTACAATTTAGTTTTTCAGACAAAGATTTTGTTCTCTCTTCATCCCTACCAATTAAATGTACTTCTTTACCGGCCGCATGTAACTGTTCAGCTAAATTAGATCCGATAGATCCTGTCGCACCTACTACTAAATATTTTTCTGACATAAATTTTTAAAGGGTTATATATAGTTAATGAAATTATTTTTTCTACTTGGAAATCAGCTTTTCTCAGAGAAATATCTAGAAAAGTACAAAAAAGACCACTTTTTCTTTATGGCTGAAGATTACCAGCTTTGTACATACGAAAAGCATCATAAACAAAAGATATTATTGTTCTTATCTTGCATGCGATCTCACGCAGACAGACTAAAAAAAAATAAATTTAAATTAGAATATTCTTCGATCGAGGATAAATCCTTCAAGCTGGATTACACAGAAAAATTAAAAAAAATAATTAAAACAAAAAAAATTAAAGAAATTTCAAGTTTCGAAATTGAGGATAAGTTTTTTGAAAATAAAATTGCCAATTTTTTAAAAAAGGAAAAAATTAAATGGAATATTATTCAAACACCAATGTTTTTAAATTCTAGAGAAAAATTTAAAAACTATTTATCGAAATCAAAAAAACCTTTTATGGCAGTTTTTTATAAAGAGACTAGAAGAGATTTGGATATACTCATGAAAAAAGATGGTAATCCAGAAGGAGGTAAATGGAGTTTTGACGAAGAAAATCGAAATAAACTTCCAAAAAATATATCTATACCCAAATTTCCTAAAATTACTGAGACTGTTCATACGAAAAAACTAAAAATTTTAATTGATAAAAATTTTAAATGTCACCCAGGTAATACGAAAGACTTTTGGTTTGCTACGGAATATGATGATGTAATTAAATTATTAAATTTTTTTATTAAAGAGAAATCAAATTTATTTGGGGATTATGAAGATGCAGTTGATCAGAAAGACAATATATTATTTCATAGTGCTTTAAGTCCTTACATCAATTTAGGTCTTATCACTCCAGAATTTATAATTAAAAAAGTTTTAGATTTTCACAACAAAAATAAAATAAGATTAAATTCCTTAGAAGGTTATATTCGTCAAGTAATCGGGTGGAGAGAATTTATGAGGGGAATATATCAAAGCTATTCAAAAGAAATGGAAACTAGAAATTTTTTTAAACAAAATAGAAAAATGAAAAACTCATGGTACGAAGGAACAACAGGATTACCACCTCTAGATTATGCTATTAAAAATGCAGTGAATTATGGTTGGTCACATCATATTGAAAGGTTAATGATCTTATCAAACATAATGAATTTATGTGAAGTTAAGCCAACGTATGTTTACAAATGGTTTATGGAAATGTTTGTGGATTCCTCTGACTGGGTAATGGTCCCGAATGTTTATGGAATGGGGCTTTTCAGTGATGGAGGAATATTTGCAACAAAACCATATATCTGCGGCTCCGCTTATTTCATGAAAATGATGGATTTTAAAAAAGGAGAATGGTGCAATACCATGGATGGTCTTTATTGGAGATTCATAAATAGAAATAGAGCCTTCTTTTTAAAAAATCCTAGACTTTCTATGATGGTTAGAATTTTTGATAAAATGAAACCTGATAGAAAAAAATTAATTTTAGCTGAGGCAGAAAAATTTATTAAACAAAATACTGCATAGTGAGAAAAGAAAATTTACCTACAAAAATTTGCCCTGTATGTAAGAGACCTTTTACTTGGAGAAAAAAATGGAAATTAAACTGGGATAAAGTGAAATATTGTTCTAAGAAATGTTCAAAGAACAACTAAGAATTTAATTTTAATAATTATTTAATCTTTCTGAAATAATTTTGTATCTTATTTAAATTATAAATTTTTCATGCAAAGAAATTTAGTACTAATTCTATTATTAATACTTTTCAACAGTTCACAATCTCTAGCAAAAACATTTAATGTCAAAAATTCAAAAGATTCTGGTCCTGAAAGTCTAAGGCATGCACTTTTAAAGGCATCTAAAAGTAAAGAATCATCAAAAATATTAATTACAACTGAAGATGAAATAATTATTAATTCAACTTTAGAATATACAGGACTACAACCCCTAGATATAGTAGGGTCAGGACAGTCTATTAAAACTACCCAAAATCAAACACTCCTCTTTATTTCAAATGGTGCTGACCTTACAATATCTAATTTAAATTTTTATGGAGTAGGTGGATTTAGTATTAAAAAAGGAGGATGGGGCAAAGGTATATTTGTAGATGTTAGAGACGACCAAAAAGGTTTAGTAAATGTAATTTTAAATAACGTTTCTGTTAACGATGTTGCCAGTCATGGAATTCATATTTCTGACTGCAGTCTAGCCGATGACTGTGGTGGTGGACAAGGCGGTGGGGGAGAAGGTTCAGATGCTTCCATTAAAGTTGTAGTTGATAATTTAACAATTAGTAATGTAGGAAATGGAAGATTTGATGCGGATGGATTTAGGATTGATGAAAGAGGCATTGGTGATATCGATTTCAAAGCAAGTAACTCTCTGTTTACTCTTGTTGGTGCGGATGGAGTTGAGTTAGATGAAGGTAATGCTGGAAATGTTAATGCTACAGTAAATAATTCATCTTTTGTTTTAAATGGAGCATATTGTGATCCAAAACTTTTAAAACCATTTATGCCCAAACAAGATGAAGGTGAATTTGATGATAATGTGAGAAAAGAAGACAGTATACCTGGAAAGATTAAGGGTACCCCAGATGATAGATGTTTTGAGAGAGAAGTTGATTTGTATGACTCTGGTTTTGTTAAAGAATTTGAATTTGGCATAGATTTAGATGATGGTTTTGATATTGATGAAGCTGGTCCCGGAAATTTAGTTGTTACCATTAATAACTCATTTATAAATGGAAATTTAGACGAAGGTTTAGATTTTGATGAAGCAAATAATGGTGATATATTTTTAACTATCAACAACACTATTTCTATAAATAACACAGACGATGGTTTTAAAAATTCTGAAGAAGATGATGGTTCAGTTATAGCAAGTATTGATGGTGTAATTGCTGTAAAAAATGGTGGTAAAGGAATTGTGCTTGAAGAGGAAGGTGTAGGTGATGTGAGAGCGTTTATTGAAAGTACAATTACAAACACCAATGATGATAGTGATAAAACTGGATTAGAGGCAGTGCAAGAAGATGTTGGATCTGGTATTATAAAAATTGTTAATTCTCAGTTGTTTGATGGTATTGATGCTGAAGGTGTCCAGCTAAAATAGATTAACAACAAGAACAACTTGTCTTTTTCTCTGATTTTTTTTCTTCAATTACTTCTTCCCTAGCTGCTGATTGTTCAAGAATTTTTGCTGCTTCAGCTTCTTTCTCTTTTAATATTTTATTTTCAATGTATGCGTAAAGAGAGTTGAAACCTAATTTTGAAGCTTTCTTATCTTCGTAATTCCTTCTGCCTTTAAGATTTTCAATAATTTCAAGAACTTGCGGGTTATTCATATTATTGTTATCTCATAATTTTGATAATTTACAATAGTTCTTTAAAAAAATTCTTTAATTATAGTTGGTATATACTTTTTGAAATTAAAAAAACCTTTATTGCAATATTTCCAAGAACTCCGGTCTAAATTACGATAAAGAAATTTTATATTATTTATTCCTTGAGAAGTTAAAAAATCTAAGTTTTCTCCAACACAAGGATATAAAAAATAACTATTCTCAATTGTTTTAAGCTTACCAATATCAATAACTCCACAATCCAAAGATTTTTCATCCAACCTTCTTTTTTGATCTTGAATTAAATTAGTCTTAAATTTCACTGTTTTTTCACTAAGTTTAATATTTCTACTGTCGTTATTATTATTAACTAAATAAATCTTTTTAAATTTATGGTCTTTGAAATCAGTCAACTCAAAAGAAAGATTATTATCAAAAATAATTAAATTTTGCTCATCCAAACTTACTGGATTACTAAAATCTTTTAAGACAGCCTTGTATATTTTCTTGCTAACTTTAGGTGGCGCATTCTCATTTAAATTAATGTTATTAAATCTGTTATTAGTAAATTTTTTTATATTCCATTCACTTGCCAAATAATGCTTACCTTGTGTTTGTATCCCAGCAACCCATCTCCATCCTAATGTATTAGATGCTGCATCTCCATCATAGAGATGCTTCATAAAAAATTCAGCTCCTAATTGCCAAGGTAAATTTAAAGTAAAAATCCAGATACTGGCAAACCACATTCTTGTATGATTATGAAGGTAATTAAATTCTTTTAATTCTTTAACCCATTCATTAAAACATTCTATATTTGTATTTCCATCAATGGCATTTAAATAATCTTTACTATCTTTGTATTTTTCTCTTATAATTTTTAGTTCTATTATATAATCTGTCCATACATTAGGTCTTAATTCTAACCATCCTTTCCAATAAGTACGCCACAAAACCTCCTGAATAAATTTTTCATTTTTAGAAAATGAAAATTTCTTTAAGGCTTTATCTATAACTTCTAACTCATTTAATATTCCATGAGATATATATGGAGAAATACAAGATATATTTGATCTTTTATCTGGACCAAAATCAAAATTTCTCAATCTTGAATATTCAGAAAGATTATTTTCAACAAAATTATCTAGTTTATTAGTGGCTTGCGCCCGACTTGGTTCAAAATTCATGATATTTTATTTTAATTTTTTCTTGTGAAAATTAATAAATCTTTCAACATTTGATTTATTAAAAGTTTTATTTTCCTCAAATGAAACTTTTTTCATAGAATAAGCTGAACTTTTAGTTATTCTCGAATGAATAATAACATTCCCTTTATATAACCTCAATTTAACTGATCCATTAACTTTAGTTCTCTTAAGATCTACAATTCTTTGTATTTTAAATCTCTCTTTAGAAAACCAATATCCATTGTAAATAAGTTCCGCATACCTAGGCATAACTTTCTCTTTCTTATGCATTGTATCTTTGTCAAGTGTAACAGACTCTATGGCCCTATGAGCATGCATTAATAAAGTTCCGCCTGGTGTTTCGTATACACCTCTTGATTTAATACCGATAAATCTATTTTCTACTAGATCAACTCTTCCAACAGCATTTTTTCCAGCTATGTCGTTTAATTTTCCAAGCAATTTAGATGGAGATAATTTTTTCCCATTCACTGCAATCGGGTCTCCACCTTTAAAGTCTATTTTTACAATTGAAGATTTATTAGGTGCTTTTTCTGGAGATACCGTTCTTTGAAAGATAAAGTCAGGTGCAGAGTTTTTTGGATTTTCTAAAAACTTTCCTTCTGTTGATGTATGAAAAATATTATCGTCTACTGAAAAAGGTGGCGCTCCTTTCTTGTCTTTAGGTATTTCAATTTTATTTTTTTTTGCATAATTAATTAGATCTGATCTAGATTTCAGCTTCCAAATTCTCCAAGGCGCAATAATTTTTATTTTAGGACCAAAATAATGATAACCTAATTCAAACCTTACTTGATCATTTCCTTTTCCTGTTGATCCATGAGACACAGCATAGGCTTTAAATTTTTTAGCAATTCTAATTTGATCTTTGGCTATTAAAGGTCTAGCAATTGAGGTCCCAAGCAAATAAACACCCTCATATATTGCATGGCCCCTAATCATTGGATAAACATAATCTTTTACAAAAATATCTTTTAGATCTTGAATAATAATATTTTTTACACCAAGTTTTTTTGCGTTTCTGAAAATTTTATTTCTATCTATTTCTTGACCAATGTCTGCAGTATAACAAATTACTTCTGCATCATAATTTTCCTGTAACCATTTTAATATGATTGATGTGTCCAGACCGCCAGAATAGGCAAGAACTATCTTTTTCTTAGATTTCATTATTTAACTGCAGCTTTTTTTAGCTGCGTTGTATGCTTTAGTGAAGCCCATCAAGGAATAGTGATCAATTGTTTGAGAACCAGATTTATTATATCCAGTAACCATTAATCTAGAGGCCTTTTTCATTCTTTTAACAACTTTTTTTTCAATTTTATTGCTTGAAATCCATGCAAAATTATCTTGAGCTATATCAAATTTATATTTTGATTTACCAGAGCTAGCTGTAATTGAATTTTGACTGTTGTATTCATAGCCTGACGTTGTGCTTACTTCGTCTTTAATTTTATCAGATGGTCTGAAAGTCACAAATAATCTTGCATCTCTATCATTTTTTTTTGGAGATTGAAGAACAGGTTTAGATTGAGCAAAACATACTTTACTATCCCCATTAGTAACAACAATTGCATCCCAGTCTTTAAATGTTCCTATTTTATTTAATTCTTCTGAATAAGAAGTTGATCCTAATAAGAGAATAAAAAAAATTATCTTAAAAATTATGGACATGGATTTGGATATTTTTTTTGAATTTCATTAATTTCATTAATTATTTCTTTATCAAGATTCACTTTTACACTTTCTATGTTTGTTTTCAACTGCTCCATTGTTGTTGCACCAATAATAACGCTAGACATAAAATCCTGTATCTCACAAAATTTTATACACATTTGACTCATATCAATGTTGTATTTTTCACTAATTTTAAAATATTCTTCAACAGCTTCATTAGTATTTGGTTTTCGATATCTTGTCCAAAAATCCCAATCTCTTTCCATCCGAGATCCTTTTGGAAATTGCTTATTTCTATATTTGCCACTTAAAAAACCACTGGCTAAAGGAGAATAAGATAAGCAGCCAATATTTTCTCTTATAGACACTTCAGCTAATCCAACTTCATATGACCTATTTAATAAACTATAGGGATTTTGTATGGACATCATTCTAGGCAAACTCCTTTCCTTTGAAAGTTTGAGATAATTCATAACACCCCAAGGAGTTTCATTAGATAAACCTACATGTCTTATTTTACCTTGCTCAATATACTTTTGTAATTCAACCAACACGTCTTCGAATTTATTCCATTCATTTTCTTTATGCACGTAACCCAGTCTTCCAAAATTGTTTACATTTCTTTCTGGCCAGTGAAGCTGATATAAATCTATATAATCAGTTTTAAGTCTTTTAAGGCTGTTATGAAGTGCAGTTTCGAGATTCTTCCCTACAAAACTATTTTCACCATTTCTAATATAATCTCTCGCAGGACCACAAACTTTAGTTGCAAGTATCACATCTTTTCTTTTTTTTGTTTTTTCAAACCAATTTCCAATGATCGTTTCTGTATGACCAAAAGTTTCAGCTTTAGGAGGTACCGCATAAAGTTCTGCTGTATCCCAAAAATTAACCCCATTTTCTAGTGAGAAATCCATTTGTTCGAAGGCCTCCTCTTGGCTATTTTGTTCACCCCAAGTCATAGTGCCGAGACAAATTGTGCTAATATCTATATCAGTTGTTCCTAATTTTTTATAATTCATTAAATATTAAGTATTTGTTACCTATATTTTGACTGCTTGAAAAATTTAAAATTTATTACTATATATTTAATTATGGAATTCAATAGAGACAATATCCTAAATAGATCAACGACTGCAAAAAAAGCTGTTGTGATGGATGAAGGCCTTAGAGCCTACATGCTTAAAGTTTACAACTACATGGCAACTGGAGTTTTGTTAACAGGAATAATAGCATTGCTATCTTTTAAAATGTCAGTAGTTACTGATGCAAGTGGATCAATAGTTGCTTTAACTGAGTTCGGAAATGCAATTTATCTATCAGGATTGAAATGGGTGGTTATGTTAGCTCCTCTAGGAATTGTTTTTTATATGAGTTTTGGGATAAATAAAATGAGTTCTTCAAAAGCTCAAACGACTTTTTGGATTTTTGCAGCCTTGATGGGTTTATCACTATCATCAATTTTATTAGTTTACACAGGACTTAGTGTGACGAGAGTATTTTTCATATCTTCAGCAACATTTGGAGCTATGAGTATATATGGTTACACAACTAAAAGAGACCTCACAAAATTTGGATCATTCCTAATGATGGGTTTGATCGGTATTATAATCGCGTCTTTAGTAAATATTTTCTTAAAATCTTCAATGATGTACTTTGCTATTTCAATCATTGGAGTTCTTATATTTGTTGGATTAACTGCATACGATACACAAAAAATTAAGAATATGTACGTAGCATCAGATTCAGGTGAAGTAATTGGCAAGAAAGCTGTTATGGGAGCTTTAACATTATACTTAGATTTTATAAATTTATTTATAATGCTTTTAAGATTGTTCGGTCAAAGAAGATAATCAAAAACTATAGTTTTTTCCAATTTGTTTTTTTTAGAAGTATTTCTAAATCATAAGCATTATTTAAAATTTTACCATTTCTATCAGTTATTAAATATTTCAAATTCTTATTAGAAGGTTTAAAATTTTTACAAATGTTGTAGATAGCTTTTTCTGCTGCATTTTTAAAAATACTAAAACTTACTCTTTTACTTGATATTGAGAGGCCATAGTCTTTCCAAGATCCTTCAGATACCATTTTAGCATATAGGTCTAATATAATTTTTAGTTCTTTTTTTTCAAAAAAATACCTTTGGTTTTGTTCTTTATTTGAATTATTTATTACTAATTTTAAATTACTCATTTAATTTGTGTTTATTAATCAACCCAACCTGTGAAGCAGTAAAAATGAATGTAATTGGTAGCATTCCCCAAACTTTAAAGTTAACCCAAAATTCCTCTGTTTGAGTTCTCCAAACAATTTCATTTAATATAGCTAAAAAAATAAAAAAATAAGTCCATCTGTTATTTAAAATTTTCCAACCTTCATCAGACATTGGCAGTGTTTTTCCAAGTATTAATTTTAAAACTGGTTCATTGGTGAAGTATTTTCCAAAGAATAAAGCTAAGGCAAATAAAATATTTATAATAGTGGGTTTCATATAAATAAAAATTGGATTATCAAAATAAATTGTTAAACCTCCAAATAGAGTAATTAAAATTCCTCCTAACAAAGGAACCATCGGAACTTTTTTTTCCAGTATCCAAACCAATAGAACAGAAATTATTGTTGCGACAATTAGAGGTGGTATTGCAACTTTTAAATTTTTATCACTGTTATAATAAAAGAAGAAAAAAATAGCTAAAGGCCCAACGTCTGTAATGAATTTTAGAAGTGATTTATTCACTGCTACATATTAACAGATTAATAAAACATTTATATTTTTTTTATTGATTTTTTTCATCAAATATCCATATTTAATGTCGTGAGTACTCAAAAAGCTAAATTTTCAATTGGAGACGTTGTAAAACATAGACACTTCGATTTTAGAGGTGTGATTTACGATGTTGACTTTGAATTTAATAACTCAGAGGAGTGGTATCAATCAATTCCAAAAAACGTGAGACCTAGAAAGGATCAGCCATTTTATCATTTACTAGCGGAGAATGACGAAATTACTTACGAGGCTTATGTGTCTGAGCAAAATTTATTATTTGATGACTCTGAAGAGCCTATAAAACACCCTCTAATTAATGAAATTTTTTCAGGTAAGCGTGGATCAAGCTACTTCAAGCCTTCAAATTAACTAATAGCCAATATTTAAACACAATTGTCCCAAATCTCTGTCATATCTGTTTATTATAAAATATTTAATTCTGATCAAGAGTACTGTTTTTCCTCTATCTCCCTCTGTATTCTTGGTCAGAAAATTTTGAACAATTTTAATCTAAAATTTATGTGTTATAAAAAATTATGATTAATTATTTCAATCCAAATAATACTTTAAAGATAATTAATAAAATACAAAAGTTTGTATTTGCGCTATTTATAATTGTATTGTTGCTTGGATTAGTTGAAGCTTTAGTTCTTTCTCCCGAGGATTATAAGCAGAGTGACTCAGTTAGGATTATGTATGTCCATGTTCCATCAGCTTGGATATCACTCGGAATATTTTCATTTATTTCCATTCTTTCTTTTGGAGTTTTTATTTTTAAAAATAAGAATTTCTCTTTAATAACAAAAAGTTTAGCACCTTCTGGTTTTGTTTTTAGCATAATAGCTTTAGTTACAGGATCAATTTGGGGAAAACCAACCTGGGGAACTTGGTGGGCTTGGGATGCAAGAATAACTTCAATGCTCTTACTTTCAATTTTTTATTTATTGTTCATTACTTCTTGGAAGATTACGACAGACACTAGTAAAGCAGAAAAAATTAGCTCAATAATAGCAATTATTGGTCTTATAAATATTCCAGTTATAAAATTTTCAGTAGAATGGTGGAATACTTTACACCAACCTGCGTCAGTAAAAATTTTGGAAGAAACAACAATTCATTCTTCAATGTTGACACCATTAGCTATAATGACTGCGGCATTTGCTCTATTTTCACTTTTGATATTTTTAATGAAATATAATACAGAACTGTTAAAGATTAAAAATAAAGGCCTTAATAGATTATGATTAGTGAACTACTAAATATGAATGGATACGGTGTATACGTTTGGTCATCATTTATATTTACTCTATTTTCTTTTAGCTTCTTGTACGCGGTAATAAAATTAAATTTAATTAAAGAGAAAAAGAAATTTGAGGAAAATTATAAATCACTAGATGAAAAGAAACTTGCATCAGTAGCTAAGCAAAAAACGTACAGAGAGATATTAGCAAACACTTCCACATCTAAAGTTTAACTAAAATTCACATGTACGGAAAAAAAGTTAAATTTAGAGCTCTTTTTATTTTTTTAATTTTAATTTCATTAGTTCTTACAATTTTTTTGGTGGTTAAATCTCTTGAGGAAAACGTAGTATATTTTAAGTCTCCAACAGACATTAAAAACCTTAATGAAATAAAAAATGCTCAAAAAATAAGAGTTGGTGGAATGGTGAAAAAAAATTCTATTAAAATAAACGATAAAGAAATTTTTTTTGTAATTACGGATTTCAAAAATGAATTATTAGTTAACTTTAATGGATCGGTACCTAATTTGTTTGAAGAGGGTAAGGGTGTAGTTGCTGAAGGTTTCTTAAAGGATAAAAGTTTTCTAAATGCTGACAAGATTTTAGCAAAACATGATGAAAATTATATGCCTCCTGAAGTCAGCGAAGCTATGAAAAATAATTAATTTGTATGTCTAATTATTTAGGAAATTATTCTTTATATATAGCTTTAATTGCATCTGTTTATTTAATTTTTAAGTCATACTTGGATGCAAATTCAGAAAATAAATATTTAGATAAAAACTTTATTTTAATTACTTCAATACAAACTTTAATGATTACAGTAAGTTTTTTTAGTCTAGTTGCAGCTTTTGTAATTTCAGATTTTAGTAATGAAACTGTTTTTAACAATTCTCATACTTTAAAACCCTTATTTTATAAAGTTTCAGGTACTTGGGGAAATCATGAGGGAAGTTTATTATTGTGGTTATTAGTTCTTTCAATTTTTCTATTTATTTTTTTATTAAATTCAAGATCACAAGATACTAAATACAAACTTCTAACGATACTATTTCAACAAATTATTATTTCAGGTTTTCTAGTTTTTATTTTATTAACTTCCAACCCATTCAAAACGCTATATCCAATTCCTAGCGAGGGATTAGGTTTGAACCCTATTTTACAAGACCCTGCTTTAGCTATTCATCCTCCAATTTTATATTTAGGTTACGTCGGAACATCTATTATCTTTTCAGCTTCACTTGCCTCAATGATTAGCGGAAATATTGGAGATAAGTGGGCAAGGCATATTAAAAAATGGGTTTTGGTATCTTGGGTATTTTTAACAATTGGTATTTTGCTTGGATCTATATGGGCATATTATGAGCTGGGCTGGGGAGGTTTTTGGTTTTGGGATCCTGTAGAAAATGTTTCATTGATGCCATGGTTTTGCTTAACAGCACTCCTGCATACAGTAATTGTATTACAGAAAAGAAATTCATTTAAAGAGTGGACTATTATTTTGTCAATTACAACTTTTTCACTGAGTATGAGTGGTACTTTTCTTGTTAGGTCTGGAATTTTAAATTCAATTCATACTTTTGCAAACGATCCATCAAGAGGGTTATTTATATTAAGTTTTCTCTTTATCCTAATATTGATGTCTATATTAATTTTCTTTTTTAATCAGAATAAAATATCAAACACAGCAAAAGAGAATTTTATTTTAAGTAAAGAGACCGCAATATTAGTGAATAACTGGTTTATGATGTTTTTTTTATCTGTTGTTCTTGTTGGTACAATTTATCCAATTTTTCTTGAAGTTTTAAATGGTTCAAAAATTTCTGTTGGTCCACCTTTTTATCATAATCTTTTAATACCTTTCTTAATTCCTTTTTTAATCTTCATGAGCTTTGGCCCAAGTTTGAAATGGATTAAAGATAAATTAAAAAAGTTTAACTATAATATTTTAATTATTTTTTTAGTTTCATTGCTTATTTCATATGTCATTTTAACAAAAACAGAAAATTCATTTTTGTTATCTATTCCTCTGATAGTTTTGAGCATCTATCTCTTATTAGTAACAATTAAGGATTTTTTTGTTAGTAGGTCCTCGATTAGCCAAAAAATTTCACATTTTGGTTTTAGTTTATTAATCACAAGTATCTTATTGAATGGCCTTTTTTCTAATGAATTCAATTCAAATATGAAAGTAGGAGATGAAAGAATATTTAACGAAAAAGTTGTAAAATTAAAAGAAGTTAATGTTAAAGATGTGGACAATTATAAATCTCTTAAAGCTAGTTTTGAAGTTACAAATAAAAATTCCTCTTTTGTTTTATACCCAGAAGTTAGGATTTACCAGCAGCCTTTAACTATTACGAGTGAAGCAGATATTAAGACAACATTATTTTCAGATAATTTTTTAGTATTTAATATTTTAAAAGACGATGGCTATTATAACGTAAGATATCAATATAAACCCTTAATGATTTGGATATGGATCTCAACTATATTTATTGGTTTTGGTGGTTTATTAAGTGTTATTAGAAAAAATGAGCAAAAATATTAAATTTTTAGGATTACTACTAACATTAATAATAATTTTTATAATCTTGCTCAAGGGATTGAACGTATCGAAAGATTACTCTAACGAGAAATTAAAAAGTAAAATAGATTTTTCACTTAATGCAAAAAAACTATTTTCTGATGAAATAATTAATATTTCAGACTTATTTGATAAAAATAGTCCTTCTGTAGTAAATATTTGGGCATCTTGGTGTGCACCATGTAGAGAAGAGCATCAGTTTTTAATGAAATTAAAAGATATGAAAATAAATATAATTGGAATCAATTATAAAGACAGTCCAAAAAATGCGAAAAATTTTTTAAGCTCACTTGGAAATCCTTATTCAGAAGTTATTACCGATAATGATGGAACAAAATCAATAGAATTCGGAGCTATTGGTGTTCCTGAAACTTTTATTATAAGTGGTAAAACAAATGAGATAATAAAAAAGTATATTGGTCCATTGACAAGCGAAAATTTAATAGAAATAAAAAATTTATTAGAAAAAAATGCTTAAAATTTTAAAATTAATATTGCTGCTATATTTTAGTTTTAATTTTTCCTATGCTAATGAAATAAATACCAAAGTAGATCAAATTACAAAAAACTTAAGGTGTTTGATATGCCAAGGTCAATCTGTTTACGACTCTCAGTCCGATTTTGCTGTTAGTATGAAGCTTGTTGTAAAAAATAAGATTGATGAAGGTAAAGAAGAAGAAGAAATATATGATTATTTAAAAAATAAATATGGAGAGTGGATTGTATATGAACCAGAATTAAACCAAAATACATTTTTACTCTGGTCAATACCTTTGATTTTGTTCGCTTTTGGCGGCCTTTTAATTATTAGAAAAGTATCTATAAAGTAACCAGGATTTTTAATATGAAGATTTTAATTAAAACTTTGATAATTTCATTTCTTACTGTCTCATTTTCTAACGCAGAAAATAAATGGAGTTTTTACACTGGCATGTTCGATTTCAGCGATGATGGTAAGAGATCAAATCTATTTGGTGCCGAATATATAAATTTTAATGCTAGCAAAGATATTTTCTTAGGAAATGTTCAGCCTGTGACAGGTGCAATGATAACAGCTGATGATGCATTATATATTTATACAGGTTATCAATTAAATCAAAAATCTAATTCAACTACTTTCTCTCCTAGTTTTGCAGTTGGATATTATGACGAAGGAGATGGCAAGGACTTAGGTCACGAAATTGAATTTAAGACACAAATACAGATATTATTTGATATCTCATCTAATTCTGAATTAGGTATTTCGTATAATCATATTTCTAATGCGAGTCTTGGAGATAAAAATCCTGGGGCAAATAGTTATATGTTTAATTTTACAAAAAAATTTTAACTTAAGATATGAGATTAAAAGATTGTCATAACTTTTATGACTTTAGAAAATTGGCAAAACAAAAGCTTCCATCTCCAATATTTCATTATATTGATGGGGCTGCGGATGATGAAATAACTTATGCAAGAAATAGTAGTGCATTTAATGATGTTGACTTAGTTCCAAATGTCTTAAGAGGTGTTGAAAATGTGGATTTGTCGACAACTATTTTTGGAAAAAAATTAGATTTGCCTTTTTATTGTTCTCCAACAGCTTTGCAAAGGTTATTCCATTACGAAGGAGAAAGAGCGGTTGGAAAAGCTGCAAAGAAGTTTAATACGATGTTTGGTGTTTCGGCATTGGCTACAGTTAGTGTTGAGGAAATTTCATCTTTAATAGACACACCAAAAATGTTTCAATTTTATTTCCATAAAGACAGAGGATTAAATGACTCTTGTTTAGAACGAGCAAAAGCAGCAAAATTTGATGTGATGGCTTTAACTGTTGATACGATAACAGGAGGAAATCGTGAAAGAGATTTAAGAACTGGATTTACATCACCTCCAAAATTAACACTTTCGAGTTTGTTTAGTTTTGCCACAAAACCAATGTGGGGAATAAATTATTTAACCAAAGGAAAATTTGAACTACCACATCTTCAAGATTTCGTTAAAGAAGGAACTGACACAAATACTTCAATTGGTAATTATTTTTCTACTATGTTGGATCAATCTATGAACTGGGACGACGCTGAAAAATTGTGCTCTCAGTGGGGTGGCCATTTTGCGCTTAAGGGAGTTATGAGTGTTGAAGATGCTAAAAGAGCAGTTGATATTGGATGCACTGGTATAATGGTATCAAATCATGGAGGAAGACAACTTGATGGATCTAGATCACCTTTCGATCAATTAGCTGAAATTGTTGATGCAGTTGGTGATAAGTTAGATGTTATTTGTGAAGGTGGATTTCAAAGAGGAACTCATATGTTAAAAGCTTTATCTATGGGTGCAAAAGCTTGTGCTGGTGGAAGATTATATCTTTATGCTTTAGCTGCAGCAGGTCAAGATGGTGTTGAGAGAGCACTTAACTTATATAAAACTGAATTAGTAAGAGACATGAAATTAATGGGCTGCACAAAGATTAGTGATCTTAATCGAAATAATTTAAGATTCCGAAATGCATGAGCTTAAAGAATTGTTATAATTTTGAAGATTTTAGAAAGCTAGCCAAAAAAAAACTTCCAGCTCCAATTTTTCATTACATTGATGGTGGCGCAGATGATGAAACCACTTTAAAAAGAAATACAAATTCATTTGATGATTGTGACTTAATCCCTAATATTCTTAGAAGCGTAGGAGAACCAGATTTATCAACCACAGTTTTTGGTAGAAAAATAGATATGCCAATTTTTTTATCACCTACTGCTATGCAAAGTTTATATCATCCTGATGGAGATAAAGCTTCAGCTAGAGCTGCAGAAAAATTTGGTACCATGTATAGCATGTCGACAATGGCTTCATTTTCGATTGAAGAAATTGCTAACATATCAAGTGGACCAAAATTATTTCAACTTTATATCCATAAAGATAAATCATTTACTGATGATTTGATTGATAGGTGTAAAAGAGCAAACTTTGACGGTTTATGCTTAACTGTTGATACTTTGGTTGCAGGAAATAGAGAAAGAGATCACAGAACTGGTTTTACAACTCCTCCTAAATTCACATTAGAAAGTATTATGAATTTCGCGATGAGACCAGGATGGTTATTCAGATATTTTACGAATAAGAAATTTGAACTTGCAAATATTAAACACAAAACTGACAAGGGAACTAACATTACAAAATCCGTAATAGATTATGTTAATGAACAGTATGATCCACAAATGAATTGGGAAGATGCAGAATACTGTATAAAAAAGTGGGACGGACCTTTTGCCTTGAAGGGTGTAATGTCTGTAGAAGATGCAAAGAGAGCAGTTGATATTGGTTGTACAGCAATAATAATATCAAATCATGGAGGAAGACAACTTGATGGATCTAGAACTCCTTTTGATCAACTAAAGGCTATTTCAGATGCTGTGGGTGATAAACTTGAGATAATTTTAGATGGAGGTGTTAGAAGGGGAACTCATGTTCTCAAGGCCCTAGCTGCAGGTGCTACTGCTTGTAGTTTTGGTAAAGCTTTTTTGTTTAGTTTAGGAGCAGGTGGTCAGCAAGGAGTAGAGAGGCTGCTTCAAAATATGCACGATGAAATTAGAAGAAATATGATCCTTATGGGCTGCAAAAGTGTAAAAGAGTTAGATAGATCAAAGATAATTTACCGAAATTAAATATTTTTTATAAATAATTTTTATTATTATTTTCACTTTAAATAAATAGACATGAAGTTGCTTTTCAGTTAGTTTGTCGACGAAAAATTATGATTGAATTAGCAAAAGCATTAGATCGTCTAGGAACTGAAAGTGCATTTTCTGTTCTAGCAGAAGCAAAAAAATTAGAAGCACAAGGCAAACCTATGATCCATTTAGGTCTAGGACAACCTGACTTTAAAACTCCAAAACATGTAGTTGAAGCTGCAAAAAAAGCTCTAGATGATGGTCATCATGGTTATGTTTTATCAAATGGAATTCCAGAATGTCGAGAAGCTGTCGCAAGATGGGTTAAGAGACTTTACAATTCTGATATTGATCCAAATAGAGTTTTAATAATGCCAGGTGGTAAACCTACAATGTATTATGCAATTACTTGTTATGGAGAACCAGGTGTTGAAATAATTCATCCTACTCCAGCTTTTCCAATTTATGAATCAATGATTAACTACTCTGGAGCAAAAGCTGTTCCATATGATTTAACTGAGGATAAAGATTTAAAATTTGATCCAGATAAAATTCTATCTTTGATAACTGATAAAACTAGACTTTTAATTCTAATAAATCCAAACAACCCAACTGGAAGTTTTGTTGAAAAACCTGCAATTGATTACCTGGCAAAAGAATTAGAAAAACATCCACAGGTCACAATTTTAAGTGATGAAATTTATAGTAGACAAATTTTTGACTATAAAGAAATGCCGACTTTCTTTAACTATCCTAACTTAAGAGATAGATTAATTGTTTTAGAAGGATGGAGTAAAGCATATTCAATGACTGGATGGAGACTTGGATGGAGTTTTTGGCCAGAACATTTAGTTGAGCATGTAAACAAACTTTTGATTAATAGTGTATCATGTGTAAATGCTGCAGCTCAATATGCAGGTATTGCTGCATTAGATGGTCCAGAGGATTCAATCAAAGATATGCTTGATAAGTTTACATTAAGAAGAAATTTAATCCATAAAGGATTAAATGATTTACCAGGAGTTGAGTGTAGTTTGCCGGGAGGAGCTTTTTATGCTTTTCCAAATATAAAAGGAACGGGAATGAGTGGGTCTGAATTTTGTAAAAAAGCAATGCACGAAGCAGGTGTTGCAATTGTACCTGGTACTGCATTTGGAAAAACATGTAATGATTATGTTAGATTTAGTTTTGCCGCATCTAGAGATAATATAATGCAGGCCTTGGAAAACATAGGCAAGATGCTTTCTAAATAAACTGTATTTTTAATAAATTTTTTTGTATTATTAGTAAATGAATGAAGCTGTCCAAACAGAATTAAAAAAGATTTTTAATGGAAGATTTTCTACATCTGAATCTACTAGATCAAATTATGCTAGAGGTGAAGATACATACAATCCAATTTTATCAAAAGCAGTAGTTTTTCCAGAGACAAATGAGGAAGTTTCTCAAACTCTAAAAATATGTAACGAGCACAAAATTCCAGTTGTTCCTTTTGGAACTGGTACTTCTCTAGAGGGTCATGTGGTTGGTAATCAAAATGGAATTACAATTTCATTAGAGAAAATGAACAAAGTATTAAGTGTAAATGCTGAGGATTTTGATTGTAGGGTTCAAGCAAATGTAACAAGAAAACAATTAAACGAATATTTAAGAGAAGACGGTGTATTCTTTCCAATAGATCCAGGTGCCGATGCTGCTTTAGGTGGAATGGCATCTACATCTGCTTCAGGAACTATGGCTGTTAAATATGGAACAATGAGAACTGTAGTTTCGGGTCTGACAGTTGTTTTACCAAATGGAGATATAATCAAAACAGGTGCAAGAGCTAAAAAATCTTCTGCTGGATATAATTTAACTAACTTATTTATTGGATCAGAAGGAACACTTGGAATCATAACTGAGGTCCAACTTAGATTATCTCCAATTCCAGAAAGTATTATGAGCGCTGTTTGTTATTTTCCTGACCTTGACTCAGCAGTAAAGACAGCGCAAGAAGTCATTCAGTATGGCGTTCCAATTGCAAGAATTGAAATGTTAAATAAAGATCAGATGGAAATAAGTATTAAATATTCAAAGCTAGAAAACATTAAAGCTTCACCAACACTATTTTTCGAATTTCATGGAAGTGAGCTATCAAATAATGAGTCTGTAAAAATTGTTGAGGAATTATCAAAGAATAATGGTGGTAGTGATTTTCAATGGGCGTCTTCACCTGAAGAACAAAAAATATTATGGAAAGCAAGACATGATGTTTATTATTCTGTAAAAGCTTTAGGAAATGATATGAAAGTTTATTCTACAGATGTGTGTGTTCCTATTTCTAAATTAGTTGAATGTATTTCTTGGGCAGAAAAAGAAGTAAAAAGATTGGGATTAACTGCACCAATGGTAGGACATGTAGGTGATGGAAATTTTCACTCTATAATTTTATACGACCCAGATGATGAAGAAAAACAAAAAAAAATTAGACAGTATAGTGATGATCTTATTAATAAAGCTCTTGAATTAGAGGGAACAATTACTGGAGAACATGGAATTGGGCTCCAGAAAAAACATTATTTACTTAGAGAACATCCAGATAATTTACCAGTGATGAAAGCTATTAAAAGAAGTATCGATGTAAACAACATCATGAATCCTGGTAAGGTTTTTGATCTAAATTAATCTAAAAATAAAATGAAAAAAATTTTAATCACGAGAAGGCTTTTAAGATCTTGTGAGGATAAAGCTAAAGAATTATTTGATGCTAACTTTAATTTAAATGATGAACTCTACTCTCAAAAGAAGTTAATAGAGATGAGTGCAGGCTGTGATGGTATATTGTCAGCTCTAACAGATAAGCTTGATGCAGAAACAATTAATCAATTACCTGATAGTGTTAAAATTATATCAAATTTTGCTGTAGGTTTTGGAAATATAGATTTAGAAGCTGCAAAGAAAAGAGGGATTGCAGTAACAAACACGCCAGACGTTTTAACTGATGCTACTGCAGAAATTGGGGTTTTGTTGATATTAGGTGCATGCAGAAGAGCATCTGAAGGAATCGAAAGTGCTAGAGACGGTGGATGGAAGTGGTCTGCAGATTACTTAATTGGAAAGCAATTAACAGGTGCCAGATTAGGAATACTCGGTATGGGAAGAATTGGACAAAAAATCGCTAAGGTTGCTAAATCTTTAGGAATGATCATTCACTATCATAATAGATCTAAGTTAAGTGAAGAAAAAGAAAACGGAGCTACTTACCATGATAATTTAAAAGACTTACTTTCAGTATCAGATGTATTGTCTGTTTGTTGTCCAGCCTCAAAAGAAACGGTTGATATGATCAACAAAGACACAATTGAATATTTGCCTAAAGGAGCAATTGTTACAAACGTTGCAAGAGGAGATATAATTGAAGATGAAGCTTTAATAGATGCCTTAGAAAGAAGAAAAGTTTATGCAGTTGGGCTAGATGTTTACAAAAATGAGCCAAATTTAAATCCTGGATATCTTAAACATAAAAGCGCTTTTATTCTTCCCCACTTGGGCAGCGCAACTAAAGAAACTAGAACTGCAATGGCTAATCTGGCAATAGATAATATGGACGAGTTTTTTAAAACAGGTAGCTGCAAAAACAAAGTTAATTAACAATCTCAAGTTGTAATTCGCTATTTAAAATTATTCTAACTTTCTAGACATATTTTTTATTTCAATTTAAGATTTGTTTATAAAAAAAAATTTAGAGAGGAAAATAATGAAAGCACAGGTTTTACATAAGTATGACCCAGAAATGAAAGCAGATGTTTGGGTCACAGGTGAAGAGTTACCAAATCCTAAAATTGAGAAAGCAAGCGATGTCATTGTTAAAATTGGAGCTGCAGGTGTTTGTAGAACTGATTTGCATATAATTGAGGGAGTTTGGAAGCACATTACAGATCAAAATAACGATCTATTGCCTATGGTTATGGGACATGAGAACGCTGGATGGATAGAGGAAGTTGGTAAAGATGTTACAGGATTTAAAAAAGGTGATGCAGTTATTTTACATCCTAAAGTTTCTGGCACAGGAGGAACATGCTTGGATTGTAGAAGAGGAAATGATATGCATGCTGAAGATCCAATTTTTGCAGGTTTGAATGTAAAACACGGAGGGTATTCAGAATTACTTCAAACTAGTGTTAGAAATTTAATAAAAATTCCAAAAGTTTTAGGTCCAATAGACGTTGCACCATTTTCGGACGCAGGCTTAACTGCTTACAGAGTAGTTAAAAAAGCTACAAGACACCTTTTGCCAGGTGAAAATTGTGTAATCATAGGTGCTGGTGGATTAGGACATATAGCAATTCAATGTATGAAAGCAATGTGTGCTGCAAATATTATTGTTGTTGAAAAAGCAAAAGCACCTTTAGAACACGCAATGGAACTGGGAGCTGACCATGGGGTTTTAATAGATGGAAATGAGATTGAAAAAGTAAAAGAACTTACAAAAGGTAAAGGTGCAGAGGCTGTTATAGATTTTGTTGGTGAAAAAGGTTCTACGCCAATGGGAATTAAGATGACCAAAGCAACTGGGACTTTCTACATTGTAGGTTACGGAGAAGAAATAAGAGTTTTGGCGATTGATATGATCGATCAAGAAAAAAGTATAGTTGGAAGCTTAGTAGGTACATGGGCTGAATTATATGAATTAATGGAACTAGCAGATAAAGGTTTAGTAAAACTTTCAATGAAAGAATACAAACTTGAAGAAGCTAACAAAGCACTACATGACTTAAATGATGGTAAGATTAAAGGTCGTGCAGTGTTGGTTCCATAATTAACAACAAAGAGAGGAAAAAAGATGAAGACAATAAAAACTTGCGTAACCGCTCTAATATCAGCTTTGTTGGTATTTAGTCCTGTTGCGTATGCTGATAAGTGGAGTGATCAGTTTCCACATATCAAAGCAACTGGGGATATTCCTGGTGATTGTTCTTACGAGTCTATGTCTAAGAAAAACTATAAAGGCAAGACGCTTAAGATTAATACACATGCTGTACCAGTCATGGGAGAGCCAACAGCTCTACATGCTGAGCAGTTCGCTAAACTTACTGGAGCAAAAGTTGATGTTACTCATACACCAGCAGGTGACTTATATGCGAAAGCAATGGTACCATTTCAAGCTGGACAAGCTCCATATGACATCGTTTTTGGATTTTCAAACTTCATTAACGATTGGAGAAGATACTTAGAGCCAGTTCCAAAGAAATACGTTGAGATGAAACAAATGAAAGACGTTACACCGTCTCACATTGGTGTAGCATCTTGGGATGGTGTTATGTATCAGTTTCCGGTTGATGGAGACAGACATTATCTAAAATATAGAAAAGATGTAATTGATAATCCTGAGTACCAAAAACAATATAAGGAAGCTACTGGTAAAGAGTTAAAGGTACCAACAACTTGGAAAGAATATGGAGAAATGGCCGCTTATTTCAATGGATGGGATTGGGATGGTGATGGCGAGAAAGAATATGGATCAGCAGAAGTTATGAAAAAAGATGACCTAATGTATGCTGCTTTCTATTCAAGATCTGCTGCTTACTCTAAAAATCCAAAAACACCAGGTGGTTTTTTCTTTGATTTAGAAACTATGAAACCACTAATTAACAATCCAGGTTTTGTTGAAGCATTAACTGACTGGGTTGAGGCAACTAAATATGTTCCTCCAGGAGGAATAAATTTTGGTTTAGGTGATGAAATTGGATCATTTGGTGGAGGACAAACTTTGTTTAGTTTTTCATGGGATGATGCATTTGTTGCTGCTATGCAACCAGATAGTCCAATAAACAATAAAGTTGGCGCTGCACAGCTACCAGGAGCAATGAAAGTTTGGAATAGAAAAACTAACTCTTGGGATGAAGGCTTTAACCAAGCTCCTTTCTTCGTATGGGGATGGGCAGTTGGAGTAGCTAAGAAAAGTAAAGAGAAAGAAATGGCTTTCGATTACCTATGTTTCTTCGCTAACGAAGCTAACCACCAAGCAGATATTGGAATTGGTAGATTTGGTGTAAACCCATTTAGAAATGATGACTTTAAAGTTGATGTATGGACACAAATTGGTTGGGATAAAGATATTGCTCAATCATATGTTGATACTCTTGCACAAATGGAACAAAGTAAAAATAGAGTATTTCCATTAAGAGTTCCTGGAACTTTTGAGTTTAATGCTGCATTGGCTACTGCTGCTGCAAAAGCATTAGCTGGTCAATTATCTCCACAAGCTGCTTTAGACGAAGCTGCTAAACAGTGGGAAGATATACTTAACAGAGTAGGAAAAGATAACGTAAGAAAAGCCTATGCTGTTGGTGTAGCAATGGAAGATAATAAGCAATAATTTTATAAAACTTGTGGCCGTTTTTTAACGGCCACATTTTAAAATAATCCAAAAAAAATTATGAATTTTAAACACAAGTTTGTTTTTTTATTCCCAGGATTGTTTGTACTTATTGGAATTTTAATTTTTCCAATTATTTTTACTATTAGATTAAGTCTTTCTGGATGGAATAGTTATACACCAGAAATGAACTTCATAGGTATCACGAATTATATAAGGTTATTTACTGATGACCCGAGGTTTTGGGAGTCTTTTTTTAGGCTAAGTTTTTTATCGGTAACCACAGTTATTCTTCAATATGTTATCGGATTTGCACTAGCGATGATGGTTTGGAGAGAAATAAAATTTAAAAGATTTTTTAGAGTAATTTTTCTCGTACCAATGATGACAACTCCAGTAATAATGACAGTTATTTGGAGAACATTTTTTCATGAGTCACTAGGTCCTGTAAATGATTTGTTAGGTGGATTAGGAGTAAAACCAATTTTGTGGTTGAGTGATCCAGTTATTGCAAAGTTTACAGTTATAATTGTTGAGGTTTGGCAATGGACGCCATTTATGTTTTTACTATTACTCGCTGGACTTTTGTCACTTCCAAAAGAACCCTTTTTGGCAGCCGCTATAGATGGAGCAAGTCCATTTAGAAAATTTGTTTATGTAACTTTTCCTTTGATGGCTCCAATATCAATTGGAGCAATAATTATAAGACTTATCGAGGCTTCAAAAATAATGGATACAGTATTTGTTTTGACTTCAGGAGGACCAGGTACTGCAACTGAGACCTCAAGTTTTTATATTTATATTAAAGGATTAAGAGAATTTCAGATGGGTTATGCAGCAACCTTATCTTTCACTTATCTTGTAATAATGATTATCAGTTTAACGATAATAGCTAAAGTTTTAACCAAACTAATGATCAAAGAATAAATATGAGCAAACTTTACACTTTTCTTAAATATTTCTTTATTACATTTTGGACTGTATTTGTTGTTGCACCATTTCTGTGGGCTGTATCAACATCTTTTAAAGACTTCCAATCTGTAAATAGTAAAGTAACTTATATTCCTTGGTTAGATTTCGAACCAACATTGGAGGGTTGGAGAGTTTTAATTAAGTCTCCTGCGAAAGGTGGAGTAGATATTGTTGAGCCCTATTTTAATAGTATTTTTGTAACTTGTACTGCTAGTTTAATAAGTATTGTTCTTGGAACACTTGCTGCTTATGCACTATCAAGATTTACTTTTAAAGCTGGATTTGTAAGAAACAACGATATTACTTTTTTCTTCATTTCACAAAGAATCATGCCTCCAATTGTATTATCAATTCCTTTCTTTATTTTTCTAAGCACAATAGGATTGCTTGATAGTTTATTAGGTCTAGTGGTCGTATATATCGTTTTATTAATGCCAATTGCTGTTTGGATTATGGTAGATTTTTTTAATAGAGTTCCAAAAGAATTAGATGAGACTGCATTAATTGATGGGTGTAATCCTTATCAAGCTTTCTATAAAGTTGTTTTACCAAATTCAATACCTGGTTTAATTGTTGCAGGAATGTTTTGTATTATTTTTGGATGGATAGATTTCTTTTTTGCATTTATTTTAACATTTACTGAAGTACAATTGTTACCTGTAAAAGTTGTTGCACTTAATTCATCAATAACACCATGGTGGAGCCTTTCGGCATCAGCTTTAGTCTCAGTTGCACCATTAATAATTGTTGCATTTATAGTTGAGAGATATCTATCAAAAGGAAATTTATCAGGAGCATTAAAATAATGAATTTAATTGGAGAGAAAATTTCTTATAAACCTGATGAGCAGTTTCATTTAAACGATGTCTCATTTAATTTTAAAAAAGGTAATTTGTATACCATTTTAGGCAGAACCTTATCTGGTAAGACTACACTTTTAAAAACAATTGCAGGATTATTAAATCCAGATCAAGGCTCAATTTCTTTTGAGGAAAAAGACTTTATTAAAATACCAGTTTGGGAAAGAAATGTTGCTATGGTCTATCAACAATTCATTAATTATCCTCACTTAAATGTTTATGAAAACATAACTTTTCCATTAGAACAAAGAAAATTAAGTCCTGAGCAAATAAAAAAAGATGTAGATGAAGCTCTAAAAACTGTTGGATTAGTTGGATTTGAAAATAGAAAAATTCAGGAATTATCCGGTGGACAGCAACAAAGAGTTGCACTTGCAAGATCACTTGCAAAAAAAGCAAAAATTTTGTTGCTAGACGAACCGTTAGTTAATTTAGATTATAAACTTAGAGAGCAGTTAAGAGAAGAATTTAAAAGAATTTTCTCAGAAGGACTGTCCCAAGATACAATTTTAATTTACTCAACAACAGATCCTCAAGAAGTAATGGAACTTAATGGAGAAGTAATTGTTTTAGATGAAGGGAGAGTATTACAAAAAGGGCCTGCCAAAGAGATTTTTGAAAATCCATCTAATTTAAAAGTTGCAGAAATATCAAATGATCCACCAATGAATGTTCTGAAGGGTTCAAAAAATTCAAAAAATCTGAACTTTGAGAATATTTCTTTAGAAATTCCAAATCATTTTAAGAATTTAGAAGATAAAGATTATAATTTTGGAATTAGAGCTTCAGAAATAAAACTTGATGAAAATGGTGAACAATTCGAGATAGAATTAGCAGAGATTAGTGGTTCAGAAACATTGCTCCACTTAAAAAGAGGAAATTCAAAAATAATTGCTTTAATCGAGGAAGTAATGAATTTTAAAATTCATGAGAAAGTAAAAATAAATTTTAATGCAAATAAGTTTTATGCTTTTGGAGAAGATGAAAAATTAGTTTCATCGCCATATGGAGGAACAAATGGCTAAAATTGATTTGTCCAATATTTCTCATACTTATAATCCTTTAGATCCAAAACCAACATATGCTCTTAATCCGTTTTCAATGACTTGGGAAAATGGCAAGCGGTACGCAATTTTGGGACCTTCTGGTTGTGGAAAAACCACAATGTTAAATATTGTTTCTGGATTAGTGAGGCCATCCAAAGGTGAAATATTATTCGATGAAACACCTGTGACCGATTTAAAAACAGAAGATAGAAATATTGCCCAAGTTTTCCAATTCCCAGTAATTTACAATACAATGACTGTTTATGATAATTTAGCGTTTCCTCTAAGATGCAGGGAATTTACAAAAGAAAAAATTGAAGAAAGAGTAAAAGCAGTTTCAGATACTTTAAACTTATCTTCATTTTTAAGCTCACCAGCAAGAAAATTAACGGCTGATCAAAAACAACTTATCTCTTTAGGTAGAGGGTTGGTTCGAGAAGACGTTGCAGCTGTATTAATGGACGAACCTCTTACGGTTATAGACCCAGATTTAAAATTTCGACTTCGAAGAAACTTAAAAGAAATCAATGAACAATATAAGACAACATTGGTTTATGTAACTCATGATCAAAACGAAGCCATGACTTTTGCCGAAAATATAATTGTTATGGATCAAGGTGAAATCGTGCAAGTTGGATTGCCAAAAGATTTATTTGAAAAACCTAAAACAACTTTTGTTGGTTATTTTATTGGCTCTCCTGCGATGAATATTTTTCATTCAACTGTATCTTCTGATCATGAAGTAAAAATTAATGATACCACTATTAAAACAAATTCAAATCTAGGAAATTTAAAAGATAAAAATGTTAAACTGGGAATTAGATCCGAGTTCATAGAATTGGCTGAAAAAGAAAAAAGTAATACAGTTAAAATTAAACTCACAAGAGTTGAGGACTTTGGTAATTTTAAGCTCCTTACAGGAAAAATGGGTGATTTAGTGATTAAGTCAAAAGTAGAAAGAGAAAAACCCATTCCAGACGGCGAATTAAATTTATATTTTCCACCAGAGAAATGTTGCGTTTATTCTGATGAAAAATTAGTTTAAGGGATAAATGAATATCTTAAATTTATCAGCAAAACAAATTTTAAAAAAACTTAAAAATAAACAATTAACTTCCGTTGAACTTTGTAAAGCATATATCAATCAAAAAAAAAAATATGATAAGAATATTCAAGCTTGGGAATATTTTAATGAAAAAAAACTACTTAGTGATGCAAAAAATTCTGACAATCAGAGAAAAAAATTGAAATCTTTAGGGGCTTTGCATGGTCTACCAGTAGCACTTAAAGATATTATTTCAACATCTGAAATGCCAACAAAATATGGCGCAAGAATAAAATTAAAAATAAAGACTAATTTAGATGCTAAAATTGTTGAGCTCTTAAAAAAGGCTGGAGCAATAATTATGGGTAAAACCGTAACTTGTGAATTAGCTTTCTTATCGCCATCAAAAACTAAAAATCCACACGATTATTCAAGAACACCAGGAGGTTCTTCTAGTGGCTCTGCTGCTGTTATTGCATCTGATATGGCACCATTATCAATTGGAACTCAAACGGGTGGATCTGTAATTAGGCCAGCCTCTTATTGTGGAGTTGTTGGTTATAAACCTACCTATGGATTAATCTCTAGAAGTGGTGTTTTGCAAACATCATATAACTTAGATCAAGTCGGAGTATTTGGAAAAACAATTAGCGATGTAGAACTCTTATCGAAAGTTTTGTTTGCTAGAGACGATGCAGATGAAACAACAATAAGTAGTAATTTTCTTAATAAAAAAATAAAAAAAAAAAAATCAAAATTTGTTTTTTATAAAACAAAACGCTGGAGAAATGTTGATAGTATTTCAAAAAAATCATTTAACAAATTTATTTTAAATAATAAAAAAATATTAAAAGTTGAGACTGCTCCCAAATATTTTGAAGATATGATTGATTGTCATACAATTATATATGAGACAGAGATGGCTCAAAATTTCCATCATTATTACAAAACTTCAAAAGGAAAACTTTCTATAGAAATTAAGAAAGCGATTATTAATGGACTAAAACATTCGGCAAAAGATTATGCTTTAGCTTTATATGCGATGAGAACGTACTCAAAAAACTTAGATAGTATATTTGAAAGGTTTGATGCAATTATAACCCCAAGTAGTTGTGGAATTGCTGACAAAGGATTTAAGACAACTGGGAGTCCAGAATTTAATAAGATTTGGTCTCTTGCACATGTGCCCTGCATTTCACTGCCAATTTTGAAAGGTGAAAAAAAATTGCCTTTAGGAGTGCAAATTATAGGCAAACAATTTGAAGATCTAAGCATGTTAAACCATGCCAAAATATTCAATAATTAAAGATAATTCATATACATTTACAATCATAGATTGTAATTAAGTGAAAAATCCTCACTTTTTTAAAATGACTCTAAGAAACATATATGCTTTAAATGCGTCAGTTAATTAACTTAAAGAGGAGAAATAATGATTAAAGATAAAAAACTATTGAAGGGTAAAACTCCTTCAAGACGTAAATTCTTTAAAGCTGCTGCTGCAACTGGTGTTGCTGCTGTTGCTGCATCATCTTTAGCTGCTCCTGCAGTTGCCAAAGAAAGAATCGAAGTTTCGATGGTGGCAACTTGGGGAAGAGATTTTCCAGGTCTTGGTACAGGTGCGCAAAGATTTGCTCAAAGAATTACAGACGTGAGTGATGGAAGAATTCAAGTTACTTACTATGCCGCAAACGAGAGGGTTAAAGCGTTTGACTCATTTGATGAAGTTGCATCAGGTAACTCGCAAATGTATCATGCAGCAGACTACTACTGGGTGAAAAAAGATCCTGCATGGGGTTATTTTACTGCCGTACCTTTCGGTTTCACTTACACTGAAATGAATGCATGGATTAGATTTGCAGGTGGTCAGCAATTATGGGATGAGCTATCTGATAAATTTGGTCTAAAAAACTTCATGTGTGGTGACACAGGAGTTCAAATGGGTGGATGGTTTAATAAGAAAATTAGAAGCCCTAATGACTTCAAAGGTCTTAAAATGCGTATGCCTGGATTAGGTGGACAAGTTATCGGTAAACTTGGAGGATCTCCAGTTTCACTTCCTGGTGGACAAATTTATGAAAACCTTGTTTCTGGTGCAATCGATGCAACAGAGTGGGTAGGTCCATGGAATGATGAAGCTATGAAATTCCAAGAAGCTGCTAAATATTATTACTATCCTGGTATGCATGAACCTGGTTCAATGTTAGCTTGTGGATGTAATAAATCATGGTTCACGAGCTTATCAAAATCAGATCAGCTATTAATCGAAGCATGTGCATCAACAGAGAATGATGTTATGATGTCAGAGTACAATGCGAAAAACGGTGCTGCTTTAGAGAGATTAATAAATGATCATGGAGTTAAATTAGAAAGATTTAGCGACAAGGTTTATGATGGTTTCGGTAAAGCTGCTGAAGAAGTTTTTGAGGAAACAAGAGCAAGCAGTGGTCTCGCTGAGAGAATCCACTCTAGTTTCTTAAAAGCTAGAAAAGAAATTGGTGCTTGGACAAACTTGTCAGATTCACCATATATTCAGCAACGAAACAGAGTGTTAGGAATGTAATCTAACTAAACTTAGTTATTAAAGGGCCCATAATTGGGCCCTTTTTTTTTAAATAAAATCGATTATTACTTAGTTATTTTAAAATACTATGGTGTCAAAAAATTCAAATCTTTCTCTATATCTCAGAATTATCAGTTATTCCGTTTTAGCTTTTACTTTAGCATTTCTCATTAACAATGTTTTAACAGTTTGGAATGATTGGCCAGGCATAAAAAAGATTTTTTCACATCATGAGATATTTGGATTTAAGAAAAAAGCTCTTGAGGGATCTGATTTAAATTACGGTTATATACAAATTGGTTTGTATCTGATTTTTATTGCTGCAGTTATTTTTTATGTTTTTAAAACATATAGCCAAACTTTAGAACAAGATTCTAAAATTTTATCAAGATTTTCAGCATATATTATTAGATCATCATTTTGGGCAGTATTTTTAGTTGGTGTAGCTGATTTTGTTATTTCATTTATGGTTGTAGAGAGATTATGGGAAGCAATCTTCAGTCCTGAGGTAAAAGCATTAATGGTTAAAGCCCCTGTAAGAATTACTTATATTCACTTTCCAATTATATTAATTTCTTTTGTAATTGGATATTTTACAAAATCAGTTGGCTTTATATGGCTAGCAGTATTAGTTGTAGCAAGTGAATTTGTGATTGTTCTATCAAGATTTATATTTTCATATGAACAAGCATTCCAAGGGGATTTAGTTAGATTTTGGTATGCAGCACTTTATTTGTTTGCAAGTGCATATGCATTAATTCATGAAGGCCATGTAAGAGTTGATGTATTATATTCTTCTTTTAGTGAGAAAAAGAAAGCATGGACAAATTTACTTGGATCAGCAGCTTTAGGAGTGCCTCTTATGTTGATTGTAATATTTTTAGGTTTAAATGGAAAAGCGAGTATAATAAATGGTCCGGTTGTAGCTTTTGAAGTTACTCAACAAGGGTCTAATGGACTTTATCTTTTATATTTGATGGCTGTATACCTAGCTGTTTTTGCTGTCACTATGTTAATTCAATTCACAAGCTATTTTATGGAAAGCAGCCACAAAATTTTAAAAGGTGTCAAAAATTAAATTATGGAAACATTCTTTTTAGCCATTCTAGTTGCAATAATGATCGTTGCTCTTGCATCGGGTTACCCGGTTGCCTTTGCACTACCTGGCTCAGCTATAATTGCAATTGGTTTAGCAGCATTTTTTGGCTACATATTCGAGGGAGACTCTAGTGCTTTCTTTGCTGTAGATGGACCCATTGAATGGCTAGTTGCAGGTATTACAAATTTTCGGAGTAATTACTGGGATGTAGAAACAGATACCTTGATTGCAATTCCTTTATTCATTTTCATGGGAATTATGCTTCAAAAATCAAAAATTGCCGAAGACTTATTGATAACAATGGGCCAGTTATTTGGACCAATTCCTGGCGGTCTAGGAATTTCCGTTATATTTGTAGGAGCACTACTAGCAGCAACCACAGGTATCGTTGGAGCAACTGTAATTGCAATGGGATTAATCTCATTACCAACAATGTTGAATAACAAGTATGATAGGCAACTTGCAAGTGGAATAGTTTGTTCGTCAGGAACATTAGGTCAAATTATTCCTCCATCAATTGTTTTAATTATTATTGCTGACCAGTTGGCAAGTGCGTCAGATGTTGCAAACAATTTAAGACAAAAAGATTATAAAGCCTTAACTGGTGAATTCAACATGCCAGGAGAATTCAGAGTAGGTTCATCTAGTGCAGGTGATATGTTCTTGGGAGCACTTTTGCCGGGCTTAGTCTTAGTTGCTCTTTATATGATCTATGTATTTATTTTTGCTAGAATAAAGAGAGGTGTTGCACCACCAGTTCCATTTAAAGGAAATTTTGATTTAAAATTTTGGTTAAGAGTAGTTGTAATTATCATACCACCTCTTGCATTAATTTTTGCAGTTTTAGGTTCGATTTTAATGGGCATTGCCACTGTAAACCAAGCAGGCTCAATAGGAGCAATTGGTGCTACTTTGATGGCTGGTTATAGATTATATGAAGGAAAGAAAAGTGCATTTTATCCTTTAATTTTAATTATTGGATCTCTAATCCCAATTACATTCTTTGCTTCAAATTATGAGTTAAATGTAAAAAATCTGGAGGAAAGAGATTTAGGCGCAATTTATATTACTGCTTTCTTTGTAGTCATTTTTATTATCGGAATAGGTTGGAGTTTTTGGAGAACTTTTAAAACAGAAAATGTTTTAAAAGAAGTAGTAACAGAAACTTGTGTAACTACTTCAATGGTATTTATTATTCTCTTAGGTGCAGCGATGCTTACTTCAGGATTTAGAGCTTTTGGTGGAGAAGAATTAGTAAGAGACTTTTTACAGGATTTACCAGGAGGTTTTTGGACACAATTTGTTGTCGTTATGATTGTAATTTTCTTGCTAGGATTTTTCCTGGACTTTATAGAAATTGCAGTTGTTGTCGTTCCAATTATTGCACCAATATTATTGGCGGAAACAGGAGCTAACGTTACAGCTGTTTGGCTAGGAGTTATGATTGGTGTTAACTTACAAACTTCCTTCTTAACTCCACCATTTGGATTTGCGCTCTTTTATTTGAAAGGAGTTGCTCCAAAAATTGTTAAAACACTTGATATTTGGAAGGGAGTTGTGCCTTTTATAATTTTACAACTTATAGGTCTAGGTATAGTTGGTGCATACCCTAGCCTAGTAAATTATCTGCCGAACAGAGTGTATTTAACTTCGAATGTTGCTCCCCCACCAATGAATCCCAAATTACAGTATTGTTTGCAAGAGTACAAATTTGCAAGATTTGATACCAACGGTGAAACGATTAAAAATGCAATCTTAAAATTCCAATCAGAGGTACCAACTAATCTCCCAGATGATAAAATGGAAATTTTAGAGGAACACTTTGATAGTGCATTAGGAACGTTTGCTCTTGTTGATAAATTAAAAAAAGTTGAGGTAGAATATAACGATTACACTATTGATTACAGAGACCTACATTTTACTGTTAGAAAAAAGCAAAAGAAAATAATTAAATTGAATAAAAAAATCGAAAAATACAAAGCAGAGATTAGAAATTTAGATGATGATGAATTAGATGAGAAAAATAAAATAGAATTAAGAATTGAAGATGTAAAACTCGAAATTGAAGTAATTCAAAATACAATTCCAGAAACTTGGCAAGCTAAGAATTCAGAATTTGACAAAATAAATAAAGCAAAAAATACAACAACAAAAAGATATAGAAAGAATGTAGATGGAGCCTACGATCTACTTGATCAGTTTGCAATGTTCATAAATGATGGAGTAAAACTTGAGGAAGTATCAAAAGATATTAAACAGTTAGATTATTTTATAGCTATGGAAAGTAATACAAAAGTATATGAAAGATCAATTACAATTATGGATGGACTGTTCGATAAATTAAGCGAGATCTCTGGAATGGATGAATTTTTAAATAGTGTAGATGATTTATTATCAATGGTTGACTCAGATGAACTTGATCCAATGGCGATTAGAACAAAATCAAAAGAGGTTGTTGAGTTATTCAATAAAGAAGTTAGTTGGAGGGCAAATGCTAAAGAAAACTTAATGCCAAAACTTGAGGAATATAATAATGCAATCAAAGAAACAATTGGACTAAGATTGCAGTCTAAACTAACCAAAGAGCAAGCTATCTATGTATCTAAATGTAATTCAATACATAGAGATATTTCACTAAATTTCTAAACTGTTAATTTATCAATTAATTCTGATCTTGTATAAAGACCCAAGTCTTCCGCCTTGGACTTTAACTTTTCATTAATCTCTTTTAATTTTGGAACATTTAAATCAAGTTTATTTGCAATTTCTATAATTGAACCAATTATTGGATCTATTTCTAATGGTTTACCAGCATTTAAATCTTGAGCGGTCGAAGGTTTATGGCCTATAATTGAAACCCCACTTTTAATTCGATCCTCAATTGATATATTGAATTTAACCCCGATTTTTTCCCCAACTTGTTGGCACTCCTGCATTAAAACTTTTATTAAATTGTAAGTCTCTGGATCATTACCCATTTCATCCATAGTTTTATTTGTTAGAGCACTTACTGGGTTGAATGAACAGTTCCCCCACAATTTCACCCAAATTTCGTCTCTTAAATTTTTCTTCTGAGGAGCTTTTAAACCACCTTCTATGAATAAACTTGATATCATTTTTAGTCTTTCTGATCTGGTTCCATCTGGTTCACCTAAAGAAAATCGTTCACCATTACCATTATGTTTAATAATACCTGGCTCTAATATCTGACAGGCTGGATAAACTACACAACCAATTGCTCTTTCAGGTCCAAGAGTTTGCCATATCTTTCCACCTGGATCCACACTTTCAACTATTTGATTGTCTAATTTGGTACCCGTATTAGCTTTATGAAAGTACCACCAAGGCAATCCATTAATGGCGCATATAATTGAAGTTTTTTTACCCATAATTGGTTTTAAGCTTTCTGAAATTTTACTAATAGCATTAGCTTTTACAGAAATAATTATGAAATCTTGTTCATCCAAATCTTTAGGATTGTCAGTTACATCAAATTTAAAATTAACTTTATTATCACCTCTTATAAAAGTTAATCCATTTTGCTCTATTGCTTTCTTATGTTCTCCTCTAGCAATTAAAGAGACTTGTGCGTTTGTTTTTTTTAGACTTGTAGCAATAAATCCACCAATAGACCCTGCTCCAAATATACAAATTTTAGTCATCAGTTCACTAATCCAAACTTTTTAGCTAAAGTATTTCTTTGTAGTTTACCTGTTGCACCTTTAGGAATTTCATTTACAAAAAATATTTTCTTTGGAATTTTAAATTTCGCAAGTTTTTCATTCGCATAAATTTTTATATCATCTTCAGTACACTGCATGCCTTCTTTTATGATTATTGCGGTAGCTATATCTTCTCCAAGCATTTTATCTTCATATCCAAAGCAAACAGCTTGCTCAATATTTGGATGATCCATAAGAATGTTATCGACTTCTAAAGGCGAAATCTTTTCGCCACCTTTATTAATTATTTCCTTTAATCTTCCGGAGATTTTTAGATAACCATCTTTATCAAAATATCCCTGATCGCCTGTTCTAAACCAACCATTTGAAAAGCTATTTTTATTTGCATCTGGATTATTTTCATATCCGGAAGTAACATTTTCACCCCTAATGCAAACTTCTCCCTCTTCTCCTTGATTTAAAATCTTGTTATTAGTATCCATAATACAAACTTCTGGCCCAGCAGGAATTCCGACAAATCCAGGTTTTTGGGACTTAGGCGGTAATGGATTTGAGGTCATCTGATGAGTAGCTTCCGTCATCCCATATGCTTCTATCACTGGACAATTAAATACTTTATTTAGTTTTTCAAATACAGCCGGAGGTAGAGATGCTGATGATGATCTCAAAAATCTAAGATTTAATTGTTTAGCAGTTTCTAGATTTTTATCTGCTCTCATCAATATTGCTTGATGCATTGTTGGTACTCCAGAATACCAAGTTATTTTCTCTCTTTTTGCATTATCTAAAAATTTTAATGCATTAAATCCACTACTTGCACATACAGATGCCCCTACCTTCATAGATGCTGCAAGAACCGCAATTAAGCCATGTATATGAAATAATGGCATAATATTTAGACAATGATCTTTATCAGTTAAATTAAGACTTTTGGAGATATTATCTGCCGAAGAAAAAATATTTTTATTTGTTAATGGAACAATCTTAGGTCTTGATGTAGTGCCCGAAGTATGCAGCACAAGAGCTTCATGATCTTCGCCTGGCAAAACATAATTACTGCTTTTTTCAAAAAGATTGAAATCTCCGCTTAAATTATTTCCGTCTGATTTTATTTCGCAAACAGGAATTTTTAATTTATTTGCAACTTCTACTACTGGATTTTTAGAATTTTTCTCTACAATCACTATCTTTGGCTTTAAATCCTCTAGGTAAAATTCGAATTCTTCAGATTTATAGTTAGGGTTTAAGGGTGCAGCAGACATGTAGCTTGAAATCGCCAAAAAACTAGTTGCCATGTAAGGACCGTTTGGCAAAACTATTGCTGCACGATCTTTATTATTAATACCATTACCTGATAATTGTTTTGAAATTCTTTCTATTAATGATTTTAAATCTACAAATTTTAGTGGAGAACTACTTTCAGATGTTATTGAAATTCGATTATCATTTTGTGATTCTATAATATTCCTAACAATTTTAGAGTTCATTTAAATTAATAACCTTTTGCGTATCCATCTTTTCTTGGATCTGAACCGCCAACTAAATTTCCTTTTTCTCTGTCTATTTGAATTGCTTGTCCACCTCCATGAGTACCATCTATATACTCAACATTATGACCGACTTCTTTTAAATTATTAAAAATTTTTTCATCAATACTTTTCTCTAATTTATAAATGTTATTGAAATGGAAAGCTCTAGGAAATGAAATGGCTTGTTGAGGAGTTAAGTTATAATCAATAATGCTATTTAAAACATGAACTTGTCCAACAGGTTGATATTGTCCTCCCATTACTCCATAAGATAATTCACATTCTCCTTTGTTGTTCATAACTATTCCAGGAATTATGGTATGTAGTGGTCTTTTTAATCCTTGAATACAATTAGGATGACCTTCTTCAACTCTAAAATTAGTTCCTCTATTGTGAAGAACCACTCCAGATTTATCACCTGTTATTCCAGATCCAAAAGCATAGCAAACAGAATTTATTATTGAAACTACATTTAAATCTCTGTCTACTACACTTAAATAAACTGTTTCAGGATGGTTTGGAATATTTAGATCTCCTACATCTGCGCAGCCATTAATAGATATATTTTTTGAGATATTATCTATGTTTTGTTCACTTAATATTTTTTTTAAATCTAAATCTACAAATTCTGGATCACCAATATTTTCCTCTTTAAGTTTATAAGCCTGCTTTGTAACTTCTGCTTCAAGATGGAGCCTTTCAAATGAATTGACATCATATTTTTCAATACCTAACTTTTCTAATAATTTCATCATTACTAAAACTGTTATTCCAGGGCCACTTGGAGGACATTGATGAATGATAATATCTCTATATCTATCTGATAAAGTGTCTGATTTAATAGTTTTTTGCTTATGGAAATCTTCAATTGTATGCAAGCCCCCAAACTCTTTTAAGGTTTTAACTAAATCTTCAGCAATTGATCCTTCATAAAATTCTTTAACTCCATTTTTTGAAATTTTTTCAAGAGTATCTCCAAGTGCAGGATTTTTATTTACCTCGTTAAATTGATAACTCTTACCATTATTTAGCATATGTTTCCTAGAATATGGGTTATCGTTTAATTTATTAAATACGTTGCTCCAGGCGTTAGCAACAACTTTAGTCACTTTAAAACCATTCTTTGCAATATCTATACCTTTGTGAAACAACTCCTCAAAATCGAGTTTTCCAAAATCATTATGAATTGAATTCCAAGCATCTAATGCACCAGGAATAGTTACTGCGTGAGGACTTGTTAAACCGATTTTATCTATATTCTTTTCCTTGAAATAATCAAAATTTGCTTTTGCTGGAGCAATACCTGATCCATTATATGAAACAGGGTCTTTGCCATTCATTTTTATTATTGCAAAACAATCTCCACCTATACTTGTGGCATTAGGCTCTGCAACAGAGAGAACAACAGAAGCTGCAATAGCTGCATCCACTGCATTTCCACCTTTTTGCAATATTCTAAGAGCTTCTTCTGTAGCTATTGGATGTGATGTTGCGGCCATACCATTTGAAGAAATGGCATCTTTATCTTTTGTTGAATGATTATTCATAATAGAACTGTAATTTCATAAAAAATATAAATGATCAATAAAATAAATAAAAGTATTCTAATTTTTTCTGTATTTGCCTTTGGCTTTTTTATATCAAATTTACTAAGATCAATTACCGCAACATTAACACCCGCTCTTTCAACTGAATTCAATTTAAGTGCTGCAAATCTTGGACTTTTAGCTGGAGGATATTTTCTAGGGTTTTCGCTCATGCAAATTCCTACTGGTATGTTATTAGATAAATTTGGCCCAAAAAAAGTTATCGGATATTTATTAATCATTGCTCTTATTGGAACTATTTCATTTGCTTTTGCTAAAAGTTTTGCAGGTTTATTAATTTCTAGAATTTTCATTGGTGTAGGTGTTGCTGCTTGTTTAATGGGTCCTTTAACTGGTTACAGAGTATGGTTTGAAGAAAAATATCAACAACGTGCAAATTCATGGATGTTGATGGTTGCAAATTTTGGATTTGTTGCATCAACTCTACCAGTTCAAATTTTATTACCAATAATTGGTTGGCGATCTATTTTTTTAATTATAGCCTCTTTAATTTTGATAAGCATAATATTAATATCAATTTTAATACCTTCGTGGGAAACTAAGAGGGATGAAGACCAAAATAATAATCTTCAAAACCTTTCCCACATATGGAAAAATAAATTCTTTATTAGCTTAGTACCGCTTGCATTTTTTAATTATGGAGGTGTTCAAGCAATACAAACATTGTGGGCTGGCCCATGGATGCTAAATGTGACGGGTTATGATGCAATACAAAGTGCGACAGGTTTATTTTGGATAAATGTAACTATGCTTTTTTCTTTTTTAATATGGGGATATTTTTTGCCAAAACTATCTTCCAAAGGAATTGACAGTATGAGAATTGTAAAATTTACACTTCCTATAAGTTATATAATTTTATTTTTAATAGTCATAATGGGAGACAATGCTGGTGCAACCATGTTTACTCTTTATATTTTATCATCAATAGTAATTTCTTTAACCCAACCAGCAATAGCATTAAATTTTCCTACTAAACTAGCAGGAAAATCTTTAACTTCATTCAATGTATTTTTATTTTCTGGTACTTTTTTTGTACAATGGATAATTGGTTTAATAATAGATTTTTCCAGAAATTTAGGTGCTACTATTACAATGAGCTATCAAATTTCTTTTTCAATTTTTTTATTTTTATGCATTTTAAGTTACTTATTTTTTTTAATATTAAATAAAAATGAATAAAAATTTTATCGGATATTTTCTATTATTGTTTCAGCCACTTTTTATGGCTAGTAATTTAATTGTAGCAAGAGGTGGTGTTGATGATGTTCCTCCCATATCTTTATCTTTTTGGAGATGGTTTATTTTTTTCATTATTTTATTCGTCCTAAATTATAAGTATTTAGTTGATAATTTTCAGACTATTAAAAAAGAGAGTAAAAGAAGTTTTTTTCTAGGTTTGATGGGATGTGGTGTTTGTGGAATATTTCCATATATGGCTGGTTCATCTACAACCATTGTTAATATGGGAATTCTTTATACTTCTTCACCAATATTTATAATTTTAATCTCATATTTTCTTTTTAAAGATAAGATAAATATTTTCCAATTTATTGGCTTACTTTTTTGTCTAGTTGGAGTGTTTGCTGTAATTTTAAAGGGCGATATCAATTTACTTCTTGAATTAAAATTTGCTTCTGGAGATTTTTGGATGTTAGGAGCAGCATTAGGCTGGGCAATTTATACAGTTATGCTTTTTCAATGGAATTCAGAACTTAAATTTTTTCCAAGACTAACAATTATATCTTTCTTTGGTTTTTTATCCATTTTGCCTTTTTATTTTATAGAGCATTTTTATTTTGAAAAAACTTTATTCAATGAAGAATTTTATTATTGGATTTTGTTTGCAGCAATTTCTCCAGGTATAATCGCTTTCTCACTATACACATTAACTATTAAATATTTAGGACCATCAACAACTGGTTTCACGCTATACCTCTATACAATTTATGGAGCTTTTTATGGAATAATATTTTTTTCAGAGATTTTAGAGAATTATCATTTAATAGGTACCATATTTGTATTTTTTGGTATTTATTTGGTAAGAAGAAAAAGTAAAAATGAAATTAAAGCCTAAAATGTTATTTGCAAAAATTCTGTTTTATATTTTTATTATTTACTTTGGAGTTTCTCTAATAGTTTATTTTTATCAAAGAAAATTATTATACCATCCTGGTGAAAATAATTATTTAGATGAAGGACCTCTATCTCACAAAATCGAAAAAGTAAGTATTCAATCTGATAATGATCTAGTTGGATGGTATTACAAAAAAAATAATAACTTTAAAACCTTGCTTTTTTTTCACGGAAATGCTGGAAAATTAGATAATAGAATTTATAAACTAAATGAGTTTGCAGATTTAGATTTAAACTATTTAATTTTTGCATATAGAGGCTTTAGTGGAAACAAAGGCAAACCAACTGAAATTGGTCTTTATAAAGATGCAATTAAAGCCAAAGAATGGCTTAATCAAAACAATATAAAAGATAAAGATATTGTTCTCTATGGAGAATCTCTTGGCACTGCTGTAGCAATAGAGACCGCAAGTAACAATTTATTTGCAGGTATAATATTAGAGTCCCCTTTTACATCCATGGAGATTCTTGCGCAAAAATATTACCCATATCTTCCTGCAAAAATTATTTTAAAAGATAAATACAAATCTATTGAAAAAATTAACAAAATAAAGTTTCCCATGCATGTGATGCATGGAAAAAAGGATAATATTGTACCATTTTATATGGGTGAAGAAATATTTAATAAATATGGTGGTGTTAAGTCAAATTATTTTAATGACAACGACGACCATATGATGGAATTTAATAAAAATTTAATTCAATCAATCGACAATTTTATAAAAAGTTTAAATTAAGACATAATTTAAACAAATCCACAGCACTTTTAAATTCTAATTTTAGATATGTTTAAATTCCCTTTATTACTTTTTTTATTAATATTGCCAACAAAACTTAGTTCAGAAATAAATAATGAGTACTATGATAACAATTATTTTCATATTGGAAAAATGAACTCTTACAATAGTGAGTTCACTCTATATTTTAAAACACGGAAGAAAGCTATTTTAGCAAAGGGAGAATTTTCTAATTATATTAATGATTTTCCACAGGACTTATACTTATATGATAAAAATTTAAATAAAGATTACCCTTTAATTTCATATGACTGGTTTCCAAAAAAAGTTAAAAAAATATCAAAAAAATATAATTACCCACTTTTCCCAGAGGATTTTGCTTACTATTTATTAAATGACAACAACACTTTAATTTTGATAAGTGCAAAAAAAAATTTTAATGAAAATTTAAAATATGACATAAAAAATAATAAGCTAGAAATTGCTAAGACTTCTGGAAAATTAAATTTTATAATCTCTTCTTATGCTGAAAACTGTGGTTATAAATCTCTAAAAAATAATTTTGAGTGCAATATCTATAAACCTTTAATTTCTAAAAATTTGCTTAATTAACTTGGGTAAAAGCATTTGCAAACTTCTCAGCTTCAAATATTTGTAAGTCATCCTCTTTTTCTCCAAGTCCAAGACCAACAATAGGTACTTTATATTTCTTTGAAATCGCAATCAATATTCCACCTTTTGCAGTTCCATCAAGTTTTGTCATTATGATGCCTGTAATTGGAAGTAATTTATTAAATTCTTCGAGTTGATTAATTATGTTTTGTCCCGACGTTGCATCTAAAACTAAAATAACCTCGTGTGGTGCTGTTTCATCACTTTTTTTAATTACATTTCCTATTTTTTTTAATTCATCCATTAAATTTTTTTTATTTTGTAATCTTCCTGCCGTGTCTACTATTACTTGATTTATATTTTGACTTTGAGCTATTTCCATTGCTTTAAAAGCAACTGAAGCTGGATCTGAACCGGGATCTGATTTTACAATTTTAGCATCAACCCTGTTAGCCCATTCTTCTAATTGATCAATAGCAGCTGCTCTAAATGTATCGCATGCTGAAAAAAGAACTTTATTATTATTTTGTACAAATATTTTTCCTAATTTTCCAATAGTAGTTGTCTTACCAACTCCATTAACACCTGAAACTAATATTATATTTGTCTTTTCTTTTTTTAAGAAAAAATCTTTCTTTTCTAGGGGTTTCATTAGTTCTAAAATATAATTATTAAGTATTTCAAAAACTTCCTTTATTGGATCATTTTTAGGATCAATCTTTTTTTGAGCAATTATAGATTTTATCTCTGATGCTGCATCTATGCCCACGTCTGAGCCGATCAAGAATTCCTCTATTTTATCAAGAGTTGTATCGTCAATTTCTTTCTTAACTATTATTTCTTTAAGACCTGATGCTATATTACTTGCACTTCTTTTAAATCCGATTTTAAATTTTTCAAAAATACCCATTATATTTTGATATTAATTTTTTTAATTTCAGATACAGGACCTCTCATTTTTATATTTAATTCATTATCAATTTGAATATTTAAAATACCTGTTGAAAATTCTATTTTTGAATTACTGTTTTGTAGTTGATTTAAATTGGCTGCGACTGCTGTTGCACATGCTGCAGTCCCGCAAGCTTTTGTTAAACCTGCACCCCTCTCCCAAACTTTAATTTTGTAATGTTGATCACTAATTTTCTGAGCTATTGTGACATTACATTTCTCAGGGAAAACTTCATGATTTTCTATTAATGGTCCATATTTTTTTAAATTTATTTTTTCTATATCCTCACAAAAATATACTACATGAGGGTTACCAACATTCACTGCAATACCACCATTCATTTTATTTCCGTCAATATCAATCATACCAAGTGATAGATTTTTAGTATCAAGATTTTTACTTAAAGGAATTTTGTTCCACTCTAAATTTGGAGTTCCAATTATCGTCTCAACATCTTTATTATTAAGAACTTTAGATTTTAATATTTTTGAGGATACCAAAATTTCAATTTCTTTTTTATTTTTTTCAATACTTAGTAAATAAGCAACGCATCTAGTTCCATTTCCACATGCATCTGAGCGGCTTCCATCCGAGTTAAAAAAAGCAACATCAGCATCAGCTTTTTGACTTTTGTTTATGTAGATCAACTGATCGCACCCTATGAAATCTCTGTCACAAATTTTTAAGATTTGGTCATTTGATAAGTTTAAACTATTTATTCTCTGATCAATAATAACAAAGTCGTTACCTAATCCATCCATTTTAAATGCTTCAAATTCCATATAAATAATACTTAACTTATTTATTGACTTTTTGAACCTCTAATATAATTTACGCGCACTTCCGCAAAATACAGCAATTTGCGGTGTCTTTGGAAACAAAGAGATCGACACCAGTCAGCGAGGGTTCGCCCACTGGTGCGATACTTGCTGTGCGAAATTATGTTTGAAAATTTAACTAATAAATTTGAAGAAATTTTTTCTTCATTAAAAAAAGCTCCTTCTCTTGATGAAAAGCAAGTTGACGAGGGTTTAAAAGGTATAAGGTTGGCTTTGTTAGAAGCCGATGTTTCATTAGACGTAGTTAAGGAGTTTATTAGTAGAGTTAAGCCCAAAGCGCTAGGTCAGGAAATTATAAGATCAACTTCTCCCGGGGATATGGTTGTAAAAATCGTTTATGACGAAATGGTATCTTTTTTAGGTGATAAGAATTCTGAAATCTCCCTTAATGCTGTCCCTCCAGTTCCAATCATGTTAGTTGGATTGCAAGGTTCAGGAAAAACCACAACAACCTCAAAATTAGCAAAATTTTTAGAAAAAAATAATAAGAAAAAAGTAATGATGGCTAGTTTAGACGTTTACAGACCTGCCGCGCAAGAGCAATTGAGACTTTTGGGTGAACAAAATAATATTGAAACTTTGCCAATTATAGAAGGCCAGCTTCCTGCAGATATTTGTAGAAGAGCATTAAGTGCTGCAAATTTAAATGGTTGTGAAGTAGTTTTATTTGATACTGCTGGAAGAACACAAATAGATTTTCAAATGATGAATGAAATCAAACAAATTGAAACTATTATTAATCCTGCAGAAACTATACTGGTAGCAGATTCTCTAACAGGTCAAGTTGCTGCTAATGTAGCAAAGGAATTTAAAAATACAGTAAATTTGAGCGGCATTATACTTACAAGAGCAGATGGAGATGGAAGAGGTGGAGCTGCATTGAGTATGAAATATGTTGCTGAGGTCCCCATAAAGTTTCTTGGTGTTGGAGAGAAAATTGAGAATTTTGAAGTTTTCCATCCTGATCGAATTGCAAATAGAATTTTGGGAATGGGAGATATCGTTTCCTTAGTTGAAAAAGCTTCAGAAGATTTAGATCAAGAAAATTTAAAGAAAACAGAAGAGAAACTTAAAAAAGGTCAATTCTCGATGGAAGATTATCTTTCTCAATTACGTCAAATGAAAAAGATGGGTGGAATAGAAGGCATAATGTCATTTCTCCCTGGAGTTTCAAAAATTAAATCACAAATGGACCAATCAGGAATAGATGAAAAAATTATAACTCAAAATGAAGCTGTTATTTTATCAATGACAAAGCAAGAAAGAGAAAATCCTAAAATTATAAATGGATCAAGAAAAAAAAGAATTGCTAATGGCTCAGGTACAGACATTGCCACTATCAATAAGTTGTTAAAACAATTTAAGATGATGTCAGAAATGATGAAAAAAATGTCTAAAGGAAACATGAAAGGAATGGCGGATAAAGGGATCCCGCCTGAACTATTTAATCAATTAAAATAAAGGAGATATAAGTAATGTTAAAAATGAGACTATCAATGGGAGGTACTAAAAAAAGGCCAGTATATAAAATTGTTGTGGCTGATAGTAGATTTCCAAGAGACGGAAGGTTTATAGAAAAATTAGGTTTTTATAATCCGTTATTACCGAAGGATAAAAAGGAAAGAATTGGCTTAGATTCTGAGCGAATTAAATATTGGTTAGGTCAAGGAGCTCAGCCAACAACAAGAGTTGCAAGGTTATTGGGAGAAAACGATATAATGCCAATGCCTGAAAAAGGAAACAATCCTCAAAAAGCAATTCCTAAAAAAGATAGAAAAAAAGCTGACGAAGGTGGAGAAGCGAAACCAAAAGGAGATGCATCTAAGCCAGCAGAAGCACCTAAGGAAGAAGCTAAGCCAGCAGAAGCACCTAAGGAAGAAGAAAAAAAATAATGTTAGAAGCTCGTATATTCACACTCTATCCAGATTTTTTTCCAGGTTATTTAGGTCAAGGTATTTTTGGTAAAGCACTATCAGAGAATAAATGGAAAATAGATACTGTGGATATTAGAGAGTATGCATTTGATAAACATAAAACTGTTGATGACACTCCCTATGGAGGAGGTGAAGGTATGTTAATGAAAGCAGATGTATTAGCAAAATCAATAGATAAGAATGTTAAAGATGGCGAAAAGATTATTTATCTAAGTCCGAAGGGTAAGTTGTTCAATCATCAATTAGCAAAACAACTATCTCAAGAAAAAACAATAAATATAATTTGTGGACACTTTGAAGGAGTTGATGAAAGATTATTAAAAACAAGAAATATTGAGGAAGTAAGTATAGGAGACTTTGTTTTATCTGGAGGTGAAGGAGCTTCATTTGTAATTCTTGATGCAATTTTAAGATTTATTCCTGGTATTCTTGGCAATACAAATTCAGCTAAAGAAGAAAGTTTTGAAAACGGACTTTTAGAGTATCCTCAATTTACAAAACCTCAAATATGGGAGGAAAAAAGTGTTCCAGATGTGCTATTATCAGGCGATCACGCCAAAATTAAAGACTGGCGTTTATCTCAATCTGAGGCTATAACACGCGACCGAAGACCAGATTTGTGGCAATTATATAAAAAGACTAAAGAGAATTAAAATGAAGACAATTGAAGAAATTAATCAATCTAAAGTAAAAAAAATTATTTCTGAGAGAAAGCATCCAGAATTTTTCCCAGGAGACATTGTTAAAGTTGGAGTTAGAATAACTGAGGGAAAAAGAGATCGTATTCAATATTTTGAAGGTGTCTGTATTGCAAAAAAAAATAGAGATATCAATTCCTCTTTTACTGTCAGAAAAATTTCTTTTGGTGAGGGTGTGGAAAGAACATTTGCTTTATATAGTCCGATTGTAGATACAATTAAAGTTGTAAGGTCAGGAAAAGTTAGAAGAGCCAAGTTATATTATTTGAGAGATAGAACGGGTAAATCTGCAAGAATTGCAGAAAAAATTAAAAAGAAAATAGGTATAGATGTTGAAACTAAGATTCACGAAGTAACAGAAGAAAATGTTATGCCTGATACAGAACAAAAAACAACAGATAACCAACAAGATTCCAATAATGATGCTCCAAAAGTAGAAGCAAAAAAACCAGAAGAAAAAAAAGAAACTAAAGAAGAAACCCCATCAGTAGAAAAAAAAACTGATGAAAAAAAAGAAAATCCTGAAGTAAAAAAATAATTTTTTACAATGCCTCAAACTATATACGATAAAATATGGAATGATCATCTTGTTCATCAACAAGAGGATGGAACTTCACTTTTATTTGTTGATAGACATTTAATTCATGAAGTTACTAGTCCACAAGCATTTGAAGGTTTAAGAAATTCTAATAGAAAAGTTAGACAACCTTCTTTAACTTTAGCAGTAGCAGATCATAATGTTCCAACAACGGATAGATCAGTGCCTATTACTGACGAAGATTCAAAAATACAAATTGAGACACTAGAAAAAAACTGTGCAGAATTTGGAATAAATCTTTTTGGAATGAACGATAAAAGACAAGGAATAGTTCATATTATTGGTCCAGAACAAGGATTCACACAACCTGGAACTATTATCGTTTGTGGTGATAGTCACACAGCTACTCATGGAGCATTCGGTGCATTAGCATTTGGAATTGGAACTTCAGAAGTAGAGCATGTATTGGCAACGCAGACTTTAGTTCAAAAAAAATCAAAAAATTTTAGAATAAACGTTAATGGCTTTCTTCCTGTTGGAGTAACATCAAAGGATGTAATATTACAAATAATTGGAAAAATTGGTACAGCTGGCGGCACTGGTTATGTAATTGAATATGCTGGAAACTTAATTTCTAATTTAAGTGTCGAACAAAGAATGACGATTTGCAATATGACAATTGAAGGTGGAGCAAGGGCTGGATTAATAGAGCCAGATGAAAAAGTTTTTAATTATTTAAAAGGTAAACCAATGTCTCCAAAGAATTCAAATTGGGACAAAGCATTAGAATATTGGAGTAAATTAAAGTCTGATGGTGATGCAGTATTTGACAAAGAAATCAGTCTTGAGGGCAAAGATATTAAACCAATGGTAACTTGGGGAACTTCGCCTCAGGATGTAGTAGATATTGATGGAATTGTTCCTGATCCTGAAAATGAGCTAAACGAAGACAGAAAAAATTCTATTAATAGATCATTAAAATATATGGGTTTAAAGCCAAAAACTAAAATAAAAGATATTAGAATTGATAAAGTTTTTATTGGAAGTTGCACAAATGGAAGAATCGAAGATCTAAGAGAAGCTGCTAAAATCTTAAAAGATAAAAAAATTGCTTCTCATGTAAATGCAATGATAGTTCCTGGTTCAGGATTAGTAAAACAACAAGCAGAGCAAGAAGGTTTAGATGTAATATTTAAAAATTCTGGATTTGAATGGCGTGAGCCAGGTTGTTCAATGTGTTTAGCTATGAATGCAGATAAGTTGAAGCCAGAAGAAAGATGTGCATCAACATCAAATAGAAATTTCGAAGGAAGACAAGGACGAGGTGGAAGAACACATTTAGTTAGCCCGGCTATGGCTGCTGCAGCTGCTATATCTGGAAATTTAGATGACGTTAGAAAATACAACAGTTAAATGAACAAATTCTCAACATTAAAAAGTATTCCTGCATATTTACCAATTGTAAATATTGATACAGATATGATTATTCCAAAGCAATTTTTAAAAACAATAAAAAGAACAGGACTTGGAAAAAATTTATTTTATGAAATGAGATATGACGAAAAAGGTAAGGTAGTAGATGACTTTATCTTAAATAAATCCCCATATGATAATTCTAAGATTCTAATTGCAGGGAATAATTTTGGATGTGGATCATCTAGAGAACATGCGCCATGGGCACTTTTAGACTTTGGTATCACTTGCGTTATAAGCACTAGTTACGCAGATATATTTTATAATAATTGTTTTAAAAATGGAATATTGCCTATTAAAGTTAATGATGAACAGATAAAAGAACTTTCTGAATATTCTAAGAGACAAGAAGAAATTGCAATAAATTTACCAGATCAAAAAATAATTTTTGGAAATAAAGAAATCAAATTTGAATTAGATGAATTTAAAAAAAAATGTTTAATTGAGGGACTAGATGATATTGCACTGTCTTTGGAAAAGTCTAATAAAATAATTTCATTTGAAGAAAAATTAAAATCCACAAAGCCTTGGATATTTAATGATTAAAGTCAAAAAAAGAAAATTCTTATTATTACCAGGTGATGGTATTGGTCCCGAGGTTATTGGTGAAGTTAAAAAGATTATAACTTGGTTTAATGTAAATAAATCTCTTGATTTTGATATGGAAGAAGCTTTAGTTGGAGGAGCATCTTACGACAAGCACGGAACACCGATTACAGATGAAGTATTTTATAAATCATTAGAGTGTGAAGCAGTCATTCTAGGAGCTGTGGGTGGACCAAAATATGATAATTTAGATTTTTCCAAAAGACCTGAGAGAGCTCTTCTTAAGCTAAGAAAAGAATTAAAATTATTTGCAAATTTGAGGCCTGCAATTTGTTTTAAACAATTAGTTGAGGCATCTACTCTAAAACCTGAAATTGTATCAGGTCTAGACATCATGATTGTTAGAGAATTGACAGGTGGTATTTATTTTGGTGAACCAAGAGGTATCAAGCCAATTGATAATGGCGAGCGTAAAGGAATAAATACTCATACTTATACCTCATCAGAAATTAAACGAGTTGCCAGAGTTGCATTTGATTTAGCAAAGAAGAGAAACAATAAAGTTACTTCCTGTGAAAAATCGAATGTTATGGAAGCAGGTCAATTATGGAAAGAGGAAGTTCAAAATCTTCACGATAAAGAATTTAAAGATGTTGAGTTAAATCATATGCTTGCAGATAATTGTGCAATGCAACTTTTGAGAAATCCAAAGCAATTTGATGTAATTGTGACAGATAATTTGTTTGGTGATATGTTGTCAGATGAAGCGTCTATGCTTACGGGATCTTTAGGTTTATTACCTTCGGCTTCTTTGGGTGCAAAAAATAAAGATGGCGAAATGAGAGCAATGTATGAACCTGTTCATGGATCTGCTCCAGATATTGCTGGAAAAGGGATTGCAAATCCTATTGCAACTATCTTGAGTTTTGCAATGGCCTTGAGGTACTCTCTTGATTTAGATAAAGAAGCTGATGATCTTGAAAAAGCAGTGCAAAATGTACTAGATGATGGGCTAAGAACTAAAGATATTGTGTCAAAAGGAACAAAAGAAATTTCAACTTCTGGTATGGGAGATGCGATTATTGCATATTTGCAAAATTAAAAAAATTAACTTAATTTGATACTATTAAATTTATGACTGTTTATTCCGCACCTGTGAAAGATATGATGTTCTTATTTGAACATCTAAAAGATAATAAAAATTATAACGAAATTGAAAAATATAAAGAAGTCACTTCTGATCTAGTAAAAGATATCTTAGAGGAAGCTGCAAAAATTAATGAAGAAATGCTTCTTCCTTTAGCAAAAGCTGGAGACGAAAACCCTTGTGTCTATGAGAATGGAGTAGTCAGAACCCCTCCAGGTTATAAAGAAGCATATTCAAAATTTATCGATGATGGATGGGTATCTTTAACTTGTGATCCAAAATATGGTGGTCAAGGAATGCCTAAAACTGTAAGTGCTTTTTTTGATGAAATGCTTTCATCATCAAGTTTATCATTTAAATTATATAGTGAATTAAGTATAGGTGCGTATAACTGTATTTTGAGTCATGCAACTGAAGAGATTAAAAATACATATCTTCCTAAGATTGTTGAGGGTAAATGGAGTGGGACAATGTGTTTAACAGAACCACAGTGTGGAACTGATTTAGGATTAATTAAAACAAAGGCAATTAAAAATGAAAATGGCACTTATAATATAAGTGGACAAAAAATTTTTATTACATCTGGCGATCACGATTTAACTGAAAATATTATACACCTTGTTTTAGCAAGAACTCAGGACGCTCCTAAAGGAACGAAAGGAATAAGTTTATTTTTAGTACCAAAATATGAAATTAATGATGACGGTTCAATTGGTCCAAGAAATGGAGTTAATACTGTTTCTATTGAATCAAAAATGGGTATTAAAGGTTCACCTGCATGTGTATTAAGTTTTGATGATGCCAAAGGTTATATGATCGGACCAGAGAACAAAGGCTTAAATTCTATGTTCACTATGATGAACTTAGAAAGAATCGTTGTCGGTATACAAGGACTAGGTCTATCTGAAACAGCTTATCAAACTGCTTTAAGTTATTCGAAAGAGAGAAAGCAAGGTAAATCAAATAATAATTCTAATGGAGAAACAGATTTAATCATTAAGCATGCAGATATAAGAAGAAGTTTATTAAATATGAAGTCTATAATTGAGGGAGAAAGATCTTTATCTTTTTGGATGGCTCAGCAGGTAGATGTAAGCTTGAGTCATAGTTCGGAGGAAGTAAAAAAAGATGCATCGGATATTGTAGGTCTTATGACGCCTGTAATTAAGTCATTTTTTACAGATATGGGTATGGAAATAACCAATGAAGCAATTCAGGTTTTTGGTGGCTATGGTTATACAAAAGACCAAGGGATAGAACAATTATTCAGAGATAATAGAATTACACCTATTTATGAAGGAACTAATTCAGTGCAGGCAATTGATTTTGTATTTAGAAAAATAAGTCAGAAAAAAGTTTTTGATAATTTTATGAAATATGTAGAAACAGAAATTCAAAACTGTTCAAAAGTAGATAAATTAAATGAACATGTAAAAAAAATATCTGAATTAAAAAATATATTGTCAGATTTCACTGACTGGATATCTCCTAATGGTAGCACACCAAAAGACGATATAAGCGCATCATGTAACGATTATTTAAGATTTTTTGGTTATTTCTGTCTTTCATTTATATGGCTAAAGACAATGAGAAAAAGCTATGAAAATTTGGAAAATAATAAAGAGTTTTATGAAGATAAGTTAAATACAGGAAATTACTATTTTGATAAAATTTTGCCTAGAGCTGAGAGCCATTATAAATCTGCTATTTCTGGTAGTAAATATACTATGAGCGCAAAATTTAACTGATGAACAAATACAATCAGAACTTAGATAAAAATCCCTCAAATTATGTCCCTTTAACACCGCTAAGCTTTCTAGAAAGAGCGAAAGATATTTATCCAAATTACGAAGCTTTAGTATATGAAACAAAATCTTTTACATGGACGGAGGTATTTAACAGGTGTATCAAATTTGCAAGTGCACTAGAGAAAATTGGTATTGTTGAAGGAGATACAGTTTCAGTTATGACCTTTAATACTCCAGAGATTTTCGAGGCACATTATTCTGTTCCTATGACAGGAGCTGTTTTAAATACAATTAATTCAAGACTTGATGCAAAAACTGTTGCTTATATTTTAGAACACAGTGAAGCAAAAGTATTAATAATAGACAGGCAATTACATGCTGTTGCAGAAAAGGCTTTATCAACTTTAAAAGACAAACCAATTGTAATTGATGTTAAAGACGATTTTGCAGATCAATCCTTATTAAAAAAAATTGGAGATAGAGAATATGAGGAATTTTTAAATACTGGTGATGAAAATTATATTTGGAAAAAACCAAAGGACGAGTGGCAAGCGATTTCTTTAAGTTATACATCTGGAACAACTGGAAATCCAAAAGGTGTTGTTTATCATCATAGAGGCTCTTATTTAATGTCAACAGGTAGTGCCGTTGCTTGGAATATGCCAAATAGATTAAATTTTTTAACAGTTGTACCAATGTTCCACTGTAATGGATGGGGGTACCCGTGGACAATACCAATGTTAAATGGAAAAACAGTTTGTTTAAGAGCTATTGATGTAAAAAAAATATTTGAATTAATTGAAAAGCATGACATTACCCATTTTGGAGGTGCACCTATTGTACTTAATATGATAACAGGCGCATCACAAAATGATATCAAAGAATTAAAAAATAAAGTTTATGTTTTAACTGCTGGAGCACCACCTCCAAGTATTATTTTCAAAAAAATGAAAGCATTAGGATTTGAGGTAATGCATGTCTATGGTTTAACAGAAACATATGGACATGTTTTACAATGTGCTTGGAATGATGAATGGAATGGTTTTGAAGAAGATAAAATTAATGAAATTAAAGCAAGGCAAGGTGTGAGGTTTCCAAACACAGAAGGAGTGGTTGTTTTAGATCCAGAAACTATGAAACCTGTACCTTTGGATGGAGAAACCATTGGCGAGATAATGATCAAAGGTAATGTTGTTATGAAAGGGTATTTTAAAGACAAAGAGGCCACTGAAAAGGCTATGAAAGATGGATGGTTTCACTCTGGCGATTTGGCAGTTATTTATCCAGATGGATACATCAAGGTTAAAGATAGGTCGAAAGATATTATTATTTCAGGTGGAGAGAATATTTCTTCTATCGAAATCGAAAACACACTTTCTAAGCACCCAGCTGTTTCAATTGTTGCTGTAGTAGCAAAACCAGATGAGAAATGGGGAGAAGTTCCATGCGCATTTATAGAGAAAGTGGCAGATAAAGATACAAATGAAAAAGAATTAATCGATTTTTGTAGAGAAACTCTAGCAGGGTTCAAAATTCCAAAAAAAATAGACTTCTGTGAACTTCCAAAAACATCAACAGGTAAAATCCAAAAATTTGAATTAAGAAAAAGAGCTAAGGAACTTACTTAGATTTCTTTCAAATATACAACTTACTTTCTTTACAAATAGATAAAAAGATGACACTAAGCTAAAAAATGAAAAACTTTTCTATTGCAAAATCAAGAAGACTTAGAGGTACGCCTTATACATCAAGAATTGAAAAACAAGGTGTTACAGCTTACACAATATACAATCATATGTTGCTTCCTGCTGCATTTGGTTCTTTAGAAGACTCATATCATCATTTAAAAGAGCATGTTCAAGTTTGGGATGTGGCTGCTGAAAGACAAGTAGAGATTACCGGAAAAGATGCTGCAAAATTGGTTCAACTTATGACTTGTAGAGATCTTTCGAAATCAAAAGATGGAAGATGTTATTATTGTCCAATCATAGATGATAATGCTGGATTAATTAATGATCCAGTTGTTCTAAGATTTAATGAGAATAAATGGTGGGTTTCTATTGCAGATACGGATGTAATCTTATTTGCAAAAGGATTGGCAATTGGAAATAAATTTGATGTAAATATTATAGAGCCTGAAGTTGACATTATGGCTGTGCAAGGGCCTAAATCTTTTAAATTGATGGAAAAAGTTTTTGGAGAAAAGATAACAAAATTAAAATTTTTTGGTTTTGATTATTTTGATTTTGCTGGAGCCAAACATTTAATTGCTCAATCAGGATGGTCTAAACAAGGTGGATATGAAATTTATGTAGATAATAATGCTTCAGGTTTAAAACTATACGATCATCTATTTGAAATTGGAGATGAGTTTAATATTAGAGCAGGATGTCCTAATTTAATTGAACGTATCGAAAGTGGATTACTTTCTCAAGGAAACGATATGGACAATGGAGACAACCCATACGAATGTGGCTTTGATAAATATATTAATATTGATAGTGATGTTGAATTTTTAGGAAAAGAGAAATTAAAAAAAATAAAGTCTGAAGGAATTAAAAGAAAACTAATGGGTGTTAAAATTGATACTGATAAAATAAGCGTAACTGGTTCAATGAATTTAACAGACGAAAAAAATAATATAATCGGAGAACTAAGATCAGGTTGTTACAATCCAACTTTTAAACAGGTAATTGGTATAGCTATGATAAAAAAACCATATTTTGAAGCAAAGCAAACATTCAAAATTGATATAAATGGTAATAGTTTTAACGGAACAGTTTGCGATTTACCTTTCATTTAGTATAAATCTTTAAAATGACTAATATAGCTATCATCGGTGCAACCGGTAATGTTGGAAGAAAGACACTAGAAGTTATAGAAAAAAAAGATATTAAATTTGATAACCTTTTTTTAGTTGCCTCTTCTAATAGTGCTGGAAAAAAAATAAGTTTTAAAGGCAAAGATTACGAAGTCCATGATCTTGAAAAATATGATTTTTCAAATGCGAATATAACTTTTTTTGCAGCAGGTGGTAAAATTGCGGAACAATATGCAGAAAGTGCAGCAAAATTAACAACTGTAATTGATAATTCCAGTTTTTTTAGAATGGACCCCGATGTTCCACTTATTGTGCCTCAAGTGAATGCAGAAAAAATTAATGAAATGAAAAAAAATATTGTGGCAAATCCTAACTGCTCAACAGCTCAGTTAGTATTAGCTCTTAAACCATTACATGATTTATATAAAATAAAAAGAGTGATAGTTTCTACCTATCAATCTGTTTCTGGAGGCGGCAAAGCACCTATGGATGAATTGATTGAACAAACTAAATCTTACCTTGATGGAAATTCTGTTCAATCTAAAAATTTTACTAAACAAATAGCTTTCAATATAATTCCTCACATTGATGTTTTTTCGGATGATGGATACACAAAAGAAGAATTGAAAATGACTAATGAAACAAAAAAAATACTGGATAATAATATAGAGTTAACAGCTACGTGCGTTAGAATTCCTGTTCTAGTATCACATTCAGAGTCAGTAAATATAGAGTTTGAAAATCCTTACTCTCTTGATCAAATCAGAGAAGCATTAAATAATGCTGATGGTTGTAGAGTTATAGATAAAAGAGAAAATGGAGGATATAGCACACCAATAGAAGCAACTGGTAGTGATGAAACATTTATCTCGAGAATTAGAGATGATAAGACAAAAGAGAACTCAATTAATTTGTGGATCGTTTCAGATAACTTATTAAGAGGAGCCGCATTGAATTCTGTTGAAATTGCAGAAACAATAATGAAAGCAAATCAAAATGAAAAATAATCCTTTATCTCCTCACATTCAAATTTATAGATGGCATGTTTCATCTTTAGTTTCAATATCTCATAGAATTACTGGAATAATAAATATATTAGCAATTACTTTAATTTGTATTTTTTTTATATTTTTTTCATTTAGTGAAGGAAGTCATGAATTTATAAAGTTTTTCCTCCAATCTATTATTGGAAAATTTTTTATATTGGGTATTACATGGTCTTTTAGTTTTCAAATTTTAAGTGAGATAAGACATTTAATTATGGATTTTGGTTATGGATTTGAATTAAAAACTACAAAAATCACTGGCTTAGTTGTAATCTTTGGATCTTTTGTTTTAACCGTTTCAATTTATTTAATAGGAAGAAATTTATTGTAATGAGAGCAGTAACAAAAAAATGGGTGTTTCTAAAAGTGAGTTCTCTCATATTGGTACCTTTGATGCTATGGTTTGCTTTAAATCTGGTAAGTATTTATGACAAAAGTTACTTAGAGATATTGATTTTTCTAACTTCTCAACCTTCAAAGTTTATATTTAGTCTTTTTCTTATTTTTGCTTACTTTTTCTCAGCATTAAGCATCAGTGAGGTTTTTGAAGACTATATTAAAGACGAAAAAATCAAAAATGCCGCAAACAAAGCTTTAAATTTTTTTGCTATAACAATTCCTTTAATTACAATATTTGCGGTATTTAAACTAACTATATGAAATCTTATAATATTATAGATCATGAATACGATGTCGTTGTCCTTGGAGCTGGAGGCTCTGGCCTAAGAGCTGCGGTTGGCTTAAGTGAAGCTGGATTAAAAACTGCATGCATTTCTAAGGTCTTTCCAACTAGAAGTCACACATCAGCTGCGCAAGGTGGAATTTCAGCAGCCCTTGGAAACATGGGTGAAGATGATTGGCGTTGGCACATGTACGATACTGTAAAAGGAGCGGATTGGTTAGGCGATCAAGATAGTATTGAATATTTGTGTAAGGAAGCTCCGAAAGCGGTTTTAGAATTGGAAAAGTATGGGGTTCCTTTTAGTAGAACAGAAGATGGAAAAATCTATCAAAGACCATTTGGAGGAATGACAAAAAATTATGGAAATGGAATAGTACAAAGAACTTGTGCAGCGGCAGACAGAACTGGTCATGCAATTCTCCATACATTATATGGTCAAGCACTAAAACATAATACAGAATTTTTTATTGAATATTTTGCATTAGACTTAATTATGAAAGATGGACAATGCAAAGGTTTAATTGCTTGGAATTTAAATGATGGAACAATTCATCGTTTTAGATCTCACATAACAATTATAGCCACAGGGGGATATGGGAAGGTGTATTACTCAGCAACATCTGCACATACTTGTACTGGTGATGGTAATGCAATGGTATTAAGAGCTGGATTACCTCTTCAAGATATGGAGTTTGTACAATTTCACCCAACAGGAATATATGGACACGGAACACTTATTTCTGAAGGTGTAAGAGGTGAAGGTGGATATTTGGTAAACTCTAAAGGTGAAAGATTTATGGAGAGATATGCTCCCAACGCTAAAGATCTTGCATCAAGAGACGTAGTTAGCAGATCAATGTCTATTGAAATCAATGAGGGAAGAGGTGTTGGTAAAGATCAAGACCATGTTCATTTATATTTAAGTCATTTAGATAAAAAAGTTATTGAAGATAGATTGCCAGGCATTACTGAGGCAGCAAGATTATTTGCAAATGTAGATGTAACCAAAGAACCAATACCAGTTGTTCCAACAGTTCATTATAATATGGGTGGTATACCGACAAATTATAAAGCTGAAGTTTTAACAGTAAACGGATCTCAAAAAACAGTCCCAGGTTTGATGGCGATTGGTGAGGCCGCGTGCGTATCTGTGCATGGAGCAAATAGATTAGGTTCAAATTCACTTATTGACTTGGTTGTTTTTGGAAGAGCTGCAGCAAAGAGAGCAGCGGAATTGGTAAAACCTGGAACGCCTCACGAAGAAGTTAGTGAAAGCGAAACTGAAAAATGTCTAAATAGATTTGATAAACTAAGGTATGCAGAGGGAGATAATGGAACTGCTGAACTTAGACTGGCGATGCAAAAAACAATGCAGTCTAAATGTGCTGTATTTAGAACTGAAAAGAATCTTAAAGAGGGTGTAGATGAGATCAGAAAAACATATGACGGCATGGAATCGATTTCTGTTAAAGATAAATCTTTGGTATTCAATACTGATTTAGTTGAGACTTTAGAATTTGATAATTTAATTAGACAAGCGATAACAACTGTAGATTCTGCATATCACAGAAAAGAAAGCAGAGGAGCACATGCTCGTGAAGATTATCCGAAAAGAAATGATGAAAAATTTATGAAACATACTTTATCTTGGTGTGACGGAAAAAATACTAAAATTGAATACAGAGATGTACATACTTCAACATTAACAAATGAAGTCCAATATTTTCCTCCACAAGAAAGAGTGTATTAATGGTTCAATTAAATTTACCACAAAACTCAAAAGTTAATAAAGGTAAATATTTTAAAGACAAAACCGGTTCAACGAATATTAGAAAAGTAAATGTTTATAGATGGGATCCAACCACTGGAGAGAACCCAAGAATAGACACATATGAAGTAGATATGGATAATTGTCCATCTAAAGTTTTAGACATACTAAATAAAATTAAAAACGAAATTGATCCAACACTTGCATATAGAAGATCTTGTGCGCATGGAGTTTGTGGTTCTTGTGCAATGAATATGGGTGGAAAAAATGGTCTTGCATGTACTAAGCCACATGCAGAAATTAAGGGAGATATAGATATATACCCTTTGCCTCACTTAAAAGTAAAAAAAGATTTAATAGGAGACTTAAGTGGATTATATAAACAATACCAATCCATTGAACCTTGGTTAAAAAATAATTCAAAAAGTGAAACAACAGAAATTCATCAATCTCCAAAAGATAGAGCTAAACTTGATGGAGCTTATGAATGTATAATGTGTGCTTGTTGTTCTACTTCATGTCCTAGTTACTGGTGGAATGGTGATAAGTATTTAGGTCCTGCAGTTTTATTACAAGCTTATAGATGGATAATGGATAGCAGAGACGAAGATAGAAAGGAAAGACTTCAAAAGGTTGCAGATGAACTTAAGCTTTATAGATGCCATACGATTTTGAACTGCACTAACGCATGTCCAAAAGGATTAAATCCAGCAAAAGCTATTGCTGAGATAAAGAAAATGCTTGCAACCACATAATTACTTATTTAAATACATCCATGAATTTAATTGAGCATTTTATCGATGGTAAAATTGTTTCAGGCACATCTGATAGAAAAGGAAAAGTATTTAATCCTGCTATAGGCAAACAAGAGTCTGAGGTTAGACTTGGTACAAAAAAAGATCTTGATTTAGCAGTACAAAAAGCAAAAAAAGCATTTGAAACATGGTCAAATGTAACTCCAATACAAAGAGCTAGAATAATATTTAAATACAAAGAAATAATTGAAAAAAATTCTGACTTGCTAGCCAAGATGATTGTATCAGAGCATGGAAAAGTTTATGAAGATGCTAAAGGTTCTCTCACAAGAGGATTAGAGGTAGTTGAATTTGCATGTGGAATTCCACAAATGCTAAAAGGTGACTTTACAGAAAATGTAGGTACAAACATTGATAGCTGGTCAGTGAGACAGCCATTAGGTGTATGTGCAGGTATCACACCATTTAATTTTCCTGCAATGGTTCCAATGTGGATGTTTCCAATGGCAATAGCTTGCGGAAATACATTTGTATTAAAACCTTCTGAAAAAGATCCATCTTGTCCATTAAAACTTGCAGAGCTATTTAGTGAAGCTGGTTTACCAGATGGGGTTTTGAATGTTGTTAATGGAGATAAAGAAGTTGTAGATGCAATTTTGGAACATAAAGATATATCCGCAGTAAGTTTTGTTGGATCAACACCTATTGCTAAATACATTTATGAAAATGCAGCCAAAAATGAAAAACGTGTTCAAGCTCTTGGCGGAGCTAAAAATCATTGTGTTGTCATGCCAGATTGTGATTTAGATCAAGCAGTAAACGGACTAATGGGTGCAGCATATGGGTCTGCAGGAGAAAGATGTATGGCTCAATCTGTTGCTGTTGCTGTTGGTAATGTAGGTGACAAACTAGTCGATGAATTATCTAAAAAAGTGGAAGCTTTAAAAATTGGACCAGGCATGGATAAGAATTCTGAAATGGGTCCTTTAGTAACAAAAGAGCATCTTGAAAGAGTAAGAGGTTATGTTGATTTAGGTATTAAAGAAGGAGCAGACCTTGTGGTTGATGGAAGAGATATCAAACTTCAAGGTTATGAAGACGGTTATTATATTGGTGGTTGCTTATTCGATAATGTTAAAAAAGATATGAGAATTTATAAAGAGGAGATATTTGGACCTGTATTATCTGTTGTCAGAGCTAAAGATTTTAACGAAGCATTAAATTTAATTAATGACCATGAGTTTGGTAATGGAACAAGTATTTATACAAGAGATGGAGATGCAGGAAGAACATTTGCAAATCAAATTAAAGTAGGAATGGTTGGAATTAATATCCCTATCCCTGTGCCAGTTGCTTTTCATAGTTTTGGTGGATGGAAGAGATCATTATTTGGAGATCAACATATGCACGGGCCAGAAGGAGTTAGATTTTATACTAAATTAAAAACAATTACTTCAAGATGGCCTTCAGGTGTTAGATCAGATCCTGAATTTATAATGCCAACAATGAAATAGTAAAATGTCAAAAATATCATTAATAGGAGCTGGACAAATAGGTGGAACTTTAGCACATTTAATTGGACTAAAGGAGCTTGTTGATGAAGTAGTATTATTTGATGTAGCAAGTGGAATTGCTAAAGGTAAAGCATTAGATATTGCGCAGTCTTCATCCGTTGATGGATTTAATGTAAAATTTTCAGGTACTGATAATTATGAAGATATAAAAAATTCAGATGTAATCATTATTACAGCTGGTGTTCCAAGAAAACCAGGAATGAGTAGAGATGATTTATTAGGAATAAATTTAAAAATTATAAAACAGGTTGCTGAAGGTATAAAGCAGCATGCACCAAATGCCTTTGTTATATGTATTACAAATCCATTAGATGTAATGGTTATGGCTTTTCAAAAATTTTCTGGACTATCGCCTAACAAAGTTGTTGGAATGGCCGGAATATTAGACACATCGAGATTTAAACTGTTTTTATCTTTAGAGTTAAATGTGCCTGTTAGAGAAATTGAGGCAATGGTAATGGGAGGACATGGAGATACTATGGTTCCTCTACCAAGATTTACAAAAGTTTCAGGAAAACCATTATTAGATTTAGTCAAAGAAGGAAAAATATCAAAAGATAAATTAGAAAGTATAAATCAAAGAACTAGAGATGGAGGTGCTGAAATTGTTAAATATTTAGAAAAAGGTTCAGCATTTTATGCACCAGCAGCGTCAGGTGTTGAAATGGCAGAAGCATACTTAAAAGATAGCAAAAAAATGCTTCCTTGTGCTGCTCATTTAAATGGACAGTACGGAATAAGCAGCATTTACGCTGGAGTGCCAGTAATTGTTGGAAAGAACGGTATAGAAAAAATCGAAGAAATTGAGCTAGATGAAAATGAAAAATCTGAGTTTAATAACTCAGTAGATGCTGTAAAAAAGTTATGGGAAGCTGCATCCAAAATTGATCCTAGTTTAAATAACTAGTTAATGAATATTCACGAACACCAAGCAAAGAATATACTTAGAAAATATGGAGCTAAAGTTCCGGATGGAGTTTATGCTCTAGATGTAAATGAATTATTAGAAAAAGCTAAAAACCTTAAAACTGATAAATATGTATTGAAAGCGCAAATTCATGCTGGAGGCAGAGGTAAAGCTGGTGGAGTTAAAATAGTAAATGATTTAAAAAGTCTTGAAACAGAGGCAAAATCCTTGCTTGGAAAAAAATTAATCACTCATCAGACAGGACCTAGCGGAAGAATTGTTAAAAGATTATATGTCGAAGTTTCATCTAACATTGATAAAGAATTTTATTTGTCTTGTGTTGTAGATCGTGCGAGCTCAAAGATAGCTTTTATCTCAAGTGATCAAGGGGGTATGGATATAGAAGAAGTCGCAATCAAATCTCCTGAGAAAATTTTAACAACAAAAGTAGATTTAGATAACGAAATATCTGATGAAAATTGTAATAAAATAATAAGTATTTTTAATCTAGATGAAGAAACAAAAGAACAAGGAATTAGTCTAATCAAGTCCATATACAAATTATTTATAGAAACCGATGCTAATTTAATCGAAATTAATCCTTTAATTTTAACAAAAGAAAAAGAGTTGATTTGTTTAGATGCAAAAATGAATTTTGATGGAAATGCTTTATTCAGACATCCAGAGCTAATTGAGTTGAGAGACCTCAATGAAGAAGAAGAAACAGAGATAGAAGCTAGCAAGCATGATTTAGCATATATTAAACTTGATGGAACAATTGGATGCATGGTTAATGGAGCTGGGCTTGCAATGGCAACTATGGACATAATTAAATTATATGGAAAGGAACCAGCAAATTTTTTAGATGTTGGTGGTGGGGCTTCTAAAGAAAAAGTGGCAGCTGCTTTTAAAATAATTTTATCAGATAAAAATGTTAAAGGAATATTAATTAATATTTTTGGTGGAATAATGAGATGTGATGTTCTTGCCCAAGGTGTTGTGGATGCAGCAAAAGAAATAAAAATGAATGTTCCTTTAGTTGTAAGATTGGCTGGAACAAATTTTGAAGAGGGAAAAAAAATACTTGATAATTCAGGTCTTGAGTTAATTTCTGCTTCTGATTTATCAGATGCTGCTAAAAAAATTGTAGAGGCTATTAAATAAATGTCAATTTTAGTTAATAAAAACACAAAGTTAATTTGCCAAGGTTTTACGGGTAGTCACGGAACTTTTCATTCAGAGCAAGCAATTAAATATGGAACAAATTTAGTCGGAGGAGTTACACCAAAAAAAGGTGGTCAAACTCATCTAGATAGACCAGTATTTAATACAGTAAAGGAAGCAGTCGATGAAACTGGTGCCAACGCAACTATGATTTATGTTCCTGCGAAATTTGCATCCGCAGCAATCATAGAGGCCATTGAAGCTAACTTAGAATTAATCGTTTGTATCACTGAGGGTATACCAGTTCTTGATATGATTAAGGTCAAAAAAAAGTTACTTAATTCAAAATCAAGATTAATCGGTCCCAATTGTCCAGGGATAATTACGCCTGATGAATGCAAGATCGGAATAATGCCAGGAAATATACATAAAAAGGGTTCTGTTGGTATTGTATCAAGATCTGGAACTTTGACCTATGAGGCTGTCGCACAAACTACAGAGAATGATTTGGGACAATCAACATGTATAGGTATAGGTGGTGATCCAATAAATGGTACGAACTTCATTGATTGTTTAGATTTATTTTTAAAGGATGAGGAAACTAAATCAATTTTAATGATTGGTGAAATAGGAGGATCAGCTGAAGAAGAAGCAGCTGAATTTGTAAAAAATCATGAAATAAAAAAACCCATGGTTGGTTTTATTGCAGGTGTTACAGCACCACCGGGTAGAAGAATGGGACATGCAGGCGCCATAATATCAGGTGGCAAAGGCGGGGCCAAAGATAAGATCAAAAAAATGGAAGATTGTGGTATAGAAGTTGCCACATCCCCTTCAGAAATTGGAAAAACATTGTTAAATAAATTGTCCAATTGAAAACAAAATTTAGTATTATATTAAAATAAAATGAGCTCTCCTAAAAATCTGGAATATAAAAAAACATCATTTCTAAATAAAGCTAATAGTGCATTTATTGAGGAAATGTATGTAAAATTTATAAATAAAGATCCATCTCTATCTGAAAGTTGGATTGAATATTTCTCAGGTGTAGATGAGGATATGAAGATATTAGTCGATGAGATAAATGGACCGTCGTGGAAACCTTTCTCAAAAAAAATTAATATAGAAGATGTTGAGAAAACAGCTAAAGAAAATGAAAAAAACAAAGATAATTCTAGCAAGTTTAATTTTCAAGTAATTGCAAATTCAAATAAAAATTCAATAAGTGCCGTAGCCTTGATAAGAGCTTACCGCTTAAGGGGACATCTATTATCAAAACTAGATCCTTTAGAATTGATGAAGTCAGAATATTTAGACGAATTACATCCTGAGTACTATGGTTTTAAAAAAGAAGATTATGACAAAGAAATTTTTCTAAACGGAATAATAAATAAAAAAAGTGCAAATATTAGAGAAATACTGAAGTTTTTAAAAAAAACTTATTGTGGTCCCATAGGTTATGAATACATGCATATTTCAAATCCAACTGAGAGAATGTGGTTTAGAGATAGAGTTGAAAAAGACGAGAATGCACTCAAGTTTACAAAAAATGGAAAGCAAGCAATTTTAAATAAATTAATACAAGCAGAGGGATTTGAAAAATTTTTAAACACAAAATATGTTGGTACTAAAAGATTTGGTTTAGATGGTGGAGAAAGTTTAATACCTGCTCTTGAGCAAATTATAAAAATCGGAGGACAATCCAAAATAAAAGAAGTTAAAATAGGAATGTCACATAGAGGAAGACTAAATGTCTTAGCAAACGTTTTACAAAAGTCTTATAAAAGAATTTTTAATGAATTTGCTGGTGAAATGGATGGTTCAGAAGATGGTGCTGGAGATGTCAAATACCATTTAGGAGCCTCATCTGATAGAGAATTTGATGGAAATCCTGTACACGTTAGTTTAACAGATAATCCTTCACATTTAGAGGCAGTTAATCCTGTTGTTCTTGGCCAAACTAGAGCTAAACAATTTTTTCACCAAGACAAACAAAGAAATAAAGTTATACCAATATTAATTCACGGTGATGCTGCATTTGCAGGGCAAGGAATAGTAGCAGAGTGTTTTGCGATGTCCGGACTTCCTGGTCATAACACTGGAGGGACAATCCATATTATTGTTAACAACCAAATTGGATTTACAACAAGTCCTAGATTTGCGCGATCTTCCCCTTATCCTTCTGACGTAGGTAAAATGGTTGATGCACCAATCATCCATGTTAATGGAGATGATCCTGAGGCAGTTGTTTACGCAACTAGAATAGCAACTGAGTTTAGATTAAAATTTAATAGAGATGTTGTAATTGATTTAATATGTTACAGAAGATTTGGACATAATGAGGGAGATGAGCCATCTTTCACCCAACCACTTATGTACAAAAAAATTAGATCTCATCCATCTACAATTAAAATTTATGGTGAAAAGCTCGTAAATGAAGGACTTTTTACGAAACAAGATTTAGATCAACAAATTATTGATTTTAAAAATTTATTAGATGATCAATTTAAAAATGCGAAAGATTATAAACCTAAAATTAGGTGGTTTGAGGGAACTTGGTCGAGATATAAACCTGAAAGAGGTAAAGATAAAAGAGGTGTAACTGGATCAGATTTGAAAATTTTAAATAATATTTCTGACAGAATACATGTTTTTCCGACTGATAAAAATATTCACAAAACCATAACAAAAATTATGGAAAATAGAAAAAAAACTATTAATGAAGGTTCAGGAATTGATTGGGCAACAGCTGAGTCTTTAGCATTTGGTTCATTATTAGTTGAAGGTTATCCAGTAAGGTTAGTAGGTCAGGACTCAGGTAGAGGTACCTTTAGTCAAAGACACTCAGTTTTAAGAAATCAAATTGATAATTCAAGGTACATACCTTTAAACAATATATCTAGTAACCAAAAAAATTTTGAAATTGTAGATAGTTTTTTATCTGAACTTGCAGTTTTAGGATTTGAATATGGATACAGTTTAGTAGAACCAAATACATTGACAATTTGGGAAGCTCAATTTGGAGATTTTGCAAATGGTGCACAAGTAATTATTGATCAATTTATATCATCTGGTGAAAGAAAGTGGAAAAGAGCATCAGGACTGGTTATGTTATTACCCCATGGTTATGAAGGACAAGGTCCAGAGCATTCTTCTGCGAGATTAGAGAGATTTTTACAATTATGTGCAAATGATAATTTACAAGTTATGAATTGTACTACACCTGCAAATTATTTTCATGCTTTAAGAAGACAGATGCACCGTGATTTTAGAAAACCTTTAATTATAATGACACCTAAGTCACTTTTAAGAAATAAATATTGTGTATCAAATTTAGAAGATTTTAGTAAAAAAAATTCTTTTCATAGAGTGCTATGGGATCATGCTAGAGATACTAAGCAAAAAGGTTTTATTAAGTTAAAAGAAGATAAAAAAATTAGAAAAGTAATATTATGCTCTGGAAAAATTTATTTTGATCTTCTCGCGGCAAGAGAGAAACTAAAAATCAATGATGTGATTTTGTATAGAATTGAACAACTATATCCTTTCCCTGCAAAAAGTTTGGTTAAAGAGCTAAAACCATTTGCAAAAAATTCAAAATTTTATTGGTGCCAAGAGGAGCCCAAAAATATGGGTGCTTGGTTTGCTGTTAGAGATTATATACAATGGACATTAGAGACTATTAAGGCTAAAAATAATGCAATTTCTTACATTGGAAGAAGTCCAGATGCTACACCTGCTACAGGTTATGCAAGAAGACATAATTCTGAACAACAAGAAATTATAAATAAAGTATTTGAATAAATGAGTGAAAAAATATTAGTTCCAGTTTTGGGAGAAAGTATTACAGAGGCTACGGTCACGAAATGGTTAAAGAAAAAAGGTGATAACGTAGTTGCTGATGAAGCTGTAGTAGAATTAGAAACTGACAAAGTAAACTTAGAAGTTCCAGCACCTGCGAGTGGTGTTATATCAGAGATCAACTCAAAAGATGGTGATACAGTCGAAGTTGGAACTGTATTAGGAATGATTTCAGAAGGTGGTGCTCTTAAAGAAGAAAAGGAAGCTGAGCCGGTTAAAGGAAACGTTGAAAAAAATAATGTAATAAATTTAGAAATCGAAAAGAAAAAAGATACAAAAAAAACTCAAGAACCTTTATTGCTTGACGAAGAACCATTGGTATTAACTGATGAAGTTAAAGAAACCAAGCCTATTAAACAAAATAAAACACTTTCTCCTGCTGTAAGAAAAATGGTTGTTGAAAATAAAATTAATTTAGATGAAGTAAAAGGGACAGGTAAAGATGGTAGAATTTTAAAAGGTGATTTAATAAGTTTAATGGGAGCTAACCCTCAACCTAACGAAAGAAAAATTCAATACGGCGAAGAAGAACGAATTAAAATGTCAAGACTAAGACAAACGATTGCTAAACGTTTAAAAGAGGCTCAAAATAATGCAGCTATGCTTACAACGTTTAATGAGGTTGATATGTCAAATATAATTTCAATGAGAAAAGATAACCAGGAAGATTTCCAAAATAGTTATGGAATTAAACTTGGCTTCATGTCCTTTTTTGTGAAAGCTTGTATAGTAGGATTAAAATTATTTCCTGCAATAAATGCTGAAGTTGAAAATGATGAAATGGTTTACAAAAATTATTATAATGTGAGCTTTGCAGTAGGAACTGAAAAAGGATTAGTAGTTCCAGTATTAAAAAATGCTGATGAAATGTCTTTTGCTGACATTGAAAAAAACATAAAAGATCTGTCAGACAAAGCAAAAAATGGCAGTCTTACCATAGAGGATCTTCAAGGGGGAACGTTTACAATTAGCAACGGAGGTGTTTATGGATCAATGTTATCTACTCCTATTTTAAACCCTCCTCAGTCAGCAGTTCTTGGAATGCATAATATTGTTGAAAGACCCGTTGTTGTTGATGGTGAGATAAAGGCTAGACCTGTAATGTTTTTAGCATTGTCTTATGATCATAGAATAATTGATGGAAAAGAATCTGTAAGTTTTTTAAAAACTGTTAAAGAAAACTTAGAAGACCCAAGAAGGTTGTTTTTAAATTTATAATATGCCAGAAAAATTTGACGTAACAGTAATTGGTGGTGGCCCTGGAGGATATGTTTGTGCAATTAGATTGTCTCAACTTGGTCTTAAAACAGCATGCATAGAGTCTAGAGGGTCTCTAGGAGGAACATGCTTAAATATAGGATGCATTCCATCAAAAAGTTTACTTAATTTATCTGAAAAATTTCACAGTGCTAAAAATTTTGAAAAAATTGGAATTGAGACTGGTGAAATAAAACTTAATTTAGATAAAATGATGAAAAATAAAGACAAAGCTGTAACAGTTTTGACTAAAGGAGTGGAATTTTTATTCAAAAAAAACAAAGTCACATATTTTAAAGGCAAAGGTTCATTTGAGAACGAAAATTCAATAAAAATTGAAGGCTCTGAAGGCACTAAAATAATTCAAACTGATAAAACAATAATCAGCACAGGATCAGAGCCAGTTTCATTGCCTGGAGTAGATTTCGATGAAGAAAGAATTCTCTCTTCAACTGGAGCCCTATCTATTCCCAAGCTTCCTAATAAAATGATTGTTGTCGGAGGAGGATATATAGGATTAGAAATGGGATCAGTTTGGTCAAGACTTGGTACTGAAGTTACAGTTGTAGAATTTTTAGACCATATCACTCCCGGAATGGATCGAGATATTTCAAATGAATTTATGAAAATATTAAAAAAGCAAGGTATAAAATTCAACCTTAATACTAAAGTTGATAAAATAACTAAAAACTCTAATGGTGTAACGGTGGAGACTTCACAAAATGATGGTCAAAAAGTTAAACACGATGTTGATGTTGTTTTAATTTCTGTTGGACGAAGACCTTATACTAAAAATTTAAATTTAGATAAAGTTGGTGTAGCTTTAGATGAAAAAGGAAGAGTTAAAGTAAATAAAAATTTTGAGACAAATATTAAAAATATATACGCAATAGGAGATGTTATTGATGGTCCTATGTTAGCCCATAAAGCCGAAGAAGAAGGGATTGCCGTTGCAGAACTTATAGCAGGACAATCAGGTCATGTTAATTATGATATTATTCCTGGAGTTGTTTATACATCCCCAGAGGTAGCTTATGTTGGTAAAACTGAGGAGCAATTAAAAAAAGAAAACATTGGTTATAAAATTGGTAAATTCCCTTTTATGGCAAATTCGAGAGCCAAAGCAATTGATGAACCGGAGGGTTTTGTAAAAATTTTGGCAGAACAATCAACTGATAAAGTGCTTGGTGTACATATAATTGGTCCACATGCAGGAGAAATGATAGCAGAAATGTCCGTTGCAATGGAGTTTGGGGCCAGTTCAGAAGATATTGCAAGAACATGCCACGCACACCCAACATTTTCAGAGGCTATAAAAGAAGCGGCATTATCTGTAGATAAAAGACAGATACACTCTTAATATATATCATAATTAATTTATGAAATATCCTGTTCTATTGCCTAATATATTTGATCATCCATTTACATATCTAAGTAATCTTAAATTAAAACCAGGAGATTATGTAAAAGTGCCTTTTGGTAAGAAAAATATTATTGGTGTAATTTGGGATATTTTTGAAGAAAAGAATAAGAAAGAATTTAAATTAAAATCTATAACTGAAAAAATTGAAATTGAACCACTAAGTAAAAATACAATCAATTTTCTAAAGTGGTTTTCTAACTATAATCTTGTACCTCTAGGAATGTGTCTAAAACTACATTTGATTAATGACGAAAATTTAAAAATAAAAAATGACAAAGATCTATTAAAATACGATGTATCAAATGAAAAAAAAATTTATCAACTTTCTGAAGAACAAAATAACGCTTATAAAGAATTATCAAAATATGATAGCGGTTTTAGAGTTCATTTACTTCAAGGAACAACAGGTTCAGGCAAAACAATAGTTTATTTTAAAGCTATTGAAAAAATTCTAAATATTGGATCACAAGCTCTAATTTTATTGCCCGAAATAGGGTTAACAAATGAATTTGAAAAAAAATTTAAATCTTATTTTGGATTCGAAGCTGCAGTTTGGCATTCAAAAGTAAGCCCAAAAAAAAGAAAAATTATATGGAATGGTTTATCCTCAGGCCGAATAAAAGTAGCTATTGGAGCAAGGTCATCTTTATTTCTACCATTCAAAAAATTGGGTTTAATTACTGTAGATGAAGAACACGATCAATCTTACAAACAAGATGAAGGAATTATCTATAATGCTAGAGATATGGCAATATCAAGAGCTAAACATGAAAATATTCCAATAAATTTAGTAACTGCAGTTCCATCAATCGAAACATTTGAAAATATTAAAATTAAAAAATATAATTACTCAAGATTACTTAATCGATATAAAGGTGCGAATTTGCCCAAACACCATGTTATAGATCTTTATCAAAATCAACTAGCAACCAAAAGTTCTATATCTCTTAAAACTATTGAAAAAGTAAAAGAACATTTAAATAAAAAAGATCAAATTCTCTTCTTCATAAATAGAAGAGGTTTTGCGCCCTACGTTTTATGTAAAAAATGTTTAAATGTTTTTACATGCCCTAGGTGCTCTATAAATTTAGTATTTCACAAAAATAAAAAAATTCTTTTGTGTCATTACTGCGGATATAAATCAAAATTAAATAGAGATTGTAAAAAAGGAGATATTTGTGAGTTTGTATTTAGTGGACCTGGAGTAGAAAAAATTGCGGAAGAGGTTAAAAACTTATTCCCTAATAAAAAAACAACAATTTTTTCCAGCGACACAATGAATAAAGCATCTGGTAAAGATAAATTGGATAAAATTATATCTGGTGAAATAGATATTCTTGTAGGTACTCAATTAATATCAAAAGGATTTCACTTTCCAAAATTGAATTGTATTGTTGTATTAGATATTGATTTAACTTCTCAAGGACACGATCTTAGGAGCACTGAAAAAAATTTACAACTTTACCACCAGTTATCAGGAAGAGCGGGTAGAACTGGCAAGCCAGCAAATATTTATTTCCAAACATATAACTTAAAACCAGAAGTTATAAATCAAATTACAAACGAAGATCCTTTTAAATTTTTAGAAAATGAATTAAATTTAAGAAAAAAGAATAATTTACCTCCCTACGAAAGATTTATCGCTTTAATTTTATCTTCATCAAATGAAAAAAAATTAGATATAGATGCCGCAAAACTTAAAAATATTTTATCAAAGTCTATCGATGCAAAAATTTTAGGTCCCGTAAACGCCCCAATATATAGAATTAATCAAAAATTCAGAAATAGACTATTAATAAGAGCAAAAAAAACATCTAGTATTCAGAAAAAATTGAAAGATGTATTGAAAGAATTTCAACTCTCCAAAGGAATGAAACTTTCAGTTGATGTTGACCCTATCAGCTTCAATTAGCCCATTAAATCTTACCATTTTTCACAATCTGAGCCTTGAAGACTGATAATTCGTATGTTATCTAAGCGAAATTTTAAACATCTTCACAATTGAGAGTATAAATTGAGCGAAAACAAAATATCAATAACTTCTAACAACAGTTACGCGCAAGCGTTATTTGAGCTGGCTAATGAAGATAAATCTCTAGCAAAAGTAGAGGAACAAGTCGTTGCAATAAGTAGACTCATAAATGAAAGTAAAGAATTTAGATATTTAATTAAAAACCCTACGACAAGCATTGAGGATTTAACTAGAGTTATTGAAACAATTTCTGAAAAAAACAATTTCGATAATCTTTTAAAAAGATTTCTGGTTTTTTTAATACAAAAAAGAAGATTTTTTTATTTAGAAAAAATTTTAAGAGATTTTATAGAGGTATGTTCGAAAGCTAGAGGCGAGATAAAAGCAGAGCTTTTTTCAGCTAAAGAACTTAATGAAACAGATATTTCTAAAATTAAAGAAGAGTTATCTCAAAACTTTGGAGCTAAGATACAGTTAAATTATAAATTTGACCCAAGTTTAATTGGTGGTTTGGTATTAAAAGTGGGAAGCACAATGGTAGATAATTCTATTAAAAATAAACTGCAACAAATTCAAAAACAAATGATAGAGGCATAAATGGAAATAAATCCTTCAGAAGTAACAAAAATACTAAAAGAACAGATAAAAAAACTTGGCGATAGAGCTGAAGTTTCAGAGGTGGGACAAGTATTGTCTGTTGGAGATGGAATTGCAAGAATTTATGGCTTGGATAATGTTCAAGCAGGAGAAATGGTTGAGTTTTCCGATGGCTCTAAAGGAATGGCATTAAACTTAGAGAGTGACAACGTTGGTGTTGTTATATTTGGTGATGATAGAGAAATTAAAGAGGGAGATACTGTAAAAAGAACTGGTGCGATTGTTGATGTACCAGTTGGAAAACAACTTTTAGGAAGAGTTGTTGATGGATTAGGAAATCCAATTGATGGAAAAGGAGCTTTAGATAAAAGTTTAGAGAGAAAAAGAGTAGAAGTTAAAGCGCCAGGAATTATTCCACGACAATCTGTTGGTGAACCAATGCAAACAGGTTTAAAAGCAATTGATAGCTTAATTCCCGTTGGAAGAGGGCAAAGGGAACTTATAATTGGAGATCGTCAAACAGGTAAAACTGCAGTAGCTATCGATACAATTATCAATCAGAAGAAAATTAATGAGTCAGACGACGAAAGTAAAAAACTTTATTGTATATATGTTGCAATTGGACAAAAAAGATCAACTGTTGCTCAGATTGTAAAAACATTAGAGGACGCTGGCGCAATGGAATATACAACTATAGTTTCCGCAACAGCCTCAGACTCTGCGCCTCTTCAGTTTTTAGCTCCTTACACAGGATGTACTATGGGAGAATATTTTAGAGATAATGGAATGCATGCTTTAATTATTTACGATGATTTATCTAAGCAAGCAGTCGCATATAGACAAATGTCATTATTATTAAGAAGACCACCGGGGCGTGAAGCATATCCAGGAGATGTGTTTTATTTACATAGTAGATTATTAGAAAGAGCTGCTAAATTAAGTGATGAAAATGGCGGAGGTTCTTTAACTGCGCTACCAATTATTGAAACACAAGCAGGTGATGTTTCTGCATATATTCCAACAAATGTAATATCTATTACAGATGGGCAAATATTTTTAGAAACTGAACTTTTCAATCAAGGAATTAGACCAGCAGTAAACGTTGGATTATCCGTATCTAGAGTTGGATCAGCTGCACAAACTAAAGCTATGAAATCTGTGGCTGGATCAATTAAATTAGAGTTAGCTCAATACAGAGAAATGGCAGCTTTTGCTCAATTTGGATCTGATTTAGATGCATCTACACAGAAACTTTTAAATAGAGGTTCGAAGTTAACTGAACTTTTAAAACAAGGACAATATTCTCCCATGACAGTTGCAGAACAAGTTATATCAATTTTCTGTGGTGTAAAAGGTTATTTGGATGATATTGAACTTAAAGATGTAGCTGACTTTGAAAATAAAGTTCTACAAAAGTGTAAATCTGATAAGCCTGAGATTATGGAGTCTATTGCCAAAACTGGAAAGATTGAGGAAGACATTGAAAAACAATTAGTAGAATTAATTAAAGGAATTAAATAATTATAAATGCCAAGTTTAGATGATCTCAGAAAAAGAATTACGAGTGTTAAATCAACTCAGAAAATAACAAAAGCTATGAAAATGGTGGCTGCAGCTAAGTTGAGAAAAGCTCAAGAGAATGCTGAAAAAGGCAGACCTTATTCTGAAAAAATGAATAATGTAATTTTAAATCTTTCAAAAAGTATAACAGATAAAGAAAATGCCCCCAAATTACTGGTTGGGACAGGTGAAGAGAAAGTTCATTTATGTATTGTACTCACTGCTGATAGAGGTTTATGTGGAGGTTTTAATACTAACATTATTAAAAAAGCAAAAAGTTATTTCGAAAAAATAATATCTGAAAATAAAACTTTAAAGATTATTACTGTTGGATCTAAAGGATATGATCAACTTAAAAGACAGTATAAAAGTTATATTGTAGAGAACATTTCTTTCAAAGAGTCAAAAAATATAAATTACTTTGATGCAGATAAAGTAGGAAAAATTATAATTGAAAAATTTGAAAAAAATGAATTTGATGTTTGCGCAATATTTTACAATAAATTTAAAAATGTGATTACGCAAATTCCTCAAGAACAACAAATAGTTCCACTTAATGAAGATAAAAATGATAAAGATGACTCTAGTAATGATAATGACTATGAGTTTGAACCAGATGAAGATGAGATTTTAAGTAATTTATTGCCTAAAAATATTTCAACGCAAATATTTAAAGCAATGTTAGAGAATTCTGCCAGTGAGCAAGGTTCGAGGATGACAGCAATGGATAATGCAACCAGAAACGCAGGCGAATTGGTTGATAGGCTTACAATTGAGTATAATAGAAGCCGTCAAGCAGCAATAACAAAAGAGTTAATTGAAATTATATCAGGAGCAGAAAGTTTATAATTATGAGCAAAAAAGGAAACATAACACAAGTAATTGGTGCAGTAGTTGACGTAAAATTTGATGGAGAACTGCCAGAAATATTAACAGCCTTAGAGTGTGATAATGGAGGTAATAGATTAGTTTTAGAAGTTGCGCAGCACCTTGGAGAGTCAAGTGTTAGAACCATTGCTATGGATAGTACAGAGGGACTAAAAAGGGGTGATGAAGTAAAAGATACTGGTGCTCCAATTCAAGTTCCAGTAGGTCCAGAAACATTAGGACGAATTGTAAACGTTATAGGTGAACCAATCGATGAGAAAGGACAAATTTCTACTAAAGAAAATTGGCCTATACACCGACAAGCTCCTTCTTTTAATGATCAGTCTACAGAAACAGAAATTCTAGTAACTGGAATAAAGGTAATCGACCTATTAGCACCTTATGCTAAAGGTGGAAAAATTGGATTGTTCGGTGGAGCAGGAGTTGGAAAAACTGTAATTATAATGGAACTTATAAATAATATAGCTAAGGCCCATGGTGGATTTTCAGTATTTGCTGGAGTGGGAGAGAGAACTAGAGAAGGGAACGATTTATATCACGAAATGATAGAGTCAGGAGTGATCAAGCCAGAGGGAACTGGATCTAAAGCAGCATTAGTTTATGGACAAATGAATGAGCCTCCAGGAGCTAGAGCTAGAGTAGCTTTAACTGGTCTTACTGTGGCAGAGTATTTCAGGGATCAAGAGGGTCAAGATGTTTTGTTCTTTGTTGATAACATTTTTAGATTTACTCAGGCAGGTTCAGAAGTATCAGCTCTTCTTGGAAGAATCCCTTCTGCGGTTGGTTATCAGCCTACTCTTGCAACAGATATGGGAAACCTACAGGAAAGAATTACAACTACTAATAAAGGATCAATTACATCAGTTCAGGCAATTTATGTACCTGCAGATGATTTAACGGATCCAGCTCCAGCAACTTCTTTTTCACACTTAGATGCAACGACTGTACTTTCAAGACAAATTGCTGAATTAGGTATTTATCCAGCTGTTGACCCTTTAGATTCTACTTCTAGAATTTTAGATCCAAGAGTTGTTGGTGATGAACACTATCGAGTAGCAAGATCTGTTCAGAAAATATTACAAACATACAAATCTTTGCAAGATATTATTGCAATTCTAGGAATGGACGAGCTATCAGAGGATGATAAACTTACCGTAGCTAGAGCTAGAAAAATCCAAAGATTTTTATCTCAACCTTTCTTTGTTGCTGAAGTATTTACAGGATCTCCAGGTAAACTAGTAGATTTAGAGTCGACAATTAAAGGGTTTGACGCAATATGCAAAGGAGAATATGACCATCTGCCTGAAGCTGCTTTTTATATGGTTGGTACAATAGAAGAAGCAATAGAAAAAGCTGAAAAGATGGCAAAAGATGCAGCTGCATAATGAGTAATCTTTTTAATATAGATATTGTAAACCCAGAACAATCTTTTCTTTCAAAAGACAATGTATTTGAAGTTGTAATTCCTGCTGTAGAAGGAGAGATTGGTATTCTTAAAGACCATATTCCAATTATCTCATTTTTAAAACCAGGAATAATTAGAGTATTTTCTGAATCTGAGGAACAAAACTTTTATGTTGAAGATGGTATTGTCGAATTTAAAGATAATACGTTATCTGTATTAACTAGCTCAATTTTTGATTTAAAAGATGCTGATAAAAATTTTGTATCTGAATCGATAACCAGTGCTGAAGCAGAATTATCAAAAGATAATATCGATGATCAAAAAAGATTTCTTTTAAATCACAAAGTCGAAGTTCTAAAATCTATAGGTATTAATTAACTACTTTTTCTAGTTCTTTTTGAATTTCTTGGTAAACATGAAGTTTAAAATCTACAACTTTAGTTGTTAAATCTTTAATATCTATCCACTTCCAATCTAAGAATTCAGGATGTTTAGTTTTAATGTTAATTTCATTTTCCTCTCCATTAAACTTTACAATAAACCACTTTTGCTTTTGGCCTTTATATTTTCCTTTCCAAATAATTCCTAAGAGGCGATCAGGAAGATCGTAAGTTGTGTATTTGTTTATTTCTTTAATTAGTTCTACTGACTTTATGCTTGTTTCTTCTTTAAGTTCCCTTAACGCAGCATCAAAATAATTTTCACCTTCATCAATACCGCCTTGAGGCATCTGCCAAAAATCAGCAGGATTATCAATTCTTTTTGCAACAAATATCTTATTTTCTTTATTTAAGACTGCGATACCAACACCATTTCTTAGTGGAAGTTTTTGAAATTTTTCTTTCATTCTTAACCATTTAATAATTTAAGAGCAAATTCCAACTGGTTATCAGTATCTGTATTTATTCTAAATTCATCTGAACCTTCAGCAATAACTATATCTGGATTTACACCTACTCTTGAAATCGATTTACCTGATGGGAGATAGTATTTAGAAACAGTAAGTCTTATGGCACCTTCATTTTCTAAAGGAATAATTGACTGGACTGACCCTTTTCCATATGTACTCTCTCCTACTAATATAGCTCTTTTGTGATCTTGTAGTGCTCCTGCAACAATCTCAGATGCTGATGCAGACCCATAATTAATCAAAATAACCATTGTTTCTCCATCAATAATATCTCCTTTTTTTGCAAACCATTTTCTATTTTCATACTTCCTTTTACTTTTTGTTGAAACTATTTCTCCATTTTCTAAAAAATAATCTGATATTTTTATCGCTTGAGATAACAATCCACCAGGATTGTTTCTTAAATCTAATATGTAATTTTTAATTTTCTTATTTTTCTTAAATTCTTTGATTTTATTTTTTATTTGTTTACTACTATTCTCATTGAATGATGTTAATCTTATATAAGCTGTTTGATCATCTTTAATTTCTGACTTTACAGATGCAACTTGTATTATTTCTCTTGTAATTGTAAATATAAGTGCTTTTCTTTCTCCTCTTCTTCTGACAGTAATTTCTATATCAGATCCAACTGGGCCTCTCATCAATTCTACAGCTTCAGAAAGAGTTTTTCCTTGAACTTGAACATCATCAATTTTAACGATGTAATCTCCAGCTTTAACACCAACCTCCTCAGCTGGCGAGTTATCAATTGGAGAAATTACTTTTACGACACCAGCCTCCATACTGACTTCAATGCCCAATCCTCCAAATTCTCCGCTAGTCTCAGTTTGCATATTTTTAAACGAGTCTGGAGACATATATGCTGAATAAGGATCCAAAGATTGCAAAACGCCGTTTATAGCAGCATCCATTGCTTCACTCTGATTTACTTCATCAACATATTCTTTATTAATTTTATCTAAGACTTCGCTGAATAAATCAATTTTTTTGTAAATATCGTTTTCATTACTCAAAATTGGATTTGTAAATACGAAAAAAAATAAAGACGCTATTAAGTATACTTTTTTCATATGATCAGTTTTTCTTTAGGAATTAATTCTGACCACATTTTCTCTAATTCATAAAATTTTCTTTTTTCAGGATTGAAAATGTGAACAATTAAGTCTATTCCATCTACAAGCTTCCAATCATTGCTATCTTTTCCTTCAATTTTACAATTATTCACACCATTAATTTTTAATTTTTCAAAAACTTGTTCAGACAAAGCTTGAATATGTCTTGATGATGTACCACTAGCTATAATCATGAAGTCTGCAACTGATGATTTTCCCTCGAGATCTATTGAAACTATGTCTAAGGCTTTATTAATATCAAGCGTTTTGATTATTTCATCTTTAAGAGCTGATATTTTTTCCATTAATTGAATTTAGAGTATCAAATTTTTCTTAATTGAGAAGATGAAATATTGACTTTATTAAACTTTATAAATTCAACTGCTTTTTTATTATATTTCTTAAATGATTTAGATCTAAAAGCCTTTGATTTGTATCCATTTCGATCAAATACCAATATTTTGCACATTTTAGTTATTGAATTGTACCCCTTCCATTTATGAAAATTTATTAGGTTATCTGCCCCCATTAAAAAAAATATTTCTGAATGTTTAAATTTTTTTTTTAAATATTTAATTAAATCTACTGTACGATTAGATTTTATTAT
>CACGSX010000002.1 GCA_902575835.1 uncultured Pelagibacteraceae bacterium | reverse complement strand
AATAAGTTTTATTTTTTTATGTATTGTTATAATTATAAACATTTTTGAAGAAATAAGATTTTCTGAAAAATATAATATTGAAATTTACAATGTGCTTTATCTTTCGGTATTGAATGCGCCCTCTCTTTTGTTTGAAATATTTCCTTTTATTTTTCTCTTAACTGTAAATTTTTTTTATTTGAGTTTACAAGAGAAAGATGAATTATCCATACTAAATACAAATGGTATAAGTAATTTGAAGATTGTATTTCAGCTTACAATAATTGCAGGATTTATTGGTATTTTATTACTACTTTTTTATTATTCAATTTCTTCAAATTTAAAAAGTAAATATTTGGATTTCAAAAATAGTATAAGTAATACTAATGAATACTTAGCAGTAGTTAATGACAATGGATTATGGATAAAAGAAGAAGTGGATAAAAATTTATATATTATTAATGCAGAAAAATTTGATAAAAATAACTTAAAATCTGTGACTATTACTGAAGCAGACAAGTATTATAATAATAAAAGTACAATCAAAGCTGAAACTGCGAATATTCAATCAAAAATCTGGCAACTGAGTGAAGTCTTAATAATTGATGCCAATGGAGGCAGAAGAAATTTAAAAAGTTTTGTTCATAATTCCTCTTTTGATGGAGAAATTATTTCAAATCTATTTTCTAACTTAAATTCTTTGAATGTTTACGAATTACATAAATTATCGAAAAGCTATCTTAAAATTGGATATTCAAATAAAGATATAAAAGTTCATTTAAATAAAATTTATAGTATGCCAATCTTCTATATATTAATGACAGTTTTGGGTTTTATAATCATTAATAAATTAAAAAGATATAAGTCTAAGTTCTTTGTTATAATTTTTGGTATTTTTATATCTGTTATTGTTTATTATTTAAATTATTTTTCAGGTATTTTGGGAGTTAAAGGTATTTTGCCAATTTATTTATCAGTATGGATACCATTATTAATTTTATTTTTAATATGTAATATAGGAATAGTAAGAATAAATGAGAATTAAAAATTTTATATTAGTTTTAATTATTTCTATAATAATAAGTAAGAACTCATTTTCTGAAAATATTGAAATACAATCCTCTAATATGAAAATATCTGAAGAAGGAAATATTATTACAGCTTTTGAAGCTAGCACTATAATTAAAAATGAAAATATTAAAATTGATTCGAATAAAACAAAATATAACAAATCAGATGAAATTATAATTTTCACAGATAAAGTTTTTTTTCATGACATAAATAAGGATATCAAAATTTTTGGAGATAAAATTACATATAATAAAAATAAAGACTTAATATTTAGCAACGGTCCTACTAAAATAAATATTGAGAACAGTTACGCAATTGAGTCGAGCGATATTTTTTATGACCGAAAATCAAAATTAATTTATAGTGATAAGGAAACTTTTATTAATGACCAGGAAAATAATTTTTATGATTTAAAAGAAAAATTTAACTTCGATATAGTAAAAGAGATTATAAAATCAAAAAGTTCTGTTATTATAGATAAAAATAACAATCAGTATATTTTCGAAGATTTAATAATAAATTTAAAAAATAACGAAATTGCAGGGAACGAGATAAAAATAAATTTTAGAGACGATTATTTTAATAATGAAAAAAATGATCCAATGTTAAGGGGTCGTAGTGGTCATTCAGATGAAGACGAATTAAAAATTTATAAAGCTGTTTTCAGTACCTGTAATATTAAAGAAAAAAAATGCAGAGGATGGGAATTAAATTCAGAAGAATTTAACCATGATAAAAAAAAGAAAATTTTTGAATATAAAAATTCATGGTTTAAAATGTTTGATTACAAGCTTTTTTATCTACCCTACTTTAATCACCCTGACCCAACAGTAAAAAGGAAGTCTGGGTTCTTGACACCTTCTTATTCAAGTTCAGCAAGTTTAGGCACATCTATCAACTTTCCATATTTTAAAATTATAGATGTTGATAAAGATATAACTTTTAGTCCACGTTACTATGCTGATAAAAGTTTTTTATTACAAAACGAGTATCGACAAGCATTCCAAAATTCAGATGTCATAAGTGACTTTAGTTTCTTGGTTGGAGATGCTGGAACTAAAGGACATTTTTTTTATAATCAAGAAGGAGATTTAAGTGATAATACGAAATATAAATTAAACTTACAAAGTGTTAAAGGAGACAATTATTTAAAAACATATAAATTTGTAAATACATCTCCAATAATAAAAAACGATAATTTATTACTATCAAACTTTGATATGAATTGGGACTTTGTAGACTCCAAATTAAGTACATCCTTTAAAATTTATGAAGATCTTTCCAGAAACAAGTCTGATCGATATCAATATATATTTCCAAAGTTTAATTTCGAAAAAAATGTATTATTAGCAGAGACATACGATGGGTCTCTAACTTTTTTTTCTGATGGATACAATAAAAACTATAATTCAAATATTTTTGAGTCTGTTTTGATAAACGACTTTTTATATGAGTCGAAAAATAAAATTAATGCGTCAGGACTTTCTACTAATTTTAGCTTACTTCTTAAAAATACCAATAGTTATGCAAATAACTCAACTGTATTACCTGAAAATACTAAATATGATTTGTTTGAAACTGTTAAAATTGATTTTACTTATCCATTACAAAAAAAAATGGAAAGCTATACACATTATATAAAACCTAAAGCTTCATTTAGATACAGTCCAAATGGAAATACAAATATATCTACAAAAGACCTTACTTTAAATTATGATAACGCCTTTAGCTTAAATAGAATTAGCACCAATTCACAAGTTGAAGGAGGTGAAGCTTTAACTTTAGGAGTTGAATTTCAGAGAGATAACAATTTGCTTGGGGAAAGATTTAAATTAAGATTTGGGAATATCTTAAAGTTGAAAGAAGATAAAAAATTACCATCAAAATCTAAATTGAATAAAACTAGATCAGATATTTTTGGAGACATGAGTTTTAAAATCAACGAATTACTTAAATTAGGTTATGCTTTTTCTTATGATAGAGATCTAGACTATTCAAATTTAGATTCGTTGATTGTAGAAATGGGGGTAAATAACCTTGTCACCAAATTTAATTACTATACAGAAAACCATGATTTTGGGGACAGTGAAAATTTATCTAACGTTACAACGATAAATCTAAATAGTGAAAATAGCTTAAAATTTAAAAGTACAAGAAACCTTAGAGACAACTTCACAGAATACTATAATTTAAATTATGAATACTTAACAGATTGCCTATCAATAAATCTCAATTACAATAAATCTTATTATCGTGCTGGTAGTTTGGAGCCTGATGAAACTTTAAATTTCTTAATAAAAATTATTCCTTTTACTGAATTTGGAGTAAAAAATCTTGAGAATTTGGTAAGTAATTAGAAATGTTTAGATTTTTATTATTGTTAAAATTGTTGTTATTTTTCTCTTTTACTAACAATTCTTTATCAAATATTGAAATTAAGTATAAAGTAAACGAAGAAATCATTACAAATTTAGATATTGAGAATGAGAAAAGATATTTAGTCTTTCTAAGACCAAATTTAGTCAACCTAAACGAAAAAGAAATAACCCAAATTTCTAAAAATTCATTAATAAGAGAAATAATAAAAAAAGAAGAAATTAATAAAATTTTTAAAGAAAAAAAAGATCTTGAATTTTTAAATCAAATAAAAAAAAATCTTTTCAAGTTTAAAAGAGTGAAAAATGAAGAAGAATTCAAAAATTTAATTTATAGAAATAAAATTGATTACGACAAAATACTAGAAAAAATGAAAAATGAAGCTTTATGGAATGAGCTAATATATAGAAAATATAGTAGAATGGTTCGTATCGACAAAGAAAAGCTAAAACAAAAATTGATTGATAATTTGTCAAATAATAAAAAGTTTATGTATAATCTTTCTGAATTATTATTTGAAGTCAGGAATGCTGAGAATCTACAGATAAAATATAATAATATTATAAATTATGTTAAAGAGTACGATTTTAAATCTGCGTCATCAAGATTTAGTATAGCAAGTAGTGCGGATAAAGGAGGTCAAATTGGATGGGTAAAAGAAACTTTATTGTCAGAAAATTTAAATATTATTTTAAATAAAATGAGTTTAGGAGAAATATCAAAACCAATTAAATATCCTAATGGTTATTTAATATTGAAAATTAATGATAAACAAGAAATGGATCAGAATATCGATATTGATAAAGAATTAAAAGAATTAATAAATTATGAAACAAATAAACAACTAAATCAATTTTCACTTTTATATTTTAAAAAATTGAAACAAAACTCAAAAATTAATGAATATTGATTATACTCTAATAGTACTAGGCGAACCTTATAGTACATTTTCTGAAATAATTGGAAAATATTTTAAAAACAAAAAAAAATTTAAAAACAAAGTTGTCCTTATTGGAGATGCAGATTTATTAGAAAAACAAATAAATAAGTTAAATTTAAGTTTTAATCTAAATAAGATTAATAATTTAAAATATTCAAAGAGAAATGTTGTTAATATTATAAATATTAAATTTAAAAATAGAAAAGTATTTTCAAATATAACCAAAAAATCATCGGATTACATTGAGCAATGCTTTAAAAAATCTCTAGAATTAGCAGAGAATAATAAAAAAAGAGTTGTACTAATTAATGGACCAATATCAAAAGAGACATTTTTAAAAAAAAAATACTTGGGGATTACTGAATATTTGTCCAATAAAACTAAATCAAAAAATGAGGTAATGCTTATTTATAATAAAAATTTATCAGTTTCACCAATTACTACACACATACCAATTAAATATGTTTCAAAAAAGGTTACTAAAAAAAAAATTATAAATAATATTTATAAAAATAATATTTTTTTTAATAAAGTATTGAAAAAAAAAGTAAAATTTGCAATTTTAGGGCTAAATCCTCATTGTGAGACCACTGATAAATTTAGTGAGGAAAATAAAATAATTAAACCTGCTATACAATTTTTAACAAAGAAAGGTGTGAATATAGATGGTCCTTTTTCCGCTGATACTTTTTTTTTAAAAAAAAATGTGAAAAAATATGATGTAGTTGTCGGAATGTATCATGATCAGGTTCTCACCCCCATCAAAACATTATTTAAATTTGAGGCAATAAATGTCACTTTGGGACTCCCATTTATAAGAATTTCACCAGATCATGGGCCAAACTCAAAAATGTTAGGAAAAGGGATATCAGATCCATCGTCATTTTTTTACGCCATGAATTTTATTAATAAACTTAGTAAATGAAGCCAAAAAAAAGCTTAGGGCAGAATTTTTTAAACAACTCTAAAGTTTTAATTGAAATAGTAAATAGCGGAAATGTTTCAAAAAATGACGTGGTTTTAGAAATTGGTCCAGGGACAGGTAATTTAACTGAAAAAATTCTTAATAAAAATCCAAAGAATTTAATAGTTGTTGAAAAAGATAAAGAGCTCTCAATTTTATTAAAAAAGAAATTTGGAGGTGAAATTGAAATAATAAATAAAGATATTCTTGAATGTTATAATGACTTTAATTTTAATTTTCCAATAAAAGTTTTTGGTAACTTACCTTATAATATTTCAACAAAAATTTTAACTTCATGGATCAAAATAAAAAATTTGGAAAAACTATATAAAAAATTTATTTTAGTATTTCAAAAAGAAGTAGCAGAAAGAATTATTGCAAAAGAAAATACAAAAAATTATGGGAGATTATCAATAATTACTTCTTGGAAAATGGAAGGTAAAAAATTATTTGATATTTCTCCAGACTATTTTTTTCCAAAACCTAAAGTATGGAGCTCTTTACTGATATTAGAGCCAAAAGAAATTTATAAAAAAATTTATAAAACAGAAAATTTGGAACATATTACTAATATTTTTTTTAATCAAAGGCGTAAAATGATAAAAAAACCTATGAAACAAATTTTCAAAAATTATGAAGATATTGCGAAACAATTAAATATATCTTTAAATTTAAGACCTCACAATATATCAAAAGATAGATACTTGGAGATTTGCCAGTTATATGAAAAATTTAATTTAACAAATTTCTGATATGTTTAACTATAAATTTTCGATCAAAATGTTTTTTTTCTCTATTTTTAATTAAAAACATTATTTCTTTGTAACAATTATTCAAATCATCATTAATTACCACATGATCATACTCGTTCCATCTGGATAAATCTTTTTTAAATTCTTTCATTCTCTTTTTTACTGTTTTTAAATTTTTTTTCTCTCTCTTGACTAATCTTTTTATTAGTTCAGTTTTCGATGGCGGTAATATAAATATAGTCTGCAATTTATAATTTAGTTTTTTATTCTTAATCTGTCTTGTGCCTTGCCAATCAATATCAAAAATAACATGCTTCCCATTTTTTAGTTTTTCGTTAACAAGATTTTTAGATGAACCATAATAATTATCAAAAACTTTTGCGTGCTCTAAAAATTCTTTTTTTTTTATTAACTTTCTAAAGTGATTTTTGCTAATAAAATAATAATCTCTTCCATTTCTTTCATTGGGTCTTGGAGATCTGGTTGTGTGAGATATTGAAATTGAAAAATTTTTGTTTTTAGAAATTTTTTTTACAAGAGTAGTCTTACCAGCACCTGAAGGTGATGAAAGAACAATCATTCCACCTTTTTTGGAGCTGGACATTAAATTAAGAATTAGCTTGCTTTATTTTCTATAAATTTAACAGCATCACCAACAGTTAGAATTTTTTCTGCATCGCTATCTGAAATTTCTGATCCAAATTCTTCTTCAAAAGCCATTACTAGTTCAACTGTGTCTAAACTATCAGCTCCCAAATCATCAATGAAGCTAGACTCTTCATTTACTTTTGACTCATCTATTCCTAAGTGATCCGCTACAATTTTTTTTACTTTGCTTGAAATATCATCAGACATAAATTTCTTAATAATTATTTATATTACTTTGTCAACTAAAATACATACCTCCATTTACATGTATTGTTTCACCTGTAATATAATCAGATAATTCAGATGATAAAAAGACAGCTACATTAGAAACATCATCTGGCAAGCCAAATCTAGATAAGGCTATTCTAGATTTAAGTAATTGTTTATGACTATCGTTAATCTTATCTGTCATGTCAGACTCTATAAAACCAGGAGAAATACAATTGATTTTAATATTTTTTTTTCCATATTCTAGTGCTAGGCTTTTTGATAATCCTATTATTCCAGCTTTAGAAGTTGAATAGTTTGATTGTCCAATATTGCCAGTATGACCAACAACTGAAGTCACGTTGATTATTTTACCGTTTTTATTTTTTAACATTTTTTTTAATTGTGTATTTACTTAATAAAAATGTTGAAGTTAAATTTAAATCAATAACTTTATCCCATTCGTCCTTTTTCATTCTTATTGCAAGATTATCTAACGTAATACCAGCATTATTAATAAGTATATCTATTTTATCTTTAAAAATTTTATTTATTTCATCGATAAACTCTTCTATTGAATCATGATTTAAAATATCAAATTTTTTAATTATAATATTTGTATATTTTTCTTTTAATTTATTTAATTTATCTTGGTTAGTTCCTGTAGCTATTATTTTTGCGTTATTTTCATATAATTTTTTTACAATAGAGTTTCCAATCACCCCAGTTGCGCCTGTAACTAAAATATTTATATTTTTAAGATCAATCATTTAGCAAAGAATTAGCTTCATTAGAATTACTTACCTGATTTAATTTAATTTTTCTATCAATTCTTTTTATTAATCCAGTCAAAACCTTTCCTGGACCAATTTCAATGAATTGATTGACTCCATCACCAATCATATTTAATACACTTTCCCTCCATCTTACAGGTTTTTCTATTTGTTCGATTAAAAGTCTCTTGATATCTTCACTTTTAGTAACTGGTTGCGCTGTAACATTAGATATTATACTTGGTACTGGATCCTTAAATTCAGTCGACAAAATTTTATCTTTCATTTCTTGTGTGGCTTTACTCATTAAAGGGCAATGAAAAGGAGCGCTGACTTGTAATTTAACAAATTTTATATTTTTTTTTTTTAATTCCAATCCCAAATAATCCAAAGATTGTATTTTTCCACTGAGTACTATTTGACCGTTAGAATTATCGTTAGCAATATAACAAGTAAATTTATTTTTATTTTCTATTAAAATCTCATTTACTTTGAGATTGTCAACACCAAGTACAGCCATCATTCCACCATCTTTTTGAGGGACTGCATTTTGCATGGCTATTCCTCTATTTTTTAATAATCTTAAAGTATTCTCGAAACTAATTGCATTTGCACAACATAATGCTGAATATTCACCAAGTGAATGGCCTGCAAAATATTTTGCATTTTTAATTTTAAAATTGGTTTCTTTCTCTAATATTTTAAAAATCGAATAACTAATTAAAAAAATTGCTGGCTGAGTATTCTCTGTTAAATCAAGTTCGTCTTTTGGACCATCTAAAATAATTTTACTTAAGTCCTTATTTAATATTTCATTTGCTTTTAAAAAATATTCTTTGATGTAAGTAAATTCATCATAAATATCTTTTCCCATACCAACAAATTGGGAGCCTTGACCAGGAAATATAAAAGAAAACATAAAAATGTTTATAAATTAAGTGTTTTTTTGTATTGTAATTAAATTTTTATAATAGTATATCCTCATTTTTTCTAGAAAAATATATGAACTATTACGAACACACATTAATAACCCGACAGGATATATCTCCATCGCAAATAAAGCAGATTGAAGATAAATACGTAAAAATTATAGAAAAAAATGATGGCAACATAATTAAGTTGGAAAAATGGGGATTGATGCATTTATCTTATCTAATAAAAAAAAATAAAAAAGGAAATTACATTCATTTTAAAATTGAGGGTAAAGGCAAAACCATTAAAGAATTAGAAAAAAATGAAAAATTAGATAAAAATTTATTAAGATATCTGACAGTTAAAGTCAGAAAGTTTGATCTTGAAACAGATTATTTCAAAAAAAATGATGAAGATAAAAAGAAAGCAGAAACAATTTAATGAAAAAAAGAAATTTGAAAAAAAAAAATCCTCAAAATAATTTTTCTAAATTAAGTATTTTTCAGAATCAGAAATATAAATTTAAAAAAAAATGTCCTCTTTCTGGTAAAGGTGCTCCAATAATCGACTACAAAAATATTAAATTATTAAAAAGATATGTATCCGAAAATGGTAAAATTCTACCTTCAAGAATAACTTCGGTGAGTCAAAAGAAGCAAAGAGACTTATCTATATCAATAAAACGTGCTAGAAATTTAGCATTAATATAATCATGAAAGTAATACTGTTAGAAAATGTTAGAAAAGTTGGATCAATTGGAGAAATAATTGATGTCAACAGAGGTTATGCAAGAAACTATTTAATTGCTCAAAAAAAAGCTCTTTTTGCATCCAAGGAAAATATAAAAGAGGTAGAAAAAATCAAAGCAGAACTAGGAAAAAAAGATCAAGATAAAAAAAATGAAGCAAAAGAAATTGACAACAGACTAAAAGGCAAAGAGTTCTCAATAAAGAAACTAAGTACTGAAAATAAAGAATTATATGGATCAGTAAAACCTACAGAAATTTCAAAACTTCTCAAAGAAGTAGAAAATATTGATATTAATCCATCTCTAGTGCAGCCTGCTAAAGAGATTAAATCATTGGGTATATATGACGTTATTTTAAATTTGCACTCAGAAATTCAATCAAAAATAAAAGTAAAAGTTATCGCTCAGGAAGAGAATTAATTTTTATACATTTTTTTCCCCAGCTCTTTAAATATTTTGTTTTTCGGCGAAATAGTAATTAAAATTTAATCACAATGTCACAAACGTTAAATTTATTAAAAAATAAAGCTGATGAATTACCTAATAATATTGAGGCTGAACAGGCTGTAATTGGATCTGTATTATTATCGAATGAAATTTTTGATGAAGTTAGTTTAATTATATCAAGCAAAAATTTTTACGACCCTATTCATAGAAAAATATATGAAGCCTTAGAAAAATTAATCTACGGAGGCCTTTTAGCAAATCCCATAACACTTAAAAACTATTTTGAAAAAGAAAAAGATGAACTTAACATTCCAGAATACTTAATTAAAATAACTAAATTTTCTACCTCCTCAAGACAATCCATAGAATATTCAAAACTAATTTTTGATTTATATGTGAAAAGAGAATTAATAAAAATTTCTGGAGAAGTAATTGATAAAGCAAAATTGAATGATCTTGACACTGATGGAAAAAAAATTATTGAAAATTATGAGAAATCTTTATTTGATCTTGCTGAAAAAGGATCTTTTAGCTCTTCTTTAGTAAAATTTGATGAAGCCATGAGGCAGACAATTGAAATGGCATCTAATGCGTACAAAAATGATGAGGGTATTGTTGGAGTTCCAACTGGTTTGAGAGATTTAGACGATAGGTTGGGTGGACTACATAAATCTGATTTAGTAATTATAGCAGGCAGACCTTCAATGGGTAAAACAGCTTTAGCAACTAATATTGCTTTTAACGCGGCAAAAAAAATACAGGAAAGTGGTGAAAAAAGTTCAGTAGCTTTTTTTTCTCTTGAAATGTCTTCAGAGCAGCTTTCAACAAGAATATTGGCTGAGCAATCCAGAATAAAGTCAAATGATATCAGAAGAGGAAAAATTTCTGAAGAACAGTTTGATAAATTTATAGAAACTTCAAAAGATATTTCTGAGCTGCCGTTATATATTGATGAAACACCTGCAATAACAATTGCAGCTTTAAGTAATAGAGCTAGAAGAATTAAAAGACTATTTGGACTTGATATGGTTGTAATAGATTATATTCAATTGATGAGAGCATCTAATTCAAATAATGGCAGAGTACAAGAAATATCAGAAATAACTCAAGGTTTAAAAGCTTTAGCAAAAGAGCTGGCCGTACCTGTTCTAGCATTATCGCAACTTTCAAGAGCTGTGGAACAAAGAGATGATAAAAAGCCACAATTATCAGATTTGAGGGAGTCAGGATCGATTGAACAAGATGCAGATGTGGTCATGTTTGTTTATAGAGAATCATATTATTTACAAGGAAAAGAGCCTAGACCTGCAACTGTAGAACATGCAGAATGGCAGGCTAAAATGAATGAGGTTTCACATTTAGCTGAATTAATTATTCAAAAACAGAGGCATGGACCCACTGGTAATGTGATGCTTGAATTTGAGGCTATGTTTACTAAATTTAAAGATATTCAAAATAATTAAATTAAATTATAAAAGCTAATAGTTGATGTTAGCTAAATTTTATCAAAATTTTGTTTTAAAAAAACCAAGCTTAATTTTAGTTTTACTATTAAGTTGCTTATGTTTTTTTGGGTATTTTTCAAAAAACTTTAGGCTAGATGCGTCATCTGAAACTTTATTAATAGAAGGTGATCCTGATTTAAAATATTTAAATGAAATAAATGAAAGATATGGTGCAAAAGAATTTTTAGTTCTAACATATACTCCAAAAGGAAGTATGATAGATGAAAATTCTATCGAAAATCTTATAAAATTAAAAAAGGAAATTCAAAAACTTAATTGGGTGCATAGTGTAATCACGCTATTAGATATTCCTTTACTAAACAGTTCTGATGAACCGCTTATAGAGAGACTGCAAAACTACTCTACACTTAGTTCAAAGGGTATTGATAAAAAAAGAGGGTTTAATGAAATATTGAATAGTCCTGTTTTCAGGAATTTCGTAATAAGTGAAGATGGCAAAACATCTGGTATTATAGTTTATTTAAAGTCTAAAGATAAAATAAAAGACTTTAAAAGTAAAAAAGACGAAGAGATATATAAAGACAAATTAAAAAAACAAAATCATCAAAATATTTTAGAAATAAGACAAGTAATACAAAATTTTAGTTCAACAAGCAAAATTCATTTAGGCGGCATTCCTATGATTGCTGATGATATGATGACTTTTATAAAAAATGATATAATTGTTTTTGGACTTGGAGTTTTTTTATTTATCGTTGCAACTCTTTGGTATGTATTTAAAAGATTGATATGGATAATAGTACCTATAAGTAGTTGTTTTTTTTCAGTAATAATAATGACAGGACTTTTAGGTCTCTTAGGATGGAAAGTTACTGTTATATCATCTAATTTTATTGCTTTAATGTTGATATTGACAATGGCTATGAATATTCATGTTAGTACAAGATATCTTCAGCTTTCAAAACAATTTCCGAAGTTAAATAAATTTAAAATTATTTCTTTAACAACGAGCAAAATGTTTTGGCCTATTTTATATACAGCTTTGACAACGATATTTGCTTTTTTGTCTTTGGTGTTTAGTGAAATAAAACCAATAATAGATTTTGGATTTATGATGACTTTTGGTCTAATAATTTCATTTCTTATTACTTTTAGTTTATTGCCAACATTAATTAATTTAGTTAATTTTAATAAAGTTGCTTTAAAAGAGGAAAAAGGTACCAAAATTACTAATTTTTTCGGTAAAGTCTCAGTTTCAAATAAAAATACAATATTTGGAACAACCTTAATAATTATATTTTTAAGTATATTAGGAATTTCAAAGCTTGAAGTAGAAAATAGTTTTATAAATTATTTTGATAAAAATACAGAAATTTATAAAGGAATGAAACTTATCGATGAAAAATTAGGTGGTACAACACCACTTGAAGTTATTTTAAAATTTCCAAAACAAGATGATGTTGAACAAAAATCTGAAAATGAAGATGACGATTGGGGTGATGAAGATGAGAATGATGAAAAATATTGGTTTACTAAAGATAAAATTGATAAGATAAAAAAGGTCCATAACTATTTAGACTCTTTGGAGCCAATTGGAAAAGTGCTTTCTTTTTCCTCCATTATTGACGTTGCTACTCAATTAAATAACAATAAAGAGTTAGGTTCTTTAGAAATGGGTGTCTTGTACACCAAGATACCAGATAATATAAAAAAAGAAATTGTAGATCCATATATCTCCATAAAAGATTCAGAAGCTAGGATAAGTTTGCGAATAAAAGACTCTTTAGATAATTTAAGGAGAAATGATTTACTAATTAAAATAAACTCTGACCTTAAAAATAAATTAGATTTAAAAGATGATGAATTTAAACTAGGTGGTGTATTAATTCTTTTCAACAATCTTTTACAAAGTTTATTCAAATCTCAAATTTTAACACTTGGATTTGTAATGCTTGGAATATTTATAATGTTTGTTATTCTTTTCAAAAATTTAAAATTAGCTTTAATAGGTGTTGTGCCAAATTTTATAGCAGCCTTTTTTATATTAGGTTTAATTGGATTATTGGGAATTCCTCTTGATATGATGACGATAACAATTGCCGCAATAACAATAGGTATCGCGGTAGATAATAGTATTCATTATATTTACAGATTTAAAGAGGAGTATGCAAAATTAAAAAATTATAATAAGACATTAAAACTGTGTCATTCAACAGTTGGAAAAGCTATTTTAAATACTTCAATTACAATAGTTTTTGGATTTTCAATTTTAGTAATGTCAAATTTTATACCAACAATTTACTTTGGTGTATTCACAGGGATTGCTATGTTGCTTGCAATGGTTTCGGTTTTAACACTTTTGCCTTCTTTATTGCTTAAAATTAAACCATTCAATTAATGATTGAGACTATTCAGGATTTTTTAATACAAGTAACATTATTTGATTATATTTTTTTTGTATTAACCATTTATTTCTTAATTCAAGGATCTAGAAAAGGTTTTGTTTTAAGTTTATTGTCAGCTGCCAAATGGGTTTTGGCATATATTTTAACAATTTATTTATTTCCGAAAGTAAAACCGTATTTTGAAGGTATTTTAGATAGTGAATATGTGCTTGATATAATTGTAGGCGTAATATTATTTATATTAATAATATTTCTTATTCTTTTAGCAAATAAAGCAATAAGTAAAGTTATTACTTATACTGGATTAGGTTCAGTCGATAAGGTTTTTGGCTTTTTTTTTGGAATCGCTAAGAGCTATATTTTAATTGTTTGTTTGTTCACAGCTATTGACGTTATCTATGACAGCAAAAAATGGCCATTAAATTTAAAAGATTCACTAACATTTCCTTGGGTTGAAAAAGGTAGTATCTATCTTATAAAGGTATTTCCAAATCAAAAACAATATGAAGATGCTAAAGAAAAAGTTCAAGATGTATAATCCTAAATTAAAAGAGGAATGTGCAGTCTTTGGTATAAGCAATACACCAGAAGCATCAACCTTAACTGCTTTAGGACTTCATGCGTTACAACATAGGGGTCAGGAAGGTTGTGGAATTGTATCATTTGACGGTGAAAAATATCACTCTGAAAAAAGATTTGGCCTAGTTGGAGACAACTTCAATGATGAAAAAGTTTTAAAAAACTTGCCAGGAAATTACGCTATAGGTCATAATAGATATTCTACAACAGGAGGAACTGCTTTAAGAAATGTACAACCATTCTTTGCTGATACTAATTCAGGTGGAATTGGAGTCGCGCATAATGGAAATCTAACGAATGCAATAACACTTAGAAACAAAATGGTTGAAGAAGGCTCAATCTTTTACACAACATCAGATACAGAAACGATAGTAAAACTTATAGCCAAATCAAAAAGACCAAAGACAATCGACAAAGTTATTGATGCTCTGTTTCAAATTCAAGGAGGTTATGCATTGGTTATGATGACACAAAATACACTTATTGGTGTAAGAGATCCTTATGGAATTAGACCTTTGGTTATCGGAAAACTAAAAAATTCTTATGTTTTTGCATCTGAAACATGTGCATTTGATATTATTGGCGCAAAGTTTGTTAGAGAAGTTGAAAATGGTGAAATTGTTTATGTAGAAAATGATGCATTGAAAAGTATTAAGCCATTTCCCCAAAAAAAAGTAAGACCATGTGTATTTGAATATATTTATTTTTCGAGACCAGATAGTATTTTAAATGGCAAAACAGCTTATGAATATCGCAAAAAATTTGGAGCAGAATTAGCTAAAGAAGATAATTTAGATGCTGACCTAGTTGTACCAGTTCCAGACTCTGGTAATGCTGCTGCATTAGGTTATGCAGAAGAAAAAAAAATAAACTTTGATCTAGGTTTAATAAGAAATCATTATGTTGGTAGAACTTTTATAGAACCTTCACAGCAAATTAGAAGTTTAGGAGTTAAATTAAAATTAAATGCAAATGTTTCAGTTATTAAAAATAAGAAAATTATTTTAGTTGATGACTCTCTTGTAAGAGGAACTACTTCTTCAAAGATTGTAAAAATGTTGTATGATAATGGTGCTAAAGAGATACATGTTAGGATAGCTAGCCCAGAAATAAAATACCCCGATTTTTATGGAGTTGATACACCTACAAAAAAAGAACTATTAGCAGCAAATAAATCAGTAGATGAAATAAAAGAATTTATAAAAGCAAAATCACTTAAATTTTTAACGTTAGATGGTTTGTATCGAGGAATGGGTTTTGAGAAGAGAAATGATGCTTATCCTCAATTAACTGATCATCATTTTACTGGTGATTATCCAGTAAAAATAATTGATGAACTTGGAGAGGATAAAGTTACACAATTATCATTATTAAGTACAGGATCGAGTAATTGATGAAAAAAGTAAATTTTACTGAAATGAAAAATGGTTCAAAAGAGGATTATGAATTATTAGAAATGTATGAAAAAAATTTTGAACGCAAAACTGCTGATAGATTACTTAAATATCTTGCAAGTCAAACTACAACTCTTGAAGGTTATCAAATAACTAGATTAGAACATTCTTTGCAGGCAGCCACAAGAGCATACAAGAATGGTGAAAGCGAAGAAATGGTTGTGGCAACTTTGCTTCATGATATAGGAGATGACTTGGCGCCTATGAATCATTCTCAATACGCAGCGTCAATAATCAGACCTTATGTTTCAGAAAAAACATATTGGATAATACTTCACCATGGACTTTTTCAAACTTATTACAGTGCTCATCATTTAGGAGGTGATAGAAACGCTAGGGATAAATTCAAGGATCACAAATACTATCAAGATACAGTTGATTTTTGTGAAAAATACGACCAGTCTTCTTTTGATCCTAATTACAAATCTATGTCTCTAGAAGAGTTTGAACCAATGGTTAAAAAGATATTTGATAGAAAACCTTTTTATCATCACTAATTTTTTTAAGAAAACATGACTAATAAACTTAAGGAAGAGAAAAGTCCGTATTTAAAGCAGCACAAAGATAATCCTGTAAATTGGTTTGCTTGGAATAAAGAAAGTTTAGAACAAGCAAAAAAAGAAAAAAAACCAATATTTCTTAGTGTTGGATATGCGAGCTGTCATTGGTGTCATGTGATGGCTCATGAAAGTTTTGAAGATGATCAAACTGCTAAAATAATGAATGAAAAATTTATAAACATTAAAGTTGATAGAGAAGAAAGACCTGATTTAGATTATGTTTTTCAAAGAAGTTTATCTATTTTAACAGGAACCCAAGGAGGTTGGCCTTTATCGATGTTTCTTGATGAAAATGGAGTTCCTTTTACTGGTGGAACTTATTTCCCACCAAAAGAAATGCATGGAAGACCAGATTTTCAAAAAGTTCTAAATAATGTTTCTGACGTATATAATAAGAATAGAGAAAAAATTCTCGATCAAGCGCCCCAAATGCAAGAAATATTTGGTAAAATTAATCAAAGATCAGCAGTATTAAATCAACCATTAGAGCCATTTTTAGAAAAAATTATACAGCACCTTGATAAAGATAATGGGAGTTTCAAGGGAGCTCCTAAGTTTCCCCAATTTTATTTATTTGATGCAATGTTTTATTTTTATTTAAAAACAGGAAAAGGAGAATACTTTAAACCTGTTGAAACTTTACTTTACAATATTTCTTCTAAAGGAATGTATGATCATCTAGCTGGAGGTATAGCAAGATACACTGTTGATGAAAATTGGATCATCCCTCACTTCGAAAAAATGCTTTATGATAATATTCAATATATAGGATTGTTAAATAAGTTCTTTCAAAAAACTAATGATATTTATTATAAGAAAAAGTTAGAGCAGACTATAGATTTTATTAATTCAGAATTTAAAAATGATTTTGATCTTTATGGGTCTGCATATGATGCCGATAGCGATGGTGTTGAAGGAAAATATTATGTATGGAATTATGCAGAACTAAAAAATACTCTGGGTTCTAAATTTAATTTATTTGCAAAAAAATATAATTTAACTGAAGAGGGAAATTTTGAAGGTAATAATATTTTAATAGAAACTCATAATAAACTTTCCGATGAAGAGATTAAAGAAATCTCAAACACAGAAAAAACGTTATTAGATCAAAGAAATAAACGTACTAAACCATTATTTGATGATAAATCTCAAACTGATCAAAATTGTTTTTTATTAGAAACACTTCTTCTTTCATCGCTAGTAACTGATAATGAAGAATTAAAACAAAATACTCTTGTTAGTATAAAGATATTGGAAAAATATTTGTCAGACAAAATTTTCCATTGCTATCAAGACACAGAGATTGACGCTTTTTTGGAAGATTATGTATACTATGCTAGTCTTTTGATAACTATTTATGAGTTAGATGGTGATGTTAAATACATCGAAAAAGCAAAAGATATTTTAATAAAAACCTGGGAATACTTCTTTGATAAAAAATCAGGCTTAATGCAGAAAAATAAAATATTAGACAATGATCTATTTGTACAACCAGTAGATCTAAATGATAATAATATACCAAATGGAAATAGCCTATATTTAAACTTATGTAATAAAATATATATTATAACTAGCGATAAAATATGGTTTGAAAAAATTGATATTTTAAAAAAGAGTTTCCACCAAGTTTTAAACTCAAACTTTGCACAAATGTTTAGTTTTGTAAAATCATTGGATATTTGTAATGAAAGTATATCTTTTACAGTTCATGGAAAGCAAAATTTAGATCCTAATATAAAAAAGTATTTGCAAAAAAAATTTTTTACTAGAGCTACATTTAAATATCTAGATAATGAAGTAAAAGAGGCAAAAATTGTTATATGTAAAAATCAAACTTGCTCTAACAAATTAAGTAATATAAAGGAAATTGAAGATTATCTAAAAAGAAACAATATAAGCTAATGATAGAGACAAAGGAACAAATAATAGAACATTTTAAGTCAGGCTCAAAGGATAAATCTAATTTAAAGATTGGAGTTGAGCATGAAAAATTTATTTTTGATAAAAAAACAAATACGAGAATTGATTATTCCAAAATCAAGAAAATGTTTGAAAATTTATATGAGTTTGGCTGGAAACCTATTTTTGAGGAAAAAAATCCAATAGCGTTAACTAAGAATGATAAAAGTATTACTTTAGAGCCTGGTAATCAAATAGAGTTGTCTGGAGCAAAATTAAATAATATTCACGAAGCTTGTGCTGAGTCTCATGAATATTTATTTGAGTTAAATCAGGTAATTGAAAAATTAGATTTTAAAATAGTAAGCGCTGGATATGATCCTATATCTAAACTTGAGGATATACCTAATAATCCAAAAAAAAGGTATGTGGTTATGACTAAAGATATGCCTGTTGGAGGAAAACTAAGTTTGGATATGATGTATAAAACTGCAGGTACGCAATTAAATTTAGATTATACCTCAGAAGAAGATTTTATAAAAAAATTTAAGTTGGCAAATAATTTAGTTCCAATATCTATCGGACTTTTTGCAAATTCCTCTATTGTTGAAAAAAGTAATAGTGGATACTTATCTTACAGATCTAAAGTTTGGCAAGAAACATCTAGAGGTGGATTGCCTGAGTTTTTTTTAAAAGATGTAAATTTTGAAAAATATGCAGATTATATTATGAATTATCCAATCTTATTTTTACAAAGTGAAGGTAATTATATATCTGGAAAAAAATATTTATTTAAAAACTTTATGAATGGAGAAATTAAAGAAATTGGAAATAAAATTCCTAGCACTAACGATCTTGATACACATTTAGGAACAATATTTACAGAGAACAGATTAAAACAATATATCGAATTAAGATCAATGGATGCGTGTGGATGGGAGTGTTTATGTGCTGGTCCTGCCCTATTCACTGGATTACTTTATGGAAATCTTGAAGAAGCTTTAGATTTAATTAAAAATTGGGAAGCTAATGAAGTGCTTTCAGCTTATAAAAATGCACCTAAAAACGGCTTGAAAACTAATTTGATGGGCAAGGATATTTCGTATTGGGCAGAGAGACTATTAGACATATCAAAATCAGGATTAAAAAAGAGAGACTTTTTAAATAGAAAAAAATTAAGTGAAGTAAAGTTTTTAGATCACTTAGAAAAAATTGTAAAAAGTAAAAAAACAAATGCTGATAATATAATAAGTAAGTATTCAAATTCCGAAAATTTGAATGATTTATAAGACCAATAAAATTGTTGCTATACAAGGTGATAATTTAAAAAAAATAAATATCAAAACAGATACTACTATTTTTTTAGCTAATGAAGCTCAAAACAAAGGTTATAAATTATTTTATTATTATCCAGAAAATTTATCGAATATAAGAGGAAAAACTGTAAGTAAAGGATATTTTATTAAAATTGATTATTCAAAAAAGAAATTTTATAAAATTCTAAAAAAATCAAAATTAGACTTATCCTTTGCAAAATATATTTTAATCAGACAGGATCCACCTTTTAACTTAGAATATATTTCTACAACATTAATGTTAGATAGAATCAAAGATAAAACAAAAATTATTAATGATCCTACTGCAGTAAGAAATATTTCAGAAAAATTTTATTCTTTAAATTTTAAAAATTATATGGCGGATACAATATTTACTAAGGATTTGATTGAAATTAAAAAATTTTTCAAAAAACATAAAAAGATAATAATTAAACCTATTCATAGCTATGGTGGCAATGATATAAATCTTATTTCAGGGAAGCTTAATTTACTTAAAATAAAACAAATATTGAAAAAACATGGTCATATTATGTGTCAAAAATTTTTGAATAAAATTAAGTTTGGAGATAAAAGAGTTTTCATTATAAATGGTAAAGTTTGTGGAGCTATATCTAGAGTTCCAAAATCAGGATCTATATTAAGCAATATGAGCAAAGGTGCAAAACCTAAAATTGCATTTTTAAATAATAAAGAACAGAAAGTTTCAAATATTATAGCAAAAAAAATTAAGAAAGATGGGATTTACTTTGCAGGTATAGACTTTATTGATGGAAAATTAAATGGAGATATAAACGTAACATCACCAACAGGTATAAAAACATATTTTGATTTATCGCGGATAAACTTGGCTAAGACTTTTTGGAAAGGTTTATAGTTGAAAAACTTGTCAAATCAGCAAAAAGGATCATCACTTGCATTTATAGCTGTGATGTTTATCACACCAGATTCACTCTTTATAAGATTATCATCTATAGATACTTGGGGATTATTATTTTATAGAGGCGCGATACCATTTGTTGCTGTATTAATTGGACTTCTCATATTTTATAAAAAAAACTTTATTAAAGCATTTTTGAATGTTGGTTATGCAGGTATTTTTTATATTATAAGTTTTTCGATTTGCAACATCACATTTATAATTTCAATCCAAAATACAAATGTAGCAAATACACTAATAATGATTGCAATGGCACCCATGCTTTCGGCAATTCTTGGTGCAATATTTCTAAAAGAAGTTCCCGATAAGAAGACTTGGATAGCAATAGCCATTACTTTAGTCGCTGTAATATATATATTTTACGACTCTTTAGAGATGGGTAACTTATTTGGTGATCTCATGGGTATAACAACATCTTTTGGACTCGCCACTAACGCAGTAATAATCAGGTCAGCAAAAGATAGAGATTTGCTCCCCTCAGCTGTTGTTGGTAAGCTCACAGTAGCTCTATTTGCTCTCTTTTTTGTTGAAAGTTATGAATTAGTTGAAAAAGACCTAATTTATATACCTTTAATGTGTATTTTGTGTGTAGCAATACCATTCGTTTTGGTGACGATTGCTCCAAGATTTATACCTGCCGAGGAAGTGAATCTGTTTTTTCTTCTCGAGACCATTTTAGGACCCATTTGGGTTTGGTTAGTTATCAAAGAGCAGCCTAGCATAGAGACAATAGTTGGTGGACTTGTAATTATATTCACTATAGCTGTTCACTCGTATCTAAAAATAAAATCGTCATCAAAGTAAAATTATTCTTCTTTTTGTCACAAATTTGTCTTGATTTAAAATTAGATCGCCCATAAACACCGCTAATTTTATGAACAAAATTATAAAAAACTCTTGGGCTCTTTTTACAGGAATGGCGTTTATAATGCTCGCTCATGGTTTTCAAGGTACTTTATTAGGTGTTAGAGCAGTTAAAGAAAGTTTTGGTCTATCATCGACAGGTTTGTTATTTTCTGGATATTTTGTTGGATATTTTATTGGAGCAAAGATTATACAATCTTTAATTCATAGAGTTGGTCATATTAGAGTTTTTGCAGCTTTTGCTTCTGTAACTTCAATTGTCGTCTTATTACACTCAATTTTTGTAAATCCTTTTTCCTGGTTTATACTAAGAATGATTTCTGGATTTAGTATGGTTTGTCTTTATACGATTGCTGAAAGCTGGTTAAATGATAGATCTACTAATAAGAACAGAGGTAGTGTTTTATCAATCTATATGATTGTTATGTACGCTTCTATGGCAATTGGAATGTTTTTCATAAACTTTAGTAAACCAGAAAACTTTCAACCTTTTATACTGATATCTTTATTTATGTCTTTATCTCTTGTTCCAATATTATTGACAAAAAGAAAGGCTCCTAACTTTAAAAAAATATCAGGTATGAAACTAAAAGAAGTTTATAAATCATCACCATTTGGTGTTGTAAGTTCATTTTTGTGTGGAATATCTCATTCAGCCGTTTTCTCAATGATTGCAGTTTATGCCACTTCAATGAATTTTAGTATTTTAGAAGTTTCTATAGTAACTTTTTTATTTGCTATATCTGGAGCAATAAGTCAATGGCCAATTGGAAAATTATCTGATGCTTTAGATAGAAGAATTGTGATTATTTATACTACATTTGGAGCGGCTTTATTTTGCTTTTTGGCAATTATTTCCTCAAGTCAAATGTACATGCCTGAAGGTTTAGCTACATCAAAAATATTTTTTTATATCTGTATAATGTGTTTTTCTTTTTGTAGTCTGCCAATGTTTGCATTAATTTTTGCACATACAAATGATTTTATACCAAAAGAAAAATTTGTAGCAGCAGGAGCAGGATTACAATTTGTTTTTGGACTTGGTGCGATTTGTGGTCCTTTTATGTGCTCATTATTTATGGAATTTTTAGGAGAAAATGGATTTTTTATTTTTTTAATTATATTTCATTCATTTATTGGTTTATTTGGAATATATAGAATGCAAATTAGAGAGTCTGGAGATAACCCAGACTCACAATTTGCACCTATGCCTCAAACCATAACTCCAGCCGGTATAGAACTTAATCCTTCAACTGAACCAATAGATGAACCAAATAATTTGAACGAATTTAAGAAAATTTAGTGTAAGTTTATAGTTATGAAAACAGCTTTAGTATTCGGCTCAACCGGATTAGTCGGCGGAAATTTGTTAAGATTATTAATAAAAGATGAAAAATACAAAAAAATCAAGGTTTTTGTAAGATCTTCTACTTCAAAAATTGATCCTAAAATAGAAGTTATTCAAACAGATTTTACAAAATTAGAAAATATTAAGTCAGAAATAAAAGGTGACGATTGTTTTTTTTGTATTGGAACTACAAGAAAAAAAACACCTAACAAACAAGATTATATAAACACTGAGTATAATTTACCTGTAACAATCGGAAAAATTTGTAGCGATAATAATGTACAAAATTTTACTTATATTTCTTCATTGGGTGCTAATCCAAAAACATCAAATTTATACTTAAAAAATAAAGGTATGGCTGAAGAAGAATTAAGAAAACTAAACTTTAAAAAATTTATTGTAATTAGACCTTCGTTTTTAATTGGAAAAAGAAAAGAGGAAAGATTTGGAGAAAAAATAGGTATTTTCGCCATGAAATGTATATCTCCAATTTTAGTTGGAGATTTAAAAAAATATAAATCGATAAATGCAGAAATTGTTGCAAAATCCATGATAAATATATCAAACAGTGAAATACAAAGTGGAACATTTGAACCACCACAATTATTGCAAATTGGAAGAAAATAAATTTTTTTATAAATAAATAAAATATTAAAAAAAATTATTTTAAGTGCTATAATACATTTAAAGGAGGTATCTATGGCTAAATTTTTTTTAATGGGAAATTTTACAGAGAAAGCATTCGCAGGCTTTTTAAAAGATCCTGGATCAGATAGATCTGAGGTTGCTAGAAAGTGTTCTGAAAGTGTTGGCGCTGAAATGAAATCTTACACATATTTAAGAGGACCCTATGACTTTATAGTTGAAACCCATGGCACATTTGAGCAAATGGCTGCTATAAAAATGGCTACTGAGGGAAGTGGTGCACTTAAAAATATCGCCATTTGTGAGGAAACACCAATGAATGAAATTGCAAATCATGCAACAAAAGTATCAAGTGGCTATAAAGTGCCTGGACAATAATCTTAGTGGTAGCTTCATTAATTATGAAGCTACCAATTTCAAATTGAAGCTGTCAAAATATCTCATTCAAATAAAGTAATATTGAACTATTAAGAAATCTATGAATAAAAGAAAATTTATAAAATTATCTATATTTGGATCGTTACTATATAGTATTTTTCCATACAAAATTTTATTAGCTGAAACAAAAAAAATAATTAATCAAAATTTAACAGAAGCCCAAAAAAAAATAATGTTTAATGAAGCGACTGAACGACCATTCTCAAGTCCTCTTAATTACGAGAAAAGAGAAGGCTTTTATCACTGTGCAAATTGTGGAGCTAAACTTTTTAAGTCTAGCTCAAAATTTGATAGTGGAACTGGTTGGCCATCATTTACAGAGGCGCTACCTGGAGCTTTTAAAACTAAGGTTGATTACAGCTTTGGCATGAAAAGAATTGAATACCATTGTGCAAAATGTGGTGCTCATCACGGACATGTCTTTGAAGATGGTCCCGGATCGACAGGAAAGAGATATTGTAATAACGGCTTGTGTTTAATATTTAAGCCATCATCATAAAACGGAGGAATAATGAAGATATTGAGTATATTAAAAGGGGTTGAATTAGTTATAGCAGATTTAGAGGTAAATTTAGGAGAACAGGTGAGAAGCGCTCCTACATTATGCGCAAGATATAATGGTAAAATTATACCATTAAATACAGCTCAAGATGGTAGACCAATCCTTATGAGAGAGGAAAACGCATTAGAAAACTAATTTTAAACTCAATTGCGTCAACTTAATTAAGTTTAATTATAAAAAAATATTATAAGAAATAAGTATGACATTCGAATTACCAAAACTAGATTATTCTAATGAGGCTTTATCTCCAATAATGTCACAAGAAACACTAGAATTACATCATGGAAAACATCATCAAACTTACATAACAAATCTTAATAATTTTATAAAAGATACAGACATGGCTGAGATGTCATTGGAAGATATAATTATAAAAAGCTCAAAAGATAACTCAAAAGCTGGAATATTTAATAATGCAAGCCAGCATTGGAACCATAATCTTTTTTGGAAGTGCATGAAGCCAAAAGGTGGTGGGAATATTCCGTCAAAACTTGAGAAAAAAATTATTGAAGATTTTGGAAGTGTTGAAAAATTCAAAGATCAATTTAAACAAGCAGGTATAACTCAATTTGGATCAGGTTGGTGTTGGTTATCTTTAAATAATGATAAATTGGTTGTTACAAAAACAGCTAATGCTGCTAATCCTTTAATTGATAACTTAAAACCAATACTTGGTTGTGATGTCTGGGAACATTCATATTATATTGATTATAGAAATAGAAGACCTGAATATTTAGATAAATTTGTTGATAATCTTATAGATTGGGAATTTGTTGAATCTCTATTAATCTAATTGATCCTAGAACTTTTTGAGATAAATCAAATAGCTATTTTTAAAGTAAATAGACTCATGGTTCATGATTTGTTACATTAAAACGTAAAAGAGAAAATTATGAGCAAAGGATATTTGATAGCACATCTTAAAGAACACGATCAAGAAGGTATGGACAAGTTTAAACAAATGTCCGGACCAACTATTGGAGAGCACGGTGGAAAAGTTCTAGTTCGTGAACCCAGTCCTGATGTAAGAGACGGTGAGAATCTAGGCACTGTTGTATTAATTGAATTTGAAAGCATTGATGCTGCTCGTAAGTTCTATGAATCAGAAAAATACCAAGCGGCTAAGGCTGTAAGAGAATTAGCGGCTAAAGCTCATCTAGTTTTAGTTGAGGGGAATTAAAACTCAACTAATAAAACTCGATAATAAAGAGATAAATCAAAGATTAGATTTTTGTGAACAAAGAAAACGCAAGTAAACTGTGGAAAATGATACAGGAAGCTGGCGATTATTTGAATGGTCAACTTCCTGATCATCCAAATCACCCAAAAGGAAGAAATCCATATGCTCATGTAGCAATATGTGTAAAAAAAAAATTTAATTCTACTTATAAAGATATTCCTGATGATAAATTTGATGAAGTAATCAACTATATTAAATTTTTAAAAGAAAATCCTAGTTAATTAGATATAGTTTTTAGAAACTCGTCTACTTCACTAATTTTAGTATTCCAAGCTGTAACAAGTCTAACTGTCTTGCCGCCTAATTCCTCATTGCTCATCATATATTCTTCTGTATTTAAATGCTCAACCATCTTTTTTGGGAGTTTAACAAAAACTTCATTTGCTTCAGTTGGATATTCAAGTTTAACTTGATTGCTAGAAACTAAACCATCACTTAATTTTTTTGCCATTAAATTTGCGTGTCTTGCGTTTTTTAACCAAACATCATTTGAGATGTATCCATCTAATTGTGCAGAAATAAAACGCATTTTAGATAGCAGATGACCAGATCTTTTTAACAAAAAAGGTAAATTGCCAACTAATTCCTTATTAAATATAATAATTGCTTCAGCTGCTATACATCCGTTCTTCGTTGCTCCAAAAGACAATATATCAATTCCTGATTTCCATGTCATTTCTGCAGGTGTAACATCTAGTGAAACAAGCGCATTAGCGAACCTAGCGCCATCCATATGTACTTTTAATTTTTTTTTATGTGCAATTTCAGAAATATTTCTAATTTGATCTAAAGTGTAAACTTCACCAGTTTCTGTTGCTTGAGTTATGCTAACAATAGATGGTTGAGTGTGATGCACAATTCCAAACCCTCCAATATTATCATTTAACTCATCAACTGTTATTTTGCCGTCTTTACCGTTCAATGGAACAAGTTTTGCTCCACCTGTATAAAATTCAGGGGCTCCACACTCATCAACATTGATATGAGAAAATTTATGGCAATAAATATTTCCAAATGATGGAGATAAGGCAGAAAGTGCTAAAGCATTTGATGCGGTTCCTGATGCTGTGGGGTAAACAATTACATCCTTTTCAAAAATTTTAGAAAATTTTTCTTGTAACACACCTGAAATTTCATCATTACCATACGGAGGAGCAATACCATCATTTGCTTTGATAATTGCATCCAAAACTTCTGGACAAGCTCCTGTCACATTATCTGAAGCAAATTTTACTCTTTTGCGTTTTGTATTAATTTTTGCGTTCATTTTATTGTTTTGGAAAATAATCTTTTAAAGTACCTTCTCTATAAACATCGGCTGTACAACAATGAAGGCCTCCACCAAAAGCATATGCATCTCTCAACTCTACAGGGATAACTTCCATACCTAATTTATCTAACTGTTCTGCTTGATATTTTTCACTTTTTTCAACGCATACAGTTTTAGGGTCAAGAACTAAAACATTCATTGATAGCCATACTGAAGAGTAACAAAGTGGTGGCGGGGTATTATGGGCAGGTTGTGCTGCATCAATAATTTCCCATCCATTATCTTCAAATAATTTTCTTTGTTCTTTTGGAAGTCTTCGTTGTGGGTTATTAATAATTAACCCTTCTTTAATTGGGGTAAAGGTTGCATCAATATGAATTGGATAAGGATCGCCTGGGAAATTCACAGCGTGAACTCTATGATCCTTAAAATGTCTTTTTATCCAATCAATTCCTTTTAAATTAGTTGTAAATCCGTGTTGTACAACCAAATCCTTTCCAAATCTTAGAATATCCGCGGCATCAAATAATGGCTCTTCCTCAGTTGTTACAAAATATTTATTTTCTGTCCATTCAAGTCTTTTAGTTACACCAATTTTATCTGATAAATAGTCTTTTCTATAGTCTGCATCTTTTAATCTAGGCTTTGGTGCTGACTCATGTCTCATATTTGGATCTTTATTATAATAGTCTTTTAATAATGGTCTGTAACATAGGTATTCAAACCATCTGCACCTGTAGCTCATTGTAGCTTCTAATATTTCATTTCCCACAGTTAATAAAACATCTCTAGGTGGCATGCATCCAAACATAGTTTCGGCTTTCCAGTCAGGAGTTGATGTTGGTTGATTAAAATCTAAAGGTGTTGGTCTATCAACTTTTATGCCCCTTTTTTCAAGCAAATTTGAAAAGTTATTTAATAGTTCATTAGCTTTATCGACAGTGTCCTTAGTTCTTGGACCATAAGTTCCTCGCATATCAGAGTCTTCTGGAACTTTAGCATCTAAAGCAGGTTCGGGTGCTGGAATACAAGTACCATCTGCTCTTCCAACAATTACATGTTTTAATGGATCCCATTCATTCCAACTATTAACAATCTTATAATTTTGACTCATACAATATTAGTTTAATCCAATAAACCTTCTATTGGATTGCATTATCATACTATAATAAAATATTGCTAAAAAAATAAAGAAACCTCCAATAATTGTGTTAGTTGAGGGAATTTCATTTATTCCAAGCCATGGAAGCCAGACCCAAAATATACCTCCTATAACTTCAGTCAAAGATAGCAAAGTCAAATCAGCTGCCGGAATGTGTTTAGATCCAATTGAATAAAGAATTAAACCCATGCAAACAAGAGTCCCATGAGTTGCAAATAATGCTTCATTTTTATTTGAGGATAAGAAATTTGCATCATTATTTAAAAGCATGACTGTTGAAAATAAAAAACAAAATAAGCCAGCAATAGCAACAGTTGTAAACGTAGGTGTTTGTTTTCTCCATCTCAGACTGACTGAGAATATTGAAAAACCTAATGCTGATACTAGTCCAAATATTAAACCCATTAAAGAATTTTCTCCAGTATTATCGTAAGCCATTACTATAATACCAAATGCTGCAACTAAAATTGATATCCAAACTGTAATTGAAATTTTTTCTTTCAAAAAAAGAAATCCAAGTAATGCAGTTATAAAAGGCATTGCAGCCAAACATAATAGAGTTACTGCGGCTGTAGTATTAGTAATCGACCAGATGAATGTTATCATTGCTGTTCCTAAACCAACACCACCTATAATTCCAGATATTCCAATTTTTAAATAATTTTTATAAAAAGAAAATCCCTCTTCCAAGAATAAGTAGACATTTAGCAATAAGAAAATAACAATACCTCTAGCAAACAAGTATTGCCAAGGAACAGTTTCGGGTTGATCTATATGTCTTACAACATATGGGCCAAATGACCAAAGTATGCCAGCAAATAAAACAATTGGAATAGCAACTTTAGGATTTTTTAAATCAGGCATAAAATAATTTATTTTTTATAAATTTTTAGTGATATTATTAAATAAATATGGATTTAGATATAATAAAAATTGCATCCGACACGACTAATAATAAAATATTGAAAGATTACACTCATAGATCGAAATATAAAAATAAAACTTGTGGTGATATAATTGAAATGAGAGTTAATATTAAGAAAAACATAATACAAGATATTGGATATCAGACAAAGTCCTGTGTTTACTGTCAAGCTTCTGCAAGCTTAATATCTCATAAACTTATCAAAAAAAGTAAAAATAAAGTTAATTATTTATTAAAAAATCTTATCGATTATTTTGAAAATGAAATTAAACCTTTGCCAAAAAATCTAAATAAATTTAATAAATTGTTTAATAAAAAAAATATATCTAGAAAAAACTGTGTATTAATGCCATTAATTGCACTTAAAAAACTCCATATTGATGAATAATTTAGATATTAAAAAACCTGTTATCGCTGCAATATTTTCTACTTTGACAATTGGGGTTTTGTCATTGCTTACTTATAAAACACCTTATGGATTATTTTTGATTGCTTCCTTTGGTTCTACAATGGTTTTACTTTATGGGTATCCAGAAAGTCCTTTTGCAAAACCTAAAAACATATTTTTTGGTCATTTTTTAACGGCGCTTGTTGGAGTGATATTTGTGAATTTTGTTCCACTTCCAATATATATTATTATACCAGTTGCTGTTGGAATAGGTGTCGGATTAATGATTATTCTTAATGTAACTCACCCTCCTGCAGGAGGAAATCCGATAATTGTGATCATGGGATCAGTTTCATTTGAATATTTAATATCCCCAGTTATAAGTGGATCAATTATTGTTATAGTTTTCGGCATAATCCTGAACAAATTTATTGCTAAAAGGAATTACCCAAAATAAACACAATTTGTTTGCTAGTCCTATTTAACTTGTGCTAGTCTTTTCAAATAATAATTAATAATTCAGCTTTAAGAAGCTAGTAATAGGAGTAGAAATGAAAGTACTTTGTGTATTGTATGACGATCCAAAAGGAGGAATGCCTAAATCTTATCCTCTATCAGATTTACCAAAATTAGAGAAATATCCAGATGGAATGACATTGCCATCGCCTAAAGGAAGAGATTTTACACCAGGTCAATTACTTGGTTGTGTTTCAGGTGAACTCGGTTTGAGAAAGTTTTTAGAGAGTAATGGACACGAGTTGGTTGTTACTAACAGTAAAGATGGAGATGGATGCGAAGCGGATAAACATATTGTTGATGCTGACATTGTTATCTCACAACCATTTTTCCCTTATTATTTAACTAAAGAAAGAATCGCTAAAGCTAAAAACCTTAAGATGGCAATTACAGCAGGAATAGGTTCTGATCACGTTGATTTACAAGCAGCAATGGATAATAAAATTGATGTTGTTGAAGTAACTTTCTGTAATTCAAGATCAGTTGCTGAACACATAGTAATGATGATTGTTTCAATGGTTAGAGATTATCACAATCAACACAGAATAGTTAATGAAGGCGGATGGAATATTGCAGATGCTGTTCAGAGAAGTTATGACGTTGAAGGAATGCATATAGGAACCGTTGCCGCTGGAAGAATCGGATTAGATGCACTTAGAAAAATGAAACCATTTGATGTTCATTTGCACTATTTTGATAGACATAAATTACCTGATAGTGTTGAAAAAGAACTAAACTTAACTTTTCATGAATCAGTAGAGTCTATGGTAAAAGTTTGTGATGTTGTTACAATTAATTGCCCACTTCATCCTGAAACTGAAAATTTGTTTGATGATGAAATGATAAGCAAAATGAAAAAAGGAGCATACATAGTTAACACTGCAAGAGGTAAAATTTGTAATCGAGACGCAATAGCTAAAGCCCTAAAAAGTGGACAACTAAGTGGTTACGCAGGTGATGTATGGTTTCCTCAGCCCGCTCCAAATGATCATGTATGGAGAACAATGCCAAATCATGGAATGACACCACACACTTCTGGTACATCCTTATCTGCTCAAGCAAGATATGCAGATGGTGTTAGAGAAATATTAGAATGTTTCTTTGAAGGAAACGAAATTAGAAATCAATATTTGATAGTAAAAGATGGCCAATTAGCAGGTATGGGTGCACATTCTTACAGCAAAGGGTCTGCGACCAGTGGATCGGAAGAAGCTGCTAAATATAAAAAAAAATAAAATAGATTTATTAAAGGTATGCTACTTAAATAAGTAGCTACCTTTAATACCATAGATTTAAACCCTCATTATTATATATTTTGGATATGAGGTTATTTTACTACTTTTTATTGTTATTTATTATCTCTACATCATTCTCTCATTCTAAAGATAAGGCATATTTTGCAGGAGGTTGCTTCTGGTGTATGGAGGAGTCCTTTGAAATGTTGGAAGGTGTAGAAGAAGTCATATCAGGTTACTCAGGAGGGATAACTGCAAATCCAACATATAGGGAAGTCACTTATGGAGATACTGGTCATTTTGAGGTTGTTGAAATAATTTATGACAAAGAGAAAATATCCTATAAAGAACTCTTAAAAAACTTCTGGCTTAATATTGATCCATTTGATGCTTATGGCCAGTTTTGTGATAAAGGATACAGCTACAGATCTGTAGCATTTTATGAAAACGATTATCAGAAAGATTTAATTGAGAAAGATATAAAAAGATTAGAAAAGAAATTTAAAAAGAAGGTAGTCACATATGTTAAAGAATTTGAGATTTTTTACAAAGCAGAGGATAAACATCAAGATTACTATCAAGTATATTTAGAAAATTATTTAAAATATAAGAAAGCATGCAAAAGAGAGAGAATTCTTGATATTATTTGGGGATCATAATTAATGCCTGTAACAAGCAAATTCGTAGCTTTAAAAAACTATATCCCTACAGGTTTACCAAAAGAAACTGACTTTGAAATAAAAACAAAAGAGATATCTTTAGATACCAAGAACAATATATTGGTTTTAAATTTATGGATTTCAGTTGATCCTTATATGAGGGCAAGGATGACTGAAAGAAAAAACTATAAACCACCTTTTAATATTGGTGAAGTGATGGAAGGTTATGCGTTAGGAATAGTTAAAGAGTCTAAAGACAAAAATTTTAAAGAAGGAGATATTGTTTTTAGTAATTTTGGAATGAGAGATTACTTTGTTTGCAAATCTAATGATTTAAAAAAAATTGAACCGATAAATGTTCCTCTACAAACATATTTAGGTCCACTTGGAATGACAGGTCATACAGCTTATATAGGACTTTTTAAACATGGTGAATTAAAACCAGGTCAAACAATTCTTGTTTCTTCAGCTGGAGGTAGTGTTGGATCTACTGTTTGTCAAATTGCAAAAAATATGGGTTGTAAAGTAATTGCAAGTACAGGATCAGATGAAAAAGTTAAATGGTTAAAAGATGATTTAAAAATTGATCATGCGTTTAACTATAAAAAAATTGAAAATCTTGTTTTGCATCTTAAAGAAGTTTGTCCTGAAGGATTTGATTTATATTTTGATAATGTGGGTGGCGATTTCTTAGAGTCAGCTATTTTTCAAATGAAAAACTTTGGAAGGATTGTAATTTGTGGAAGGATATCCCAAATGAATGCAACTAATCCTGGCTCTGGTTTAAAAAATATGGCTCATGTTCTTGTAAAAAGACTAACTATTAAAGGTTTTATAATTTTTGATCATGAAAATGATCGAGAACAGTTTGAAACTGATATGGCTAAATGGCTATTAGAAGATAAAATTAAATTTAAAGAAACTGTTTACGAAGGTATAGAAAATACGCCAAAATCATTCATTGATTTATTAGAAGGTAAAAACATAGGAAAAATGCTTGTAAAAATTTAATTAGAATTTTTATGAAATTTTTAAAGAAGTTTTATAGACCCTTTTTATTAACCTATATTTTTTTAAGTATAGCTATCAGTTTTTATCCTTCATTTGATTTTTACTCACTAAATGGTCAAATTCTTATAATTGCTGTATCTTTTTTTAATGGGATGATGGGAGTTTACGTAAAAAAATTATAAGACGTAGGGCTCAGGTCTTGCAGAGCTATTTAATACTCTTTCGACTGCGAAAACACTAATATCTATAGTTTGATAACTGCCTGTAGTTATTAATTCAGTTAGAGCTCTACCAATTCCTGGTGCTTGCATTAAACCTCTGCCGGTAAATCCTGAGGCCATGTAAACATTTTCATATTTTGGATGTTTTCCAACCACAGCATTATTATCTAATTTGTTACAATCATAATATCCAGCCCATCCACCTGTTAACTTTAGTTCTTCAAATGCTGGTATTCTTTTTGCAAGAGCAGGCCAAACTAATTCTTCAAAATCATTCCATGCAGGTTCGAGATCTTCAGCATCAAAAACTGAAATTGGAGAACCTGCTAAATATTCTTTTCCTTCTGGTCGCCAATATACTCCTGTTGTTAGATCTCCGGATAATGGCATCTCTGGAATATGTTTAGGGCATTTAACTCTAAAGACTGTATGTTTTTGAGGTACTACAGGAATATCTTCAAGTAGTTCCTTAGTCCAACACCCAGCTGCAGAAATAATTGTCTTTGCATTTATTTCAGATAGGCTCTTAACCTCTCCCTTAACAAATTCTGCCCCAAGATCAATTGCTTTATGCTTTAAAGCGCTATGAAATAAAAATGGATCAATCCATCCCTCGCTCTTGTTATCAGTAAATGTTGCAGTTTCAATTCCTTCCTCATTAATGTAAGGAAAATGGTTTTTCAATTCAGAACCTTTAATATTTTTTGTACCCGCTTCACATTCTTTATGATTTTCTAAAGCTCTGTATTGCTCTTCTGCATGATCTGGTCCAAACATTAGAAGGTATCCATTGGGTACCATGCTAGCTGTTGGATTTGGATTTTTTTCAGTTTTCAATAATTCTGGTATTTGAAATATAAATTCCCTTGCAAATTTTCCTAAAAGAATATTTTCTTTTTGAAAAAACTGTCGTCTAAATCCACCAAGTGATAATGGGAATGACGCAGTTTTATAAGTTGGATCCCTTTCAATGACTTTTACTTTTCTGCCTTCTTTGGACATAAAATATGCAGTTGCAGCTCCAATAATACCACCACCTACTATTACAACATCATCCATATTAGTTTATCAAAAAAATGTTTATATTTAAAAGCAATGCAAAACAACACCATAACAAATATGGAATCATCAAGTACATGCTTAATAGGCTTATATTCTTATATTTAAATACCAATAAAACAATAAATATAATTAACACAACAAGATTTAAAATTGCTAAAGAAATATTATGGAAACCAAAGAAAACAACACTCCAAGTTGTATTAAAAAAAAGATGAATGAAATATAAAAATACAATATTTAAATTTTTTGTGTTTTTATGCCACGCATTCCATATGGCAATTGTCATAAATAAATAAAGTAATGTCCATACTGGCCCAAATATCCAATCTGGTGGATTGTATTGAGGTTTAGATAAATTTGAATACCAAGGTTCTTTAAAATTTATAGTAACCAAACCTCCAATAAATGAAGCTGAAAACGTAGTAATTGCAAAGAGAATAAAAGATAAAATTTTATTTTTTAGCATTTAAGTACTATACAGCAGTTAAATATGAATAAAAAAGTAATTTGGATCACCGGTGGAAGCACAGGAATTGGCAAAGCACTTGCATTAAAATTTGCTAATAATGGATGGACAGTTGCTATTTCTGCAAGAAGAGAAAATTTATTAAAAGAAATTGAAGATAAGCATCAAAATATTAAATCTTATCCACTTGATGTAAATGATAAGGAAAAGTGTAAGTCTGTTTTTGAAAATATAAAAAAGGAACTTGGTGAAATTGAAATTTGTTTTTTTTCTACAGGTACTTGGGATCCAAAAAAAGAAAAAGAAATTGATGTAGAGCAAATTGAAAATGTATTTAAAGTAAATTTTTTTGGAACATTAAATTGTATAAAAGCAGTTGAAACTCATTTTCGAGAAAGAGGAAAAGGTATTATTACAATTGTATCTTCGATTGCAGGATACAAAGGCTTACCTAACTCAAGTGGCTATGGACCATCCAAAGCTGCTTTAAGTAATCTTGCTGAAAGTTTACATTTTGATTTTGGAAGATATGGCGTGAGGGTTTGTTTAGTTTCTCCAGGTTTTATCAAAACACCAATGACTGATAAGAATGATTTTAAGATGCCTTTTCTAAAAACTCCAGAATTCTCGGCAGACAAAATTTATGATGGGCTTATTAATGGTTCTAATTTTGAAATACACTACCCAAAAGAATTAACTTTGATCCTTAAATTTTTAAAAATAATACCTGATCGATTATATTTTTATTTAATACGGAAATTAACTAAATTACAAAAAAAATAAAATTAATCTTTAACAAACATCACAGTCAACTCTGCAACTTTAATTCCAAATTTTGTCATCTTAGCTCTGTTGATAGCTACTCTTTCGTCTTGCATAAATATCCAATCATCAAAAGTAATTTTGATATTTTTTCCTTTCACAGGAACTAACAAAACATACTCAAATTTAAATGCTGGGCCATATGAATACCCCCTAGCCTTTCCAACTACATCGCCTGCAGTTCCCTCATAATTATGTTCATCAATTTTATCTATTACCCATTGCCTATTTTGTATTTCACCGTCATTCCAAATAAATTTTTCATCTAATATAAGTTGTTTGCCATCCCACTTGCCATCTAGGTCAGCTGAAAATTGTCTTGTAACTTTACCTGATCTGTTTTGTAGTATACCCCAAGCTTTGACGTTTCCGCTTAAATATTCTTCAATTATTAGTCTTGGTTTTTGATCTTTAAAATCTTCTGGTTTCATAGATTGATTATTTATACAGCTTGTAATTAATCCTGTGAAAATTATCAATAAAAATACTTTAAAAAATTTTTCGTTAATCATATTAAATTTTATTTTGCATGGAAAATTGAATTAAATCTATATTCTTTGATTTAAACCCAGCTTCACAATATGACAAATAAAAATGCCACATACGTTTAAATTTATTATCAAATCCATGTTTTGAAATCTCTTCCCATTTTTTTAGGAATTCATCTCTCCATATTTTTAAAGTATTGGAATAGTGAGAGCCATATGACTCATATTTTTTAATTTCTAAACCGTTGCTACTAGATAAATCATATAATTTTCTTTTTGATGGCAAAAAACCTCCAGGAAATATGTATTTTTGTATAAAGTCTTCTTTGGTTTTATATCTGTCAAATAAACTATCATCGATTGTTATCGCTTGTATCGCGGCCCTTCCATTCTCAGATAGATTTTTTTTAATACTTTTAAAATAATTGACTAAATAATTTTGCCCAACCGCTTCTATCATTTCTATAGATGCGATAGAATCATATTTGTCTTTTACATCTCTATAATCTTTCAAAAATATGTTCACTTTTTCATTCAATCCATTTTCAAATATTCTTTTTTTTGAAAATTCAAATTGCTCTTTAGAAATTGTTATACAATCTAATTTTACATCATAATTTTTACCCACATATTCAGCAAAGCCACCCCAGCCACAGCCAATTTCTAAAATTTTATTTCCTACGTTTGGCTTTATTAATTCTGTAAGCTTTTTATATTTATTTAGTTGAGCAGAAAATAAATCGTCTTTTTGTTTTTCAAAAATTGCACTTGAATAAGTAAGTGAAGGATCCAACCATAATGAAAAGAAATCATTTCCTAAATCATAATGTTTTGAAATATTTTTCTTACTTCTACTCTTATTATTTTTTATGAAAATACTCTTTAATTTATTAATCATTGATAAATCAAAAATACCTGAAAATTTATAGACAATTTTTATATTTTTAGCTGTTATTTCTATTAGATTAGTTAGATTATCTGTTTCAAATTCATTTCGCATGTACGCTTCTGCAAGTCCTACACTTCCCGATTTTATTATTTGAAGTGTTAAACCAGGTTTGTTAATTTTAATCTTTGCTCTTAATTGTTCACTCTCATTACCAAACTTATATATTTTGCTGTCATGATTTTGAATTTCAAGAAATCCATGCTTTATTAGTTTAAGAGAATTAAATACGATTTTATCTGACAAAAGATTAAAATTCATTTTTTTTCAAACGTAATATTATTTTTTATTTTTATATTTTTTTTGACTAACTTAACTCCCTTTAACCATAATTTTAATGCTTCAAAATGAATTGCGGCAATAACTTTAAAAGTCATTAAAGGGTGAGAAATATAAGATATAAGCATATTTTTATTATTAATTTCTTTTGCAACCCCATCTTGTGATGCATATAACAATTTTCCCTCCTTATCACTTTGATCAATTATTACGGATAACATTTTTTCAGGTTTAAGGATTCTAAAATTATATTTACTTTTCATTTCAATAAATGGTGAAACGAAAAACTTTTTCTCACAGCTATTTGTAATTATTTTTTCGTCGTTGACTTTAAATATATAAGTATGTTGCTCACCAAATGTATTTTTAACTTCATACAATATAGCTATAATTTTTGAATGATTATCATAAACGAAAAAAATACTTAATGGATTAAATACGTAACCAAATATTCTAGGATAACAAAGCAATTTTACCTTTATGTTTTCAAATTGAATGTTGTTTGATTTTAAATTTTCTATTACCCAGGCTTTTAAATCACTACCATCTCTAGGTCCGTGATCTTTGTCATAAAAACTTAAAATATTAAAACTATTGTTAGAAAAAATTTTAATTTTTTTTTGTATCAAATTAATTTCATCAAGATCTAAAAAGAGTGAGAAAACGTTGTATTTAAAAAAGTGATATTTAGGCTTAAATCTTTTATGAATTACTTTACCTTCGTAAATATTGGAGTTTTTAATCATTTAGGTTTTCAATCATATTAATGGATGATTTTATTCCATCTTCATGAAAACCGTAACCAAAATAACTTCCACAAAACAATACATTTCTTTTATTTTGTATTTCTTTTAATAATTTTTGATTATTTAAAGCATCTTGATCAAAATAAAGGTGGGTAAAATTAACTTTTTGGAGGATTTTTTTTTGATCTATGTCAAAAAAAGGATTTAAGGTTAAGAAAATATTTTTTTTTGTTCTCAGATTTTGTAATAAGTTCAACCAATAAGTTAATGATGTCTTACTAATGTCTGATTTATCAACTGAGGAATTCCATGAAGACCAAACTTTTTTATTATTTGGCATACATACATCATCAGTATGTATTACTGCTAGATTTGATTTGTATTTGAAATTTGATAGTATTTTTTTTTCATCCTCAGTCGGCTCACTCAAAATTTTCAATGCATCATCCGCATGAGTAGCTATAACAACTTTATCATAGTCAAAAAATTCGTTGCTAGCACCGTAATATACTTGAACACCAATTTTATTTCTTTTTATCGAACTAATTTTGTAATTTTTAAAATATTCTCCACTTATTTGAGTTAATACTTTCTCTACATAAGTTCTACTTCTGTTTGTGACTGTATACCATTGTGGTCTATTTTTTAATTTAAAAAGTCCATGATTTTGAAAAAATTTTAAGAAAAATTTAATTGGCATTTGATTTGCTTCTACTGGTGGCATAGACCAGATAGCAGAAACCATTGGGATTAGATGAAAATTAATAAAGTTTTTTGACCATTTATTTTTTTCAAGAAATTCACCAAGAGTAATCTCTTCATTTAAACTTTTAATTTGATCACATTTTTTGTAGAAATTTATAATGTCAAGAAACATTTTTAAAAATTTTAAATTAAAAAGATTAGCTTTGTTTGCAAAAATTCCGTTTAAACCTCTGCCACAATATTCATAATTTGTATCTTTTACAGAAACAGAAAATGACATATCGCTTTTTTCAATTTCAATTTTTAATTCGTTAAAAAAATTTATGAGATTTGGATAAGTTTCATGATTAAAAACAATAAAGCCAATATCTACAGGAACTTTTTTACCATTAATTAAAGTATCTAAGGTGTATGAATGACCACCAAAATGATCTTCACTTTCAAATAAATCAACATGGTGTTTTTTGGAAAGCTTTTGTGCTGCTGATAAACCAGAAATTCCTGATCCGATTACTGCAATTCGCATTAAGACTATGCTGCGTCTTCTTTAAACTCATCCATGCTTGGACATGTACAGAATATATTTTTATCTCCATAAACATTGTCTACCCGAGCAACTGGAGGCCAAAATTTGTTTTGTTTTAAAAAACTTGCAGGATATGCTGCTTCTTGTCTTGAATATTTATGTTCCCATACATCTGATGATAATTCAGTATCAGTGTGAGGAGCGTTTTTAATTGGATTATCAATTTTATCAAATTCACCTGATTTAATTTTTTCAATTTCTTGTTTAATCTTAATTAAAGTGTCACAAAATCTATCTATTTCTGATAAACCTTCACTTTCAGTTGGCTCTATCATCATAGTGCCAGCTACAGGCCATGACATAGTTGGTGCGTGAAATCCAAAATCTATCATTCTTTTAGCAATATCTTCTTCGGTTACCCCTGTTTCAGATTTAATATTTCTAATATCAATTATGCACTCGTGTGCAACATTGCCATTTGCACCTTTGTACAAAATAGGAAAGTGATCTTTAAGTCTATGAGCAATATAATTTGCGTTTAAAATTGCAACTTGAGTAGCAAGCTTTAATCCTGCTGATCCCATCATTTTAATATACATCCAAGAGATTGATAAAATACTAGAGCTACCCCAAGGAGCTGCTGATACTGCTCCAATTCCACTTGTTGGTCCGCAATCTTTTATTACTGGGTGATTAGGCAGATAAACTTGTAAATGTTTTTTACAAGCTATAGGTCCCATTCCAGGTCCACCACCACCGTGAGGAATACAAAATGTTTTATGCAGATTAATATGACAAACATCTGGACCAAAATTTCCAGGCTTTGCAACTCCAACAAGTGCATTTAAATTTGCTCCATCCATATAGACCTGTCCACCATGTTTATGAACTAACTCACAAATATCAGTTATTTTTTCCTCAAATACTCCATGGGTAGATGGGTAAGTTACCATTAAAGCTGCAAGATTTTCTGAATGTTGCTCTACTTTTTTCTTTAAATCATCGAAATCTACATTTCCCTCTTTATCACAATTAACAACAACGACTTTCATTCCAACCATTTGTGCGCTTGCTGGATTTGTACCATGTGCCGAACTTGGGATTAAACATATATTACGATGAGCATCATCTCTATCTAAGTGGTACTTTCTTATAACCATGAGACCTGCATATTCTCCTTGAGCGCCTGCATTAGGTTGTAGAGAAACACCGGAAAAACCTGTTATAGATCTTAACCAATTTTTTAAATCAGTAAACATATCTCTAAAACCTTCCATTTGTTCAACTGGAACAAAAGGATGAGGTTCTGCAAATTCTTTCCAAGAAATCGGGATCATTTCAGCGGCAGCATTTAACTTCATTGTACACGAACCAAGTGCTATCATAGTTCTATTTAATGCTATATCCTTATCCTCTAGCTTTTTAAGATATCTAAGCATTTCAGTTTCTGAATGATATAAGTTAAAAATTGGATGCTCTAAATATTTTGAAGTTCTTAATAAATTTTTTGGTAAATTAGGTAATTTAACTGAAGGATCCTCTTTTTTTATTGATTCTGCAGCATTAAAAATTTTTAATAATTGATTTACTCTATAAACGTTTTTTCTTTCATCGAAAGAGACAGCAAGCATTTCAGAATTTACTTTTCGTATATTAACTTTCTGATTTAGAGCATTTTTATAAATTTGATCAGTCTTTTCTTTGGTAATAATTGTAACAGTATCAAAAAAATAATCAGAATAAATTTCATAACCTGACTGTTTTATTTTATCAGCAAAACTTTTTGCTAATTGAGAAACTCTTTCAGAAATATTTTTAATTCCATCTGGGCCATGATAAATAGCATATGCTGCTGAAACAATTGCTAATAAAGCTTGTGCAGTACAAATATTGCTTGTCGCCTTATCTCTTCTGATGTGTTGCTCTCTAGTCTGTAAAGATAATCTATATGCCTTGTTATCATGTCTATCAACCGACACACCAACAATTCTACCAGGCATCGATCTTTTATACTCGTCTTTAGTTGCAAAAAATGCTGCATGTGGACCTCCATACCCCATTGGTATTCCAAATCGCTGAGAGCTCCCAACAGCTATATCAGCACCAAGTTCTCTTGGTGTTTTTAATTTTGCTAATGCTAATAAATCACAAGCTAATACAGCCTTACCGTTTTTTTTATGAATTTTGCTAATTGCTTCACTAGGATCTTTAATATCTCCTAAAGTTCCAGGATATTGTAAAATTCCACAAACTAAATCCTCTTTTAATTGATCTAAAACTTCATCTTCTTTTCCAACTAAAACTTTTAAACCCATTGGTTCGGCTCTAGTTTGAATTACATTTATTGTTTGAGGATGGCAATCCTCAGACACAAAAACTAAATTACTATCTTTTTTATTTAATCTATGACTAAGACCCATGGCTTCTGCTGCTGCTGTACCTTCATCCAATAAAGAAGCATTAGCGATATCCATTCCAGTAAAATCAACAATCATTTGTTGAAAGTTTAATAACATCTCAAGTCTTCCTTGAGCTACTTCAGGCTGATAAGGTGTATATGATGTATACCAACCTGGATTTTCTAAAATATTTCTTAAAATTACATATGGCGTATAAGTTCCATAATAACCCATTCCAATAAAATTTGAGTAAACATGATTTTTTTTTGAAATTGCTCTTAATTTTCTTAACGCCTCATATTCCGAATTAGATTCTCCGATATTAAGCTCACCTTTAAACATTATTTTTTCTGGAACAGTGTTATTCATTAAATCATCTATTGATTGATAATTTAATTCTTTTAACATTTTTGATTGGTCTTCTTTAGAAGGTCCAATGTGTCTTTTTATAAAATCTTTTTCTGAATTTGGTAACATTATGCTGATGTCTCCTTTGCAAATTTTTCATATTCTTCTTTACTCATAAGACTACCCATTTCAGATTTGTCTTTTATTTTAAGTTTAAAAAACCATGCAGACTCTTCTGGGTCTTCATTTATTTTTGATGGATCATCAACTATCATTTGATTTGTATCTATAACTTCTCCACTAACAGGAGTGTAAACATCACTAGCAGCTTTCGTTGACTCAACCACTCCAGCAGTTCCATCTTTATCGACATTTGAACCTTTCTCTGGGAGTTCAGCAAATACTATATCCCCAAGCATTTCTGTTGCATGCTTTGTTATTCCAATTGTAGCTTCTTCTCCATCTAGTTTAATCCACTCATGTTCTTTTGAATATTTAACTTCAGACATTAATTTCCCCTTTTACGTAATTTTTTTTATAAAACGGTAAGTTACAAATATTTGCGGGAATTTTTCTTCCTCTAACTTCAAGAAATATTTTTGTATTTACAGTTGAATAACTATTATCGACATATCCCATTGCTATTGGATGTTCAACGCTTGGTCCAAATGTGCCACTTGTTACTTTCCCAATTTCTTGATTTTTATCATTGTAAATTTTGGTATTTCCTCTTGCAATTACTTTGCTGTCTGGTTTTATGCCAACTCTCAATTTTTTTACTCCGCTTTGAAATTGGTTTTTTAAAACTTCTGATCCAACAAATTCAGTCTCAATTCTGCTCTTAGGTATTGCCCATTTTAGATTAGCTTCGATAGGACTTGTATCGTTGTCTAAATCATTTCCATACAAGCAGAGTCCAGCTTCCATTCTTAATGTATCTCTTGCTCCTAAACCAATCAATTTAGATCCATTTTCTATCAAATTTTCTACAAAAGTTTCAGCATCACTATTTTTTATAGAAATTTCAAATCCATCCTCACCAGTATATCCTGATCTAGTTATGTATACTTTTTCATTTTTATAGACATGGTTGTTTCCGTTCATATATTTTAGACTGTCACAACCAGGTATAACTTTATTTAAAACATTTTTTGCTTCGGGGCCCTGTAATGCAATTAATGACAATGACTCATCAAGATTTAATTTATATTGATTATCAAGTTTAGATTTTATTACTTCATAATCATTATACTTGCATGCAGCATTCAAGATAATTAAAAATCCATCAGAAGTTTTGGTAATTATTAGATCGTCCTGAATTCCTCCTTTGTTATTCATTAAAAATGAATACTTACTTTGATTAGTTTTCAATTTTTTCAAATCCGCAGGAAAAATCTTCTCAAGATCATTTGTAAGATCACCACCACCCGATATAAATAATTGACCCATATGAGAAACATCAAAAATACCAGAGTGTGAACGTGTGTATTTATGCTCTTGTATAATTCCATCTTTATATTGGATGGGCATTTGATATCCAGCAAACTCTACAAGCTTTGCGCCATACTTGATGTGGAGATTATTTAACGATGTTTTTTTTATACTCATATTAACTCTTTATGCCCCCTCTGTCTTTTTGCCTGAGAGATTTGCTCCTTCGGCGAGAATAATTCTCTTTCCAGAGTTAATATGTACGGTCCATTTGCCTGAGAGTTTCCGGGGTGGTTGCTCCTTCGGCGCTACAAAAGTAGTCTCTCCCGTATAAATTCTTATAACATAACTATTATAAATTTATAGCTCTAATTTGTTGCACTTTTTTTTTTCATAAGTGAAAGAAATTGTATTAAAACTGCAAATATCAATATTAAACCACCAATTAAAACGCTGGTTGGAGGATTTTCATTTATAAACATCCACGCCCAAAAAGGTCCTAAAACTGCCTCTGATAACATTATGATTCCAACTAAGGCTGAAGGTGTAGATCTTGCACCAATTGTAATAAAAATAAAACCAAAACCAAGTTGGAAAAAACCAGCTAAAAATCCCAAAAAAATATCATTTAAAGATATAAAGATCGTTTTAGACATAAAATATCCAATGATCAAAGCAATAACGCCTGCAATAAATTGTAATGGAACCATATCTACACTTGGAAATTTTCTAATTATTAAAATTAATGTTGCGAATGATATTGGCATAATAAAAGCAGCAATATTTCCACTCATTTGTCCAACTGTTAATGAGCTTCCAACCATCAAAATTATTCCTGAAATTGCTAAAACTATAGAAGTTAATGTTATTAAGTTTATTTTTTCTTTTAAAAAAATATATCCAAAGATTGCTAAAAATAATGTTTGGGTTTGAATTATAAAATTAGTATTTGCTACAGTAGTATTATACATTGCAAAAACATAACCACTAAAGCCACACGCAAGTATAATTCCTCCAATAAGACCAGGGATTCCAGATTTATAAAATGCTGAAATAAAATTTTGCTTATAACTAATAATTAGAAAGATCAGAACTACAATTATAAAAAAAACTGATCTCCAAAATAGAATCTGCCATAGAGTGGAACCTTCAAAAGATTTGACTATCAACCCTCCAAAACTTAAGCTGAAAGCACCAAAAAAAATCAAAAGTGGCCCTGGTAATTTTGTAATTAAATTCATTTAATTTGAGAAATAAGATTATTGGTCTCCATCTGATAAAGTTTATATAATGTTTCAGCATCCTCTAAGTATACATCTTTAAATTTAATATTAGATCCTGGTGTTAATTGTACCAGTCGATCATAGTCAGCAGATATGACAGTTGCAATCTTCGGATATCCACCGATAGTTCCATGATCTGATAACATAATTATTGGATCTCCAGCAGAAGTTATTTGAATTACACCTTTTACCAAACCTTCAGATTTTATATTAGGATCAACGATATTTTCAATTTTTGGACCTTCTAATCTCATACCCATCCTATCTGAAAGTTTTGTAATTTTAAAACTTTCTTTAAAGAATTTATTTTGTGAAGACTCGGAAAAATAATCATAGTTTGTACCTTTAATGACCCTTATATTTTCAATAGTGCTACCTAAGTAATCAAGTTTTCTTTTGTTAAAAGAATTATTAATATCAATTATTTCAATTTCTAAATCTTTAGAAAATTTATTCCCGTTATTTGGGCCAATTTGTGCTTGTGTATTTATTGAACAGCTTCCCCAATAATAATCAACACCAAAAGTTCCATTAATCGAAAAATATCCATAAACAGACTTATTGGTTGAACGGATATCGACTTCATCACCATTTTTTAACAAATAACATTGGTATGAATTACCATCAATAACACCCTCTTTTGTTATAATTTTAAATGATACATTTCCAGAAATACAAAAAAAAATATCTTTTCCAAAATACTTCAAATGCGGGCCTTGATAAGCAAATTCTATTACAGGTGAATTGTAATCGTTTTGTAGAAGTGAGTTTAACAATTGAAAATTTCTTTTATCCATCGCTCCACTAAAAGGAATACCAATATGGTATAAATTATTTCTTCCTAAGTCTTGATATGTGGTGTTGATACCAGCTCTTAAAATTTTAAAGTAGTTTCTATCTTTTGATTTCATTATATTGATCTAAAGTTATTCTATAAAATTTTATTGTATCACCTGGATTAACAAGATTAGGGTTTGTTTGATTAGATGTGTCGAAAATATTTTGTGGTGTATTTCCCAAAATATTCCATCCTCCAGGTGTTTCAAAAGTGTATATGTTACAAAATTGTTCTGTTATTCCAACTGAACCTTTTGGAACTTTAACTCTTGGTGTTTCTAATCTTTTTAATCTCATTTCCTGGTTAAGATCACCAAGAAAAGGCATGCCAGCCACAAATCCTGTCATATAACAAAAGTAATTTTTGCTAAAAAATTTTTCTAGGATTATTTCTGATTTTAATTTTAGTTTATTTTCAACTCTTTTAATATCTAATGCAAAATTATTATCACAACACACAGGAATTTCGATTAAGTTTTTTTCTAATTTATTGTTTTCTTTAATCTCTATATTTTCAATTTTTTTTTTTAAAGATAAAAAAGAATGTATATTTAAATCATATGAAATTATTAATTTATTATAAGATGGAGTTAGGTTTGTAATACCTTTTAAATTTAATTTTTTTATATGGTAAAAATATTTGATAACATTTGAATTAATTTCTTGATTTACATCACTTCCAAAGTCACAATACAAAGCTGCGTCACCAAGATTTAATATATTTTTTATCATACCATGTTATACTTATGATTTATTAGTATGGAAATTAATATCAATTGTGATTTAGGTGAGAAATCAAAGCATCATTCAGATGAAAATGATCCAAAATTACTAGAAATTGTCAATTCAGCTAATGTTGCTTGTGGTTATCATGCTGGTGATGAAGATAGCATGAACCAAGTTGTTAAAATTTGTAAGAAAAACAGTGTTAGTATAGGTGCACATCCATCATTTAATGATCCAGAAAACTTTGGACGTAAAAGAATAAATTTATCTTCAGATGAAATAAATAAATTATTAATTGACCAGTATGAAATTTTACAAAATATAGCTGAAAAACATGGTGAGATCGTTACACATATTAAACCACATGGTGCATTAAATAATATGGCTTGCGAAGATATTGAGCTTGCAACAATCATTGCAAAATCAATTTGTAACTTTAATAAAGATTTAATTTATTTAGTGCCTACAGGTTCAAAGATGGAAGAAGCAGCTAAGAAATTTGATATGAGAGTAGCATGTGAGATTTTTGCAGACAGAAATTATGAAGATAATGGAAACTTAGTATCTAGAAAAGAACCTCATGCACTTATTACAGATCCAGATAAAGCAAAAAGTCACGTTTTAAGCATGGTTCAGAACCAAGCCATTAATTGTCACAGCGGAAAGCAAATACCTTGTGAAATAGACTCTGTGTGCATACATGGAGATAATTCTAGTTCTCTAGCAACTGCTTTATCTATAAAAAATAATTTAATAGATAATGGCTTAGAACTAAAAACACTAACTAACTTAAGGAAATTTAAATAATGATAAAGAAAATATTTTTTTCAATGTTCTTTTTAATTTTTTTAGCAGGAACTTCTTTTGCTGCTGGATCTAGTAGTGATTCTGGATCAACAGAAAGCCATTATGATAAGGCAGTGAAATTGATTAAAGCTGCAAAAAAATTAGAAAAAAAAGGTAAAACAGAGAAAGCAATTAAAAGATACGAAAGAGCAATTAAATTTTTAGTAAAGTCAAATAAGATGAAGCCAAATAAAGCAGACACATTAAATTACCTTGGATTTGCAACAAGAAAAACTGGTGATTTTGAAAATGGTGAAAAATATTATCTTCAAGGTTTAGCTATTGAGCCAAATCACATAGGAATTAACGAATATCTTGGTGAATTATATGTTGCAACAAATAGGATGAATTTAGCAAAAGAAAGATTGAGTGTTCTAGAGGGATGTAATTGTGAGGAATACAATCAGCTAAAGGGTGTAATAGACGGCTCTAAAAAATCAAAATACTAATTTATATTTTTTATCATTTGCTCAGGCATCCAAAGAGCGATTTCTGGAAATATCACAACTAAGATAACAGCAAAAATCATTAGCAAGAAGAGTGGAAACGCACTTCTTGCTATATACCCCATATCCTTATTAGCCATACCTTGAAGGACAAAAAGATTAAAGCCAACCGGTGGTGTTATCTGCGCCATTTCGACAACAATAACTAGAAAGACACCAAACCAAATCATATCAAAACCTGCTTGTCTAATCATTGGCTCAATTATAGCCATTGTTAAAACTACAGCAGAGATACCATCAAGAAACATTCCGAGAATTATATAAAAAATCATTAAAACAAAAATTAAAACATATGGAGAAAGTTCCATTCCTTCAATCCATAAAGCTAGATTTCTTGGCAATCCCGTAAATCCCATTGCTAAAGATAAAAAAGTGGCTCCCGCTAATATAAAAGCTATCATACAAGATGTTTTAGTAGCACCCAAGAGAGACTCTTTAAATGTTTTTAAAGACAAACTCTTTTGAAAGTATGATAAAATTAATGCACCTACTACACCCAAAGAAGCTGCTTCAGTTGCGGTTGCTATACCAGTATAAATTGAGCCAATAACTGAAACTATTAATAATATTACAGGTATCAGTTTTCCTGATTTCCTTACCTTTTCCATAAGTGTGAAGTCTTGTTTAAAAGTAGGCATGGATTTTTTATTTATTGACGACCAAATCATTACATATGTCATAAAGATCAACGCAATCATTATTCCTGGTAAAATTCCTGCAATAAATAGTTTTGCTATCGACTCTTGGACAGTTACACCATAAATAATTAAAATAATTGAAGGTGGAATTAGAAGACCCAGCGTTCCAGAACCAGCTAAACTTCCAAGTAGAATACTTTCCGGATATTTTCTTTTTCTTAATTCTGGAATAGACATTTTTCCTACTGTGGCTACAGTTGCTGCAGAAGATCCCGAAATAGCTGCAAATAAAGCGCATCCAACTACATTAACATGCACTAAGCCACCAGGTAGTTTCTGCATCCATGGGGATAATCCTTCAAATAAATTTTCAGATAACTTCGTCCGAAATAAAATTTCACCCATCCAAACAAATAAAGGGAGTGCAGTTAAAGTCCATGAGGATGAGGCTCCCCAAATTGTTGTTGCCATCGCATCACCAACTGGCCTTGTGGTAAACAGCATCATTCCTATAGATGAAACACCAACCATGCTTATAGCAACCCAAATTCCTGAGCCTAAAAATATCAAGAGAACACTTATGAAAAATATAGTAAGTAAAATTTCAGTCATTTTTTTTTGTTTGTATTTTCAAAACTAATTGATGAGATACACATATAAAAAATATTAGTGCTCCTAAAGCAACACTAGTTTGTGGTATCCAAATTAAAATTTCGTCAGCTCCTTCACTTCTCTCTTGAAATTCATAAGATATTTTTAGCATTTTTAAAAAATAGAATGCTAAATAGCCAGAAAATATAGTTGCAACTATCAAACTCCATAATTCCAAAAATCTCTTTTTAATCCCAGTAGCTTTTTCTAAAAATAAAGTAATTCTAATGTGACCACCTTCTACGAAAGTATAAGATAAAGCAAAAAAAGATGAGGCAGCCATACAATATCCAGAATATTCAGCTAGGCCTCTTATATAAAAACCAAATATTCTTGATGAAATTCCAATTAAAATAAAAACTGCAACCAAAATAAGAAAGAATGCAGCGATATAGCCTGAATAACTATAAAGATTATTTAAAAATTTATTGACTTTAGTAAACATATAAAAAGGCCGTTTAATACGGCCTTTTTAATTATAATGATTTAATTATAGGCAGCAAGAACACTAGCACCTCTATCGCCAGCTTTTTTCTTCCATTCTTCTGCCATTGTAGCACCAACTTTTTTGAAATGACTTTCAAGGGCTGCATTTACTTTGCCTACTTTCATTCCAGCATCAGCTAAAGCTTTTTTATCAGCAACATTTCCTTTTTTTGAAAGTGCCCAACCTTTTTTCTCAGCAACTGCCGCCTCTTCCATTATCATTTTTTGTGTAGCTTTATCTAACTTATTCCAAGAACCTCTGTGAGCTACAATCATATTTTTTGGAAACCAAGCCGCAATATCATAAAAATACTTTACTCCATTTTCCCAAATTTTACTGTTCTTACCAGTAGTAGGTGAAGTAATCATACTTTCAACCGCGCCGGTTGAGAATGCTTGACTTATTTCAGCTGCTTCAATTTTTGTAGGAGCCATACCTGTCAACTCAGCCATTCTAATAGTTGCAGAATTATATGCTCTAAATTTTAAACCTTTTAAATCAGCAACACTGTTAATCTCTTTTTTACTATAAAGACCTTGCGCAGGCCATGGAACAGCATATAAAAATACAAGACCTTTTTGATCTAAACCTTTAATTATTGCAGGCTTAGATGCTTGATACAATTTCATAGCATCATCATAAGATGTTGCAAGAAATGGTTGTGAGTCAATCTCTAGTAACGGATCCTCTTTACCTAGAGCCGACATAAATCTCTCACCAATTTGAGCTTGTCCAGTTCTAACAGCTCTAAATATTTCTCCACCTTTAAATAGAGATCCACCTGGGTGAGTTACTATTGTTAATTTTCCCCCACTTTTTTCTGAAACATTTTTAGCAAATTCAGCTGCATTAGCAGAATGGAAGTTGCTTGCACCATATGCTAGTGCCATATCCCATTTTTCTGCAGCAAAAGCATTAGCAGTTAAAAGAACAGAAAATAAAATAGAGAGCAAAATTTTGAAAAGTTTCATAAATCCTCCATATTTTTAAAAAACATATCTCATTATGTATTAAAACTTAAATCAATAAAAATTTTTGATGTTTTATTGAAATATAATAAATAATTACTATTATAATAGCATCTTGATAGAACAATCACTCATTTTACTGCAAATTATATTTATAGATATTATTCTAGCTGCAGATAATGCAATAATAATAGGATTGATTGCTGCTAACTTCGTTCCAAAAAATAGAAAAAAGATAATATTTTGGGGAGTAGTTGGTGCGTTAGTTTTCAAAGTTATATTTGCAATATTTGCAACATATTTATTTAAGTTTTACTTCATTAAAATCCTTGGTGGATTACTTTTAATTTGGATTGTTAATGACTTAAGAAAAGATTTATTTGAAATTCAAAAAATTAAGTCTCCTAAAAAGAAATCTATGGAACCTTCATTTATCAAAAGTATTTACAAAGTGTTGTTTGCAGATATTACGATTAGTTTTGATAACGTTATTGGCGTTGTGGGTGCAGCCAAAGGTAATTTTGGTTTTATGATTTTTGGCTTAGTATTATCAGTAGTTCTTACCGGAGCCTTAGCTACTTATTTAGCAAATTATATACAAAAACATTTATGGATAGCTTATATAGGTTTAGGCTTTATATTATTGGTTGCTATTCAATTAGTAATAGGTGGACTAGTCGATTTAGAAATTTTAAATATTAATGAAAAATATATAAAGTATTTCTAATATTACCAAGTTCCAGTATTTTCCATTGATGACCAGGGCTCTTTAGGAGGAAGATTTCCTTCCTGAAGTATTTCTATTGATATTTTATCTGGTGATTTCACAAATGCCATATGACCATCTCTAGGTGGTCTATTAATTGTATAACCCATATCCATTAGTCTTTGACATATTTCGTATATATTTTTAACTCTATAAGCTAAGTGACCAAAATTTCTAGATCCCTCTCCTAAATTGTCACCGTCCCAATTATAAGTTAGTTCAATTTCTGCATTATTGTCGTTTGGTGCAGCTAAAAAAATTAATGTATATCTGCCTTTTTCATTTTCCATTCTTTTTGTCTCTATTAAACCCAGTCCATCACAAAAAAATTTTAACGACTCCTGAATATTAGAAATTCTAATCATTGTGTGTAAATATTTCATAGTAAAATTATAATTTATTTCTATTCTAGTTCAATAGTACTTGGTGGTTTAGAAGTCACATCATAAACTACTCTATTTATACCTCGAATATTATTAACTATTTTATTTGATACCATTTGCATAAATGATTTATTAAATTGAAAATAATCCGCTGTCATCCCATCTTCAGATGTTATTGCTCTAAGCAAACATAAATATTCATATGTTCTATTGTCTCCCATGACACCAACAGTTTTAACAGGCAGTAATGCAGCATAAGCCTGCCATATCTTATGATATAGATTGTGTTCTCTTAATGCATTTACAAAATAATTATCTGCTTCTTTTAAAATTTTTATTTTTTCTTTAGTAATTATGCCTGGCATTCTAATTGCTAAACCAGGACCAGGAAAAGGATGCCTAGAAATAATTTCTTTACTTAAATTTAATTCTAGACCTAACATTCTAACTTCATCTTTAAATAAATACTTCAATGGCTCAACCAATTTTAATTTCATCCTTTTCGGCAGACCGCCTACATTATGATGAGACTTAATTTTTGACGTTTGACTTCCTGTTACAGATTTACTTTCAATTAAATCAGGGTATAGAGTTCCTTGAGCTAAAAATTTTACATTTTTTATTTTTTTTGCGTATTTTTCAAAAAGCTTGATAAATAAATTTCCAATAATTTTTCTTTTTTTTTCTGGATCTGTTACGTTTTTTAATTTGCTTATAAATAATTGTTCAGCATTTACATAAATTAAATTCAATTTAAATTTTTTTCTAAAAGTATTTACTACTTGTTTTTCTTCGTTTTTTCTGAGCAGGCCAGTATTAACGAATATACAAGTTAGGTTTTTTCCAATCGCATTACTAATTAATTTTGCTACAACACTGCTATCTACACCACCAGATAATGCACAAATTACTTTAGAATTTCCAACTTGTTCTTTAATTTGTTGCATAAGTTTGGATTTTTGATTTTTTGATGTCCAATTTTTTTTAATTTTACAAATTTTAATTACAAAGTTTTTTAATATTACTTTGCCTTTAACTGTATGGGAAACTTCTGGATGAAACTGTATGCCATATATTTTTTTTTTTACATTTTCTATCATACATAATTTCGAATTTGAGGATTTTGCTATAACTTTAAAACCTTTAGGTAATTTAATTACCTCATCTCCATGGCTCATCCATACATTGGTGGATTTTTTTGAAAAAAAATTTTCGGTTAAAGCACTTTTTTTTAATTTTGTAACTTTTGCTAACCCGAATTCTCTTGATTTTGCTCGTTTTACTTTACCTCCTAATTCTTTAGAGATTATCTGGTGGCCAAAACAAATACCTAAAATTGGAATATTTAAACTTAATATACTTCTATTGAATTTAACTTTTTTATTTTGATAAACATTTAAGGGACCACCTGATAAAATGATGCCTTTCACATTTTTTTCATTTTTGTAGTTTTTAAGTTTGTTGTGACTTATAATTTCACAAAAAACATTTAATTCTCTTACTTTTCTTGCAATTAATTGTGTAAACTGAGACCCAAAATCGATTATTAAAATTTTATCTAGATTATTTTCAAGACGCATCTTTTTTTTCAAACTCTTTTAGGCGTTTGTTAATAGATGCGATTTTATCACAAAGGTTCGAGCATATTTTCTTAAAATCTTCTCTAAGTTCCTCTGCTTTAGAAAAATTAGATCTTTCTAACTCAATATCTATTAATAGATACATTGCCTCTTCGTTGTTTGGCTCGAGTAGTAAGACTGTATTTATATTTTTTTCCAGTTCTGTTTTGTTTTCTTCATTTTTAAATATTTTTGCTAAATATAGATATGAATTTGAGTCTTTGGGATTGTATACAATATTTCTTTGAAATAAAAATTTTGAATCTTCATATTTTTCATTTTCATAAAGACTTTTTGCTTCATCAAAAAAATTAACTTTCTCCGCGTTAACATTAAAAATTAAAGTGAAAAGTAAAATTATTGCTAAAGTAATTTTTTTTATCATCTTTTTATTTCGTCTATGTTATGTACCATACTTTCATAAAAACCTGCTTTAGTAATTTTGACAAATTTTGGTTTTTTTCTGAGATCTTTAATTCTTTTTGCACCTAAGTATCCCATTGATGATTTTAAACCCCCTACTAGTTGGTAGATTATTTTTTCAACTGTGCCTTTGTATTTAACAAAACCTTCAACACCTTCTGCTACATATTTTGAAGTATCTTTTTGTTTTGATTGAAAATATCTATCTGCTGATCCTTTATTCATTGCTCCAATAGATCCCATGCCTCTAAAACTTTTAAATAATTTACCACCTCTTTTAATAATTCTACCTGGAGCCTGATCTGTTCCTGCAAATAATGATCCAATCATTACCGCATCTGCTCCTGCTGCAAGTGCTTTTGCAATATCCCCAGAAAATTTGATACCTCCATCAGCTATTAATGTTGTTTTACTTTTGCCCATACCTTTTTTTACATCTAAAATTGCACTTAACTGTGGAACTCCTATCCCTGCAACTAATCTTGTAGTGCATATAGATCCTGGTCCAATTCCAACTTTTATAATATCTACTCCTTGCTTAATCAGAAATTTAGCTGCTTCTGCTGTAGCAATATTACCTGCACATAAAGCTGTTTTACTTGGTTTAATTTTTTTAATTTTTTTTATTATTTCAGCTACTTTTTTTGTGTGGCCATGAGCTGTATCAACAACAATTAAATCGATATTTTCTTTTAAAATCTTTTGAGCTCTTATGTGTTCGTTTAAACTTGCACCAACAGCTGCACCAACTAACATTTTTTTTGCTTTTACTTTTCTTATTTCTTTTATCTGATCATTTATTGATAAATTTCTATGTATAACACCTATTCCACCCTTTTTACCAATTGAAATGGCCATGTTAGACTCTGTTACAGTATCCATTGCTGAAGTTAGAAGGGGTATAGAAATATTTAAGTGTTTTGATAATTTAACTTCTGTCTTTACCTCTGAAGGTAAAATTTCAGAATAATTTGGTGCTAAAGTTACATCATCGAAAGTGAGCGCTTCTTTGATAGGATCCATGTCCTTATATAAACGATTCTTAAAAAAATAAAAGTATCTATCTTAAATTTTTGCAGATTAAGAAACTTTCTTTAGAGTCTTTTCTACTTGCTGGAGGCTTATAGACATTAAATTTTACAAAATTTTTTTTTGAAAATGCAATTATCTCATTAAATGAAGTTCCCATAAATAATTTTGAGACAAAATAGCCATTTGGCTTTATCATTTTTGTAGCGAAATCCAAAGCTTCTAAAACTAATTCTCCAGTTACCATAGAGTCTAGATTTTTGTTTCCCGTTGTATTGACTGCCATATCTGAAATAATTAGGTCAATTTTTCCACCAAAATAATTATTAATTTTATTTTGTTGCTCAGTATCCGTAAAATCTCCTTTTAAAATTTTTACATTCTTTATTTCTTCTATTTCTTTTAAATCTATTGCTAAATGCTTATTACATTTTAAATTACTTGATATATATTGAGACCAACTTCCAGGAGCAGCTCCAAGATCTATCACTGATATATTATTTTTTAAAAATTTAAATTTTTCGTTAATTTCCTTTAATTTATAAACGGCTCTTGATCTATATCCTTCAACTTTTGATTGTCTAACATAAATATCTCTTCTCTGCTTATTAATCCAATTTTTTGAGATTTTATTTTTTTTCAATTAGTTTTGAACCTTAAAGATTTTGAGATTTTATTATTATCCAAAGTATTTAATTCTATCTCTAGATTTTTCTCGTTTCTCATATCTTTATCATTTACTTTAATACCACTAGCTAAATGTATAATTCCAATTTTATGATTTGGTAGAAAAGGTTCCACAAAAAATTTATTCTTTTCATCAAACTTTGGAAGTAAGTTGCTAGCTAACCAGTTGCAATTATGAGGAAGAAATTCAACATCTACATTATCAATATATACGCATATATTTATTGCTAGTTGCTCTGAACCAAATATTTGTCCATGACTAACAGTAGTTTTTAAATTTTTTTGCCAAACATTCCAACAATTAGAGTCTTTTTCTAATGAGAAAACGCCAATATTAATATGCGGAGCAAATGCTAACTTTCTTGCTTTATTAATATCAATTTTAGATTTAATAGCATGTTTAAAATTTTGAGATTTTATAATGGCTAATTTTCCAAACAACCAATTAACTTTACTTAATATTCTATATCCAGGTGTCATTGTCTGTGTAATGCCTAGTTTGCCATTATCACAAGCCTTAAAATATAAGTCTATTGAACTCCAATCTTGAACCCAAGCATCACAATCAATCCACAGGTATTTTTTATAGTTTGGAAAATATTTTGGAAGAAACGCTCTTGATACCTGACTTTTTAGCCATTCTTTACCTTTAACTTTAGATTGTGGAACCTCAATATCCCATTCAGCTTTTTTGATCTCGTCTACTTTATCTTTTAGAAGAGCGGTTTGCTCCTCTGTTAAACCCGCATCAAGTATACAAATAGCAACCTTTTCACTGTAATTGAATTGTTTAATAGAGTCTATTAATTCATTTAGCAATTCAAAGTAATTAGAATCTGCTAGAGAAATAATTACATTCTCTTTCATTACAAAATATCTTCGTGATGATCAACGCCATCATCTTTTTCTTTATTTTGTTTTTTTAAAAATAAGTAATGAATTGAACTTGCTGGAATCATTAATAAATAAATAATTCCTGAAATTATAATTGTATTAAAGGTATATATTAGCAACAGACCAAAATATAAAATTATTCCAAATAAAAGAAATATTGAAGTACTTCTTGGGACAACAATTCTTTTAAAAGAATATGTAGGAATTTTACTTATCAAAAGTACAGAAATAACAATGAATAAAGATGGAACAATAATATTTTTATTAATAGTTATAAACTGAACTTCGCTAAAACTATAAATTAATGGCATTAATACCAATACTCCACCTGCTGGTGATGGAATACCTTCAAAAAAATTATCCCTCCATGAAGGTTCCCCTCCTGTTGAAACATTAAATCTTGCAAGTCTCAAAGCAACACAAACCACATATATTAAAGATATTAACCAACCAAATCTGCCGATATTGTCTAGCGCCCAGAAATACATTATGAAAGCTGGCGCAACTCCAAAACTAATTACATCCGTTAATGAGTCTAATTCTTTTCCAACTTTTGATGTGGCTTTAATTAATCTGGCAATTCTTCCATCTAAACCATCTATAATTGCAGCAATTAAAACTGCAATAACTGATAATTCAAATCTTCCATCAAATGCAAACTTAATTGAAGTCAAGCCAATACACACTCCAACCAAAGTCATAATATTTGGCAAAATAACTCTTGAATTTTTATTTGATACTAATCTTATATTCTTTTTTGGATTTTCCATTTATCTTTTGGCTATCAATGTTTCTCCAGCAACTGCTCTTTGATTAACTTTTACGAGTGGTTCATAGTTTTCAAAATATAAATCTGCTCTACTTCCAAATCTAATCATTCCTATTCTAGATCCTTGATCAACATTTTCTTCAACTGAGGTATCTGTTACTATTCTCCGTGCAACCAGTCCTGCGATTTGGACTACAATTATGTCTTCACCATGAGAATTTTTAATTTTATAATAATTTCTTTCATTATCCTCGCTTGCTTTATCAAGAGATGCATTAATAAATTTTCCAGGTTTGTATAAAATTTCTTCAATTTTTCCTGAACATGGAGATCTATTCACATGACAGTCAAATACATTCATAAATATACTTACTTTCTTAAATTTTTTATTTTCAAGGCCCAATTCTTTTGGTCCGTTTGTATCTAAAACTTGTAAAACTAGTCCGTCAGCAGGACTTGTTAAATAGTTCTCATCATTTATTGGAATTCTCTCTGGATCTCTAAAAAAATAATAACACCAAATACTCAAGACCAAACCTATGAAACCTAAAAAACCATGAATGAAATATAGAATGCTCGTTGCTACGACGAAAATTACTATAAATTTATAGCCTTCGTTATGAATCTTTGGAAAAATTTTGTCTATCATAATCGTTTATTTGATAATTCTGGATTAATATGTATATAAAAAGTATAAATTCAATTATTAAGATACATCAAAAAATGAGCAAAATTAAGGTAAAAAATCCCATTGTTGAGCTAGACGGCGATGAAATGACAAGAGTAATATGGGAATTCATCAAAAACAAATTAATTCTACCTTATTTAGATTTAGGCATTGAGTATTACGATCTAGGAATGAAAAGCAGGGATGAAACAGATGACAAAATAACTATCGACTGTGCTAATGCAATCAAGAAAAATAAAGTAGGTATCAAATGTGCAACTATAACTCCCGATGAGGCCAGAGTTGAAGAATTTAAATTAAAGAAAATGTGGAGATCACCAAATGGTACAATAAGAAATATTATTGGAGGAACAGTATTTAGAGAACCAATAATTTGTAAAAATATTCCTAAACTTGTTCCATCTTGGACAGATCCACTAATTATTGGAAGACATGCTTTTGGTGATCAATATAGAGCTACAGATTTTTTAGTTCCAGGAAAAGGTAAATTAGAAGTTAAATGGACATCGGAAGATGGAAGTGATGAAAAAAAATATGAAGTATTTGATTTCCCAGGACCCGGTATTGCTCTTTCAATGTATAATTTAGATAAATCAATAGAGGACTTTGCAAGATCATGTTTCAATTACGGCCTAATAAAAAAATGGCCAGTATATTTATCAACTAAGAATACAATACTAAAAAAATATGATGGTAGATTTAAAGATATATTTCAAAATGTTTTTGAAAAAGACTTTAAATCAGAATTTGAAAAAAATAACATAACTTATGAACATAGGTTAATCGACGACATGGTCGCTTGTGCAATGAAGTGGCATGGTAGATATATCTGGGCTTGTAAAAATTATGATGGTGATGTTCAGTCAGATACTGTTGCTCAAGGTTATGGTTCATTAGGCTTAATGACAAGTGTTTTATTAGCACCTGATGGTAGAACAATGGAAGCAGAAGCGGCTCACGGAACTGTAACTCGACATTTTAGAATGCATCAGCAAGGTAAAGAAACATCAACCAATCCAATTGCATCTATATTTGCTTGGACAAGAGGTTTGGCGCACAGAGGAAAGTTAGATAGCAATGATGAATTAATTAAATTTACCAAAACACTTGAAGAAGTATGTGTTGAGTCAGTTGAATCAGGTTCAATGACCAAAGATTTGGCAATACTTATTGGTCCTTCTACAAAATATTTAACAACTAACCAGTTTTTAGATGTAATTGATGGCAGTTTAAAACAAAAATTAAATTAAGTTTTTTAGTTTTTCTAAAGCTTCATCAATTTTATTTGAGTCTTGGCCTCCAGCCTGCGCAAAATCTTTACGACCTCCACCGCCCTTTCCCCCAATAATTTCAGATCCTAGTTTTGCAAATTTAACAGCATCATATTTGTTTGTTAAATTTTCAGTTACACCTACCGCAAGACCAACTTTCTTATCTTTATTTGCAAATACAACTACTATTCCATCACCTAATTCTTTTTTACCTGCATCAACTAGTTTTCTTAGGTCTTTTGCAGATAGGTCTTGAACTTTTTGCAATCTAACTTGAGTACCATTTATATTTTCATCTCTAATTATGTTTTTTGATTTATCACCTAAAACTGATTGAACATTTAATTGCTCTAGTTGTTTATTGAGGTCTTTAATTAATCCTTTCGTATCTTTATTTTCTAGATTTGGTTTTCCACCTAATTTAATAATTTGTGCAGACACTTCTTTAATACTATCTTCATCCTTTTGTGCAGAAAGGTTTGACATTTTTTCCTTGTTTTTTAAGAATATTTCGAGTTGTTTGTCCCTTAAAGCCTCAACCCTTCTAACTCCAGCAGCTATTGAGGATTGGCTAATAGTTTTAAATTTTCCAATATCACCTGTATTTTTTACATGTGTTCCACCACATAATTCTGTTGAAAAATAAGAGTTATTTTCCGCTCCCATAGAAACTACTCTCACTTCTTCTCCATATTTTTCACCAAAAAAAGCTAAAGCACCTTTTTCAATGGCAGCTTTTGGTGTCATAATTCTTGTAGTTACATCAGTTTTGTTTTGCACGTATTCATTAACTAATTTATCAATAATTGTTAGCTCATCCTCTGTAATTGGTTTCATATGACTAAAATCAAATCTTAGTCTATCAGGCGCAACTAAAGATCCTTTTTGCATAACGTGTTTTCCCAATGTTCTTCTCAAAGACTCATGTAATAAATGGGTTGCAGAATGATATGCCTTAAGATTGTTACGTCTTTCAATATCTATTTTCATTTCTACAACGTCTTTAATCTTAATCTCACCAGATTTCAGAGTTCCATGATGTATAAATAAATCTCCAAGTTTTTTTTGTGTATCTGTAACCTCAAATACTGAGTTACCAGATACTATTGTGCCTTGATCTCCAACTTGTCCACCAGACTCTCCATAAAAAGGAGTTTGATTAGTAATAATTATCCCTTCCTCACCATTTGAAATATTTTGTGCTTCTTTATTATTTTTAATTATCGATAACACCACTCCTTCTGATTGGTTAAACTCATACCCAAGAAACTCTGTAGGTCCTATTTTATCTTTTATACCAAACCAGATTTCTTCTTCAGAGGCATCTCCAGAACCTTTCCAATTTTGTTTTGCAAGCTCTTTGCTCTTTTTCATTAATTCATCAAATTTATTTTGATCAACGGTCAAAGATTTATTTTTTAAAATATCTTCTGTTAAGTCTAACGGGAAACCATAAGTATCATATAATTTAAACGCTACTTCACCTGGTAAAACTTTTTTTATTTTTGAAATTTCATCATTCAAAATTTTAATTCCCCTATCAAGTAATACTAAAAATTTTTCTTCTTCCATCTTTAATGTTTCTTTAATTAAAGTTTCTGATCTTTCTAATTCAGGATAATTTCCTTTCATTTCATCTTTCAATGTATCAAAGATTTTATTGAAGACTGGTTCTTTAGAACCTAGCAAATGAGAATGCCTCATTCCTCTTCTCATTATTCTTCTAAGAACATAGCCTCTGCCTTCATTTGAAGGTAATACTCCTTCTGCAAGAAGAAATGAGCTAGCTCTTAAGTGATCTGCAATTACTCTAAAGCTCGATAAATTATTTTCATCTTGTTTTACTTTTGTAAATTCAGAAATCGAACTAATTAATTTTTTAAAATGATCTGTTTCGTAATTATCATGTGTGCCCTGAAGTAATGCTGCAATTCTTTCTAAACCCATTCCAGTATCTACAGAAGGTTTTGGAAGATTAATTCTGTTATCTTTTGAAACTTGCTCAAATTGCATGAAGACTAAATTCCATATCTCAATATATCTATCGCCATCCTCATCTTTAGTTCCGGGTAAACCACCTTTTAAATGATCTCCATGATCATAAAATATCTCTGAACAGGGTCCGCAAGGACCCGTTTCACCCATTGACCAAAAGTTATCTGAAGTTGCTATCCTAATAATTCTATCGTCGCTAAAACCCGCTATTTTCTTCCAAAAATTGAAGGCTTCATCGTCTTCATGAAATACTGTTACATATAATCTATCTTTATTTAATCCAAAGTCTTTAGTAATTAAATTCCAAGCAAGTTCAATTCCTCTTTCCTTGAAGTAATCTCCGAAAGAAAAATTTCCAAGCATTTCAAAAAATGTATGGTGTCTTGGAGTGTAACCAACATTTTCAAGATCGTTATGTTTACCTCCTGCTCTTACACATTTTTGAGAAGTAGTAGCTCTTTGATAATCCCTTTTTTCTAATCCAGTAAAAACATTTTTAAACTGGACCATGCCTGAATTTGCAAACATTAATGTTGGATCATTATTTGGAACCAAATTGCTAGACTCAACTATCTTGTGATCATTTTTTTCAAAATAATCTAAAAAAGTTGATCTGATCTCGTTTAATGTTTTTGCCATATTTTGTTAAAATACAGCATTTTCTATTGATGTCTACACCTCTGAAGGGAAAAAAGGCGCCCATTCGAGCGCCTTTTTAATAACTAAAAGTTATCTGCTAATTCTTTTTAGTAGGAACTTCTTCTTCTGTTTTTTGAGCCTCTACTTTTTCTTCGTTTAGTGGATTTCCTTCAATTTTTTTTGAGATCACACCAGCCTTTTCTCTGATTGCCATTTCAATTTCAGCAGCAGCTTTAGGATTTTGTTCAAGGTAAAGTTTCGCATTCTCTCTACCTTGACCAATTTTTTCACCTTTGTAAGCGTACCAAGCTCCAGATTTCTCTACAATATCTGCTTTGGCACCTAGGTCTATTAGTTCCCCTACTTTACTAATTCCTTTTCCATACATTAAGTCAAACTCAACAACTTTAAATGGTGGAGCAACTTTATTTTTCACAACTTTAACTCTTGTTGTGTTACCAACGATATTATCTTTATCTTTGATTGCTCCAATTCTTCTAATGTCCATTCTAACTGATGAGTAGAATTTCAAAGAGTTTCCACCCGATGTTGTTTCTGGACTTCCAAACATAACACCAATTTTCATTCTAATTTGGTTAATAAAAATAACCATTGTATTAGTTCGTGAAATTGAGCCTGTCAATTTTCTCAATGCTTGAGACATCAATCTAGCTTGCAAACCAACATGAGTATCACCCATATCGCCTTCAATTTCAGCTCTTGGCGTTAATGCAGCTACAGAGTCCACAACAAGAACTGACATTGAGCCAGATTTAATTAATGTATCAGTAATCTCTAAAGCTTGTTCACCTGTGTCTGGTTGAGAAATTAGCAACTCTTCAGTATTTACACCTAATTTCTTCGCATACACTGGATCTAAAGCATGTTCTGCATCAACGAAACCACAAATTCCACCTGCCTTCTGTGCTTCTGCAACTACTTGTAATGCTAATGTAGTTTTTCCTGAAGACTCTGGTCCATAAATTTCAATAATTCTTCCTTTTGGCAATCCACCAATTCCTAAAGCAAGATCTAAGCTTAAAGATCCTGTTGAGATAGACTCAACGTCCATAGCTTTTTGCTCACCAAGCTTCATTACTGAGCCTTTTCCGAAGCTATCTGTAATTTGGCTTATTGCTGCGTCTAATGCTTTATTTTTTTCTTTGTTTTCCAATTCTTTATCTTTTGCGGTTTTCACCACTTTTAGGTTATTTTTAGTCATTTTTTGCCTTTTTTTTTGCTTTTTTTAATACTCGAATCATGAATTTAAATGTACACATTTTGTTCTCATTGGCAATATATTTTTCAAAATAGCTTAAAATCGTTAAATTACTTAAGTTTTAGGTATTCACTATTCAATAAGCCAATGGCTTTTAGAACATTATATTGAGCGATAAGATTATTTCTCTCAGATTCTGCAAGGGAAATTTTTGCAGCCAACAACAAAGAGTTTGATTGAATAACATCTAGCGTTGTTCTTGAACCTCTTTCATACTCTGCAGCTATTCCTTCGTTAGCAATTTTTGCTGCTCTAACTTGAGATCTTACAGAATTTAAAAAACTTTTAGATGCTTCGAGATTCGACCAAGCGCTTCCAACATTCTTTTCAGTAGTTTTTACAGCATCCTCAAATAATAAAATTTTTCTAGTTTTTAGATTTGTATTCTTGTTTATATTTGCACGTTTACTTCCACCTGAATAAAATGGCCAGCTTATTGTTGCTTTAAGAGTATCCTTTTCTCTTTCATCTATTGTAGAAGTAAAATCGTCAGCATAAGATCTTTCTAAAGATAAAGATGCGGTTGGTTTTAAATCACTCTCGGCGATAGCAATATCCATTTCAGATTGATTTAATTCTATTTTAGCGATCATTATATCTGGATTGTTTTCTCTTGCTAAATTGATTGCTGAACTAAGTTCACTTGGAATACTTACAATTGCTCTATTTGTCTTTTTTAATTCATTGGTATTTAAAAGTTTACCAATGATATTTTCATAATTTAATTTATTAATCATTAATTCGCTTCTTGCTTGAGTTAGCTGAGCACTTGCTCCTGCAAGAGAAGACTCAGTTTGTGATAAATCTGCAGTTTTTATTTGTCCTCTATCTAATCTAACTTTATCATTTTCAAGTTGTTTAATAAGTAAATTTAAATTTTGCCTATTAATTGCAACTTTTTCTCTTGATAAAATTACAGATGTAAAAGCTTCTATAGCACTGTAAAGAACATCTTGTTCTTTTTTAAATAATTTTGCTTTTGCAAGTTCTAAACCTATTAAATTTTTTTCATAATTAAGGTCTCTTCCAAAATCCAATAAGGTTTGCTCTAATTTTATGGATGTTGTGAATGGGTCTACATCACTGATTGTTGCATCACCACCGCTCTGATTTGTAAGTTTATTTGTTTCTTCAAGGCTTTTAGATCCACTTAAACTTAAAGAAGGCATATAATCAGCTTTAGAAATATTCAGATCTTCTTCTGATGCTTTTATATTTTCTCTCTCAGCATTTAATTGTTTATTATTATTATAAGTTTCATTTAATGCTTCATATAATGTGACAGCTAGCGATTGAGCTGTTAACCAAAAAAAACTAAAAATTATTATTATTATTTTTTTCATTAGTTGTACTTTACAGAATTAATTTGATGATTAGAATTTAATTTAATGACTATAGATGCGTATTTTGGCGCATATTTAAACATATTCTGTGTAATTCTCTGGTAAGTTTGCATAAAGTTTAAAACTTCTTTTTTTGTCATGATTTTTTGTTTTGTTTTTTTATTCTTATTTTTTAATTTAAGTTTTTTTTCCTGAATAACTCTCCACTTTTGTAATAAACTAAAATTTTCTGCCCTTAAAAATAATAAACAATCAAGCTTACTATAAAGTTTCTTGTATCCTTTTTTTAGCTGATTATTAACATGTTTTCTCCAGATTAATTTATTATCATCATTTTTTTCCATCATATTTACACTTTTTTTTAATGTTTTTAAGCTTTCGGGTCTTGCTCCAACACACCAACCTTCGAAAATAATTACATCTGGTCTGCTATTTACTTTGTACCAATTTTTTTTTGTAAATCTGTCATCAATTGCCTTATCGAACTTGGGTAATATAATTGATTTAAATTTTCTAGAGTTTGCTTTTTTAATAAAGCTAGACATATAACTTATGTCATGGGTCCCGGGTACACCTCTTGTCAATAATAATGGATGAACTTTCTTTGATAACTTTATTCTATCATTCTTTGTTTTGTAAATATCATCAATTGATATTTTGAAAACTTTTAACTTAAAATATTTCTTTAAAATTATCATTAAGATTGAGCTTATAGTAGTTTTTCCAGTTCCTTGTCCTCCTGTTAAACCAACAATATAAGGTTTCTTAAAATTTATTTTTTTTGCAATCCAGAAACTCATTGGGACAAGATAATGTTTTAACATCTTATTTTTGTTTTTAAATTTATCTGAAGATGTTTCTTGTGTTTTTATAAACTTATAACAATCTTTTTTTACTTTATTTAAACAATCCTCAACTAAATTCATTTAATTTATTTTTGGTCAAGCGGATGATTGTTACCATCATTAATTGAAACATCTTTATATTCGAAAGGGTCAACTCCCTCAACACATGCAATATTTATCATATGTAATTTTGGATTACTTCTTGGTCTTGTATGTGTAAAAATTCCACAGATAGAGCAAAAATAATGTTTAGCTGTGTTAGTATAAAATTGATATAAAGTTAACTTGTCTTCTCCTTTAGTAATCTTCATATCATTTTCTCCAATCGGAGACATAACATAGCCCTTTCTTTTACATACAGAACAATTGCATCTTAAAACTTTTTCAAATTTATCTGGAACATTAACCTCTGCTTTAACAGCACCACAATGACATGTTAGTTTTTTCATTTTTTTATCCTTTAAATTTTTTGATAATTTTTTTTATTTAAACTTTTAACTCATATTTTCATAAACTATAACTTGTTAAAGTTATCCACAGTCATACTAAATCTTGTTTCGATGTTCTCGTTTTGATTCACTTTTGATTCACTTACAGACTCAAAATACAACCTAATTGACACTATTGTATAACTCATGTACTAATAAGAACAAAACAAGAACACTTATGAAGCTAACAATACCTTATTATTTACACAAAGCAGGAGCTGGTTTTCCTTCCCCTGCAACTGACTACATAGAAGAAGATATAGATTTAAACGTACATCTAATCAAAAATGTTCCAGCAACTTTCATCATAAGAGTTCAAGGAAAATCAATGGTGGATGTTGGAATAAATGATGGTGATTTATTAGTTGTAGACAAAAGCTTAACTCCAAAAAATTTTTCAACTGTCATAGCAAATGTTCACGATGAACTCGTTGTTAAAACTTTAGTTAAAGAAAAAGATAAACAATTTTTAACGTCAGGATCTAAAGAATTTTCTGATCGAATTTTAATTAATGAAGAACAAGATATTTTTATTTGGGGAGTAGTCACCTATGTCATACATTCAGTACACTAAAAAATTAGCACTAGTTGACTGTAATTCTTTCTATGTTTCTTGTGAAAGACTATTTAACCCAAAAATAAGGAAAAAACCTGTTGTAGTTTTATCTAATAATGATGGCTGTATAGTTTCACGATCCACTGAAGCAAAAGCTTTGGGAATTAAAATGGGTGAACCCTACTTTAAAGCAAAAGATATTATTATCAAAAATGATGTACAAGTATTCTCATCGAATTATTCTTTGTATGGGGATTTATCTAGAAGAGTAATGAGAACTTTAAAAAGATTTAACTCCGATATTGAAGTTTATTCAATTGATGAAGCATTTATGGATTTATCAAATTTTTCTGACAATGAAGTAGAGCAAGTTGGAAGAGAAATTAGAGAAACAGTTTTAAAGTGGACTGGTATTCCAACAAGTATAGGAATAGCTAAAACTAAAACTTTAAGCAAGGTTGCAAATCATATAGCTAAGAAAAAACAATCAGGTGTTACAAGTTTAATTGGAATAGAAAATCTCGATCCTATTCTTGAAAAAATTGATATTAACGATGTTTGGGGTGTTGGAAGACAGATGACAAAGTTTTATCAAAAAAATGGAATTTATAATGCTAAACAATTAAAAAATAAATCAAACACCTGGATTAAAAAATCTTCGAATGTTCTAAGTTCAAGAACCGCAATGGAACTTAGAGGCGTGCCTTGTATTGATTTAGAAAAAACTGCATCGAAAAGAAAAAGCTGTGTAGTATCAAGATCATTTGGAAAAAGAATAGAAAAATTCCAAGAACTTGAAGAAGCTGTTGCTAGTTATTGTTTAAATGCATCAGAGAAAATAAGATCTGAAAACCTCGTTGCAAAAGCAGTTATGGTATTTGTTAGAACCAGTCCATTTCAAAAACAATTTGGTTTTTATTCAAACTCCAGAACTGTTGATTTTCCTATAGCAACTAACAATAGTATAGAGATCGTAAAAAATGCTTTATCTGTCTTAAAAGTAATCTTTAGGAAGGGACATCGCTATCAAAAAGCAGGAGTGATGCTAACTGGATTAGCAGACGCTGAAAATAATGAAAACTTATTTTCGTCAGCAAAAGACGAGAGAATTAATAGATTAATGAGATCAATTGATAACACAAACTATAGGTATGGAAGATCGACATTAAGTCTTGCAAGTGCTGGGGTTAGAAAGTCTTGGAGCATGAAAAGGGATTACAACTCAAAGATAGATACAGCTGATTTCTATTGTTTACCAACAATTAGAGCTTAATTAAAAAGATCTAGGATTTTTAGGATAAACTAAGTTTCTACAATTATTTTAATGAGTTACTTGAAAGTTTCATAATTGAATTTATTTTAAGTTTTTTGTCGTACTTTCCATACAAATAAAAGTCGTATTCATTAATACTCTGTGACATTAATTTTTGACATTTATCTGAGTCAATTAATTTTTCACAACTTGTCTCTTCTTTAACTCCATCAAAAAAAATTACTCTTTGTGGCATAGTTTGAATATCAAAAACTGTTTTAAATCGAGACATAAATGAAGAATACAATCCATATCTCAAACTTAATTCTTTTCCTTTTTTAGTATTTGATGCACCTTTAAAATCTACTTTTAAATTTCCGTCAATCCAAACTTTCATGTGACCTTTATCAGATTTAGGATGCCAATTAGTGTTAAATATAATCTCTGTCCAATTTCCAAGAAGTTCTTCATTAGGCTTTAAAACAACATGAGAATCTTTAAAGGAATCTCCATTTCTATTAAAGGTTAATCCTGCATGCGTGTGTTGGAACATGACCAATACTTTAGAGGGTTTGTGTCTTTTCCATTGAATCAGGGACATTTTCGCAGGCGCAATTGAATTATAATCTTTTGGAAGATAAATATAAAACCTATACCATCTATTTTTTTTCCAAGGTTTTTTTTTATAATATAGTTCTGTTCTTTCTCTATCATTCTCACAATCGCTCCATTTGGGTTCTTGCCAACATTCTCCATTATTAGATTCAAACCTAATTGATTTATTTCCAATAATAGAAAAATTACTTACAGATACTGGATTAATTGCTTTCGGTGAATTTAAGTGGTGAAATTTTTCTGGAATTGCTTTTCCATATCCATCTTCCTTTAAAGCTTTTCTTACTTCTGAAAATTTATTTTTAGCAAAAGTATTGCTGCTGATTAACAAAAAAATTAAAATTATAAATATCCTCATAATCTTAAAAAATTACTTTATATTGTCAATACTTTCAATATTTGTTAATGCATTATTTAACTCTTCTAAATTTTCTCTTCTTCCAACTATTACAACTGATAATCCAAAAGCAATAATCAGAGCTAAGGGGATAGCTGTAACAATACTTATGTAATCAGCCATTAATATTAAATAAATAGCATAAAATAAAATTGATCGAATAATAACTGTAGATTTAAAAACAGCTATGATTGCTAAAGAATGTTTAATCAAATTTTTAAAACTCATCTTGGAAGGACCAAAATATCTTGTCCCTCTTTCTGAAGGAGATGAAGATCTATCTTTTTCTAATTTTGCCAATGCTCCCGAAAAGCTGCACCAAGTCGATTTATCGTTTATTAATTTCTCAACAGTTGACTTTGGAAGACAAGTATAATTTCCGAATTTTATTGAGTGACCAGTAAATACGTAAGTGATTATTTTGTGGAAATGATAACAAATTTTAAAAATAAAATTTTCAGATCTTTTTACTCTTTCCCCAACAATTGGTTTTCCTTCATCATATTTTATGTATTCTAGAAAATTTTTAATTTCTTCAGGTCTATCTTCACCATCTGAATCCATTGGAATTACGCAATCAAACTCTTTATTTTGAAATATATGTTTAAGTCCTGTTGCAATACATCTTCCATGTCCTTGATTGTTTCTAATATTCAAGATTTCAACAGATAATAGGTTTTCTGTATTGGAAATAGAGGTTGGTTTTTCCTCAGTTGATGCATCATTAACTATAACAAGAGAAAATTCAGCATCTAAATCTTTTACAATATCATTTATTTCTTCAATTAATTTTGAAGCTGATTTCCAGTCATTATAAACTGGTGTTAAAATAGTAATTTTCATTTATTTAACTTGCAAGCAACCTCAATAAAGAAGCTACAATTCCATGTCCAGATAACTCTATTATTACAACAATAAAGACGATGAATAGTATGTTTTTATTGAATTTCATAACTAAGAACCTACACAAATCTTATCAATACACATATATTTTTCAAATGAATTCAATTTTTCCTTTGTAACAAAGCCTTTCCAAATAGGCCTTGAATTAATGTGGTATGATAAATTTCCAGCTGCCCATTCATCACCAAGCACATATTTAATAGGTTCATCATGTTGTTCATGCCATGCCATTTGAACTTTTATAGCTATATCTTTTCCAGGATAATCAGTCCTTTTATCAGTCTTAGATATTGAGACATAGCCATACAAAATTGGAGATAATAAAAATAAAAATACAAATCCTATTAAAAAGGAATTTAGTTTCTTAATGTTTATTTGATTTTTCAAAATATAAATAAATAAAGTTCCAAAGAACAAGTAAAAAGGGGTCATCCACATAGTTCTAATTTTTGACCCGGTTATTAGCGCTGTCATAAAAACCAGAACAATTGGGACTAAATTAATAAATATTAAAAATAAAAGTTTTTCATCTTTTAAATTTAATTTTTTGGGAATTTTTTTTATTAGTAGCCATACTAAAATTAAAAATGGTATTAAAATACCAATTTGTTTTAATGTGAATATCAATGGATATTTAAGATGATTTATTATTTGTCCTTCATCTAAACCTGCTCTAGCAAAACCATACTTGATAGTAATAAAATCATTATTGAATAACCAAATTATATGTGGGATTAAAATTACAAAAAATACTTCTAAAGAAACTAAATATTTAAAATCAAATTTTTTAGATTTTTTAATGAATATTAAATATGCAAACAATAAATCTATTGCTACTAATAAATAAATAAAAAGATACTTAGATAGAATTCCAAACGCTGCTGCGGCTCCTAACAAGATGCAATCATAGAGCTCGATTTTTTTACTATTATATATTTTCCAAGTATAATAAACCGTCAAACACCAAAAAGGTAATTGGCAAACATTTACATTAAATTCTGGAGTTGTGAAATTATAAAAGTATATCCCTTCAATAAGAAAAACAGATAACAAACTCAAAGTACCATCATTGAGAATTTCCTGTGATAATTTAAAAATAATGAAAAAAGATATCACTACAAAAATTTGACTTAAAAAATAATAAGCCCAATCTTGTGGTCCAAATATTTGAAAAAAAACTTCTGGAAAAAACGCACTTAGTGGTGGATGTTTATTAAATCCCCAATCTAAATTACTACCCCAAGCCAAAGCTTCAATTGTATCTAAAGGTAAATTTGAGTTTGTGATCGTAGGAACAACTGTCCATAGAATTAAGTGAGTCGTTACAAAAATATAAAAAATATTATTTATATTTCTTTTGTTTAAGGCCATTTTCATCAATCTATATGAATAAACCGTTCTTGACACTCATTTATTCATGAATATATTCACCAACTCAAAAAAGCTAAGTATGGTAAGAATTTCAAAAACTTATACTCCAAAAGAAAAAGAGAAATACATGTGTGCTAAACATTTGGCATATTTTAAGATGAAATTAATGGAGTGGAAAAAAGATTTAAAGAGATCTAATAACGAAGCGATTTTTCAAGCGTCCATGGATGATAATAGTGCATCAGCTGACATAGTTGATCAAGCGAGTTCATACACTGAAAAGAATGTAGAGATGAGAGCTATTAATAGACAAATCAAATTAATTTCTAAAATAGATGGTGCATTAAAGAAAATTCAGGAAGGAACATATGGTTTTTGTGAAGAAACTGGTGAACCTATTGGTTTAAAAAGATTAATGGCAAGACCAGTAGCAACTCTTTGCATTGCAGCTCAAGAAAAACACGAAAAAGACGAAAAAGTTTACGCTGACGATTAAGGAAAGTCTATTTCAGCATCTTTATTTAGAGCTTTAAACCCTTTTATTACAGCTGGACGTTCAGCAATCTCAACATACCACCTAGACAAGTTTTTAAAATTATTTAATCCAATATCGTGTCTTTTGTGTCTTGCAATCCAAGACCATGTGGCAATATCAGCAATAGAGTATTTATCATTTGCTAAAAACTTACTTTGAGCCAATCTAGCCTCAAGATCTTCATAAATCTTTCTGGTAATTTTGAAGTATCTTTCTTCACCCCACTCACTTTTTCCTTGATGATAATAATGAAACTGGTGATGTTGACCTATCATTGGACCAACAATAGCCATTTGAGCCATTAACCACTGGTTTATCTCTAGCCTGTCTGCTTCAGGATAGAGTTTCTTACTTTTCTCACCTAAATACATAAGTATAACTCCAGACTCGAATACGGTCTTATTATTTTCATGATCTATAATTACAGGTATTTTATTAAATGGACTTATTTTTTTAAATTCTGGCTTGAATTGATCCCCGCTTAAATTAACTTTTGTTAATTTGTATTGAAGGTCAATTTCTTCTAACATTATGCTAATTTTCCATCCATTAGGAGTATCAGCAGTGAAGAGTTCTATCATTCTTTTACACCCAATCTATCTTTGATAGTGCTGGATGCAGTTGTAAATTCAAATCTATATTTTTCATCAGGTCTTGCATATTTAAAGCAGCCCCTTGCAGCTAAAGCTCCTTCATGAAAGCCTGAAAGTATTAACTTTAATTTGCCTGGATAAGTACAGATATCCCCAATTGCAAATATTCCTTTTTTATTTGTTTCAAAATTTTCTGTATTTACTGGAATTGTTTTTTTATCTAAATTTAGACCCCACTCTGCGATTGGTCCTAATTGCATTATTAATCCAAAAAAGCCTAAGACATAATCAGCTTTTATAACTTTACTTTCACCTGTTTCACTTTTTATTTCTACACTTTCTAATGAGCCATTTCCTTTGACATCTTTGATTGAATATTTAGTAATTAAATCAATAGTTTTATTATCACTTAATTCTTTTATTTTTTGAACACTTGCGGGAGCTCCTCTGAACTCATCTCTTCTGTGAACAAGAGTTACTTTTGATGAATTAGATAATTCTATAGCCCAGTCAAGAGCGCTATCTCCCCCTCCAAAAATAACTACTGATTTATCTTTAAAAATAGTTTTGTCTTTTATTGAGTATAAAACTGATTTTCCGTCATACTTTTCAGCACTCTTAGTCGGGAATTTTCTTGGTTCAAATGAACCTACGCCACCTGCTATGACAATATTAGGTGTTTCAAATTCTTTACCATTTAATGTTTTAACTAACCATTTATTGTTTTCATTTTTTAATTCTTGAACTCTGTCACTTAAATGAAAGTTAAAATTAAAAGGTTTTATTTGTTCAATTAAATTATTTGTAAGTTCTTCTCCTGTACATTTAGGAACTGCAGGAATATCATAAATTGGTTTATCAGGATAAAGCTCAATACATTGTCCTCCAATTTTATCTAGGTTGTCTACAATTTCACATTTTAATCCGATGATGCCTAATTGGTGTGCACAGAATAAACCTGTGGGTCCTGCTCCAATAATGACTACATCTGTTTTAATCATTAAACTTGTTTCTCCGGCATATGTACAGTTAAACCATCTAAATCATCTGAAACGATTAATTGGCAACTTAATCTGCTATTAGATTTAGGTTCAAAGGCTTGATCTAACATATCATCTTCACCCATTTCCTTTTCTGGGAGTTTTTTGAACCATTCATCGTCATTAATATATACATGACAAGTTGCACATGACATTCCACCTCCACAATCTGCATCTATGCCTGGAATATCATTTTGTATAGCACCTTCCATTACACTAAGACCGTTTGCAACATCCGCCTCATGTTCAGTACCATTAAATTCTATATATTTAATTTTTGCCATATTTGATAAATAATTCTTATAAACTAATTTGCGACTGCGGCAAATTTTTGAAATTAAGCATTTTCTATTTTTTTGGACCAAAAAAAAAGGCAGGTATGTTTTAACATACCCGCCTCTTTTTAATATTAAAAGCTAATTATCTAGCTCGTGCTCCACCTTGTGAAACTGCTGCTGACCAGATTACTAGACCAAAAGCAATTTTGTTGATGAAGTCTGCTAAGTTATAAATCACGTTCAATGAGTTAGCGTCTACTCCACCTACTAGGTAACCAAAAATGTAACCTAATGGGTAAATAGCCCAACCGATTGTTACGATCATTCTCATAGCACCCCATGCAGTTGCTAATGGCTTGTTTCCAGTTTTAGCTGCAATTTTTCCAGCTTCACCAGAGAATACTTCATATAAGATATAGATCCATCCAGCCATACCGACTATGAAACCAAGCATAGCATTGATGTAACCTGCTTCTCCTAAGTATCCACCAATTAACATCACAAGCGAACCAATTAATAATCTCCAGAAGATTGCTCCTGGGATTTTCTTAACTGCTGCTAGAATTAAGTAAAACTCGATCATCTGTAATGGTACAGTGATTAACCAATCAATATATCTATATACTGTTGGAGAATCTCCAGTCATTACCCATACATCTCTCATGTACATGTAGTGAATGAATGCAACACCAGTTACAAGACCAGCTACTGTTACTGAAGTTTTCCAGCCTGCTGCAACGGTATTTCTTTCCATGAAGAAGAATACTGTAGCTGCTGCCATACCCATTGCGATTACCCAAAAGGAAATCCCAACGAAGTCGTCAGAAGCTAACATAGCAGTTGCTGCGTTTGCTGCACCAGTAAGACCAAACAAAGCCACTGCTGCTAATGCAAACATTTTAAGTTTTTTCATAAAAAACTCCCTCTCGTTAGTTTTTTTTAGTTTAAATTTAAACTACGGACAAACCACAAAGGTTTATCCAAAGTTAGGGGCTTAATATCAAATTAAATTAGTTTGTTGAAGACTTTTTGCCGCGTTATAAGTGTTGATTTTACTGACTTTTTAAAATTAAATACAACCTGTTGCATAAATTCAATAGAAAAATGACACCAAATAGCAAATCAAAATGAATAAAAATTACAAAGAAATTTACGACGAATCTCTAAAAAATCCTGAGGAATTTTGGCAGAAAGTTTCGGAAGATGTGTTTTGGTTCAAAAAACCAACTAAGATTTTAAAAAAAGACAACCCTCCGTTCTATAAATGGTTTGAAGATGGTGTAACGAATACATGCTACAACGCTTTAGACCTTCATATTGATCAAGGAAGGGGTGATAAAACAGCTTTAATCTATGACAGCCCTATAACAGGTAACAAATCAAAGTTTACTTTCACAGAATTAAAAGAAAAAGTTTCAAAATTTGCAGGAGCTCTCGATAAAGAAGGAGTTAAAAAAGGAGATCGAGTAATTATTTATATGCCAATGATACCAGAGGCGGTGGTTGCAATGCTAGCATGTGGAAGAATTGGAGCAATTCACTCTGTTGTATTCGGTGGTTTTGCTTCAAATGAATTAGCTAGCAGAATTGATGATAGTAAAGCAAAAATTTTAATCACAGCATCATGTGGTTTTGAGCCTGGAAGAACAGTTGAGTATAGACCACTTGTAGATGGAGCTTTAAAATTAGCTAAACACCAAATTGAAAAAGTAATTCTATTTCAGAGAAAAGATCACGAAGTAAAATTAAATAAGCCATTAGAAATAAGTTGGGATGAAGCACTATCTGGAGCTAATGATAAAGATTGTGTTGAGATGGGTGCTAATGATTATGCTTATATCCTTTATACTTCAGGGACCACAGGTATTCCGAAAGGAATAGTTAGAGATATTGGTGGTCACATTGTTGCTCTTAAATGGACAATGAAAAATATTTATAACATTGATCAAGATGATGTATGGTGGTCAGCAAGTGATATTGGATGGATAGTAGGACATTCCTATATTGTCTATGCTCCATTATTCAAAGGTTGTGCAACTCTTTTATTTGAAGGTAAACCTGTGGGTACACCTGATGCTGGAGTATTTTGGAGAATAATATCAGAATATAAAATCAAATCTTTGTTTACTGCTCCAACAGCATTTAGGGCAATAAAGAAAGAAGATCCAGAGGGCAAGTTTTTTTCTAAATATGATTTAAGTTCATTTGAATCGTTATTTTTAGCAGGTGAAAGAGCAGATCCAGATACAATTAAATGGGCTGAAAATTTACTTAAGGTTCCTGTAATTGATCATTGGTGGCAGACTGAAACGAGTTGGGCAATAAGTTCAAATTGTACTGGGATTGAAATGCAAGAAACAAAATATGGATCTGCTTGTAAAGCAGTTCCAGGTTATGATGTAAAAATAATTAAACCTGATCAAACAATAGCAAAACCAAATGAGATGGGAGATATTGTTGTTAAACTTCCCCTTCCTCCGGGAACTTTTCCAACTTTATGGAATGCAGATGAAAGATATAAAGAAAACTATATGTCAAATTATAATGGGTATTATCAAACTTATGATGCTGGTCACATTGATGATGAAGGATATATTTGGATTATGTCTAGAACAGATGACATAATAAATGTTGCAGGTCACAGACTTTCAACAGGTGCAATTGAAGAAGTTTTGTCTGAACATCAATCTGTTGCTGAATGTGCAGTAATTGGAATAAAAGATCAACTAAAAGGACAATTACCAATTGGTTTAATTGCTCTAAAAGCAGGAGTTTCTAAGGATAATGAGACTATTTCAAAAGAGTGTGTGCAGATGGTTAGAGATAGAGTCGGACCTGTTGCAGCTTTTAAAATAGCAATTGTTGTTAAAAGATTACCTAAAACTAGATCTGGAAAAGTTCTAAGGGGAACAATTAGAAAAATTGCTGACAAAGAAGAATATAAAATGCCTGCAACGATTGATGATCCTGCTATACTTGATGAGATAAAAGAAGACTTAATAAATAGCAATATTTTATAATAATGTTTAAGACATATCTTTTTTTAGTAGGAGCAATTATTTGTGAAGTTTGTGGAACAATGCTTCTTCCCGTTACTCAAAACTTTACAAAAGTAACACCAACAGTATTTTTGGCTGGATTCTATTTATCAGCTTTTTATTTGCTTACTTTTGTTGTTGATAAATTGCCTATTGCGATTGTTTATGGAACATGGAGCGGTCTTGGGATTTTTACTATTGCAATATTGGGTTATATATTTTTTAAGCAATCATTAAGTTGGCAAGCTATATTGGGTATGTTTCTTATTGTTGTTGGAGTAACGCTTGTAAATATGTATTCAAGTAAAACTATATAACTCAATCAAAAAGAATTGGTTTACCAGATGGGTCTCCTAAAATTTCATCTTCTTTCATTTTTATATCCCCATTAATAATTGTATAAACTGGTGAACCTTTAAATTTATAGCCATCAAATGGGCTCCATCCACACTTACTATGAATATTTTTATTTTTAATTTCTATAATTCTGTTCATATCTATTATTGTAAAATCAGCATCATAATCTTTTTTGATAAAACCTTTATTTTTAATACCAAATACAGAAACTGGATTTTCACAAAGAAGTTTGATTAGCTGATCTAAAGTAAGTTTATTATCATTAACATGATTTAGCATAACGGGTAATAATGTTTGTACACCTGGCATGCCAGATGGCGACTGAGGATATTCTTTTAATTTATTTTCTTTTAAATGAGGTGCATGATCTGAGCCAATAGTATCATTATAATTATTTCTAATAGCGTACCACAATCTATCATAATGAGACTTATCTCTTAAAGGTGGGTTCATCTGAGCAAAGGTTCCAAGTTTGTCGTAACAATCAGGGGCATATATTGTAAGATGCTGAGGCGTAATTTCAAAAGTTATGTTTCCTTTATTTTGAGAAAGAAAATCAACTTCTTCTTTTGTTGTAACATGCAATATATGTGCTTTTTTATTAAGTCTTTTTGCAATCCTAACAATTCTTCTTGTAGACGACATTGCACATTCTTCATTCCTCCATACAGGATGAGTATGAACATTGCCTTTTTCAATTAGTTTTTTTCTTAAATTAATTATTTCTTCATCTTCAGAATGAACTGCAACTATTTTTGAAGTATTTTGGAATACCTTTTCAATATCCTCTTCTTTATCCACTAATAGATTTCCAGTTGAAGATCCTGCAAAAAGTTTTACTCCGCAACAACCATCTAAACCTTTAAGTTTTGCTAAATCAGACGAATTATCTGGTGTTGCTCCAAAATAAAAAGCATAATTTGAATACATTCTATTTTTAGCAAGATTTAACTTATTATTAAATTCTTTCATATTTGCTGTTGGGGGATTTGTATTTGGCATCTCAAAAACACTTGTAATACCACCGGCAATAGCTGCTTTACTCCCAGTATGTAAGTCTTCTGCATTAATAGATCCAGGCTCTCTAAAGTGAACCTGGGTATCCATGCAACCAGGTAGAACTAGTAAATTGCTTGCATCAATAGTTTCTTTACTTTGCTCATTGTTTAAATCACCAATTATTGAGATTTTTCCACTCTTAATACCAATGTTAGTTTTATTAAGTTTTCCATCGATATAACACTCTCCATTTTTTATAATTAGATCTAACATTTTTAGAAATTGTTACTATATTATTCTCAGGCATCTATCAATAATGAAAAAAAATAATGTTTATATTTTAGAGGACAGAGGACTTTTATATGTCTCAGGTGAAGACTGTAAAGAGTTTCTACAAAATATAGTTACAAACAATATCAACAATGTAGATGAAAAAAATTCATGTTATTCTGCTTTACTTACTCCACAGGGAAAATATTTGTATGACTTTAATATTTTAAAACATAAGTCTGGATATTTTTTAGATTGTGAGAAAAAAAATATAGATAATTTATTTAAACAATTAAATTTATATAAACTTAGATCAAAAGTAGAGATTTTAAATTTAAGTAATGAATTTGTAATTGCAGTTATTAGTAAAGAAAGATTTTTGGATTTAGAGAATTCAAGTTCTAATGCGGGTTGTACAATTAAATTTAGAGAGGATAGTATTTTTTTAGATCCTAGAAATATAAAGCTAGGAGCAAGAATAGTAGCTAATTTAGAAAAATTATATTTATCATTAAAAAAACTTGGGCTTCAAAGTGCAGATAAAAATGAGTATTACAAATTAAGTCATGAATTCGGTATTCCACAAATTAATACTGAAAAGCTTCAAAATAAACTTTTTGGTATTGAATGTAACTTTGATGAATTAAATGCAATAGATTTTAAAAAAGGTTGTTACATAGGCCAAGAAAATACTGCAAGAATTAAGTTAAAAGATAAATTAAACAAACGTCTTCTACCAATTCAAGTAATAGAAGGTGATTTAGATAATGATATCATATCATTTGAGAAAGATGAAATAGGAAAAATATTAATAAATGATAATTATCCCTATGCACTTATTAAAGTTAAGAATGAAAAATTTGATTTTAGCAAAACTTTTAATTGTGGTTCAGCTAAAGTTAAAATTAAGAAACCTGATTGGCTACAAATCACTTAATAAATTTAGATAAATCTGGTTTAAAATAGTTTGGACCTTTTAAGACTTTACCCTGATCATTATAAATGGGTTTGCCATCCTCTCCAAGTTTACTCATATTAGAATTTTGAACCTCCTCAAAGCAAGAATCTAGATTAATACCAAATGCATGCCCAGCACCATAAGTCACATATAATATATCCGTTAAAGCATCTGCGACTTCTAAAAGATCATTGCTATCTAAAGCCTGTCTAAATTCATCTAGTTCTTCTTTAATTAAGTTATACCTTAACTCATTTATTTTTGTTGTGCTAAAAGATGGTGATGACTTTACTTCCTGACCAAAAGTCTCCATAAAATTTTTTACTTTTTGAAAATTTGTCATTTTACTCCTGTAAGATTAATAGAATCTAGTATATAAATTATTTAGTTATTTTTTCAAATAAATGAAAACAAGAAAAGAATTTGATAGCATCGGTAGCATAAATGTGCCGAATGATAAATACTGGGGTGCCTCAACTCAAAGATCGAAAAAATTTTTCAATATTGGCAAAATTTATGTACCATCATCATTAATAAGATCGATAGCAATAATTAAGAGATGTGCGGCTATTGTTCACAAAAGAGATGGATTAATTTCTTCTAAGGTTTCAAACGCTATAATCAAAGCTTCCAGTGAAGTTATAAATGGTAAAATGACTGAAAATTTCCCATTAAAAGTTTGGCAAACTGGCTCTGGTACTCAAACTAACATGAATGTTAATGAGGTAATTGCTAATAGAGCTATTGAAATCTTAAAGGGTAAAAAAGGATCTAAAAAACCAGTGCATCCAAATGATCATGTAAATAAATCTCAATCAACAAATGATGTTTTTCCGACAGCAATGCACATTTCTATAGCGACAGAAACATTAAATAAACTTTTGCCAAATTTAAATTTACTTAAAAATTGCTTAAATATTAAAAGTAAACAGTTCAATAAAATTGTTAAAATTGGGAGAACTCATCTTCAAGACGCAACTCCGTTGTCTTTGGGTCAAGAATTTTCTGGCTACTACGAACAAGTTAAAAAAAGTATAGATAGAATTTCATATTGTTTAAATGATATATATTATTTAGCCCAAGGAGGAACAGCAGTTGGAACAGGAATAAATTCAAAAAAAAATTTTGATAAAAAAATAGTTAATGAGATAAAAAAATTTTGCAAAATAAAGTTCAAACCAGCACCAAATAAATTTTCAGAATTAGCAGCACATGATGCTATAGTAAATTTTTCAGGATCATTAAATTCATGTGCAGTTGCATTGATGAAAATATCGAATGATATTAGATTTTTAGGTTCTGGACCAAGGGCTGGCTACGGTGAACTTATATTACCTGAAAATGAACCAGGATCTTCAATAATGCCTGGAAAAGTAAATCCAACTCAGTGTGAGGCAGTTACGATGGTTTGTGCAAAAGTTATTGGAAATCATACTGGAATAACTGTTGCAGGTAGCCATGGACATTTTGAACTTAATGTATTTAAACCTTTAATTGCATATAACGTTTTACAATCAATCGATATTTTAGCAGACAGTGTTAAAAATTTTTCCATATTCTGTGTGAAAGGCATTAAAGCAAATAAAAAAAGAATTAAAGAGCATCTTGACAATTCACTTATGCTTGTAACGGCTTTGGCTCCAAAAATTGGATATGATAATGCAGCAAAAATTGCAAAAAAGGCTCTTAAAAATGGAACTAAATTAAAGGAAGAAGCAATTAAATCAGGTTTAATTGAAGAAAAAGACTATGACTTATTAGTTAATCCAACAACAATGATAAAGCCTTTTTAATCAATAACTTTTCTAATAAAAGATCTTAAATTTTGTATATTTTTTACTAAAAATTCTTCCGAATTTTGCGTTTCTAAATTATTTATCTTAACGTTTTTTATTATAAAATCAGTCTCTCCAGCATTTTTGTCTAAATCAAAATATATTTGTTTTATATTTTTAATTTTTTTAGTTCCTATTTGAAAGACTTTTGCAAATTCTATGTGATTTTCAATATTTAAATAATTCTTTGATAGAAATCTTAACTCTCCTTGATCCTCTACAAAACTTATATTACTTTCAATATTTCCAATTTTGCCTAGCTGAAATTTGGCTTTCTTTAGAATTAAAACTCTTTCGTTTATATCGATTTGTAATTCTCCACTTTTAATTAATTTGTTATTTAATTTTTTTAATTTGACTTCAAAAACTCCACTGAGATTTCCTAGATAATTCTTATCGTACATTAATAAATTTATTAAAAAATTATCTATAATATTTTCTACTTTTTTATTTTTTATTACAACTCCACCATCAAAATAAAATGGCTTAAGTTGAATATTGCCATCTATGTTAAAATTTGTATCATTTTTATTTTTAGAAGTGATTTGAATTTTATTTTTATTAAATTCTAAGTCGTGTTCTATTTTATCCTGTTCATATATTATTTTTGTATAAGCTTTAAATTTTTCATTTTCTTTAAATTGAAAGATATTTTTTATTTCAATATTTGGATTAAAAATATTTATAGAATGAATACTCTGATTTGGAATATCGTAACTTCTTTTCCATTGTGATTTAAAGTTTAAGCCAAAAATTTTGCCTTCTATATCAAAATTTTTAATTTTAGATTTATTATTAATACTGTATGATATCTTTTTTATTGGAGATATTAAAATTACTTCTTTTTCTTTACTATTTATAAATATTTTACAATTATTAAATATAATAGGCTTATTAATTTTTTGATACAAATGATTTCTTATTTTTTTTATATCAGAAAAATTGAAATATAAATTTGTTTTAGAGATTTCAGCAGAAAGAAAGTTATTAAAAGTACTAAGATAAATATCTCTCAAAGATATAAAAATTTTTAAATTTGAAGTATTTATTAAATCACCAATAACTCGTGGTTGTTTTAAATTAATTGATGCTTTTTCTACCAATATATGTGGTCTTGGAAATGGTTTATATGACACATCTCCAGATGATTTTAAATATATCTTAAAATTATTGTAAAAATTTTTTTCTAAAATAGTAACTTTGCTTTTATAATTGAATAAAACTGGTAAACATAAAATAGTAAGTGATGAAAATATTATTACAATTGCGGCTAAAATTAATATGAAAGTTATTTTATTTTGCTTAATTTTGTTCATTATATAAATAAAGATTATACAATTTAAAAAAATGTTGAAATCAGATTATTTGTTAAATTTGAATGAAAAGCAACAACAAGCGGTGTTACATCTTGAGGGTCCACTTTTAATTGTAGCGGGTGCTGGTTCAGGAAAAACAAAGGTTTTGACATCAAGAATCGCACACATAATTAAGAGTCACAAAGCTTTTTCGAGTCAGATACTTGCTGTAACTTTCACTAATAAAGCTGCAAAAGAAATGCAAATTAGAATATCAAAACTTCTTAAAAAAGAAGCTACTGGATTACCGTGGTTAGGGACATTTCATTCCATAAGTGCAAAAATTTTGAGAAAACATGCCGAAGCTGTTGGCTTAAAATCAAATTTTACCATCTTAGATCAAGATGATCAAACTAGATTAATTAAGAATATTTGCAAAGGCGAAAATATTGATATTAAAAAAATTTCACCAAAATATATTTTGGCAATTATAGATAAATGGAAAAATAAAGGTCTTTATCCTAATGATGTAATTTTAAAAAAAAGGGAAACTTTGGAAAAAAATTTCCTAAATATATATAAGATATATCAGCAAAAACTAATTGATTTAAATTCTGCTGATTTCAGTGATTTAATATTACACACTGTCAAAATTTTTGAGAATTATAAAGACATATCATCTATTTACTCGAGAAAATTTAAATACATCTTAGTAGATGAATATCAAGATACCAATTTTATACAAAGTGAATGGCTTAAACATTTAGCTGCTATCAATATGAATTTGTGTTGTGTTGGGGATGATGATCAATCGATTTATAGTTGGAGAGGTGCTGAAATAAAAAATTTTCTTGAATTTGATAAAATATACAAAAATACTAAGATAATTAGACTAGAAAAAAATTATAGATCTACGCAAAATATTTTAAATGTAGCTTCTAGACTAATAGAGAATAATCAAAATAGAGTAGGTAAAACATTATATACCAATCAACAGGGTGGTGAGCTTGTAACTTTAGATTGTTTTCGAAACGTAAAAGATGAGGCAACCGATATTGGTTCTACAATAGAAGATTTTAAAAAAACAAATTCATTAAATGAAATTGCTATTTTAGTTAGAGCAATTTTTCAAACAAGAGAGTTTGAAGAAAGATTTTTAAAAGTAGGGATACCCTATAGAATAATTGGTGGAATTAAATTTTATGAAAGAGCAGAAATAAAGGACTGTGTGGCTTATTTAAGATGTATATATCAACCAATGGATGACTTATCTTTTGAAAGAATTATAAATGTCCCTAAAAGATCGATTGGAGACACAACCATCAAAACTATATCAGAATTTGCAAAAGAGAATAATTTTTCTCTGGAAATAGCATCTAAAAAATTAATTGAACTTAATAAAATAAAACCAAAAACTAAAATTGGTTTAATTTCATTGCTAAACTTACTAGAGAAATGGAGATATGATTTAAAGAAAAAAATTAATCACAATAAACTTTTACAAACAGTTTTGGATGAGTCAGGATATAGTGAAATGCTAAAAAATAAAAAAGATTTAGAAAATGAAAGTAGACTTGAGAACATAAAAGAACTTTTGAATGCTATGAAAGAATTTGATAATTTAGAGAGTTTCCTTGAACATGTAGCCTTGGCAACTTCATTAGATCAAGACTGGGAAAGTGAAAAAGTCAATTTAATGACATTGCATGCCTCTAAAGGATTAGAATTTAATATTGTTTACTTGCCCGGTTGGGAAGAGGGATTGTTCCCTCATCAGAAAAGTATTGAAGAGAAAGGAGAAAATGGACTTGAAGAAGAGAGACGACTTGCATATGTTGGAATTACTAGGGCAAAAAAAATAGCTAAAATTTCCTTCTCTATGAATAGATTTTATCAAGGAGATTGGATAGATGGTATGGCATCAAGATTTGTAGATGAACTGCCAGATGAATTTATAAAAAAAAATAATAGCTTCAATAACAATGAACAAGAAGACTTTGAATTCAATCAAGATATTGATTTTGAAAATGAGATTAGAAGTCCAGGCTGGTTAAGATACCAAAAAAAATTAAAGTGATTAAAAATATAAAGAAGTTTATTAGTAAAAATAATTTGGATGGAATTATTATTCCAAAAAATGACTACTACTTTACAGAATATTCAAAAATAAATAATTTAGCTAATGTGACGAATTTTACTGGATCGGCTGGATTTGCTCTAATTTTAAAAAATAAAAATTATTTATTTGTTGATGGAAGATATACTCTCCAAGCAAGTAAACAATCGGGAAGAACTTTTAAAATACAAGAAATCCCTTATAAGTGGCCAAAAAATATAAAAAATATTCATAATTATAAAATTGGTTTTGATCCAAAATTATTTACAAACAATACACTTGAAAGATACTTTGAAAAAAAAGTAAATCTTATTCCTATAGAGTTTAAGTTTGAAAATATAATTAGATATAAAGAGAGTAGAATATTTCAATTAAATGCTTCCGTTACAGGTGAAAGCTTTTTTTCTAAGATCAATAGAATTAAAAAATATATGAATAAGAGTAATATAAATTATCTGTACTCAAGTGCTAGCGAAAATAATAATTGGCTTTTAAATATAAGGGGAAAAGATTTGCCGAACAGTCCTCTTGCTAATTGTAAATTAATAATAACTAATAAAGGTAAAATATATTTATTTATTAACAAAAAAAAAATTTCAAATTCAATTAAGAAATATTTGAAAAATATTATTTTATGTAAAGAAGATAGTTTATTTAAGGTATTAAAATATTTAAAGAAGGGATTTTTTTGTATTGATGAAAATACTTGCTCTGTATTTGATCAAGCTCTAATAAATAGTAAATTTGAGATTACTCAATACAATGATCCCATATATGAAATGAAATCTATAAAAAATAAAATTGAAATTAAAAATACAGCTAGAGCTCATATTGAGGATGGCGTGGCTCTAACGAAATTTTTATATTGGTTTAAATTTAATAAAAAAAAAATTTCTGAGAAGATTGTTGAAAAAAAATTACAATATTTTAGGAAAAATTCTAAAAATTATTTGTATCCAAGCTTTGATACGATTGCAGGATCAGGTCCCAATGGCGCAATTATTCATTATAGATCGAATAATTCGACAAATAGATATATCAAAAAAAACGATATTTTACTGATTGATTCTGGTGGTCAATATAAATGGGGAACTACAGATGTTACGAGAACCACATGTTTTGGAAAAGTTTCAGACGAAATAAAAAAAAATTTTACAAGAGTTTTAAAGGGTCACATAGCTGTAGCAACATGTAATCTAAATAGTTATTACAACGGCAAATTAATTGATAAATTAGCAAGAAAATTTTTAAATAATGTTGGATTAGATTATAGTCATGGGACAGGCCATGGAGTAGGTTTTTTTTTAAATGTTCATGAAGGTCCTCAAGCAATCTCGAAATATAATAAGGTACTCATTAAAAAAGGTATGATTTTAAGTAATGAGCCAGGGTATTATGCAAATAATCAATACGGAATAAGAATAGAAAATTTAGTATATGTTGATCAGTATAAAAAAAGTTTATTCTTTAAAAATTTAACCTATGTACCAATAGATTTAGACTTAATAAATTTCGAAATGCTTTCAAAAAAGGAAAAAGATTATTTATTTGAATATCATTTAAATGTATATTCAAAAATCTCCAAATATTTAAATAATAATGAAAAAAAATGGTTAATAAATTTAATTAATTAATTTAATTAATTCTTTCTGCGTTATTACTTTAACACTAAAATTTTTTGCTTGATCTATTTTTTTTTTAGTAGGTTTTTCACCCACAACTAAATAATCAAGATTTTTGCTAATATTACTTAATGTTGTGCCTGAATTTTTTTCAATTAATGATTTGGCTTCAGCTCTACTTATTCCATCTAATTTTCCTGTGAACATAAATGTTTTATTTTTTAAAATCCCGTTTTTTTCTGAAATTTCACTCTGAATATTTAAAATATTTGTTAATTCGATCACTGTTTCTAAGTTTTTTTTATTAGAAAAAAAATTATTTAGTGATTTAATTTGTGTCTCACCTATACCATCAATATTTAAAAATTTGTCAATTTGATTTTTGCTTACTATTTTTAGAAAATTTGAAATATTCTTGGTATTAACACTAATTAGCTTGGCATTTTCAATTCCTATATGTCTAATCCCAAGAGAATATAAGAATCTTTTAAAAGTTATTTTTTTTGAATTTAATATTGAATTTTCTAAATTTCTTGCAGACAATTTACCCCAACCATCTAGGTTTGCAATTTCTGGATAATTTAGGTTAAATATATCTTGAGGTTTTTTAATTAAATTTAATTCCCAAAATTTTTCTACAACTTTTTTACCTAAACCATCAATATTTAATGCTTCTTTAGAAATAAAATGCTTAATTTTTTCAATCGCAATTTTCTCACACTCATAACTATCATTAGTACATCTCCTTACTGCATCATATTTTTTTGTTAATTTATTATACTCTTTTATTGTGTTAGACCCACAAGATGGACATTTCTTAGGAAAATCAAATACTTTTGATTTAATTTTTCTACTAGTTTTATCAACTTCAATAACATGAGGTATTACATCGCCTGCTCTCTCTATTTTAACAATATCTCCAATTCTTATATCTTTTCTTTTAATTTCGTCCTCGTTATGAAGAGTAGCATTTGAGACCACTACACCGCCTATGTTTACTGGCTCAACTTTTGCAACAGGCGTTAGCGCTCCAGTTCTACCAACTTGAATTTCGATATTTAAAATTTTTGTTTTAGCACTATCTGCAGAAAATTTATGAGCTATTGCCCATCTAGGAGAATTTGAAGTAAAACCAAGTCTACTTTGCAAGTTCATGTCGTTTACTTTATAAACTAACCCATCAATATCATATTCTAAATTAAATCTTTTATTCTCAAATTTTTTGTGAAATTTTATTAATTCTTCAATATTAGGTAAGACTTTGTTTTCTGTATTTGTTTTAAACCCCCATCTTTTTAAATCTTTTAAAAATTCCGATTGAGAATTTTGTGATTTAGTCCCAATAAAACCATGAGCATATGCTATAAAATTTAAAGGTATTTTTTTTGTTTGCTCTGGATCTTTTTGCCTTAAAGATCCGGATGCAGCATTTCGTGGGTTGGCAAAGTTATCCTTGATTTTAAAAAAATCTTTTTTTTTTATAAAAACCTCACCTCTTATTTCTATTTCGTTTGGAAATTCATCATTTTTTATTAAATGAGGTATATCGTCAATTGTTTTCAAATTTTCAGTAATTATTTCTCCAATATTTCCATCTCCCCTGGAAACTCCATATTCTAATTTTTTATTTATATAAGTCAGTGAAGCAGAAATTCCGTCTATTTTAGGTTCAACACTATAATCAAATTTTTTTTTTGTATCTAGATAATTGAAAATTTTTTTTTCAAAATTTATTAAATCATCTTTATCAAAAGCATTTGATAAAGATAACATTGGTACCTTATGTTTAAATTTTTCGAAAGATTTTGAAGCTTTGTAACCTACTGGTATATTTGTTGAATTTTCATTCTTTAAATAAGTAAAATTTTTTTCTAAATTAATAATTTCTAACTTAAGTTTATCATATTGTGAGTCAGTTATAATAGGTTTGTTGGTATCGTAATATAACTTATTATGTTTTTTTAAGGCTTTTAGTTTTAATTTATATTCTTTTTTAATTTGATCTTTAATCATTAATTATTTGATTATTTAAAAAGATTTTTAAATTTTTTAAGAATTGTTTCCCTGTCATCTTTATTTATATTTTTTATTTTATAATCTTTATTTAATATTTTATAACTTGCCTCATACCATTTGCTAGATTGATAGTTATAACCCAGTAATATTGCATACTTTTCGGCTTCATCTATTAATCCAATTCTGTAATGTAATTCAACTAGTCTATGTAAGGCTTCCTCTACATAAATGGTTTTTTCATAATCTTTTATAACTTTTTTCAATCTGTTAATAGCTGGTATCCATTTCTGCCTATCTATGTAATATCTGGCCAAATACATTTCTTTTGATGCCATTATCTCAATAATCAACTCCATTTTAAATTTTGAATCATAGGCATACTCTGTATTAGGAAATTCTAAAATTATTAATTCGAAATATTTTTTAGCCTCAACAATTTCTCTCATATCTTTTTTCTCGTCAACAATTTGATCATAATGGCACAATGCTAGCAAATAATAAGCATAATCGGTTCTTGGATGATTTTTATATTTAATTAAAAAACGTTCTAATTCATTTATTGCGTCACTATAATAACCCTGACTGAAATATCCATATGCTGACATTAAAACTGCTCTTGGTGCCCAAATAGACTGAGGATACAACAATTCTGCTTCGCTAAATTTTTTTCCAGCATATATTACGTCTCCTCTCTCTAATTCCATCATAGCCTGATTGTAAACCTCGATCATTTGCGATTCTAAATTTTTTTCTTCAAGTATTGTTATTTTTTCCTCTTTTTTTGAGCAATTTAGGATTAATACAAATAATATTAGAAATAAAATATTATTAAATTTCATTCGGTAATTTTATCAGAATAATTTTTAAATTTCTAACTTTTAAGCTATAGATTTTAACTTATGATAATTTGAGAATGTGTGCGGTAATTGCTTACCTTTAATTTCTATCAAACTATAATTGGCTTTATCACTGAAAACATTTCTTAGTAGCTTATTTGTAAGATAATGTCCTCCTTGAGAACATTTAACTGTACCTATGATTTTATAACCTGACAAATACAAGTCACCCATACAATCTAAAATTTTGTGATTGACAAATTCCATTTCATTTCTAAGTCCATTTTCATTTAATATTTTATTATCATTTACTACTATTGCGTTATCTAAACTTCCACCTTTTCCTAAATTCAATTTTTGAAGTTTTTTTATATCCTCAAATAAACAAAATGTTCTTGAATTAAAAATATCTTCCAGGTTATCTTCTAAAATATTAATTTTGTTTTTTTGAGTCCCAATAAGATTATTTCTATATTTTATCTCAAATTCGATATCACTAGTTATGTTGGACTTATCAATTGATATAAATTTGTCTCCTTCTGAAATATTAATACACTTATTTATCTTTATTATTTTTATCGGCACTTCGCTAAAATCTAAACCTACCTTTTTTATAGTTTCTATAAAATTTTTAGCAGAACCATCTAAAATAGGAACTTCTTGGGCATCAATTTCAATTAAAGCATTATCTATTCCAATACCATACAATGCTCCAAGCAAATGCTCTATTGTTGATACCTTAACTCCATATTCATTTGAAATTGTAGTACACAAGGTTGTGTCAGTAACATTATTGTATATTGGATATACTAAATTGTTTTTGTTTAAATCTATTCTTTTAAAAATTATACCTGTATTAGGTAAAGCTGGGTAAATACTTAGGTTGGTAATTTTACCTGTATGTATCCCGACACCAGAAAACGAAACTTTATCAGAAATTGTTTTTTGCGTTAAAATAGACACAAAAACTTATACAAAATAATGTAAATATTAAGTATTCAAGAAATATTACAGGAAAATACCATTATCTGCTGAAAAAATTAAAAAATCTTTCAAATAAACCAGCTTTTTTTCGCGTTATTTTTGGGATTTCGTAACTATTCAAATAATAAGTTAGACCTGAGTTACATATCTGGCTACCTGTCTCACTAAAAAAATTTATTGATTTAAACTCAACTTTGTCATTTAAGTGGAAAGCATTATTGTTAAATAGTAATGCCCCTTCTCCTATTAAAAATAATTCTGTATTTTTAAGATTTCTAGAACTTATTTTGAGTTCTTTATTTTTAAATGCCAAATCAATTATTTCTTGCACTCTATAAAGTATGACTTTTTTAAGTAATTCAATTGAGATATTTTTTTTTAGTATATCTTTCACGATTAAATTATTTGCTTTTGAGTCATCAAGATATGAAAATTCAGTTTCAGACTTATTGAAGATTTTTTTTAATTTTTCTGCTTCTCTTGGATCAATATTTAATACTTTAGATATATCTCTTGTAATATGATCACTTCCGATTGGCAGTGTTTTAAAAAATATTAAATTATTATTTATATAAGATAATAAGTTTGTTCTTTCATAACCAATATCTAAAAAAGATACTTTATCGAGATTTAATTTGTTTAAATAAGCCAACGATTTTACGTAACTAGCACAAAATATATTACTGAGGTTTAAATTTATTTTATTAAGATTATATCTTAATAAGTTGGTCAATTTTTTTGGCAAACATATTATTTTAAAATCAATTTTAAGATTATTAAAATTTGTTTCATTTTTTGGCAATCCAAAAAAAGTTTTTTTATCTATTATACACTTAGAATTAATTATGTGAATTATCTCAAGATTTTCATAATTAGAACTAATTATTTGCTTGATTTCTAATATAAAAATTTTAAATGCTTTTTCGAATTTTATTTTTTTAGTAAAATTTTTGTTTAAAGATAAATCAATATAAAACATTTCTTTTGAATCTATAATCAAAATTAAATCTTTAATGTGGGATTTAATTTTTTTCTCAGAATGCTTTATTAAATTATTTATTTCATTAAAATGCGCTTCAAAATTATTTTCTAATTTTACTGATTTAGAAATATAAAATTTATTATTTAAATTATTGTCAAAAATAGAAAATCTTAATTTTGAAGATCCAAAATCAATAATATTATAAAATAAATTTTTAGCCATTCTTAATAACCAATCTGTTTGGGACTCGTAAATCAATTATAGTATTAGAATTTATTTTTTTTAAATCTTTAAATTTATTATATAATTTAATAGCATTAGAAATATTTTCACTAGGGAGTTTAAGTATAATATTATTAGTAAAATATAAATCCCATCTTTTATTTTTATGGTAATAATATTTCTCAATTTTACTTATATCTAATTCACTTTCAATTAATTTTATTTTTAAAGATTTAAAATCTGAAACTTTAAATTTACCAAAAATAGTGGGTAAATTTTTTGTATTAGATATTTTTCTTGTAGATATGAATTTTTCATTATTACCAACAAAATACTTTTTTTGATCTATGTAAGTAATTGCAATTAAACTGGTTTCTTTACCGCTTATAATAATTGTTGATGGATAATTTTTGTAAATTTTTATATTCTGTAGATAATCTAATTCATAAATTTTTGTGTAAATATCTTTTTTATTAATATTAAAAATACTCTTATTGATTAAAAAATTTATTTTTGAGAGAACTTTTTTATTAATTCCTTCACTTCCAGTTTTTATATATATATCCTTAATAATAAAAATTTTTCCAATATTATTAAAAATTTGATGATTAAATATAGTGGTAATTAAGAAAAAAGAAAAAATATAGAAATAGATTTTTTTTTTATTTTTTAATCGAGGCATCTTCCAAAATTTTTTTTATCAAATTTTTGAAAGTAATGTTATTATATTTTGCAATTTCTGGGACTAGTGAAAGTGAAGTCATGCCTGGTTGCGTGTTAGTTTCTAATAAATAAAACTTATTTTTAAAAAATCTGAAGTCAGATCGAGTTACCCCCCTACATTTAAGTAATTTGTGAGCTTTTAAGGCAATATTAGTAACTTTATCATAGTGTTTTTTTGAAATTTTAATTGGAATTATATGTTCTGTTTTTGCTTTTGGATTATATTTTGCTTGATAATCATAGAACTTTCTTTTTGGTTTTAACTCAATTGCTCCTAATATTTTCTCTGATAAGATCGCAACTTGTATTTCTCTTCCAGGTATATATTTCTCAAAAAGAATTTCGCCATACTCTTTGAGTTTATTTATATTTTTAATTACATTATTTTTATTGCAAATGAATACATTTACACTTGAACCTTCATTTAATGGTTTAATTATCAGAGGGAAACCTAGCTTACTTTTTAATTTTTGAATAATTTGTTTTTTATTAAGTGAATTTTTAAATGAATATTTTAAAAATTTTGGCGTAAGAATTTTATTTTTTAAAAATATATTTTTTGATAACTCTTTGTCGATTGCTAAAGATGAAGAGAGTACTCCCGAATGTGTATATTTAATTTTCTCTGACTCTAAAATTGCTTGAATATAACCATCTTCTCCATATCTTCCATGTAATAGATTTAATACTACATTTGGTTTAAACCTTCTTAATACTTTAATTAATTGTCCATCGGGATTTACAACTTTAAGTATATATTTTTTATCTTTATTTAATTCAGAGAAAACACTTCTCGCAGTTTGTATACTAATATCTTTTTCTCTTGAGTAACCACCAGCTAAAATTAAAATTTTTTTCACTAATCTATAATTTTTATTTCCAAATTAATGTTAATACCAGTTTTGTCTTTCACGTTTTTTTTAACAAATTTTATTAGTGAATACATTTCCTCAAAAGATGCATTGTTTTTATTAACAAAAAAATTTGAATGTTTTTTTGATATACAAGCATCTCCAAAATTAATGTTGTCAGGAACTGATTCTTTTATGAGTTCCCAAGCTTTTTTTGTCGTTTGATCAATTGGATTTTTAAAAGTACTTCCTCCAGTTTTAATTTTTGAAGGTTGAGAATTGTTTTTTTTTATAGACAATTCTTGCATCAAATTTTTGATTTTACTACTGTTTGACAAGTCACCCTTAAATGTAGCACTTAAAAAAATTAAATTCTCATTTAATTCTATTTTTCTATATTTAAATTTAATTTTATTGGATGGTATAACTTTAATATTTCCTTTTGTATCAATACATTGTAGCGAAATTAATTTATCTTTAAATTCTGTTCCAAAGCAACCAGAATTCATTTGAAGACCGCCTCCAACCGAGCCAGGGATACAGTACATAAATTCAAAACCACTTATTTCATTCTCTAGCGCATATTCTGAAAGTTTCTTTTGTGAGCATGCCGAGCCTGCTATAATAGTGTCTGGTTTTAATTTTGATAATGAACTAAAATTATTATTAAGTTTAATAATTACACCATCATAAATGTTGTCTTTAAATAATACATTAGAACCCATTCCTAATATAAACATTTTTCCTCTATTATTATACAGTTTTAGAAATTCCTTTAGTTGTAAAAGATTTTTTGGTTTAAAAAATATTTTTGATTTACCGCCTATATTAAACCAATTAAACTTTTTGATATCGATGTTAAAAAATAGATCTGCGTTAAATTTATTTCTAAAATCTTCAATGTCTTTCAATTCCATATTAATTAAGATTTCGTACCCAATTTGTTATAGATCCAGCTCCCATAGCAATAAAAATTTTATTTCCGAATGCAATGTTTTTAGCAATTTTTTTAAAATCTATTTCATTTTTAAGCATTATCAGATTAACTTTAGAATTTTTTGCAATTAATTTTGCAAATGAAGTGTATGGGAATCCTAATTTTATCGTTTCACTAGCTTTATAAATTGGACAAAGTAAAACTGTGTTTGCATTTTTAAAGCATTTAGAAAATTCAATTTTTAAATTTTTTACTCTTGAAATCCTATGCGGTTGAAAAATACAAACTATTTCTTCTTTATTATATACTTTACTGACACCATCTAACACTGATGAAATTTCAGTTGGATGGTGAGCGTAGTCGTCGAAAAATGGCACTTTATTAATTTCAAATAAGAAATTAAATCTTCTCTGAACTCCATTAAAGTTTTTGAGACCTAATTTAATTATTTTATCTGATACACCAATTGAAAAAGCTACTGCCAATGCAGATGTTGCATTTTTTATATTATGCAAGCCTAACAAAGGTATTGAAATATTTTTTATAATTTTTGTTTTGCCCGGTATTTTTATTTTAATATTAAATTTTGAATAATTTTTATTCTGAATTATATTGAAAATATGAAAATTTGATTTCTTATTTAAACCAAAAGTATAGTAATTGTTATTTTTAATTTTTGGTAAAATATTTTTTACATTTTTGTCATCTAAACACAGAAAAGCCTTTCCGAAAGAAGGTGTTTTATCAATAAATTCTATGAATTTATTTTTTAAATTTTTCATAGTTCTGTAATAATCCAAGTGTTCATTGTCAATGTTAGTTATTATTGAATAATTAAAAGGTATTTGAAGAAAACTTCCATCCGACTCATCTGATTCAACTAAACTCCAGTCGCTTTTTCCTAATTTTGCCGAACTTCCTATTGAATTCAAAACACCTCCGTTAATTATTGTCGGGTCTAATCTTGCGTAGTTCATAATGTTTGACAAAATTGATGTTGTTGTTGTTTTGCCGTGTGATCCTGTCACAACAATATTTTTCATTAAAGAAACTATATGACCTAACAATTCTCCTCTTTTATATATCGGTAAGTTTAATTTTTTAGCATGCCTATATTCTGGATTTGATTTTTTTATCGCAGATGAAACTACTAATACAGTACAATTTTTTATATTTTGCTTATTATGATTTAAATAAATTGGAATTTTTCTTTTTCTTAGTAAATTAAGATTTTTATTATCTGATTTGTCACTTCCTTGTATTTTAAAGCCTAAACTATCCATTATTAATGCTAAGCCACTCATACCAATACCACCAATACCAACAAAATGAATTAGTTCAGTTTTTCCAATATTAATTTTCATCTATAATTTCTATAATCTTATTGTTTATATTATTCCAAGTATTTTTTTTAGTAATTTTCTCAAGATTTTTTAATTTTTCGTTGTAATTTTTATAATCGTTAAATATTTCAAATATCATCTTTGAAAATTTTTTAAATTCGAATTCCTTTTGTTTTATTAGCCAACAACAATTTTTTTTATAGTAAAATTCTGAATTATAAAATTGGTGATTATCTCTTGCGGATGGGAGGGGTATTGAAATAAACGGTATATTTAAGAATGAAAGTTCACTTAATGTACTTGCGCCTCCTCTGGTAATTGCTAGATCTATACCGTTGTAGAGTTCATGACTATCATTGGTAAATTCAATAAATTTGTAGTTTATATTTGATTTGTCATATTTATTTTTTATTGAAGGTAAATTATTAATATTTGATATTTGTTGTATAACTTCGAAATTTCGTTTTTTTGAAATTTCGATAATTAATTCAGTAATATTTTCGTCAAAAAACGATGCGCCCTGACTACCACCGATAATAAGAATTTTTTTTGTTTCTTTTTTTAAATTAATTATATTTTTTTCTATGTTATATATTTCTTTTTTTAAAATAGGTTTGACTATAACTTTTTTAGAATTGTATTTTATTGGGAAGTTTCTTAAATTTTCATCGTAACAAATTATTTTTGTTGAAAATTTCAAAGCAAAGCGGTTAGATCTACCTAAAACACTATTAGGCTCAAACAAGAAAACTTTTTTTTGTAATATAAATGCAGCTAAGCAAAATGGAAATGTCATGTACCCACCAGTACTAATCACAATATTTGTCTTATTAATTTTTAAAAATCTAATAGATTGAAAAATGTTTAGAAAATATTTTAAAATATTTATTGGAAGTAAATAAGGCTTTAAAAATAAATTAGGTACATCTATTAATTCATATTTAAATTTTTCAGTATTTATATATTTGCTTCCTCTCAAATCAGATACCATTTTTACAGAAAATTTGTTTTTCAAATGTTCAAACAAAGAGGTAGATGGTACTACGTGGCCACCAGAACCACCTGTTACTATAAGTATATTTTTCATACTAATTTAATTTTCTCTTCGTCAAATTTAATATTATTCCAGTTAAAATTGATGTTCCAACTATTGAAGAACCACCATAACTAATAAATGGCATAGTCATGCCTGTAGTAGGAAGCATTCTTATATTTACACCAATATGAATAAAAGTTTGCAATAGTATTATTGAAATACTTCCAACTAATATAAGTTTAAAATAATTATTTGTTGTAAAATTTATTTTTTTTAAAACTCTATAAGATAATATTAAATAAAGTAATATTATACCTATTAAGATAATTACTCCAAATTCTTCTGCAATTACAGAAATTATATAATCTGTATGTGCTTCTGGTATTCTTGAATTTAAAGTTCCTTCACCTATTCCTTTTCCGAAAAAACTTCCGCTGGATATTGCATCGCTTGCTTTATCAGCCTGGTAATTATTACCGATAGAATTATCTAGAAATGACATTAATCTTATTCTTATGTATTCAAACTTTGGTACCAAAAAGACTAAAAATAGAGTTAATGAACCCACAGCTAATAATGAAATTGTGAAAAGTAATAAATTTATTCCTGAAACAAAGATAATGGCAAGCCAAACAGATATTATTAATAATGTTTGTCCTAAGTCTGGTTGAGATAAGAGTAAAATTATAATTGGCACTAAAATGACTGAACTAAAGAGATATTTTATATAAAGGTTTTTTTTTTCTAATGAAATTATTAGTGAAATAACAATAACAAAAAAAGGTTTTAAAGTTTCAATAGGCTGAAACCTAGGTAATGAGCCAATGTCCAACCATCTCTTTGACCCTTTGACCTCCACTCCTATTAAGGGAACTAAGAATAAACTAATAAATGTGATAACAAATAATACGACTGATAACCTAATTAAAATTTTTTGATCTAGTAGAGATAAAAATAAAATTAAAAATATTCCTATGAAAACAAAAATTAAATGTTTTAAAAAAAAATAGTAAGAATTTGTGTTTAGTTTATCTGAAGCGATTATTGAAGTTGAAACTAAAGAGAAGAACAATCCTAGTGAAAATAATAGACTTATTATCAAAAAAATTGTTTTATCGATGTTTTTCCACCAATCATAAAATGTGTCAAAATATTTATTCATTCAATTGGTAAATATCTTTTAATTAACATATTGAATTGTCTACCTCTTTCTTCAAAATTTTTGTATTGATCAAATGATGCGGCTGATGGGCTAAATAAAACTGTAACTTTTGTTTTTATATCCTTAAGGTTTGGAATTAATTTAAGAGTATTTCTAAGATCTTTTGATAGATTAACTTTAATTTTACCTCTAAATAGTTTGAGGAAAACTTTTCTATCTTTTCCATAAATATATGCGTCTAAATTTTTAAAATACTTTTTATTTAAATTAAATTTGTCACCCTTTTTAAATAATCCTCCCAAGATCCATACAATTTTTTCATTAGATTCTAAAAATGGAACAGTAGAAGATAATGTAGTTGACTTAGAGTCGTTTATTATTTTTAAATATTTTGATTGATGGATCACTTCCTGTCTAAATTTCAAAGGTTTAAATTTATTAATAGTTTTTATTACAGTTTTTAAATTAAGTTTCATATGTTTCGATAGCTCAAATAAAAAATTCAAATTTTGAAAATTTGTTGAATTTTTAAAATTGTCATTACTTAATTTATTTTTTAAATATTCATACTTATTTTTACTTACATATATTATTTTGGATTTTATATTTTTAGTTCTTAATAAGTCTTTCAATAAATTAGTGTTTGTTATTATTGCTACATCATTTTCGTTTTGTCTTATTACACATTTTAATTTTGATAATACATAATTTTTCATTGTATTATGCCTTTCTAAATGATCTGGGGAAATATTAATGATTATAGAAAATTTTGATTTGAAATATTTACTATAAGCCAGCTGATAAGAAGAAGCCTCAATAACAAAGATAGTATTTTTGGTAACTCTTTTTTCCTCTAAAATAGGATTTCCAATATTTCCAGTTAGCCTAGTATCATAATGGTGTTTCTTTAAAATATCATAAAGCAACTTACTTGTGGTTGACTTTCCGTTCGTACCAGTAATCGTAATTGTTAAAACTTCAGGGTTAAATTTATAAAATATATCAAAATCAGTAATAACTTTTTTTTTGTTCTTTTTTAAATAATTTGATAACTGGCATCTATTTATATTAATACCAGGACTTATAACTATATAATCAAAAATAAAACACCTATTTTCCTTTTTTAAATATTTAAATGATGAAATTCCAGATTTTCCAAAGCCATAAATTAAAAAATTCTTACTTAGCGTTTCATTTTTTAATTTCATTATCTAAGTTTCAAAGTTGCTAATCCAATCATCGCTAGAATAATAGAAATTATCCAAAATCTAATTACAACCGTTGACTCTGGCCATCCTTTTTTTTCAAAATGATGGTGTATTGGAGCCATTTTAAATATTCTTTTACCTGTTAATTTATAGGAAATAACTTGAACTATTACAGAAACAGCTTCTAAAACAAACAATCCGCCTGTTATTGCTAACACGATTTCGTGCTTAGTTATTATACCAACCGCTCCCAGTGAACCACCTAATGATAAAGATCCAGTATCTCCCATAAAAATTTTTGCCGGTGGTGCATTAAACCATAAAAAACCTAAACAAGCCCCAATTATTGATCCACAAAAAATCGAAGCTTCTCCCACACCCTCTATATATGCGATCTGAAGATAATCAGAAAAAATTATGTTACCAGAGACGTAACTAATAAATGCAAAACAAGCGGCAACTAACATAACAGGAACTGTTGCTAATCCATCTAAACCATCTGTTAAATTAACAGCATTTGAAGCTCCAACTAATATGAACATATAAAAAGGTATAAAAAACCAGCCAAGATTGATGACTAAGTTTTTGAAAAAAGGAAAATATAGATTGTTTATTTGATCAGAATCACTTGTGATATAAAGTATAAATATACCAATCAAAGCTAAAATAATTTGTAGAGAGATTTTTAGTTTAGAAGAAATTCCATTCGAACTTTTTAACTTTATTTTTTTATAATCGTCATAAGCTCCCAATAATCCAAAAGAAGCTGCAATAAATATTAAAAACCAATTGTAAGGATTTGATAAGTCACCCCATAACAGTACTCCTGAAAAAACACCTAGTAATATTATTAGTCCTCCCATTGTAGGTGTTCCAATTTTTCTAATTATATGATCTCTAGGTCCATCTTCTCTGATTGGATTATGGATCTGTTTTGAAGAAAAAAAATTAATTAATGGGTTTCCAACTAAAAAAACAACAACCATAGCTGTAAACATAGAAAGACCGGTTCTTACTGTTAAATATTTAAAAACATTCAAAAAACTAAATTGATCTACTAGTATTGAAAAAAGTTCAAACAACATTAAGATTTTGATCCAATTTGTTTGGTTATTTGATTTAGTCCTGTAGAATTTGAGCCCTTTATCATTAAAAAATCACCATTATTTAAATCATTTTTTATTATATTAAAAATTTCACTAGTTGATTTAAGTATTTTTCCTCTTTTTTGTGTTCTAATTTTGTTAAATGTTTCTGTGATATAATTCCCATAAACAAACAGCTTTTTGAACTTTGCCTTATTGATATCTTTTGCAGCCTTAATATGAAGTTTTTTTGAAAATTTTCCTAATTCTAACATGTCACCTAGTAGCATAAATTTTTTATTTGGATTTACTCTTAAATTATCAAATTTCTTAATTGAGAAATTAAGAGATGATGGATTTGAGTTATAACTTTCATCTATTATATTAACTGTTTTAGAGCCGACATTGAATTTTTTGATATTTCCTCTACCACTTGGTATTTTATAATTAGAAAAAAAGTTACTTTTTATTTTATCAATGATATTTAAACTTTTACAAACTGCTATGGAGGCCAATATATTATCCAAATATGGTAATAAGTTATTTTTAATTTTAAAATTAAAAGTTTTAGAATCTACGTCAATGTAAATGATATAAGATTTCGTAGATTTTTTTAATTTAGATAATCTAATATTAGAATTTTTATGTTTACCAAAAGAAATGATATTTAAATTGTTTTTGTTCGCCAAATTTGAAAAAAAATCAAAAAATTTATCATCTTTATTCAATACAATTGTTCCATTTTTTCTTATGTTGAAAATAATCTCTGATTTGGCTTTAGCTATATCCAATAAAGATTTAAAATTTTCGGCGTGCGCATAGCTAATATTTGTAATAACTCCAACGTCTGGTTTAATTATTTTTGATAAATAGTCTATTTCTCCCTTTTTATCCATCCCAATTTCAAATATTCCATAAGTCGTATCCTTATCTAAATTTATTAATGAAATCGGTAAACCAAATTTATTATTGAATGAATTTTTTGAAAATATTGTGGAATAATTTTTTTGAAGACATTGTCCTAACAATTCTTTCAGCGAAGTTTTGCCAGAAGATCCTGTAATTGCAATTTGAGATGCATTTGAAGAAATTCTTATCTTTTGTGAAAATTTAATTAATAATTCTAGAGTACTTTTAACATTAATCTTTTTTTTACTATCATTTTTGTTATTTTGAAGTATTGCTAATTTTGCTCCATTTTTTAGAGCTTCGTCTGCAAAATCATTTCCATTAAAAGATTTCCCCTTAATTCCAAGGAAAATTTTATCTTTATTTTGTTCTTTCGAATTAGTGCTAATTTTTAAATTTTTTATTCTATTTAATTTTTTGTTATTTATAATTTCTCTAAGTATATTTAATTTCCAATCATTTGATAAAATTCTATTTTTTAAAATTATTGATTTTTTTATATTATCTTTGTCAGAAAATTTATTTTTTTTAATATATTCTTGAGTGTTTTCATGTCCCTTTCCTGCAATAATTAAAACCTCATCAGACTTACTATTTAAAATTGCTTTTTTTATAGCTAATTTTCTCGATGGTATTTCAATCATTTTAGATGGTAAAATTGATTTCTTAATACTTGCTCTGATATTTTCTGGATTTTCACTTCTAGGATTATCGTCTGTAAGATAAATATAATTACATAGTTTGTTAGCAATTTTGCCCATTATTGGTCTTTTTTCTTTATCTCTTTCACCACCACATCCAAATACAATATTAATTTTTCTTAAACCAAACTGTTCTTTAATATTTTCTATACTTGTTTTAAGAGCCTCTGGAGTATGAGCATAGTCTAAAATAAAAATTGATTTATCTTTGGTTGTTCCGATTATCTCGAGCCTTCCTTTTGCGGGTTTAATATACTTAAGCTTTTTAACAATATCATCAATTTTTAGATTACTTTTAATTGCTGCTGCAATAGCCATCATCAAATTCTTAATTTGTATTTTTCCAATTAGGCTTGTTTTAAATTGGTATTCTTTATTTTGAAAAGTAAACTTTATATGTTGGTAGTTATTTAAAATTTTAATTGAATTAATTTTTAAATGACTATCTGATGTACCAATATTTAATAAATTTAATTTTTTTCTTATCGCTATTTTTTTAAAAATTTGTGAATATTTTAAATCATTATCATATATCAAATTTCCATTTTTATTTGTCAACTCATTAAATAAAATTAATTTTGAATTAAAATAATTTTTGTAATTTTTGTGATAATCTAAATGATCTCTGCTTAAATTAGTGAATATAGATGTGCTAAATTTAATACCATGTAATCTTTTTTGATGAAGGCCATGACTTGATGCTTCTAAAATTACATTTTCAATTTTTTTTTTCTTTAAATTTGCAAGTATTTTATTAATTGTAATAGCATCAGCAGTTGTATTGTTAAGTTTTAAGCTAACACCATTCGATTTGACGCCTAAAGTTCCAATTGAGGCTACTTTTTTTTTATTAAGTTTTAATATCTGGTAATAAAAATTGACTATAGACGATTTACCGTTTGTACCAGTTACAGCAATTATATTATTTGGTTTTTTATTATAATATTTATTTGCAAAACTTGATAAGGCTAATCTAGGATCGCTTACTTTTATATACAATACACCTTTATTGACTCCAGTTTTAAATTTATTTGATACAATTATTCGGGCTCCTCTTTTAATGGCATCATTTATGAAATTATTTCCATTAAATTTACTACCCTGTATTGCAAAAAATATATAATTTTTTTTTATTTTTTTTGAATTAAATTCAAATCCATCAAAACTTTTATTATTAAAATCTTTTTTAAGATTTTTAAAAAAGCTTTTTAATATCATTATAAAATTTCTTAATATTTTATGGCTAAAATAGGCCCGATTTTTTCAATTATATTTTTGGCAACCTCAACAGAAGTCCAGCCAGCAGTATTAAAAGGTGTACCTATTATCTTCCTTTTTTTACCATCATTATATTCATAAATATAAGTTTCACTCAATTTTGGCTCATCTAACAAAACAATTAAAACATATTTTGGAGAAGATATTGGAAAAATTGAAGCAAAAGTATTTATTTTTTTTTTAGAATATTTACCCTTTATAGATTTTTGAGCTGTTCCTGTTTTTCCAGCAATTTCATAACCAGCAATATTTGCTAAATTAGCTGTGCCCTGTTCGGATGTTACAATTTTTCTCAATATTTCATTAATTTTATTGGAATTTTCTTGTGTAATTATTTGCTCACCTCTTTTTAAATTTTTCTCTTTTTTAATCAAAGTTGGTTTTATTTTATATCCACCATTTGCAATTATTGCATAGGCTTTTGCAAGTTGAAGTGGTGTGGTTGTTATACCATGACCATATGCTGATGTAGCTAATTTACATTTTCCCCATTTAAACGGAATTGGATTTCCAACTTCTTCAATATCAAATTGTATTTTATTTAATAAATCTAAATTTTCTAGAAAATTTTTAAAATTTTCTAAACCGACTTTCTGAGCAATTTTAATTGAACCAATATTTCCAGATCTAATTAATATTTCTTCTGCAGTAAGACTAGATGGAATATCCATATCATATTCAGAGATCGACCTTCCCGCACATTTTATTTTTTTTGGTAGATTTTTAAAAAGGGTATCTTCTTGGATAACATTTTGTTGAAGTCCAGCAGCCAGTGTAAACGTTTTAAAAACTGATCCAAGTTCATAAACACCTTTTGTGGATCTGTTTATAAATTTTTTATCAGAAATATCTTCTCTTTTATTTAAATCAAAATCTGGTATAGAAACCAACGATATAATCTCACCGCTGTTAACGTTCATTAAAATAGCTGTACTTCCATAACTATTAAAAATTTCTTGAAATTTTAACAATTCTTCTCTTACCAAATATTGTATTTCAGTATCTAAAGAAAGTTTTAATGGTTTGTTTGAAGTTGTTAATTCATAGTCAAAAGATTTTTCTATACCAGACACACCATTATTATCTGTATCAATCTGCCCTAATATATGACTGAAAAGATTACCGTTAGGGTAAACACGAGCAATGTTTTCTTCCTCTTTAAACGATTTTTCTCCCAGTAATTTTATTTTTTCTAGTTTTGCTGGAGATATTTTCTTTTTGACATAAAAAAATTTTTTTCCATTGATTTCCTTTTCAAAATTCTTGTCAGGAAATATTAATTTTAAAGAAATTAATAATTTTTCTTTGTTAATTAGTTGATTTGGATTTATGCCTAAATTGGTCACACGCACTGTTTTAGCAATAATATTTCCATTTCTATCCATGATAGATGCTCTATATTTTTCTTTTTCTTTTAAAGTTTGTGTTTGGTTTGTTTTTTTAAATCCTAGATAGATAGTTTTAGACGTAAAAATTATTGTAATTATAAAAAAGATGAAGAAAATAAATGATATACGTTCAAAAGATATTTTTAAATTTGATCTATTTTCTTCAAATTTAAAATTTTCGTCAATATTATTCATTATTAAATTTAAAAATTTTTAAATCTGTAATTTTTTTTTTTTTTAATTCTTTATCAAAATATATTTTAGAATATTCCATTAATTTATTTGGTGATGTAAGATAGTTGTAATCAAATAAAACTAACTCATAAATATCATTGAGAGCCCTGATATCTTCTTGAGTTTCAAAAATTTGTTTATCAAGTTTTTTTGTCGAATTTTTTGTAAAAGCAGTTGAAATTATAAGAATAATAATTGGGATAAATAAAAGAAATTTTTTATGCATCAAAGTTCAAATTTTCTATATCTTTTAAGTATTTAAAATTACTAGTAAATCTTTTAAAGTTGCATCCATTCTCTAATTTGTATGCAAATCTAAGTTTTGCTGACCTTGAGGGAGGATTAATATTAATCTCACCGGATGATGGAACTATTGGTTTTTTTCTGGTTAAATTAAAATACCTTTTAGTTGAAATACTTTTTGGTAAATATCTAGAAGAATTTTTTACTTCTGAGTATTCTTTAAAAAAAAACTTTACTATTTTATCCTCGATAGAATGAAAAGTAACAACTGCTATTGCTCCACCAACTGGCAAAATATTATAGGCTTTTATTAAACCACATATCAGCTCTGTTATCTCTTTATTTACAAAAATTCTAAGAGCTTGAAAAACTTTAGTAGATTTATTTTTTCCACTTTTCTTTTTTTTTATACCTTCAATGATTTCTACTAAATTTTCAGTTTTAATTTTTTTATTTTTTCTTAATTGTATTATTTTCTTTGAAATTGGTTTTGCATATTTTTCATCACCGAAATACTTGAAAATTTTATATAGACTATGTTGGCTCATTTTTGAAATTACATCATCACAAGAAAAATCATTTAATCCCATTCTCATGTCTAGTTTGCCTTTACTATTAAAAGATATGCCCCTATTTAGATCAGAAATCTGATTTAATGAATATCCCAGATCAAAAATAATTGCTTTAATATTATCTTCCTTTATTTGATCGATATCTGAAAATTTTTTGTTATAAAATTTAAATCTTTTTTTATACTTTGTGTGGAATTGATTAGCTATACTATTGACAGAATTATCTCTATCTAGTGCTACAATATTATTTAAGTTATTCTCTAAAATCTTTTTTGAATAACCGCCTGCACCAAATGTGCAATCGATAAATGTGCCACCATAAAGAGGGGAAATAATACTAACTAATTCGTTTAGTAATACTGGAAAATGTTTTTCCAGATTTATGGTGGCATTCATTTATTTTTTTGAAGACCATTAATTCTTTTGTCTTCTCAAAAATGCTGGAATTTCTAAATCTTCTTCTTCCTCAGAAATTATCTCTTGTGGTGAAGTTGATAACTCCTCGTTAGCGTCTGAATTAAATAATTCGGGAGTGTCATCTTCGCTCAACTCAAAATTCTCCAAACCATTATTTTCAGATACTTGCTCATCTATATTGCTTTCAAATTCAGAGTTTACTGAGCTAGCTACAGGTGCTTCAGTTTTCTCTAAATCGTTAATATTTATAGTGCTTGATGACTCATTTTCATAATTAGTATCTAAACTTTTAGAACTCAATTCTTCATTCTTCTCTTCTTCCTCTATTTTAAGAGCATTAGCTCCATTAGTAATTATTGAATTGGTATTGTTTGTAAATTGAAATGATTGTGTTGATCCAGAATTTGAAAACTCTGAATAACCTGGATTTCTATTTTGTATCCTATGAACCATGTTAATAACTGATTTTGGTTCAGGTTGTTGTCCATCTAAAGCTGTAGCAACTATTGAAACCCTCATTAGTCCATCCAAACTATCATCAGTTATAGCTCCTATAATTAATTCTGCCTCTGGATCTACTTCTGCTCTTACCTTGTTTACAGCCTCATCAACCTCAAATAATTTTAAATCTTTGCCTCCTGTTATATTTACCAAGAGTCCTTTTGCACCTTTCAAGGAATAATCGTCAATCAATGGATTATTAATTGCTGACTCAGCGGCTTTTACTGCTCTGCCTTCTCCTTCTGCTTGACCAGTTCCCATCATAGCTTTACCCATTGAGCTCATAACAGTTTCGACATCTGCAAAATCTAGATTAATAAGACCTGGTCTAACCATCAAATCTGTAATACTTTGAACTCCATGCAATAAAACATCATTTGATAGTTCAAAAGACTCCTCAAAAGTTGTCTGCTCGCTTGCTATTTTAAAAAGATTTTGATTAGGCACAACAATAATTGTATCTACATGTTTTCTTAATTCTTCAAGACCTTGTTGGGCTTTTCTCATTCTTGAAGGACCTTCGTATAGAAATGGAAGTGTGATGACGCCAACTGTTAATATATTTAACTCTTTAGCAGCTCTAGCAATAACATGAGCAGAACCTGTTCCAGTTCCGCCACCCATTCCTGCAGTTATAAATACCATGTTTGCACCTTGCAATATGTTTACAATTTCATTTAAAGACTCATCAGCAGCTGCCTGTCCAATATCTAGCTTAGCTCCAGCACCTAATCCTTTAGTTAAATTCAATCCCATCTGAATTTTAGTTTGCGCTTTGCTTAACCTTAAGTCTTGCGCATCTGTATTTACGGCAATAAACTCGACACCTTGAAGTCCAGAAGCAATCATTCCATTGATAGCATTTCCTCCTGCGCCTCCTACCCCTAATACTAGAATTCTTGGTTTCAATTCTTTTATGTCTGGTGTTTTAAAGTTAATCGTCATTTTTCTCCCCTTTTAGTTATTAAATTGTTTTTCCCATTTAAGACTTGCTCTATTAATATTTGACTTTTTCCTTGCGTTTGCCCTAAATTTTTCAAAAAGTGTTGGCTCCCATATTTGGAATGTTTTTCCTTGACCAACAAACAACATGCTGTTTTTAATTTTTGCTTGTTTTAATAGCTTTGGAGTAATTTGAATTCTACCTTCGCTGTCAAATTGTAAATTAATACTTTCTGATAATATGGATGTTGCAAAATAATCCTTCTTTTCCTCGAAGGGATTTAGAGAATCTATTGCATTTGAAATTTTTTCTATTCTATCTTGCGGCCATGCTTCAATACATAAATTATTAAATGACGGAAAACATATTATGCCATTGTAACCAATGTTTGATAAATATGATCTATATGATGCAGGCACCGAAACCCTTCCCTTTTTGTCCAATTTGTTTTCGTAGGTTGATAAAAACATAAACCATAATATCCTAAATTTGGGTATTTATGGGATATTATGGGTTTTATTGGATAGCGTCAATAGCTAATATTATGAAACTCTAATGTTAAAATTTAGTAATTATTTGAATTAATTTTAGTGAAATGCCAGATAAACTATAAGCCGGGTTCTGTCATTTAAACTTATCATTTATCTAGGCTTTAAATCACTTTAAAGCTCAAGCAACTAACCCTGATGACTAGCCAAAGACCGCTTGTAGTTATTTCTAACAATGTCATCTCTACTCAGTCTTGCTCTCAGTGGGGTTTTCCATGCGCTTGTTGTTACCAACTAAGCCGGTGTGCTCTTACCACACCTTTTCACCCTTGCCTTGATAAGGCGGTTTATTTTCTGTGGCACTATCCCTGGGGTTGCCCCCGCCAGCTGTTAACTGGCACTGTGTCCTTGTAGAGCCCGGACTTTCCTCTTTAAAATTTTTAAAGCGACAAGTCATTTATCTGGCATTTGACTTAATATTCTTTTTTTTTTTTATTTCAACATTTATTAAACCAATTAAATCAATGATTTTAAAATGGCATGACATTCTTCATCAACGATAGCACTAATTAATTGAGGCCTAAATCTTCTTTGAAAATTTTTATATATTTTAGTCTTTTCTGACAGTTTGTTTGTACGTTTATATCCAAACCTAAATAGTAGTTCATAAAATTTTTTTGAATTAATTATTTTTTTTTTTCTTAACATTTTACAACTTTTATCACTCAGATTATGCCATAAACAAATTTTTTTTTTTGAAAGTAATTTCCAAGGAAATTTTTCTCCTGGATCTTTTTTCCTTAAGGGTGCAATATCAGAGTGACCTAATACGTTTTCTTTTTTTATATTATATTTTTTTTTTAATTTTTTAGATAGATAAATAATAGATTTAATCTGTTTTAAATTAAATTTTTTATAATGATGCTCATGTCCTGGATTTGAGATTTCAATTCCTATTGAATTAAAATTAAGAGATTTATCATTTTTCCAAGATGAGATTCCTGCATGCCAAGCTACGTATAAGTCTGGAACAATTTTAATAATTTCACCACTCGTCTTAATTAAATAATGACAACTCACTTTTGATTTTTCATTTGTAAGTCTATTCATTGCTCCACCTTCAGTTTTCATGCCAGTGTAATGAAATATTAAGTATTTTACTTTTGAGCTATCCCTTTTCTTTAGATTGAAATTCGGAGAGTAATTTATTGACACTTTTTCAACATTTTTAGGCATAAATTCAAACAATTTATCTTTATATTACTATTTAATATATTATAAGTATTTTATGAATAAGTTGAATTTAGTCTTAGCAATTTTTTTATTTTTCATTACAAGCTCACAAGCGGTAGCAGGAGATGACGGTAAACTCAAAATAAACGAGGGTAAAAATAATGGAAATGTTGAAGTTAAAGATTGCTTTGAGAAAGTAAATAGAGGAATTTTTGCTTTCAATCAAGTTTTAGACAAAGCAATTTTTAAACCACTTTCAAAGGGCTATAGAATGTTTCCTCAACCAATAAGATCTGGTACAAGTAATGCACTAAGTAATCTTGGTAATGTTGTTACTATTCCAAATAATGTACTTCAAGGCCAATTTAAAGATGCTGGGATTAATTCTGCAAGATTTGTTATCAATACTACTTTAGGAATAGCTGGAATTTTTGATGTTGCTTCATACTACGGTTTAAAGAAACGTGATAAAGAAGATTATGGACAGACCTTTGGTGTTTGGGGTGCTGGGCCAGGATGCTATTTAGTTTTGCCTATTTTAGGGCCATCTACTATTAGAGACTCATTAGGATCTGTAATTAACATAGTAGGTGGAGATGCATGGTATAATGTTACTGTTGCTAATGATACGCAATATTTCTCTGAAGCAGATTATTATGCATCTAGAATATTGAATGGAATAGACTTTAGAGCAAAAAATTTAGAATCATTTGATAGTCTAGAAAAAAACTCAGTAGATTTATATGCATCAGTAAGAAGTCTCTATTTACAAGACAGATATAGAAAAGTCAGAAATATTGATAAAACAACTGAGACTTTAAGTGATGACGACTGGGAAGAATTAGAAAGCCAATAATTAATTTTTAAATGAGACTATTTAAATATTTAATTATATTTTTTCTTTTAATAAATTTTAATAGTAAATCTTTAGCAAAAGATCCGAGCGCATTGATAAACGAAATTGTTGATGAGGCTGCTTCGATATTATCAAGTGAAGATCCTGTCGAATCAAAAATAATTAAGTTAAATGCAATTGCTGAAATGAGTGTAGATATAGATGGAATTGGTATGTACACTTTAGGTAAATATAGAAAGTCGATAGATTTAGAGCAAAAATCTAAATATCAAAAACTTTTTAGAAGTTATTTCTTAAAAAGTTTCTCAAGTAGATTGGTTGATTATACAAATCCTAGAATAAATGTAGTTTCCCAAAAAAAAATAAATGACAAATATACGATTGTTAATAGCATATTGGAGGCAACTTCTAAAAGACCCCAAGTTCAAATTGACTGGAGGATTTATACAAAAAATCCTGATCGACCTTTAATAAGAGATCTAATAGTAGAGGGATTAAGCTTAGCAAGAACACAAAAAGAAGAATTTAATTCAATTATACAAAATAATGACGGAGACATAAATGCATTATTTAAAACACTAGAAGAATTTTTGATAAAATAATTTAATAAAATCCAATTTCACCTAGACAAATATCAGATTTAAAATTATCAAATCCCGCAACCAAACCAATTGATTTTATATTTTGTCCCAAGATACTTTTGGGTTGATAAAAATTAGATTTTTGAAATTCTTTAAATGGTGCTCTAATTTCTCTCCAATCTTTAGTAGTCGCGAAAGTGAAACTATAATACTGCCATGGAGCTAAAGTTAACTCTGTTCTCAAATGAAGATTATAATTTTTTTCATTACCATAAATCTTTAAGTAAACTCCATCGTACTCTTTACTATTAATTTCAGGATTTAACTTTGCTCTGATTTGAATAAAACCACCATTATTTTTAGTCGATACATCTCCACTCATTCTATAACACATTACCCCATCAACCTTCTCAACTATAAAATTTCCTGTTGATATGCCTCCCATTACTTGATCAGTTATAAAATTCCACTGTTGTGATTGATTTGTATATTTTGGATTTTTTAATTTATCTAAAATCATATCTGTATAACAAGCATTACTTTGGCATAATAAAAAAAAAATTAAAAATATTATTTTTTTCAATAGAAAATTACTTTTTTTTTGCAAGTTGTTGCAAAAGATAAATTTCTTTTTCCGTAAGAGTATTTTTCTCTTCTTTAATTTGGTCTTCTAAACTAAATAAAGTTATTAAAGAAAAAAATGATACTAAGCCAGCTAGTATTACGAAATAAATTGAGCTTAAATTAATGATAATTTGTATTACAAATACGCTTGTCCATCCTATAAAGATTCCTCTTAAAATCGCGCGATGACTTTTTAAGTCTGGTATTTTTACAAACTGAATAAATAAAAGTATTAATAGAAACATTATTCCTGATATAGATGCTCTTAATAAAACTAATGTATCTAATCCACTACCATATAATTCTCGATGAATTAAATATGCAACAAATCCTTTATAAGCAAAATATAAAAGAATTATAGTGCAGACTAATATTGAGACATAATACGAAATCTTTGGTTTAATGTTAATTTTAAACTTCATTTTATTTATAAGGATACTACAATTTTTGATTAAATTTTAAAAAACTATAATTTATAAATACTGATTTTACTGAATATGGTGGGCCCGCCAGGACTCGAACCTGGGACCAATACATTATGAGTGTACTGCTCTAACCAACTGAGCTACAGGCCCTTAAATCAACAGTTAATTATACTATTTTGCCAGAGTTATCAATTATAGATAACATTTCATTGGTGGGCCGTGTTGGTTACGCTCCAACTACCCCTGCAATGTCAATGCAGTACTCTACTATTGAGCTAACGGCCCTAACTCTCTAAGAAACTTTTTAGCTGTTTTGACCTGCTAGGATGTTTTAATTTTCTTAAAGCTTTTGCTTCTATTTGTCTAATTCTTTCCCTAGTAACTGAAAATTGTAGACCAACTTCCTCTAAAGTATGATCTGTATTCATACCAACTCCAAATCGCATTCTTAAAACTCTTTCTTCTCTTGGTGTAAGTGTCGAAAGTATTTTGGTTGTTGCTTCACTTAAGTTTGATTTTATCGCCTGTTCTAGTGGAGCCAATGCTTTAGTATCCTCTATAAAATCACCCAAACTACTATCTTCTTCATCCCCAACTGGTTTTTCGAGAGAAACAGGCTCTTTAGAAATTTTTAATACTTTTCTGACTTTTTCTAAAGGCATTCTTAATTTTTTTGCAAGTTCCTCTGGGGTTGCCTCTCTTCCAAATTCACTAAGTATTAACCTCTGAGTTCTTACAATTTTGTTAATTGTTTCGATCATATGAACTGGTATTCTAATTGTTCTAGCTTGGTCAGCTATTGATCTTGTTATTGCTTGCCTTATCCACCAAGTTGCATAAGTGGAAAATTTGTATCCTCTTCGATATTCAAATTTATCTACAGCCTTCATTAAACCTATGTTTCCTTCTTGAATTAAATCTAGAAATTGAAGACCCCTATTAGTATATTTTTTTGCAATTGATATTACTAGTCTCAAATTTGCTTCTACCATCTCTTTTTTTGCAATTCTTGATTCTTTTTCCCCTTTTTGTACACGGCTTACAAGTCTTTTAAACTCTGTAACAGATATGTTTAATTTTTTACTTATCTCAACTAATCTTTCTCTGATGTTTTTAAATTCATTTTTATTTTTTTGAAAAAACTTTTTCCATACTTCATTTGTATCCAGGAATTCTTTTAGATTTGGATTTATTTCATTACCAACATAAAACTTAATAAATTCATCTCTAGAAATATTTCCATCAAGAGCAAGTCTTAATAAATTACCCTCTAATGAAATAATTTTTTTATTTTCAATATAATGTTTTTGAACTAAATCTTCTAAAACAGATGGAGACAATTGTAAGGATTTGATATGATCTAATATACTTTCTACTATTTTTTTATAATTATTTTCTTTTGAAATAGAAAATTTTTTTGAATTTAAAACACAGTCCAACTTTTCCATTTGATACTTGATTAATTTATTATAATCTTTTGTTAGGTTATGAACTGTTTGTAAAACTTTTGGTTTAATCTCAGTTTCCATAGCGGCCAAGGTTGGATTAAATTCGTCTTCATCTGCAGTATTGCTTTCATCTGACCCCTGCTCTTCATTTTGTTTTTTTTCTTTCGAGTTTGTGTCGCCTGAATCATCCTCCATGTAGTTGGTATCAATATCAATAATTTCTCTAACTAAAATTTCATCATTTTGCAGCTTGTTGTCCCATTCAAAAAATTGTTGAGCGGTTATTGGGCTTTGAGATAATGCATTAAGCATTACATCTTTTCCAGCTTCTATTCTTTTAGCTATTGCAATTTCTCCTTCTCTGGATAGTAGCTCAACACCACCCATTTCTCTTAAATACATACGAATTGGATCATCACTTTTATCTAAAGTCTTACCGTCTTCTTTTGATGAGGAGTCCTTTTTCTTTAAAACTTTATAATCTGATTTTTTTTCAACAAGAACGATATTTTCATCGAGGATATGAATAAAAGCCTGAGCTAGATTTTCAGTGGATAAATTTCTTTTTCCAAGTGATTTATTAAGTTCATCATGAGTTATAAAACCACGATGGATTCCACGACCCATTAATCTAGCAAATGATTTTGTAATTATTCGTTCCACAATAAAAAGTTTGAAAACTTATATAATGTGAAATAAGAAAAAATCTATGTGATTTTTTAAATTTTTAGTTGATTTTTTGTTGCTTTTTTAACTCTTTTATCTGATTAAATGTGGTCTCACTCATATCCTGGGAAAACTTTGATTCTAATTCTGAAATCCTTTGCTCTAATTCATAATTCTTGAGATCTTGAATAATTTCTTCAAAAATTTCTAAAATTTTTTCTTCATAATTTAAATTTTTCGAAATTATATGTTTGACTGAAGCATAATTCATAACTCTATTTATGAGATTTTTATCTACATTTAATTTTTGAACATTTAAATTTAATAAGTTTTCTGATTGAATTAAAATTTCATTATACAATTGCTTATTTTCATCACTATATAATTTAACATTATCCAGTAAATGAAAATTTTTATGAATTAAGTTTGGTTTAGCTAGCAAAATATATAAAAATGAAAATTCTTTGATTTCAAAAGATTTTAAAGATTTAGTTTCATTGTAGTATTTTTTAGTTTTAGCAAGTGATTTCGGAAATATTTTATTATTTTTATTTAATTTTAAATTAATATTTGGTGTCATCTCTGAAACTTTTTGCAAAAAATATTCAAGTGTGTATTTTTTTACAAAACTGTCTTTAATATTTGATGCAATTTCTCTGAGTTTTTTTTCAAAAATAGCTTTTGAACTGGGATTTTCATTTGTCTGACTTGAATAATGTTCAAAGATAAATTTATGTATTGGTATAGATTGCTGATCTGAAATTTCTAAAAACTTATCTTTGCCAAATTTATTAACATAATTGTCTGGATCTAAATTGTCTTCTAAAAGTAGAAAAGAAATTTTTTTGTCAGGTTTTAATTCATCGATAATGTTCTCTGCAGCTCGTAGAGCTGCTTTATAACCACTTTGATCACCATCGAAACATATTATGATATGATTATAGAATTGATTCAAAATTTGTATCTGCTTAGTTGTTAAAGCAGTGCCAAGATTTGCAACAGCATTTTCTATACCATTTTTTGATAAACCAATAACATCCATATAGCCCTCGACTAAATATACATCTTCTAATTTATTTGATAATTTTCTCGCTTTATCAAGATTATATAAATTTGATCCTTTCTTGAAAAAAGGTGTCTCAGGTGAATTAATATATTTAGCTAAATTTTTATTATCATCTACAATTCTTCCTCCAAAACCTATTATATTTCCTGATATATTATTTATTGGAAAAATTATTCTGTTTCTAAATCTTGATATATATTTCTTTTTCTTATCATCATAGTAGAATAAACCTGTTTGTTTAATAATTTCGTCATCAAAATCTTTTTTTAAGATTTTATAATAATCTAAATCCTCTGTGACAAAGCCAAGATTAAAATTTTTAACTTCAACACCAGATAGACCTCTTTGTTTCAAATAATTTTTTGCATTAATTGAATTCTCATTTTTTAATAATTCATTTTTATAAAATTCAGTAAAATTACTACATATAGATTTATATATTTTCCATTTATTCTCTCTTTCCTCGTCTTGCTTTGAAAAAGTATAAGGCTGCATTCCTGCAAGATTTGAAAGCATTTTGACTGCCTCACCAAATCTAAGGTTTTGGGTTTTCATTACAAAATCAAAAATATTTCCGTGCTCACTTGTGCTAAAGCAATGGTAAAATTCTTTTTCATCGTTAACTGTAAATGAAGGAGTTTTCTCTGTTTTAAAAGGTGATAAACCAACGAACTCCTTACCTCTTTTTTTAAGTTTTACAGTTTTAGAAACAACTGTTGAAACTTTTAATCTAGTTTTAATTTCGTCTAAATATTCTTTTGGATATTTCATCAGCTATTAAGTAAATTTTTAATAATCTGACCTGCCTTCGAAAAATCAATTGTATCACCATGGTTTTTTTTCAATTCACCCATGACTTTACCCATATCCTTAATTGAAGAGGCTCCGGAACTTTTTATAATTTCTTCACATATCTTTTTTGTATCTGCCTCAGATAATTGCTTTGGTAAATATTCAGATAAAACATCAAGCTCCCCTTGCTCAATTTCTAATAAATCTGACCTGTTATTTTTTTTATATATTTCAATTGATTCGGATCTTTGTTTGATCATTTTTTTTAAGAGTTTTTTTATATCTTCATCGTCTGTCACCTTTTTGTTTGGGCCAGATCTGTTGTTAATATCTAAGTCCTTAACTCCAGATAAAATTAACCTATAAGTTGATATCTTATTTTTATCTTTTGATTTTAAAGCATTTTTGTAATCGTTATCTATTTTATCTCTCAGGGACATACTAGAATGTACTTCATAGTCAAAATTGTTCAAAAGAAAAATTGTATTTTTAAAAAATTATTATAGATCTGTTGCGGATAAATACGTTTTATTGTATTAACCTTTAACTCATGAGTTGTAATTGACTTCAAAACGAAAAAACAAAACTTCACATCTCTCTAATTTTAACACAGCTATTTTAGCTCTTGAAAATAAATCAGTCTTTAAAGGGATTGGACTGGGATATATAGGAGAAGCAACCGGAGAGGTATGCTTTAATACCTCTTTAACTGGTTATCAAGAAATCATATCTGATCCATCGTATGCAGGACAGATAATAAATTTTACATTTCCACACATTGGAAACGTTGGGGCTAATAAAGAAGATATAGAGTCTGATAAAATATGGACAAGGGGAGTTATTTTTAATTCAGAAATAACAAGTCCTTCTAATTATAGATCTCTGCAAAATTTAGATAAATGGCTTAAAAAAAATAAAATAGTGGGCATAACTGGTCTGGATACTAGAAGTTTAACAAATTTTATAAGAGATAAAGGGGCTCCAAAAGGAACAATATCAAACAATAAAAATGGTAAATTTAATATTAATAAACTAATAAATAAATCAATAAAATGGCCTGGTTTAAACGGAATGGATCTTGCTCAAGAGGTCACAACTAATAAAACTTATATTTGGAAAGGATATAAAACTTGGAAAAAAAATAAGGGCTATGAAATAAATAATAAGAAGAAATTTAGGGTTGTTGCAATAGATTATGGAATTAAAAAAAATATACTTAGGTATTTTTCTGATTTTGATTGCGAAGTTAAAGTTGTTTCCTGTAAGGAAAATGCAAATAATATACTTAATCTAAAACCTCATGGAATTTTTTTGTCAAACGGTCCTGGGGATCCTGCTGCAACAGGAAAGTATGCAATTAAAGTTGTAAAAAATTTAATAAAAAAAAATATTCCATTATTTGGGATATGTTTGGGTCATCAAATATTAGCTTTAGCTTTAGATGCAAAAACCAAAAAGATGAGATTAGGACACAGAGGTGCAAATCATCCAGTAAAAAATTTAATTACAAAGAAAGTTGAAATTACAAGTCAAAATCATGGATTTGAAGTTATTAAACAAAGCTTAAAAAAAAATACAGAAATAACTCACCTATCGTTGTTCGATAATTCAATAGAGGGAATAAGATTAAAAAAAAAACCAGTTTTCTCAGTTCAATATCATCCTGAAGCTAATCCTGGACCACAAGATAGTAAATATTTATTTAGTAACTTTATTAGAGAAATAAAAAAATATGCCAAAAAGAAAAGACATTAAAAAAATTTTGGTTATTGGAGCTGGTCCAATTATTATTGGTCAAGCTTGTGAATTTGATTATTCAGGAACACAAGCATGCAAAGCATTAAAAGATGAAGGTTATAAAGTAATATTAATCAATTCAAATCCAGCAACTATAATGACTGATCCTGGTGTTGCTGATAAAACTTATGTAGAACCAATATCTTTGGAAGTACTAGAGGAAGTCATCAAAAAAGAAAGGCCTAATGCTATTCTACCTACAATGGGCGGTCAAACAGCATTAAATCTTGCAATTAACGCAGAGAAAATTGGTTTGCTTAAAAAGTATAAAATTGAACTTATCGGAGCAAACTCTGGGGCAATAGCTAATGCTGAAGATAGAAAAAAATTTAGAAAGAATATGTCTGATATTGGTATTGATTTACCAAAATCAGAAGTTCTTAATAAATTTACGAGCGCTAAAAAATGTTTAAACAAAATTGGTCTTCCTGCAATTATTAGACCTTCATTTACTTTGGGGGGATTAGGTGGAGGGATTGCAAGAACAAAAAAAGATTTTTTTAAAATTGTAAAAGAAGGAATGAATGAGTCTCCCCAGAATCAGGTTTTAGTTGAAGAATGTTTAGATGGGTGGAAAGAATTTGAGATGGAGGTTGTAAGAGATCGAAATGATAATTGTATAATTATCTGTTCAATAGAAAATGTTGATCCAATGGGAACTCATACCGGTGACTCTGTTACAATAGCTCCTGCATTAACATTAACAGATAAAGAGTACCAAGTAATGCGAAATGCATCTATTGCTTGCTTAAGAAAAATAGGTGTTGAAACTGGAGGTTCAAATGTTCAATTCGCCATAAATCCTAAAAATGGAAGAATGGTAATTATTGAAATGAACCCTAGAGTTTCAAGATCATCTGCATTAGCTTCTAAAGCAACTGGCTTTCCAATAGCAAAAGTGGCCGCAAAATTAGCAGTTGGCTATACTCTTGATGAACTACAAAATGAAATAACTAAAGTAACACCAGCATCTTTTGAACCAACAATCGATTATGTTGTAACAAAAATTCCAAGGTTTACGTTTGAAAAATTTTCTGACACAGAAGCAATTTTAGGCACATCGATGAGATCAGTTGGTGAAGCAATGGCAATTGGGAGAAACTTCAAAGAATCTTTTCAAAAAGCCTTGGTTTCACTTGAAACTGGTTTATCAGGATTAGATAATATTTTTAACTATTCAAAAAAAGAAATCCTAAAAAATTTAAAAATCAATATTCCAAACAAATTACTTCTGATTGCTGAGGCTTTTAGAAAAAAAATTTCTTTAGATATTATATATAAATTATCAAAGGTAGATCCTTGGTTTTTAAATCAAATTAAGGAAATAGTTGATGAAGAAAAAATACTAATCACAAAAGGACTGCCCAAAACTTTTGAGGAATTTAATAGAATAAAATCAATAGGCTTTTCTGACAAAAAGATCTCACAATTGACTGGTCAAAAAGAAACAATCGTCAAATCAAGAAGAAAAGCGCTAAAAGTTATGCCTGTTTTTAAAAAAGTTGATACCTGTGCTGCAGAATTTAAATCTTTTACACCTTATATGTATTCTACGTATCAAAGAAATTTTTCTATTAAAACTGAATGCGAAGCTGAGCCAAGCTATAAAAAGAAAATAATAATTCTAGGTGGAGGACCAAATAGAATTGGCCAAGGTATAGAATTTGATTATTGCTGTTGTCAGGCTAGCTTTTCTTTAAAAGAAGCAGGTTTTGAAACAATAATGATAAATTGTAACCCGGAAACTGTTTCTACAGATTATGATACAAGTGATAGATTATACTTTGAACCTTTAATTGAAGAGTATGTTGAGAATATAATTTTAAAAGAAAAATCAAAAGGAAATCTAATTGGGATTATTGCACAATTTGGAGGCCAAACCCCTATCAAATTAGCTAAATTTTTAGATGAAAATAAATTACCTATTTTAGGGACACAATATAAATCAATTGATCTTGCAGAAGATAGAGACAGATTTAGGGAGTTGCTTATAAAACTTAAATTAAAGCAAGCGGAAAGCGGAATAGCCCACAAGTTCAATCAAGCTATAAATGTCGCTGAAAAAATTGGATTACCAGTAGTTTTACGACCTTCTTATGTTTTAGGAGGAAGAGCTATGGAGATTGTTCATGATAAAAATCAATTGAAACAATTTATTAATGAGGCCTTCAAAGCATCAGAACAAAATCCAATCTTAATTGATAAGTTTATCGACAATGCTATGGAAGTAGATGTTGATGCGATTTCTGATGGAAAAGATGTTTATGTTGCTGGAATAATGCAACACATCGAAGAAGCAGGAATTCACTCGGGAGACTCTGCTTGCTGCTTGCCACCAGTATCGATTAAAGCGAATATTTTAAAAGAATTAAAAATACAAACAAGAAAATTGGCTTTGGCTTTAAAAGTCAAAGGATTTTTAAATATTCAATTTGCAATTAAAAATGATGAAATTTTTGTCATTGAAGTTAATCCTAGAGCAAGCAGAACTGTTCCCTTTGTTTCAAAAGCAAATGGTATTCCACTTGCAAAAATTGCTTCAAGAATAATGTCTGGTGAAAAGTTAAGTAAATATAAATTAAAATATAAAACCAATAAAAAATTTGCTGTTAAAGAAGCAGTATTTCCATTCAATAAATTTCCAGATAGTGATTTATTACTTGGCCCTGAGATGAAGTCTACAGGTGAGGTAATGGGTTTTGATGATGATTTTGGAATGGCTGTTGCAAAAAGTCAAATTGCTGCATCTAATTCATTGCCAACTAAAGGAATGGCATTCTTATCAGTAAAAGACTCTCACAAGCAAGAAATAATAGGTGTCGCTCAAAGATTAATCAAACTTGGATTTACACTTTCTGCAACTAAAGGAACTTCAGAGATTTTAAAACAAAACGGAATGAAATGTAAAAAAATTAATAAAGTAAGCAGTGGTAGACCACATATAGTAGATGTTTTAAATTCTAAAAAAATTTCTTTGGTAATAAATACTGGAGGTGGAAATTCTGAACACAGAATTAGTGATGCAAGAGCATTAAGAAGAGGAACTCTTGCAAACAAAATCCCTTATTGTACGAATATGTCTACAGCATATTCATTCTTAGAAGCAATTAAATCATTAAAAACTACAAAATTAAGAGTCAAATCTTTGCAAGATAATTAATTTTAATTGACTTTCCAATCCGTCTCAAATGTAACATAATTTACTTGAAGACATCTTCTCTCTTTTATAATTTCTTTTTTTTCCATACCATGCCAAGTGTTAGGGCCACTTGAAAAGAAATAGCCATAATTATCCTTATAAGGAACAGTTTTTGCTAATTTTAGATTTTCATCATAGAAATCTGTTCCTAAGTCTTCTTTTTCATTATGCTTATTTACGAATAATAAACATGACATCAGTTTCTCTTTGATATCGCAATGTGGTTTTAACCAGAATCCTTTTCTATCACAGATAACTTCAACTCTTACATATGAATTTGAAAGATCTTTATTTATCATTTCAGAAATTTTTTTATAAGTTGATGGATTTTGAAGTTCTTTGATAAATTCAACAAGATTAGGAAATTTATTTGAATTTTCTTTTGTCACAAAACATCTAAATTTTAATGCCTTGCCTCCATCTGAGATACCTTCTCTAAACTTACCTTCACCCCCATCAATTGCTCTAGTACCATCATAATTTAGATTATGCTCTATCGGGTTAGCTATATCTGCATTTACAATTTCTTTAACTTGGCTGTCAGTTAGTGGTTGATTTAATTCCCAATGTTCAAAAGGAGTTTTGTGATTTGACGAATTTTTTAATATTGAATTTAAAAATGCCATTATAATTGAATTTTATCTTTAATGATATCTGCTACTCTATTCGTTTCATCTAATTTTTCATAGCTCCAATTTTCTAATTTTTCTCCTAATTCTTTTACAATTTTCATTTCTTGAAATAATTTTCTAAAATTTTTAAATCTTTTATCGCTTTTTTTAGGTGGAATAGTGGCAATATAAATTGGCTTACCTGTTAAAGCTGCCTCTGAAATCATAGAACTTGAATCACACGTAATAACTATATGTTTTGATATCGAAAGTGCACTTAAATAGGCTTTTTTATCAATACCATCCAATACTAAATGATCATTTCCAAAATATATTTTTGCATGTTCTATAGTTCCCTTTGGCGTTCTCATAGAAGGGATGACTACTAAATTAAGATTATTTTCTTTAACTAAATAATTTACTTTTGAAAAAATTTCTTGGATATTTCTATCTGAATAATCATAATACTGGGTAGGACCACCAATTATTAATGAAATTATATTTTTATCCCTCAATTTGCTTGAAATACTAAACAAATATTCTTTGTCTTTTTCAATTTCTTCACTTGTTAAATAATGAATAGCTCCTTTTGTTTTTAATACATTGTGTCCATCAAGATTATCATGCTCTGGCACTACGACTAGATCAAAATTATCTAGTTTTATCTTTGGGTTTTGAATATGAATGTTGAATACTTTTTTCTTTGAATTTTTTTTTAAAAATAATGATGGGATAATACTTTTTCTCCCACATGAAATTATTAAATCAACATCTTCGCATTCAATTTTTTTAAAAACTGAGTCGGATATTGGAGTGAATTTTGGTGGTATAACTTTCCAGAAACCTTTTGTTTCAACTGTGTGGTGAGAATAATTTATATCTAAAGCTTTAGCCAAACCTTCTACTTGGCTAATCATCCCATGCATACCTTCTGTTAATAATATACCTTTCAATTTAGTCATTAATCATTATATAGCTTTCATATGAGTGAAAATCCAACTAAACACACAAAAGTGTTAATAATTGGGTCAGGTCCCGCTGGATATACAGCGGCAATTTATGCTGCAAGAGCAATGTTAAAACCAATATTAGTTCATGGTATGGAACCTGGTGGCCAATTAACAACAACAACTGATGTTGAAAATTTTCCTGGATTTAAAGATGTAATACAAGGGCCATGGCTTATGGATCAAATGAAAGGTCAGGCAGAAGTAGTTGGAACTGAAATGATACAAGATCATATTGCATCAGTGGACTTAAAATCTAAGCCATTTAAAGCTGTTGGAGATAGTGGCCAAATTTATGAGGCAGAGTCAATTATTATTTCAACAGGAGCTCAAGCAAGATGGTTGAATATAGACTCTGAACAAAATTTTAGAGGTTTTGGTGTATCTGCATGTGCAACATGTGATGGATTTTTCTTTAAAGACAAAACTGTAGCAGTTGTTGGGGGTGGAAATGCTGCAGTCGAAGAAGCTATGTTTTTAACAAAATTTGCTTCAAAAGTTCAGCTTATTCACAGAAGAGATAGTCTTAGAGCAGAAAAATTACTTCAAAAGAAATTAATGGAAAATAAAAAAATTGAAATAATTTGGGACTCTGTTGTTGATGAAGTTATTGGGGATAATGACCCTAAAAATGTAACTGGATTAAAAATTAAAAATGTTAAAACAAATAAAATAGACGAACTGAAAATTGATGGATTGTTTATAGCTATAGGGCATGATCCAGCAACCTCATTATTTAAAGACCAACTAGAAATGGATAATGAAGGTTATTTAATAACAAAACCAGAGTCTACGGAAACAAATATACCAGGAGTTTTTGCTGCTGGTGATGTAAAAGATAAAATATTTAGACAGGCCGTTACAGCAGCTGGTATGGGATGTATGGCAGCATTAGAGGCTGAAAAACATTTATCCGAATAAATGAATGAAACAGTATTGTTAACGGGTATAAGTGGATGGATCGCTAAACACACTGCAATTGAATTATTAAAATCGGGATATAAAGTTTTAGGCACTGTTAGAGATTCTGGTTTAATAGAGCAAACAAAAAAAACCATAAATGAATATGCATCAATTGATAAATTATCATTTGTCGAATTAGATCTTTTAAAAGACGAAGGTTGGGATAAGGCATTAAAGGGCTGTAAGTATGTAATGCATGTGGCCTCTCCTTTCCCTTTAAAGACCTCTAGAGATCGTGAAAGTCTTGTTCCTACGGCTAAAGATGGAACTATAAGAGTTTTAAAAGCTGCTGTTAATGCTGGAGTTGAACGTATTATTAAAACTTCTTCAATTGCAACAATGTTTAGAAAACCTAATAGGACAAATCCATATACATTTGGTGAAAATGATTGGAGTGATGCTAATTGGAAAGGTTGTAATGATTACTTTGTTTCAAAAATCAAGGCTGAAAAAGCAGCTTGGGAATTTATGGAGAATAAAGGTTTAAAGAATAAGTTGGTATGTATATGTCCTGGAGGTGTCTTTGGAGACGCTTTAGATACTAAAGAAAAAACCTCGATAAGTTATGTTAAATTATTTCTAGAAGGTAAATATCCAGGTGCTCCAGATTTTAGTATTTTAGTCTCAGATATGAAAGATGTAGTGAAAGCTCACATCAATTCTTTAACAAGACCAGATGTTGGTGGAAGACGACTGATAATTGGCTCTGAGGTAAAAAGAATGATAGATTTTTCTAATATTATGGCTGAAGCATTACCTAAATATTCAAAAAAACTTCCAAAAAGAGTGTTGCCAAACTTTTTAGTGAGAATAATTAGTCATCTGGATACGAGTGCAAAAATGATGGTTCCAGATTTAGGGATACAAATGCAAACTGATGCTTCGTATGCTGAAGATTTATTGGGATTTAAATTTCAGCCAGCCAGAGGATGTATTGAGGATGCAGCAAAATCAGTAGTTAGACTTGGATTAGTATAATATCAATAATTTACAAGCTATTTCAGTATAGAATAAAAAGTTATTTTAAATTATAAAAGAGTGTAAATGGAAAACATTGTAAAGCAAATCCAGCTTGTAGCATTAGTAATCATTTTAGTTAGTACAGTTATTGCTTTTGGGCAAGAAATGTACCAGATGATACTCGTGCAAAGAGTTACTTTAGCCGATCTCCTTTTACTTTTTTTATATCTTGAAGTGCTTGCAATGGTTAGAGTATTTTGGGAAAGCCAATCAATTCAAATTACACTGCCGTTATTTATTGCTATAACTGCACTTGCTAGATTTATTATTTTACAAGGAAAATCTCTAAATCCAGAGATATTACTATATGAAGCAGGTGCGATTGTTTTAATTGCTTTAGCAATTGTAATTTTAAGATTTAGAAATTCTTCACTAATTGGACTAAATAAAAAAAAATAGGTTTATCCTAAATCCTCACAAAACTTTTTAATTCTAGACATTGCTATTTTAAGTTTTGCCATTGAGGTCGCATATGAAATTCTAAAATATCCATCTAAACCAAATGCTGATCCTTGGACAGCAGCAACATTTTGTTTTTCTAATAGCTTTTGGACAAAATCAGTATCTTTTTTAAGTTTAGTTCTTTTATTTAAAAGTTTTTTACAATTCGGAAATACGTAAAATGCTCCATTAGGTTTTAAACAGCTAATACCATCAATATTGTTTAAACTTTTTACAACAAAATCTCTTCTTTCTTTAAATGATTTTGCTCTTTTCTTAATAAAGTCTTGTTTTCCATTCAGTGCTTCAACAGCTGCTGCTTGACTAATTGACGAGGGATTCGAAGTTGACTGAGATTGAATTTTTCTAATTGCAGAAATTATTTCTTTTGGTCCAGCTGCATAACCAATTCTCCAACCAGTCATTGCATAAGATTTGCTCACTCCATTCATTGTTAATGTTCGAGATTTTAATTTTGAAATTTGAGCAATAGTAAAAAATTTAAAATTATCATATTTAACATGCTCATAAATATCATCGCTCAAAATGTGGACTTTTTTGTTTTTGATTAAAACCTTTGCTAATTTTTGAATTTCTGATTTGCTGTATCCAGATCCAGTTGGATTAGATGGAGAATTAAGGATTATCCATTTCGTTCTTTTTGTAATTGCGGCTTTTAATTTTGCAGGTGTAATTTTAAATCCATCTTTTTCATCACATTTTACTATTTTTGGTTTTCCTCCTGCTAAGAGAACCATATCTGGATATGAAACCCAGAATGGTGCAGGAATAATAACTTCGTCTCCTTTATTTAAAGTTGCCATAAAAGTGTTATAGAGAACTTGTTTCCCTCCAGTTCCAACTGTGATTTCATCTAGTTTATAATTTAGTTTATTTTCTCTTTTAAATTTTTTTAAAATTGCTTTTTTTAATGATGGAGTTCCATCAACTGCAGTATACTTTGTATCTCCGTCCCTTATTGCTTTAATGGCTGCATTTTTAACATTGATAGGAGTATCAAAATCTGGTTCCCCTGCCCCAAGTCCAACTATATCTTTTCCTGCAGCTCTTAATTCTCTTGCCTTTTGAGTAACTGCAATAGTTGGGGATGGTTTAATTCTTTTTAAATTATTAGATATTATGCTCATTGAATTATGAAATTATTCAATTACGTTGTTTAATATATGGAGAATACATATCAAGACCTAATTACAGACATTCAGAGTAAAAACCCAAAAATCGGTGGAAAACTCGAAGGTGGAAAAAAATTCAAAATAAAGTCAGATTTTACCCCAGCTGGTGACCAGCCAGATGCAATTAAAAGGCTTGTTCAAGGAGCTAAAAAAAATGAGTTTAATCAAGTATTATTAGGAGTAACTGGATCTGGAAAAACTTTTACAATGGCAAAAGTTATAGAAGCTACGAATAGACCAGCGTTAATATTGGCACCAAATAAAACTTTGGCAGCTCAACTTTACGGTGAGATGAAAACTTTTTTTCCAGATAATGCTGTTGAGTATTTTGTATCTTACTATGATTATTACACTCCAGAGGCTTACGTACCAAGATCAGATACTTACATTGAAAAAGAAGCTTCTATAAACGAGCAGATTGATAGAATGAGACACTCGGCAACAAGATCTCTTCTTGAAAGAGACGATGTTTTAATAGTTGCAAGTGTTTCTTGTATTTATGGTTTGGGATCAGTTGAAGCTTACAGCAAAATGACTTTAACTCTTCAGAAAAACTATGAATATAATAGAGAACAAATAATAAAATCTCTTGTTGCTCTTCAGTATAAGAGAAATGATCAAAATTTTTTTAGAGGAACATTTAGGGCAAGGGGAGAATATTTAGAAATATTTCCATCTCATCTAGAGGATAGAGCATGGAGACTAAGTTTATTTGGTGACAAACTAGAGAAGATTGAGGAATTTGATCCTTTGACAGGAGATCAGGTTAGAGACCTTAGTCTTATAAAAGTTTATGCTAATTCTCATTACATCACTCCTAAACCAACTGTAGAACAAGCAATTATAAAAATAAGAAAAGAATTAGAGGAGACTTTAAAAAAACACAAAGCAGATAACAAGTTATTAGAAGCGCAACGATTAGAGGAAAGAACTAAATTTGATTTAGAAATGATTGAGGCAACTGGATCTTGTGCAGGAATTGAAAATTACTCAAGATTTTTATCAGGTAGAAAACCAGGAGAGCCGCCACCTACCCTTTTTGAATATTTTCCTGATAACACATTAGTTTTTGTTGATGAATCTCATGTTACAGTTCCTCAACTTAACGGGATGTTTAAGGGAGATAGATCTCGAAAAAGCACATTGGCTGAGTACGGTTTTAGATTGCCATCTTGCATGGATAATAGACCTTTAAAATTTGAAGAGTGGGATTTAATGAGAACACAAACTGTATTTGTTTCAGCAACTCCTGGACCATGGGAGTTAGAACAAACTAAAGGCAAGTTTATTGATCAAGTAATAAGACCTACAGGATTAATAGATCCACCAGTTGAGATTAGACCAGCAAAAAATCAAGTAGACGATCTTATGCATGAATGCAAAAAAGTAGTTGAAAATAATTATAGAGTTTTGGTTACAACACTTACAAAAAAAATGGCAGAGGATTTAACTGAGTATCTTCATGAAAATGGGATAAAAGTAAGATACCTTCATTCTGATATAGATACACTTGAGAGAATAGAGATTATGAGAGATCTGAGAATGGGTGTATTTGATGTTCTTGTTGGAATAAATTTATTAAGAGAAGGTTTAGATATTCCAGAATGTGCATTAGTTGGAATACTAGATGCTGATAAAGAAGGATTTTTACGATCAGAAACTTCACTAATTCAAACTATAGGAAGAGCCGCAAGAAACGTAGATGGAAAAGTTATTCTTTATGCCGATAAAGAAACAAAAAGTATAAAGAAAGCAATTAAAGAAACTGAGAGAAGAAGAAAGATTCAATTAGAGTACAATAAGAAAAATAAAATCGATGCTAAATCTGTAAAAAAAGAAATAAGTGATATTTTAGAAAGTGTTTACGAAAAAGATTACGTCAAAATAAGCGAAGGTTCCAATATTGGTGGTAACCTTAAAAAACATTTAAAAGGATTGGACAAAAAGATGAAAGAAGCTGCATCTAATCTGGAATTTGAGGAAGCTGCTAAAATTAGAGATGAGATGAGAAAACTTCAAAGTACTGAATTAGAAATTACTTTAAACCCCAAAATTAGACAGTACGATGTTAAAAATAAAATTTATCCTAAAGGTAGATCCACATTAGGTATGCCAGGAACAAGAGTTACAAAAAAAAGAGATAAAAAATGGAAGCACGGAAGATAATAATTACTGGAGCAGCAACTCGAATGGGGGCTGCGATAGCTAAAAAATTATCTGGACCTAATATTGAAATTGTTATCCATTATAACAAATCTAAATCCATGGCTGAGAAGCTTGAAAAAGATTTAAATAAAAGTGGTACAAAAATTTATTTGGTAAAAGCAGATTTAACTAAAGAAAATGAGATTGAGAAAATGTTAAAGTTTTCAAAAACAAAATTGAAATATTTTGATTGTTTAATAAATAATGCCTCATTATTTGAAAACGACAAGCTTGAGAACTTTACAACAAAAAGTTGGGAAAGCCATTTAAAAGCTAATTTAAAAGCGCCAGCTTTATTATCAAAGGGTTTTGCTAAAAATGCTAGAGGCAAAAACAATAATATTATTAATATAATTGATCAAAGGGTATTTAAATTAACACCATATTTTTTTTCATATACATTAAGTAAAACTGGTCTTTACACTTTAACCAAAACTAGTGCCATGAGTCTTGCCCCAAATATTAGAGTGAATGGAATTGCTCCGGGTCCAACTATTAAAAATAAAAGACAGTCTGACAAGCACTTTAAAAAGCAATACATAGCGACACCTCTTAAAAGACAGACAAATGTACAAGAAATCTGCAATGCAGTTGACTTTTTTATTAAAAATAGATCTATTACTGGTCAAGTTTTAGCAATTGATAGTGGCCAAAACTTAAACTGGCAAACACCAGATGTTGCTGGAGGAAAAGAATGAAAAAATTAATTCTGCTAATAATTTTTGTACTTTTCACAACTATGGCTTATTCACATTCTACAAAAAAATTAAGCCTAGATTCAAAAGTAGAATGTAAAAAAAGCAAATCAATGCTTAATTGGGTTTCTAAAAATAAATATTATAAAGGTGGAGAATTAATTAAATATCAGTCTTATACTGGATTTGATCAAAGGACTGTAATTATTGGTGGTCACAAAGAAAATCCGATTGAAATAACAGGATATCTTCAGCTTCCAAAAGGAGATTCAAAAGTACCTATTGTTATATGGACACACAGCAGTGGTGGTCCAGGAAATTATATTTGGAATGACTTTACTTATCATGCGCACAAAAAACTTTTAGAAGAAGGAATAGGAGTTATGTTCATAGATAATTTCTGTCCTAGGGGGGCAAAAGACACATGGAGAGATCAATCAAAGGTGCCATTAATTAATGGTGCAATTGATGGAATTTTAGCTTTAAAATTACTTAAGTCTCACCCAAGGTCCAACGGAAAATTTGGAACAACTGGGCATTCTAGAGGAGGAACTAATAGTCTTTATATGGCAGATAAAAAATTTACATCTTTATTTTTAGGTGGGACCGAAGGTTTTGATGCAATATTACCTGAGGCTGCCGAATGCCACTCGGCTGGTTTATTTGCAAATCCAGAACTAACAACTAATACAAAATTATTATATGTTCATGGTGGCGCTGATGATTATACTTTAGCGGAACCATGTGTAGAACATATTAAAAGAATTAAAGCTAAACCCAATCAAATAGAAATTGATATAAAAGAAGGATGGTACCATGAATTTCATATGGGTAAAAAACCATTTAAGGTAAGAGGTGCAATGACAACTGGAAAGTGTCCAGATTTTTTCATTGATGATAAAGGTTATGCAACTAATCCTACTTGGGGTAAGTGGATGATAAATAAACATAAACTTTATAAATCTCTAGAAGAATTTTATGATGCAGCTCAAATTGAACCCAGAAAAACATGGAAACAAGCTTTTAAAATAATGAAGAAAGAAAAATGTTTATCAAAGGGAGTTACAATAGGAGGACAAAATCAGGATGTGTATATGCCTCAATTCATAAATTTCTTCAAAGAAAATTTATTATAATGAAAAAAAATAACTTAAAGATTGTTAAAATAAATAAAACAAAGAGCTTATTCAATTACGAAAAAAAAGTTTTAATAAAAGAATTAATACTGGGATTAAAACTTGGTTATTTTGATTTTGAAAAAGAAAAGCCTCAAAAAGTAAAATTTAATTTAGAAGTAAATTATCAAGATAAACAGCCATCAAATGACAAAGATATTAAATCGATAGTGAATTATGCTAAAATTGTAAAATTAATAAAAAAATTAGTAAAAAATAAACATTACAATTTTCTTGAGACATTGGCAGAAGATGTTTTTGATGAGCTATTCAAAGATAAAAGAATAGATAAAATCACTCTTCAAATCGAAAAATTAGAAATAATGAAGGATTGCAGCTCAGTTGGGATCCAAATTTCTAAAAAAAGAAGCCATGATCAGCTCTGATATAGGTAAAGAAGTAATTAAAAAAGAATTGCCCTTGGTTCCTAAGCTGCCAGGTGTTTATAGAATGCTAAATTCAAAAGGAGAAATTCTTTATGTAGGCAAAGCAAAAAACCTTCCAAATAGACTTAAAAGTTATGTTTCAGAGAAAAATCATATCATTAGGACTGAGAGAATGCTCTCTCAAACAAAAAGGCTTGAAATTACTACTACCTCAAATGAAAGTGAGGCTTTACTTTTAGAGGCAAATTTAATTAAAAAGTTTAAACCAAAATTTAATATTTTACTAAGAGATGACAAATCCTTTCCTTTTATTTTTATAGGCGACAAAGATAAATGGCCACAAATCAAAAGACACAGAGGGAAGAAAGGCAAAGAAGGATTTTATTTTGGACCATTTGCATCAGCTGGATCTGCAAATTGGACAATAAAAATGATCCAAAAAATATTTCATCTTAGAATTTGTGATGATACTGTTTTTAAAAATAGAGAAAGACCCTGCATACTTTATCAAATTAAAAGGTGCTCAGGTCCATGTGTTGGTTACGTAACTGAGAGTGATTATAAACAAACTGTTGATGATGCAATTGAGTTTGTGTCAGGTAAATCAAGAAAAATTCAGAAAAGCTTATCTAATCAAATGGAAAAAGCTAGTGAAGATTTAGACTTTGAAAAAGCAGCAATATTAAGAGATCGAATTAAATCATTAAATATTATCCAATCTTCTCAAAGAATTAATGAAGCAAATTTAGTCGAAGCAGATGTTATTGCAGGATACAAAGAGTCTGGAAAAACCTGTATTCAGGTTTTTTTCTATAGGTCAAAACAAAATTGGGGTAATCAAGCTTTTTTTCCAAAGCATGATCAAGAAGAAAATCTAAGTGATATTATTAATTCTTTTGTCTCTCAATTTTATGAAAATAAAAGTGTGCCTTCTTCAATAATTTTATCAAATGAAATTAAAGAAAAAGAATTAATTGAAAAAACACTTACACAAAAAGAAGGTAAACAAATCACAATTACTATTGCAAAAAAAGGGACAAAACTAAAAGTTATTAATCAAGCAATAAATAATGCAAAAGATAGTTTAAATAGAAAACTTTACGAGAGTCAGAATAATAGAGATCTTTTTGATGCAGTATCAAAAAAATTCAATCTTGAAACTAATATTAACTTAGTCGAGGTTTACGATAATAGCCATATTCAAGGCACGAATAGTGTGGGCGCTTTAATTACTTATGGCGATGAAGGGTTTGTTAAAAAAAGGTATAGAAAATTCAATATAAAAATTCAAAAAAATGCACAAGATGATTATGGAATGATGAAGGAAGTTCTTAACAGAAGATTTAAAAGGGCGGTTCAAGAAAAAGATAATTATCTAACTTTCCCCGATTTAGTATTAATTGACGGAGGGAAAGGTCAATATTCCGTTGCCAGAGAAGCGATGAATGAGCTAGGTCTACATGAAATTCCTATTGTTGCAATAGCAAAGGGTAAGATGAGAAATAGTGGAAATGAAACATTTTTTCATAATGGAAAAGAGTTCAAATTTGAGAAAAATGATCCAACATTATTCTTTTTACAAAGATTAAGAGATGAGTCTCATAGATTTGCTATAAGTGCTCACAGAGCAAAGAGAAAAAAAGGTATAAGCAAGTCATTATTAGATCAAATTGATGGTATTGGGTCTATCAGAAAAAGGGCATTATTAAATCATTTTGGTTCAGCTAGAGCTGTGGAATCGGCTAGTTTAGATGAAATAAAATCAGTTGATGGAGTTGAGGAAAAAGTTGCAAAAAAAATATATAACTTCTTTCACGAATGAAATTTAAAATACCTAATTATTTAACAATTGGACGAATAATAATTGTTCCAATATTTGTTTTTACATTCTACCTTCCTGGATTTTATGGAGACGTTATACCATTTGCTCTTTTTTTAATTGCCTCATTTACAGATTTTTTAGACGGCCTTTTGGCAAGGATGTTTAAAGAAGAGTCTAAACTTGGTGAACTTTTAGATCCTATTGCAGATAAAATTATTGTTGCAACTGCGTTAATTTTGTTAGTAATGGACCAAACAATAAAAAATTATGAAGTTATTGCAGCTATTATAATTCTTACAAGGGAAATACTAATTTCAGGTTTAAGAGAATTTCTAGCGAAAGGAAAAATAAAGCTTCCAGTTTCTAATTTAGCAAAACTTAAAACATTCTTGCAGATGTTTTCGATAGCAATACTTCTGACTGGGGAAACAGGAAATAAATTAATAAATTTTCAAGATTATAATGCTCAAACAATAGGCATAATTATTTTATGGCTATCCGCTTTTTTAACACTTTATACTGGATATGATTATCTTAGAAAAGGAATAGACCATGCAATATCTGAAGATAATAAAGATTAAGCAGCTTTTTTTTGTCTAACTAACTGATCAAAGCTTTTTGATAATCCTAATATAACATCGCAAATTTTGTATTTGTGATCTGCTATACTTGCAACTGGTGTTATTTCAGCTGCTGTGCCAGTTAAGAAACATCCATCAAAATTACCTAGTTCATCTGGAGAAATTTTTCTTTCATGAACTTTAATATTTTTTGATTTGGCTAATTCAATTACAGCTTGTCTTGTAATACCATTTAAAAAGGAATCTGGTATTGGTGTATGTAATTCATGATTTTTATCTTTAAAAAAAATATTTGCACTTGTTCCTTCTGCAACATTACCTTCAAAATCTAGCATTAATGATTCAGAATACCCTTGTTGTTCAGCTTCGTGTTTTGAAAGTGTGCAAATCATATATAATCCAGCTGCTTTTGCATCCCATGGAATAGTATTTGGAGCCGGTCTTCGCCATTTAGAAATATTTAATCTTATTCCTTCAGCTTTTAATTTTGGATCAAAATACGCAGGCCATTCCCACGTCGCTATTGCTACATTAATGGAAGTTTTCTGTGCAGATACACCCATCATCTCACTTCCTCTCCACGCAAATGGTCTAACATAACCATTTTGAATATTTTGAACCGCTACAATTTTTTTAGAAGCTTCATTTATTTCATCCTTTGTATAAGGAATATTAATATCTAGTCTTTTTGCAGAATAAAATAATCTGTCTGTATGCTCTTCTAGCTTAAATATTTCTCCGTCGTATACTCTTTCACCTTCAAAAACTAAACTTGCATAATGAAGTCCATGACTGATTACATGGCATTTTGCATCTTGCCATTCAACAAGCTCATTATTGTACCAAATTTTTCCTGATCGTTTATCGAAAGGTATCATTATTTAATTTTATAAAAAAATATATTTGTATATATAATAAGTCAATATAACTTACCAATATGAAAAAACTTTTATATTTAAAAGATGAGGATCTCAAACAATATATTGAAAAAATATTTCTTGGATACAGAGAGACAGTCTCAGATGCTAAAAATGTATTAAATAAATACTCCATAGGTGTCGCACATAATAAGGTTATTCACCTAATTTCATTATATGAGGGTATTACGATATCGGATCTTTTAAGGAAGTTGAAAGTTACTAAGCAAAGTTTGAATAGAGTTTTGAAAGATTTAATAAATCTAAAAGCTATAAAATACGAAAAAGATCAAATAGATACCAGAATAAAGCATGTCTACTTAACAGAAGAAGGAGAAAAATTATTTAACGAAATTTTCTCAGTTCAAAAGAAAAGAATTTACCAAGCATTTTCTGCATCAAAAGCAAATGAGGTTGTTAGTTTTGATAATGTTTTAAAAAAAATAATTAATGGAAAAATTTAAAGCACATATTTTAGTTGTAGATGACGATGATGGCATAAGAGAATTAGTTAAAGAATATCTTTCACAAAATAACTATCTCGTAACGAGCTCAAATAGCGCCGAAGATGCTCTTGAAAAAGTTAAGGTTATAAAATTTGATTTAATAGTGCTTGATATAATGATGCCAGGCAAAAGTGGTTTAGAATTTACAAAAGAAAATAAAGACAAAATCTCAACCCCAATAATTCTTTTAACAGCAAAAGGTGAAGCCTCAGAGAGAATAGAGGGTTTAGATATTGGTGCAGACGATTACCTTCCAAAACCTTTTGAGCCTAAAGAATTAATACTTAGAATTAATAATATCTTAAATAAAACAAAATATAGAAATACAAACAGAAAATTTAAATTTGGTAAAATTGAAATAGATCTTAATAAACAATTTATTATGAAAAATGAAAAATCTATAAAAATCAATAATACAGAAAAGATAATTTTGGATAAAATGGTTAACTCTCCAGGGAAAATTTTTAAAAGAGAGGAAATTGGAAATCTTATAAAAATTGATAAAGAAAGATCAGTTGACGTAATAATTACAAGACTTAGAAAGAAAATTGAAGAAAACCCCAAAAGTCCAAATTATTTACAAACAATAAGAGGTGAAGGTTATGTTTTATGGATTGAGTAGATATATAAAAAATATTTTACCTAAAAGACTTTTTTATAGAGGTCTACTCATAGTTGCTGTTCCAATAGTTGTTATGCAAATCACTATTTCGTTAGTTTTTTTTGATAGTCTATGGATCAAAACTAATTCTGGAATGACAAGAGCATTGGTTTCTGAAGTCAAAACTTTTGTAGACGCTTATGATAACGATGAAACGAACAAAGATTTTATAATAATTTTATTCAAGGAACATTTGGGTTTTAATATTAAATATGAAAAAGATAAAATCTTGCCAAATAAAATACCAGAAAGATGGTTCAGTCCAGTGGATCGATCGCTAAGAAGGGAATTAAAGAAAAAAAATTTAACTTATTGGTTTGATACAACAAACTTCAAAGAAGTTGTTGATTTAAAAATAGGATATTCAAAAGGATATTTTCAATTTTATATTCCAAGAGATAGACTAACTACAAGCTCGGCTAGATTATTTGGTCTTTGGATAACATTGCCAGCATTATTAATGATAGCAGTAGCAATAATTTTTTTAAAGAATCAAACTAGACCCATAACCAAACTTGCAGAGGCATCTGAAAGATTTGGAAGAGGTGAAGATATTGACGAATTTAGACCTTCTGGAGCACTCGAAATCCGAAAAGCTGGTTTAGAATTTGATAAAATGAGAAAAAGAATAATAAGACATCTTAATCAAAGATCTGAAATGCTATCAGGTATCAGCCACGATTTAAGAACACCTTTGACAAGGATAAAACTTCAAATAGCGATGATTAAAGACAAAAGTATTGTTGAAAAACTATCAAGAGACGTTGATGAAATGGAAAAAATGTTAAATGAATATCTTCAATTCGCAAGATCTGGAGCAAAAGATAAAACTGAAACGTTTGATATATCTGTCCTTCTTGAAGATTTATGTAAAAAATATGAAAAACCAAATATAAAATATTTTTTAAAAGAAAAGGTTTATTTTGATGGAAGAAAAAATTTAATTAGTAGATGTATTAATAATCTAATAGATAATTCTCTAAAATTTGCTGATAATGTTGAATTGTATCTAAAAAAAGGAAGATCAACTATTAATATCTCAATAGAGGATGATGGTCCAGGAATACCACAAAAAGAACATCAAAATGTTTTGAAACCATTTTATAAAATTGACAAAAGTAGATCAGAAACAAAATCAAGTGTTGGTCTTGGCTTAGCTATATCATCAGATGTCGTAAAATCACATGGGGGAGATCTTAAATTTGATAAGTCTAGTTTAGGTGGATTAAAAGTTATTATTTCTTTGCCCGTTTAGTTTTTTTTTTAACTTTTTTTTCAGCAATTTTTTTTTCTAATTTTTCAATTCTTTTATTTAATATATCGATTTCATCTTTACTTACTAAATTCATTTTAAGAATAATTTCCTCTTTTTTTGATCGTAAAATATTTACTACTTCATCACTAAAATCTTTGTAATTGACCAGTCCTTCTTCCAAAAATTTTGCAAATTTATCAAATACGAATCTTGATTTTGACATAATAATTTCTTATCAAAGTTTAAGTAATATTTATAATATTACAATTAAATGTTTATTAATAATTTTGACCCAGTCGCTTTTGAGATCTTTTCATTAGAAATTAGATGGTATTCATTGTCTTATATATTTGGCTTAGTATTTGGTTGGTATTTTGCAAAAAATAAACTAATCAAAGATAACGCTCAGAGAGAATATTTTGATGATTATATAACTTATTTAATTATAAGTATCATCCTTGGTGGAAGACTTGGATATGTAATTATTTATGACCCTATTTATTTTATCAGTAATCCAGTTGAGATTATAAAAATTTGGCAAGGAGGCATGTCTTTTCACGGTGCACTAATTGGAATTATTATAGGAACTTATTTTTTCTGCAAAAATAAAAATCAAAATATTTTTAGTTATTTAGATGTGGTTGCTGTTTGTTCTCCTATAGGAATTTTTTTAGGAAGAATATCAAATTTCATAAATTCAGAGCTTTATGGCATAGAAACAAATGTACCATGGTCGGTAAAGTTTATAAAAATTGATGATTTAAATCGACATCCTTCACAAATTTATGAGGCAATATTTGAGGGAGTTGTTCTATTTATTATTTTAAGTATGATGTTTAATAGATTAAGGAATACACCTGGTATTATTTCAGGTTATTTTTTAATTTTATACTCATTTTTTAGATTTGTTATCGAGTTCTTCAGAGAACCAGATCAACAATTAGGTTATTTATTTTTCAATTTGAGTATGGGGCAAATAATAAGTTGTATAGCACTAACCTGCGGATTAATTATCATATATTATAAAAATGCTAATAGGACAGAATAAAAAAATCTCGTTGGATAGATTTATTTATAAATCTTTGTATGACAAGGATAATGGTTATTATATTAAAAAAAATCCTTTTGGAAAAAAAGGTGATTTCATAACATCTCCTAATATTTCTGTTCTTTTTTCAGAAATGATATCTATTTGGTTAATTTCATTTTGGGAGAATTTAAAAAAACCAAAAAAAATAAATATTGTGGAGCTGGGCGCAGGTAATGGAGAGATGATGTCACAAATTATAAAAACTTTAAATAATTTTAGTGAAATTAGTTTATCTGCCAATTTCTTAATTTTAGAAAAAAGTCCATTACTGATAAAAATTCAGAAGGATAAAATAGATATGAAAAAAGTAAGCTGGATTAAAAATTTAAAAGAAATTCCAAAGGCTCCAACTATATTCTTGGCTAATGAGTTTTTTGATGCTTTTCCCATCAAGCAGTTTTTAAAGAAAAGCAATAATTGGTATGAAAAATATGTAACATACAAAAAAAATAAGTTTGAAGTTTGTTATCAAAAAGTGTCGTCAAAAATAATTGAGAAATATTTAGGCAAGGATATAAAAAAAGAAAAATTTGTTGAATATTCACCTTCAGCAATGAAATTTGTTAACGAAATAGGGAATTTTATTTTTAAAAATAATGGTGGTTTATTAATGATAGACTATGGCTTTACCAGTGGAAAAATGAAAAATACTTTGCAAAGTGTTGAGAAGCATAGAAAAATTAGTTTTTTAGAAAATCCTTATAATTCAGATATTACTCATTTAATAAATTTTAAAATGTACGAGAAAGAGTTTGCAAATTCTAATTTAAAATCTTTAATAACAACCCAAGGTAATTTCTTAATGAAATTAGGAATATTAAAAAGAGCTGAGATAATAAGTAAAAATTTAAAATTTAGCAAGAAAGCTGACATATTTTATAGAATAAAAAGATTAATTGATGCAAAATATATGGGCTCAGTGTTTAAAGTATTATTTGTAAGCAAATCCAAAAATAATTTTAATTTGGGTTTTAAGTGATTAAGTCAAAAATTTTTAAAGATCAAAAATCCATTTCACATTATTTTTTTAATAGATTAGGTGGTACCTCAAAAGGGATTTACAAAAGTTTAAATTGCGGAAAAGGTTCAAAAGATAAAATTGCTAATATAAGTAAAAATATAAAAATAGTTTCAAAAAAAATAGGATGCACAAGTGAAAATCTAGTTTCTCTTAATCAAATTCACAGTAACAAAGTTTATAAAATTAGTGATATTCCAAAAAAAAGATTGACTGGTGACGCGATGATTACAAATAAGCGAAATATTGCGATTAGTATACTCACTGCAGATTGTGCACCAATTCTAATTATAGAAAAAAAGCAAAAATTTGTTGGTGTAATACATGCTGGATGGAAAGGAGCTTTTAAAGGAATAGTAAAAAAAACAATTCAACTTTTGAAAAAAAATGGATGCTCGGAGAAAGATATGATTGTTTGTATTGGGCCATGTATAAAAAAAAACAGCTACGAAGTAAAAAATGATTTTTTTAAATTGTTTAAGGACGAAAATAAAAAAAATGTGAATTTCTTCGCATTTAAAAAGAAAAAAATTTATTTTGATTTAAGCGAATATATAAAATCTCAATTTTATGAAAATGGAGTTAAAAAAATAGATATAATAAGAAAAGATACCTATGCTTTAAAAAATAACTTTTTTAGTTCTAGGAGAGCAAAAAAAAATAAGCATAACGATTATGGTAGAAATATTTCTGCAATTATGATTAAATAGTATACCGCGGATGAAAATTCTCACAGGAAACAGCAATAAACATCTTAGTCAAAAAATATCTAAATTTTTGAAAAATAGATTAGTGAATTCAAATATAAGAAAATTTGCAGATGGAGAAATCTATATTGAAATTAATGAAAATATTAGAGGCAATAGTATTTTTTTAATTCAATCCGTTTCGTCTCCTGCAAATGACAATTTGATGGAATTACTACTATCAATTGATGCTTTAAAAAGATCATCGGCTAAAAATATAACCGCTGTTATCCCATATTTTGGTTATGCAAGACAAGATAGAAAGGTGGTTCCTAGAACATCTATATCTGCAAAACTTGTATCTAATCTTATTGCGAAAGCAGGTGCAGATAGAGTAGTTACAGTTGATTTACACTCTGGACAAATTCAAGGATTTTTTGATATTCCAGTAGATAACTTATTTGCAACTCCAATATTTGCTAGACATATAAAAAAGAAATTAAAAAAAAATAATATAATCTGTGTTGCTCCGGATGTCGGTGGTACCGCAAGAGCAAGAGCTTTAGGAAAATTGTTAAATGTAGATTTAGCAATAGTAGATAAAAGAAGACCTGCTCCTGGAAAGTCAGAAGTAATGAATGTAATTGGAAATGTTAAAAATAAAACTTGTATATTAGTTGATGATATAATCGACTCTGGTGGAACAATTGTAAATGCAGCTTCTGAACTAAAAAAAAGAGGAGCTAAAGATGTTCATGTGTATGTAACGCATGGCGTATTAAGTGGTAATGCTGTTGAAAAAATTAAGAAATCTTCGATAAAAAATTTAGTTGTAACTGATACAATAGATAATTCTATGAAAGTTAAAAAAGCTAAGAATATTGAGGTATTAACAATCTCTAATTTGGTTGGAGAAGCTATTAAAAGAATATCAAATTCTACCTCAGTATCAGATCTATTTAAATAATTTACTTGTAAAATTTAGTTTCATAAGTTAAAAACCCGACACTTTATGAGTTTATTAGCAGCCACAATAAGAGAAACAAAAACTAAGGGTGAAGTTAAATCTCTTAGAAGTAAAGGTATGGTTCCAGGAATAATTTATGGAGGAGAGGAGCCAAATCAAAAAATCTCTGTCTCTGTTAAAGAAGTAAAAAATCTATTAAATAAAGAAAATATTTTATCAAATATTATTTCAATTAATATTGATGGGAAAGAACAAAAAGTTTTACCAAGAGTTATTGATTTTGATACAGTTACAGATGAGCCTATACACTTAGATTTTTTAAGAATTGTTAAAGGTGCGAAAGTAATTTTAGAAATTCCAGTTAAATTTATAAACCATGAATTATCACCAGGATTAAAAAGAGGTGGAGTTTTGAACATAGTAAGACGAAAAGTTGAATTAAGATGTCCTACAGAAAATATACCGACAGAATTAGTTGTGGATTTAAATAACTTAGATATTGGAGCAAGTATTAAAATATCTTTTATAAATTTACCTGAAAATGTAACACCTACAATTCAAGGAAGGGACTTTGTAATCGCGACTGTTGCAGCACCAACGGTTGTTAAAGAGCCTGAAAAACCAGCAGAAGCTGAAGGAGAAGGTGGAGAAACTACGGAGGCAGCTGCAGATGGAGATGCTAAACCCGAAGAAGGTGCAGAAAAAGCTGCAGATGGTGATAAAGGAAAAGAAGAAGGAAAAGCTCCAGCAGAGAAAAAATAATAATCTGTGAAAATAATAATAAAATAAAATGTTGTTACTCGTAGGTTTGGGCAATCCAACCCCAAACAGTCATAATAATAGACATAATATAGGTTTTAAAGTTGTAGATGCCATAAATCAAAGATTTGGACTTTCAAAGCAAAAGCCAAAATTTAAGGGTTTGCTTACAACAGGTAATATTGGGGAAAAGAAAATTTATGCTATCAAACCTCTGACTTTCATGAACAACTCAGGAATATGTATAAGAGAGTTGCTTGAATATTTCAAAATAGATGCAGAAGATGTCATTGTTTTTCATGATGATCTAGATGTAGAGTTCGGAAAAATAAAAGCAAAATTTGGTGGATCAAGTGCAGGTCACAATGGAGTTGCTTCAATTGATAAATTTATTGGAAAAGACTATTCAAGAGTAAGGATCGGGATTGGAAAGCCGGAGAATAAAATGTCTGTATCAGACTTTGTTTTGAATGATTTTTCTGATGATGAACAAGAACACTTAGAAAAAATTACTCACAATATAATAGACTCTATTGCTATTTTAATAGATAAAAAATTAGATTTATTCTCAAGCAAAGTTAATAATAATTAAATGGGTTTTAAGTGTGGGATAGTTGGTTTACCAAATGTTGGTAAATCTACATTATTTAATGCACTTACAAATTCAAGTAAAGCCCAAGCAGCAAATTTTCCTTTTTGTACGATAGATCCAAATATAGGTGTAGTTCCTGTACCAGATTATAGGTTAGATGAATTGGTTAAAATTTCAAATTCAAAGAAAAAAATAAATACTACAATATCTTTTGTTGATATAGCGGGATTAGTAGAGGGAGCCTCTAAAGGTGAAGGATTAGGTAACAAATTCTTATCCCATATAAGAGAAGTAGATGCTGTTATCCATTTAATTAGATGTTTTGACTCAGATGATATTCAAAATGTAAATCCAACAGTCGATCCAATTAGGGATTTAGAAATAATCGAAACAGAAATGTCTTTGGCAGATTTGGAATCTATTCAAAAAAGACTGGATAAGAAAAATAAAAAAAATAATGACGAAAATCAAAACCAAATTCTAGAAAGAGCTCAGAATTTAATTAATGATAACGATGATTTGAATAAATTATATGATGAATTTGATAAAAAGGATGTTAAATTGTCAGGATTATTGTCAATAAAGCCTAAATTGTATGTTTGTAATGTTGATGAAAATAGCATTGATAAAGGCAATGATTATACAAAAAGTTTTATTGAAAAATATGGTTCCAAAAATACCCTAACTATTTCAGCTGAAATAGAAAATCAATTAAATGAACTAGAAAATCAAGAAAGAAAAAACTATATGAAAATGATCAAGGTCGATGATACTGGATTAAATTTATTAATCAAAAAAGGATATGAACTTTTATCTTTAGAGACGTTTTTTACTTCAGGAGTTGAGGAGACAAGGGCATGGACAATTAACAAAAATTGTATGGCGCCTCAAGCAGCAGGTATAATTCATACAGATTTTGAAAAAGGTTTTATAAGAGCAGAAACTGTGTCTTATCAAGATTTCGTTGGTAGTGGCGGTTGGTTAAAATCAAGAGAAAAAGGCAAAATGAGATTGGAAGGTAAAGATTATATTGTTAAAGATGGGGATGTTCTAAACTTTAGATTCAACACGTGACCATATTTTCTTCATTGTAAAGTAAACCAATACAGTCAATATTATCAAATAAGCTATTACTCTAAATCCTGTTTTATGTCTTTGCTCTAAATGTGGTTCAGCTGACCACATCAGAAAATTTGTAACATCTTTAGACATTTGCTCAGCTGTAGCTTTTGTTCCATCTGTATACTCAATTAAATCATCAGATAAAGGAGCTGGCATTTTAATTTTATTACCATACATATACTTATTGTAATAAACACCATCATCAAGTTCTATGCCCTCTGGTGGTTCAGAATATCCTAACAATAAGGAATAAATATAATCTGCTCCGCCTTTTCTTGCCTTAACTAGAACGGACATATCTGGTGGATAAGCGCCACCATTAGCAGCTTTAGCTTCCTGTTCGTTGGCATATGGCATCACGAATTTATCAGATAATTTGGCTGGTCGTACAAACATTTCTCCAGTGCTGTCAGGGCCATCTGTTACCTCAAAACTTGCAGCTATTGCTTTGGCCTCTGCTTCAGAAAATTCTGGTCCACCCTTTTCTGCCAAATTTCTATAGGTTAAATATTTCATAGAATGGCAAGATGCACATACTTCTGTATATACTTGATAACCCCTTTGAAGTGATGCTCTATCAAATTTTCCAAAGAGACCTTTGAAAGTCCATTTAGTTTCCAAAAAAGGAGGTGATTTTTCAGCAGAGTTAGATGAATTTAGTACTATAACTGAGAATATTAATACAAAAAAAATATTTTTTAACTTTCTCACTTTATTGTTTTTTCTATTTTTTCATCACTCCTTGCTGCAGCTAAATTTGGCGAGCCTCCTAAAACTGGCTCGGTAATACTCAAAGGCAGCGGGGTAGTTTTTTCTTTCCATCCTAAAACAGGAAGAATAATTAAAAAATGCGCAAAGTAATACGCTGTAGCAACTCTTGCAATTAACAAGTACAATCCTTCAGCTGGCATCGCCCCTACATATCCTAGAATTAAAACATCAGCCACCAAGATCCAGTAGAACTGTCTAAATAAAGGTCTGAAAACTGCTGATCTAACTTTTGACGTATCCAACCATGGTAAAGCAGCTAAAATTAAAATAGCTGATAACATAGCAACAACACCCATAAGTTTATCAGGAACAGATCTTAAGATCGCATAAAAAGGTAATAAGTACCACTCAGGAACTATATGAGCAGGAGTTACAAGTGGATCCGCCTCGATATAATTATCAGCATGACCTAAAATATTTGGCTGATAAAATACAAACAACGCAAAAACAATACAAAACATTAATAACGCAAAAGCATCTTTAATTACGATGTATGGATGAAACGGAACTGTATCTTTAGAAGGTTTTTTAATATCAATACCAACTGGATTGTTATTTCCAGGAACATGTAACGCCCATATGTGAAGTACTACAAGCCCTAGTATTAAAAACGGTATCAAGTAATGAAGAGTAAAAAATCTTGTTAAAGTTGGATTGTCAACTGAGTAACCACCCCATAACCAAGTTGTTATACTCTCTCCCACAAGTGGGATTGCACTAAATAAATTGGTTATTACTGTTGCTCCCCAAAAACTCATTTGTCCCCAAGGAAGAACATATCCCATAAAAGCAGCTGCCATCATTAACAGATAAATTATAATTCCAAGTATCCAAATTATTTCTCTAGGAGATTTATATGATCCGTAAAATAAAGATCTAAAAATATGAATATAAACTGCAAGGAAAAACATAGAAGCACCATTTGCGTGAACATATCTTAACAACCATCCATAATTCACATCTCTCATTATATGTTCGACACTGCTGAATGCCATATCTGCATGAGCAATATAGTGCATAGCCAAAACTAATCCTGTAACTATTTGGGTAATTAAGCAAAAAGTTAATATCCCACCAAAAGTCCACCAGTAATTTAAATTTTTTGGTGTAGGGTAATCTGTTAAGTGATTTGCCAATGTAAGCAAAGGCAATCTATCATTAAACCATTTACCAAACTTTGAACTAGGTGTGTATTCGTGATCACTCATATTTATCCAATCTTAATCGTGTTAGTATTTACAAATTCGTATCTAGGTATCTCCATATTAGTTGGAGCTGGTCCTTTTCTAATTCTACCAGATGTATCATAATGAGAACCATGGCAAGGACAAAACCAACCATCATAATCACCTTTATCTGTTAATGGAACACATCCTAGATGAGTACAAATCCCAAGCATCACTAACCATTCAGGATTTTTTGCTCTATCTTCGTCTTTTTCAGGATGCTTAAGATCATTGATGTCAACTGCTCTCGCTTTTTTAATTTCATCATCCGTTCTTCTCTTTATAAAAACAGGTTTACCTCTCCAAAGAACTGTTAAAGATTGTCCAGGTTGCATTGAACTCACATCTACTTCTGTGCTTGCTAATGCTTTTACAGAGGCATCTGGGTTCATTTGATCGACTAATGGCCAAACAGCGGCACCTACTCCAACTGCACCTGCGGCGGCAGTAGCAGTAAACAAGAAATCTCTTCTGTTGGTCTTTTTTTCGTCTTTTTGATCTGACATCTTTAATATTTTATAACTTTGGTAATATATGATTTCATATAATAAAAAAGAGATATTTCTATGGTAACAATGACACAGAAACCTTTAAAACACGGTCTAAAAGTAGCTCTATATCAGCCGGATATTCCTCAAAATACAGCTTCAATTATTCGAACTTGTTCTTGTCTAGGGGCTAGTTTAGAAATCATTGAACCTTGTGGGTTTTTATTTAGCGATAAAAGGTTCAAGAGAGTTGTTATGGATTATTTAGATTACAGTGAAATTAAATTTTACAAGAGCCCTAGAGAATTCTTTGATGAAAATAGTAAAAATAGAGTAGTTTTAATGACGACAAAAGCCAGCAAAGTTTATACAAAGTTTAAATTTAAGCGTAATGATATATTGCTCTTTGGCAGAGAAAGTGCTGGTGTTCCAGAAGATTTACATTCTAAGGTTAATGAAAGAATTAAGATTCCAATGCTAAAAAATAAAAGATCACTAAACATTTCAATATCAGTGGCCATAGGAGCTTCAGAATTTATAAGACAGTTAGGTTAAATGGATCAATACATAAAAAAGAAATTAGCAAAAAATTGGTTTAAAACTTTACAAGAAGTACTTTGTAGAGAAATAGAGGAAAAAGAGGGCAAAAAAACCAAATTTAAAATTACTAATTGGAATAGAAGTAAAAGTAATGATGAAGGTGGAGGACAATATAGAATTTTAGAGAACGGTAAAATTTTTGATAAAGTTGGAGTAAATTTTTCAGAAGTTTATGGAAAATTTTCAAATGAATTTAAAAATAAAGTTCCAGGTACTAAAACAAGCTCTAAATTTTGGGCATCTGGAATATCTGTTGTTATGCATATGAAAAATCCTCATGTGCCCGCAATGCATTTTAACACGAGGTATATAGTTACTTCATTTGGTTGGTTTGGAGGTGGAATGGATGTTACACCTTGCATGAAAGATAAGAAATTAGAAAACTGGTTTCATTCAGAACTAAAAAAATCATGTAATAAACACAACAAAAATTATTACAAAAAATATAAAAAGTGGTGTGATGAATATTTTTATTTACCACATAGGAAAGAACCAAGAGGTATTGGTGGAATTTTTTTTGATTATAAAAAAAATAATTGGGAAAAAGATTTTTCTTTTGTTAGAGAAGTGGGAATAAGTTTTAAAAACATTTCTAATGAAATAATTGAGAAAAAAAATAAATTAAAATGGACAATTAAAGATAAAGAAATCCAATACAAAAAAAGGGGTAGATATGTTGAATTTAATTTATTACATGATAGGGGGACAAAATTTGGTTTACAAACTGGTGGAAATGTTGAAGCTATACTTATGTCATTACCACCAACAGCTAAATGGTAAATTATGGATAAAGAACCAATTACTACTGAAGGATTAGAGAAATTAAAAAGTGAATTAATTTTTTTAAAAGAAAAAAAGAGACCCGAAATTGTTGCAGCCATTGCTGAAGCAAGATCACATGGAGATTTGAAAGAAAATGCTGAATATCATGCTGCAAAAGAACAGCAATCACATAATGAGGGAAGAATTCAAGAAGTTGAGGATTTAATTGCAAGAGCAAATATAATTGACATAACCAAGATTAGTAATGATGGAAAAGTGATATTTGGATCTACTGTCTACCTTCAAAATTTAGATACAAATGAAAAAATAAATTACAAAATTGTTGGTAAAGACGAGGCAGATCTAAAACAAAAGCTTCTTTATTTTCAATCACCAATAGGAAAAGGTCTTATAGGTAAAAATAAAGGGGATCTTGTAGAGATAAATACACCAGCAGGGACAAAAAATTTTGAGATTGTAGACGTAAAATATGTTTAATTTGATAAAACTTTTTCCATATCTTTTTTTGATAAATTAAAATTATTTTCAATCCATTTCAATTCTAAATTTTTTAACTTTTGACCCAATTCCCTTCCCTCCTTTAATCCATAATCATTTATTAATAACTGAGCTTTTACTGGAAATTCCGGTTTATCTAATTTTTCAAAGTAATTTTTTAATTCTGAAAGTTTTTTACTTTGTTTAAAATATAACAAATTGAAATCAATTAAATCGATTGTGCTAGATTTACCCTCATAATAAAATATTTTTTGTAAATCTTTCTTGTTAAAAATTTTAGTACTATCTTTATTTAGCAAATTATTTTTTAGAAAATTAATTTTATCTTTTAACTCATTGGGTAAATTATATTTATATACAAAATAGTCAGAATTGTCAGTTTCATCGATTACAAGAAAAGAAATGACGAAATTTAAACTTTTATTTTTTAATATCTTTTCTTGTGGTTTTGATAACTTGCTCAATTTTTTAAAATTTTTTAGTTGAGGGAAAATTAATGAAAATAATTCACAAGAGGTTTTATTTTTAAATAACTTTAAAAAGTTATACAATTTGATAATTTTTTTTAATTCATTGAATTGTCTTTCTTTTGATATTTTTCCTAAACCCTCTATATTTTTTTTAATGATTTTTATTATATTAATTTCATGATCGATTTTGCTATATTCAGTATAAAATCTTAAATATCTAATAATTCTTAAATAATCTTCTTTTATTCTAGTTTCTGGATCACCTATAAATTTAATTATTCCAACATTTAAATCTTTATGACCAGAATTTGGATCATACAAATTTCCGTCTAAATCTGAATATATTGAATTTATTGAAAAATCTCTCCTTAATGAATCTTCTTTCCAATTAGTTGTATATTCTACGACAGCATGCCTTCCATCTGTTTTTACATCTTTTCTTAATGTTGTAATTTCAAAATTTTGATCATCAATCACTGCTGTGATTGTGCCATGTTCAATTCCTGTTTCAAAAAACTTTATTTGGTTTTTATCTAAACATTGCTTAACCTGATCAGGAGTTAAATTAGTTGCAAGGTCGATATCATCTGTTTTTTCATCATTTAAAATTTTTCTTACACAACCACCAACATATCTAATCTCGCTAGTTTCATTGTGGTTATTTATTGCACCAAATATTTTATTTACTCCCTTATTATTTTTTAAATCTAGAAATTTAAGATCTTTACTGCTTGAAATTTTTTTGTTTTGAAAAATTTTTTTAAGTAAAGCTTTCATAAATGGCTGGGGTGCTAGGATTCGAACCTAGGAATGGCGGTACCAAAAACCGCTGCCTTACCACTTGGCTACACCCCAAGATGTTTTTCGTATAACACAAAAAAAAAGCTTTATATAGTTTTAGAGTAAATACACCAATAGTTTTTATATTTATTTTTTAATTTTTTTTGAGCTTTTATTGCCGCATTTTTGGTTAAAAAATAACCAATTATAGTAGAACCCGAGCCTGTCATATTTGCAAAGTAAATATTATCTAAATTTTGCAAGTAACTTTTGATCTTTCTTAAAATTGGATATTTATTAAAAGCCGCTCTCTCTAAATCGTTACCTGAAACTTTTAATAGATCTTGTCTGTCAATCTTGTTTGATTTTTTGAATAGGCTCTCTGAAAATCCCTTGTGTTTTGCATAAATCATCTTAGTAGAACATCCAAAATTAGGCTTTATTATTAACAAATGAAAATTTAATTTTTTATTAATTTTACTAATATTTTGCCCTTGTAGGATCATTGGACTCTCATAAAGACCCAAAATTACATCTGAGCCGACTTTATTTGCAATTTTTATTAAATTATTTTTTGTAGTTTTAATTATTCTCTTTTTAAATAAATAGTTCAAAATAGATGCTGCATTCATTGATCCTCCTCCCATACCAGAGGATTGGGGTATATTTTTTTTTACTTTGATATTGAATTTTTTATTTTTAATATAATTATGATTATTTAATATTTTTAGTAGTTTCGAAATTGTATTTGTATTTGAAATATTTGAGGAAAATTTACCACTAAACGATATTCTATTTTTTGAACCTTGTATCTCTTTTATTAAAATCTCATCAGCCAAATTGATCTTGGATATTAAACTTTCAATTTTATGATAACCATCTGAGTATTTATTTAGAATTTTTAAAGTTAGGTTAATTTTTGCAAAAGATTTTATTTTATGAAACTTCATTTAAGAATTATTATTTAAGCCATTATATAATTTTTCCTTAACTTTAATTTTTAATTCTTCGTCTGCTTCATCGCTATTTAAAGCGCTCTTCCAAAAATAATTAGCTTGGATTTTTCTATTTAATTGCCAAAGAACATCTCCATAATGATCACTTGCAACAGGATCACTTGGTAACAATTCAACAGCTTTTCTTAAATATTTTTCTGCTTCAATATAATTTCCTGTCAAATAATAACCCCAACCAACTGAGTCTGTTATATAAGGGTCTTCTTCTTTCCCTTTGTAAGCTTGATTTAACATTTGTATTGCTTCTTCAATTTTATATCCTCTTTCTAACCAACTATAAGCGAGATAGTTAAGTGTATAGGGTTCGTCAGGTCTAATTTTAATTGAATTTAGCAAATCCTTATCCGCCAAATCATAATTTTTTAATCTTTCATACGCTCCACCTCTGCGATAAAGAACATCTGCATAAGCCATAGAATTTTTATCCAAATTTTTTAAGGCCAAAGTATAATAATTTATAGCTTCATCATATTTTTTAAAGTTTTTGTAAATATTTGCCAAATCATAAATCATCTTTGTCGATTTATTATTAAATTTTTCAAGATTTTTTAATATATAGTTCAAACTTGCATCATAATTTTCTTCCTCTGCTATAATTCTGGCAATCTTCTTTGTTTTGTACCAAAAAAATATTTCATCCTTATCATCAAATTTTTCGAAAGTTTTTTTTGCTAGATCATAATTATTATTAGACTGATAGTTTTCAGCTATTAGTGATAAATTAAAATAAAATTTTGGATTTAAATAATTTGAAATATTTAAATATATGTTTGAATAATCAAATCTACTTTGAGATGAATAAAAGTTAGATATAAGGAAAAAGAATTCTGCCAAAATATCATTCTCATTTTGACATGAAAAATGCTGTGTTAATTTTTTATATTTTTTTTCATCTATCCATTTTTTTACTTGAGAAATAAGCAAACTACTTCTTAAAGGATCTATTGTATCAGCAATATTATCAACTGTTGCAAAGTCATTATTAGACACTTCGTTACTCAAATAAAAAAAAGTATATCTAGAGTAATCACTTTGAGGATCGTTAATTAATTTTAAAAAATAAGACTCAGTTTTTTTGGAATTCAAATAACAATTTTGAAAAGCCATGTTTATCAAATCTAATTTTCCAAATTGCTCAACAATGTCAGATTTTTTATATATAAAAAGATCAATGTAACTTTTTAAGCTAGAATAAATTATAAATTTGTATGAGTCGTCCTCTTTGAACTTTTCCAATTTTTTTAACTTCAAAGCTGCTTGTTTAAACTTTTTCTTGTTAATGCTGTCTAAAATTAATAATAAATTTCCTTCAAAAAAATCTCCTCCTATTGAGGTATTAGAATATTTTACTTGTTTAATTGCTTTTTTAACCTGTCCATCCAAAAGTAAAGAAAATACATATTCTTGCAAAAAACTATCATGTGATTGAATTAATATTTTTGAATTTTCAAAAAACTTAAGAGCATCGTTATTTTTCTGGTTATCAAATGATAATAATGCTGAAAGATAATTTGATAGATACTTCTGGTTGAATTCTTTTTCATTCGCTGCTTTTGAATAGAGATTTGTTTGGTATAGGATTAATATTATAAAACAAAAAATTTTTAAGAACATTTTTTACTTTATGACTTTAAATGAAAAAAATCAAAATGACATATTTGATAATGATTTATTAAACGAGCTAGGTATTGAGTATGAATTTAGTGATGAGCCAATAAATAGATTTAAAAATAATGCTTCTAATGAGGAAAAATCTGAAGAATTAGCAAAACTTAGAGTTGAAATAGAAAAGATTGAAGATTGTGAACTAAAAAAAAGTGCAAAAAATCTTGTTTTCAGTGATGGAAATTCATCTTCAAAAATAATGATTGTAGGTGAAGGACCTGGACAAAAAGAAGATGAATTAGGAAAACCTTTTGTTGGTGATGCAGGAATGCTTTTAAATAAAATGTTGAACGCTATTAATTTAGATAGAACTAACGTGTATATAACTAATGTTGTAAATTATAGACCTCCAAATAACAGAAAGCCTGAAATATCAGAAATAAATAGATACTCTGAATATTTAAGAAAACATATTTCGATTATAAATCCAGAAATACTTATTTTAATGGGAAGCACAGCAATGGAAGCGCTCTTCGGGAATAAAATTAAAATCTCTAAAGAAAGAGGAAAATGGAAGGAAGTAATAATTAATAATAAAACATATTTAACAATGATAACTTTTCACCCAGCATATCTACTAAGACAAGCAGAGCAAAAAAAATATTCTTGGGCCGATCTTAAACAAATTAGAAAAAAAATAGGTGAAACTGGTTTAGAGATTTAAATTTTTAATAATATTTTATATGAAAAAAATTATTGCTGGGGTTGATGAAGTTGGAAGAGGAAGCCTTGTAGGACCAGTTTATGCAGCGGCTGTTATATTAAATAAAGAAATTAATAGAAAAATTCTTAAAGATTCAAAAAAACTTAACAAAATTCAGAGGGAAACTTTAGCTAAATATATAAAAAAAAATTCAGTTTGGGCGTTAGGATCTGCATCAACAAAGGAAATTGAAAAAATTAATATTTTAAATGCTACCCTACTTTCAATGAAAAGAGCAATTAAGAAACTCAAATTGAAACCTAAAAAAGTTTTAATAGATGGTAATAAACCACCAGACTTAAAAAATTATGTAATTAAAACAATTGTAAAAGGTGATGAAAAAATTCCTGAAATTTCAGCTGCATCGATTATTGCTAAAGTTGAAAGAGATAAGCTAATGAGAAAGATGTCTTTTTCTTTTAAAAAATACGGCTGGGATAATAATGCAGGTTATGGAACTAAGGATCATATTAAAGCTATTAAAAAATTTGGAGTGACTAGATTTCATAGAAAAACCTTCCAACCAATACACAAGATATTGAGTCTTAAATAATAATCATAACAATTATCAATTAATAAATTCAATCACAGGTTGACGTTGACTCCTGACTGGAGTCTAATTCAAAAATATAAAATGATCTTTTCAGACATAAAAAATAAAATTATTAATGGAGATAGTATTAAGGAATTAAAAAAAATTCCGGCTGAAAGTTTTGATCTGATATTTGCAGATCCACCTTACAACCTTCAACTGAAAAAAGAATTAAGTCGACCTGATAGATCTAAAGTCGATGCTGTAGACGATGCGTGGGATAAATTTGATAGTTTTAAAAGTTATGATGAGTTTTCAGTTCAATGGCTTAAAGAATGTAAAAGAATTTTAAAAAAAAATGGATCTATATGGGTCATAGGAAGTTATCATAATATTTTTAGAGTTGGTTCAAAAATGCAAGATTTAGGTTTTTGGATACTAAATGATGTGATTTGGAACAAAAATAACCCTATGCCAAATTTTAAAGGAACACGATTTACGAATGCGCATGAAACACTTATATGGGCATCAAAAAGTGAAGGCTCAAAATATACTTTTAATTATCAATCACTTAAATGTTTAAACGATGATCTACAGATGAGATCTACATGGAATTTACCTATATGTAATGGAAAAGAAAGACTTAAAAATAATGGTAATAAAGTTCACTCAACGCAAAAGCCAGAGTCTTTATTGCACAGAATTATGTTAGCATCGTCTAATAAAGGTGATTTAATATTGGACCCGTTTCTCGGTACGGGAACAACTGCTGTGGTTTCAAAAAAGTTAGGTAGAAATTATTTTGGGATAGAAAAAGAAAAAAACTATTTTGAAGCTGCAAGTAAAAGAATTAAAAATACAAAAATTATAGAAGATGAATATTTAGATACTATAAAAAATAATAGATCTAAACCAAGAGTGCCATTTGGATCTTTGGTTGAATTAGGAATTATTAAACCTGGTACTGAAATTTTTGATCAAAAAAAACAAATCAATGCGAAAATTATGATTGATGGTAGTATAAAATATCGGAAATCAGAAGGATCAATTCATAAAGTTGCTGCACAAATATTAGGTGCTGAGAGCTGTAACGGTTGGACTTTTTGGTATTATAAATCAGGTAATTCACTCAAACCAATTGATGATTTGAGGCAAAGACTAAGGCCAACTACTTAATTTCTATAAATTTTTCCAAGATAACTCTCTAGAAATTTTTTATTTTTTGATAAAAATTTCAAAACAATATTTCTAATTAGTATTATTATTGGATTAGTTAAATGGAAGGCAAAATGGTTTAATTTTGATCTTTTATTTACTAGTAATATTTTACTTATCTTATCTTTATAAATACTATTTGAATTTGTAATATTTTCTAAAATACCATTTGCTGTTTCAATACTTTGAGAAGCACCTTGTGCAAAAGAAGGTGGAAAAGCAAATAAAGCATCACCACTCAAATAAGTATTTTGATATTTTAGTATGGGTAATTCAGTGCTTACAAATACAGGAAAACACTTTATATTTGCTAAACTTTCCAAATTTATAATAGAATTTTGTGAAATAAAGTCTTTTAAAGATTTTATAAATGTTTCTGAATTAAGAATATTTTTATCTTCAATTTCTTTAGTAGTTAGTTTCTTTTTAATTATAGCAACGAAATTATATTCGAGTTTTTGATTTACAGGGTAAGTTACATAGTGAAAATTTGACCCCATATAAACAGAAATATTATCTTTTTCATGTTGTTTTAAATTCGCCCTTAAAGCAATGTTCCCATTAAAAATTGGGTTTAAATGATTATTTGATATTTGAGATTTTAATTTTGAAAAAACACCGTCTGCAATTACTATATAATCGAAACTTTCAATCTTATTATTCCAAGAAATCTTTATTTTTTCATTATATTCGATATTTTGAATATCGGCTTTAAATTGAATTTTTTCCTCAGGTATATTGCCAATTAAAAACTTTATTAATGTTGATCTTTTAAGTGTTGTGTAACGGTCGTTTAAATTATTGAATTGCTTTAAATCAATTTCACAAATCTTTTTAATATTATTAGCCTGGAAAAAATTAACTTTTGTTGGATAATAAACATCTGATGCTGAAATATTTTTAAATCCTACTTTATTTAACAAATTAATACTATTAACTGAAAGTTGAATACCATAACCTTCATTTAAATTAAGGTAATCTTTTTTTTCAAAGATTTTATAGTCTATTTCAGTATTTTTGTTTAATTCATTTGCAAGATACAAACCAGATATACCAGCTCCTACAATTGCAACTTTTTTCATTCAGATTTTGAGATGGTATAAAATATTTTTTTAGTAAATGATGGAATTATTTCTGAGCTTAATTTATCTTTTTTAATTAGTATTTTATTTTTAATCTTTGGAAGTCTTTTTGAGTTATTTAACAAAATTTTCATTTCCATATTAGATAATTTTATATTAATTTTTTTATTATTTGAATAATTATACTTACTTTCTCGAACTTCAGTCATAGGGAAAATTGGCATATTTTTTAAAAATTTAAATTTATCATTTTTAACCAATAAATAATTATTTTGTTTTTTATAGATAGTCGCTTCAAAATATTTAGTTTTTATTTCTTTATTAATTTTAGTTAACTCAAAATCATTTTTTTTTAAAGATATACAATTTTTACTTAATGGACATTCTTTACAAATTGGATTTTTTGGTTTGCAAATTAAAGCACCTATTTCCATAATTGCTTGTGAGTAATCACTAGCACGATCGGACAGTCCAAAAAAATTAATTTTTGTTTTTAAAGAATCTTTAGATATTTCATTCTGCTTTTTTAAATAGAGAGTTCTTTTAAGAATTCTCTCTACATTTCCATCTAAAGGGATAGTTTTAATGTTAAATGCTATAGACATTATTGCTTTAGATGTATATTCACCAACACCTGGTAATTGTATTAACTTTTCATAAGATTTTGGCAACTTACCGTTGAAATCTTTAAGAATTTTAATTGCACTTTTTTTTAGATTTCTTGCTCTTGAATAATAACCAAGGCCTTCCCAATGTTTCATTAAGATTTTTTCATCAACATCTGCCAATGATTGAAAGGTTGGAATTTGTTTTACAAATTTTTCAAAATAAGGAATAACAGTTTTTACTTGAGTTTGCTGCAACATAAATTCACTAACAAACGTAAAATATTCTTTTTGTTTCTGAGAAACTTTTTTTCTCCAAGGTAAAATTCTTTTATTATTATCGTACCAATGTAGAATTTTATTTGGTATGTTTTTATAATTCATATGAGTCAAAAACATAATACTAAGCAGAGATATAATTCCATTCAAGGTTTAAGATCTTTTAAAGATACTTTACCCACAGAAGCAAAAAGAATAATTAGTAAAAAAGGTAAAATTTATAGTGAAACTTTAGACAATTGGAAATATTTAGTAGGTAAAGATTTATTTAATGTGAGCTTTCCTAAATCATACAAAAGTTCAAATAAGTTATCTGGAAGTCGTTTAAATATTTTAGTAAAGAGGGGAAATGAAGTTGACGTTGAGTATTCTAAAAAAGAAATAATAAAAAAAATTAATATTTTTTTTGGCTATCATGTTTTAGATGACATTAAATTGAATACATTTGATGGAAAAATTGAAGAAAGCCATAAAAATACAGCTATTAATGCGACAAAAAATAAACATATAAAGAGCATAAATAATATTAAAAATGACAAAATAAAAAATTCTCTTTTAGAGCTAAGTAAACATTTAAAAATAAAATGAAAAAAATAATTTTTATCTCAATTGTAATTTTTTTTAATTTCATCAATGCTAATTCTGAAGTTAAACCAATTTTAGTTGGAAGTGTAGACTCTAAAGTTAAGTTAATGGTTTTTGAATCTTTAACTTGTAGTCATTGTGCAAATTTTCATAAAAATATATATCCTAAATTAAAAGAAGATTTTATTGATAAAGGATTGATTTCAATAGAATTTAAAAGCTTTCCATTAGACATCATTGCATTTAATGCAACTAAATTAGCGCATTGTAAAAATGATGGTGAGCATGAAATTTTGCATCATTTATATTTAAATCAAGATAAGTGGATAAAAGGAAAAAATGAATTAGAGGCAAATCAAGCAATGAAAAAATTTATTGATAATACTGAATATAATCTTGATTTTGATAAGTGCTTGGCGGATAAGAAAATAGAGGATCATATTTTAGAAGACCGAATCGAAGGTGTTAAAAAGTATAAAGTGAATGCTACTCCTACAGTCATAATTAACGGAAAAAAGTTTGAAAATCACTCAAACTACAAAAAATTAAAAAAATACATTGAAAAACTGATATAAGTCAGTGAATGGAATTTAAAAAAATCCAACTAAATGGATTTAAGTCTTTTGCTGAAAAAACTAATTTCCTGATTGAAGAAGGTTTAACTGGGATAGTTGGTCCAAACGGTTGTGGCAAATCAAATATAGTGGAGTCGTTGCGATGGTGTATGGGTGAGACATCAGCAAAAAGTATGAGAGGTTCAGGAATGGAAGACGTTATATTTTCCGGAACTTCAAACAAACCATCAAAAAATATTGCAGAAGTTTTAGTGAGCTTATCAAATGACAATAAAGATGGTCCTCTACAATATAATGAGCTCGATGAAATTGAAATAAGAAGAAAAATAGAAAAAGATAAAGGCTCAAAATTTTATATAAATGGGAAAGAAGTTAGAGCTAAAGATGCTCAGATGTTTTTTGCAGATTTATCAACAGGTGCTCATTCACCTTCAATTATTAGTCAAGGTAGAATTGGAGCATTGGTCACGGCAAAACCTTCTGATCGAAGAGCTATATTAGAAGAAGCAGCTGGTATAGCAGGTTTACATGTTAGAAGACACGAAGCAGAATTACGATTAGGTGCTGCAGAAAACAATTTAAAAAGGGCAGATGAATTAAGAAGACAACAGGAAAGACAATTAGCAAATTTGCAAAAGCAAGCTGAAGAGGCTGCAAAATATAAATCTATTTCTGAAGAAATAAAAAAAGTTGAGGCAGGTTTATATTATTTACGTCTTTTAGAAATTGATAATGAAATTAAAGTAGAAAACGAGATCAATAATGAGGCTGATGATCAAGTTAAGTCCTTCAATGATAAATTAGAGGATTTAAGCATGAAAATTATTGAAAAGAATAAAAATGTAAATCCTATAAGAGAAAAAAATCAAGAAAACTTGTCAAAAATACAAAGATTAAATTTAGAGTTAAAGAGCTTAGATGAAGAAAAAGACAGGGTTAATGATGAAATACAATCAATTAGAAAGGCTTTAAGTGTAATAGATGAGGATATTGATAGAGAAAAAAGCATAATCATTGATGCAAACTCTAATGAAAAAAGACTTAGAGAAGAGAAAGAAAATTTAATTACAGTTGACTCAAAATATTATGAAACTGAAAAACTGTCTGGTTTAGATCTTTTAAATGCAAAAAGTAAATTAAAAGATGAGCAAGATAAATTAGAGATAATACTAGAAAATTTAAATCTTGATACTCTAAAAAAGAACTCAGAAACTATCGATTTAGCAAGTGAGCAATTAGAAAAAGCAAAAGAAATGCTATCAGAGAACAATATTAATGGTGCAACTAATTTAATAGATGAATGCAAAATAAATCTTTCATTTTTAAAAATGAAAATTAATGAAATGCATGACAACGATTTAGCGATAACAGTAACTAAGAAAAACGAAGAAATCAAAAGTCTACAAGAAGAATACGCTGAAGCATTTAGTACAAATCAAAATATCAAAAAAGAATCAATTAAGAGAAGTGAAAGAATTAAAATAATTGATCAAGAAATAGACAGTTGGAAAAACTTATTGGTAAATTCTGAAAAAATGATTAATGAATTAAATAGTAGAAAAGATACTCAACAAAAAAAATTAGATATCCTAGAAAAACAACCTCAAACACAAGCTGAAAGAAAAGGACAAATATCTGAAAGTTTAAGAATTTCTGAAAAAGAAAAAAGTGATAATGAAATATTAATTGATGAACTAGATAAAGAGATTAACGAATTAAGAAGCAATCTTAATACAACAAAGGAAGAGTCTATTGAAATAAGAGAGCGAAAAGCAAGCTCTGGAGCAACAATCGATGGTTTGAATAAAAGAAGAAATGATTTGTTAGAAAGAGTATCAACGGAACTTAATTTAAAAGAAGAGGAGATACTTAATTTTTCAAATTTAAAAGATGCATCTGAATATCCAGATACAGTAACACAAGAGGAATTGCTTGATGAAAGAAAAAGGGAAAGAGAAAAATTAGGCTCAGTTAACTTAAGAGCAGATGAAGAAACTTCAAAATATGAAGATGAAATTAAAAAAATGGAAAAAGATAGACAAGATTTAGTAACTGCAATTATAAAATTAAAAGAAAGTATTACTGAACTCAATCAGAAAGGTAGGGAAAGACTTCTAGATGCTTTTGAAAAAGTGAATAGAAAGTTCAATGAAGTTTATACCAAACTATTTAATGGAGGTAGTGCAAAACTAGAGCTAGTAGACTCTGATGATCCTTTAGATGCAGGATTAGAAATGTTGGTAAGTCCACCAGGAAAAAGATTGCAATCAATAACTTTATTATCTGGAGGTGAACAAGCCCTGACTGCTTTATCTTTAATCTTTGCAGTGTTTCTTACTAATCCAGCTCCAATATGTGTTCTCGATGAAGTAGACGCACCTCTAGATGATGCGAATGTAACAAGATTTTGCAATCTTTTGACGGAACTAACTAAAATTACATCTACAAGATTTATTATTGTAACTCACCACGCTCTAACCATGTCTAAAATGGACAGACTATACGGCGTAACAATGCCAGAAAAAGGAATTAGCCAACTGGTTGCTGTAGATCTTCAAAAAGCAGAGAGTATGGTTGCTTAATAATGGATGAAGACCAGTTTAAAACTCGCCTAAAAATTGCAAAAAATAAAACTGACAAAGACAAAAAATCTGAAGAGGGAAATAAAGGCTCAAGTATGGGGTCAGCCTTCAAAATGAGCACGGAATTGGTATCTGCAGTAGCTGTTGGGACAATTATTGGGTTTATTTTAGACAATTGGTTTGGTACTAAACCCTGGTTAATTTTAATATTTTTTTTTATTGGTGTAATAGCTGGAATTATGAACGTTATTAAATCAGCAAAAAAAATGCAAAAATAGTAGGCAAATGGCAGCAAATCCAATGTACCAATTCAACGTGTACCGAATTGGTCCAGAAATTAAAATAAATAACATAGATATTTCATTCACAAACGCGAGTTTGTTTATGGTTATAAGTTCACTGGCAATATTAATTATCTTTAATTTAGGCACGAAGAGATCGATTATACCAAATAAAATTCAATTACTTGCGGAACTTAGTTACTCTTTTATTTCAAAAATGATAAGTGATACAGCCGGATCAAAAGCTAAGCCTTACTTTTCTTTCATATTTTCTTTATTCATGTTTGTTTTATTTTGTAACATGTTTGGGATGATACCATACTCTTTTACTGTCACTAGCCACATCATTGTGACTTTTGTATTGGCAGCATTTATATTTATAGGAGTAACAATAATTGGATTTATTAAACATGGACTTGGATACTTAAAACTTTTTGTGCCAAGTGGAGTTCCAATGGTTTTATTGCCATTAATAGTTGTTATAGAAATAATTTCATACTTAAGTAGACCAATTAGTTTATCAGTTAGATTATTTGCAAATATGATGGCGGGCCATACGATGATGAAAGTTTTTGGAGGTTTTGTAGTTAGCTTAGGAATTGTTGGGGGCTGGCTACCACTAGGTTTTTCAGTTGCATTAACAGGTTTGGAGATATTAGTTGCTTTTCTTCAAGCATATGTATTTGCAATTTTAACATGTATCTATTTGAATGATGCATTAAATTTACACCATTAATTAACATAAGGAGGATATAATGGAATTAGAAGCAGCAAAAATGATAGGAGCAGGACTAGCAGCAATTGCACTTGCAGGTGCAGGAGTTGGAATTGGGATAATTTTTGGAAATTATCTTTCAGGTGCAATGAGAAATCCATCTGCAGCTCAAAAGCAGTTTCCAAACTTGCTATTAGGCTTTGCATTAGCGGAAGCGACTGGTTTATTTGGATTAGTTGTTGCATTAATTATTCTTTTCGCGTTTTAATTAATGTTGAAAAAGATAATTTTTCAATTTCTAGCTTTAAGTCTTATCTTTACTTATAGCGCTCAAAGCGCTGAGAGTGGAGGTATGCCCCAGCTCAATCCCGAGTTTTGGATATCTCAAATTTTTTGGTTAGTACTTACCTTTGGATTATTGTTTATAATTTTATCTAAGTTCATACTACCAAAGATTAGTAACAATCTTGAAACCAGAAAATCACAAATCTTAGAGAATATCGAAACTGCAGACAAGCAACGGGAAGAAACTGAAAAAAAAGTTAAAGAATTTGATAAAATTATCAATGATACAAAAGTCGAAGCAAAAAACTTCTTTAATAGTGAAAGACAAAAAGTTTTGGACGATATAAACAATAAAAGATTATCTTTAGAAAAGGATATCGAGAAAGAAATAATAAAAGCTGAAGAAGAAATAGACCAATTAAAAAAAACTTCTCAAGAGAAAGTTACTAAAATTGCAATTGAGACATCCTCCGATCTAGTTAAACAATTAATTGGTGAAGATATAAATAAAAGTAGTCTTTCAGCCATAGTTGAAGATCTTTCTAAAAAAGAAATGGAAAAACATAATGGCATTTGATGCAACATTTTGGGTAGCAGTATCTTTTGTAATATTTTTTGGGGCGCTAATTTATTTAAAAGTTCCACAGAATGTTAATAATTTATTGAGCAAAATGATTACTGATATCAAAAATGAAATTGACGAAAGTGAAAAACTCCGAGCTGAATCTAAAAGACTATTGGATGAGGCGCAAAAGAAGCTAGATACTGCAAAAATTGAGAGTGAAAAGATTATGCAGCAGTCAAAAGATGAAACTGAAAG
>CACGSX010000001.1 GCA_902575835.1 uncultured Pelagibacteraceae bacterium | reverse complement strand
ATATTTTGAATATCTACAGTTTGATTAATCAAAATATTTCTTGCCTCTTCAAAAATATATACCAATGGTAATAAGTAAGCTATCTTCTGAAATACCTCTGGTAATATTTCAATTGGATAATAAATGCATCCAAAAGGAGCTAATAAAAACATTGTTGACCATGCTATATTTTCAAATGAGGGTCCATATCTCAATAGACCAGCTGATACTAGTATGCCAAGTGTAATTCCAAATAAATATAGACTCAAAAATAAAAAGAATAAAAATATTCCTAAATCTAAAATTGAAATACCGAATAATGGAGAAGTTAAAAGCACCGCTGGTATTAAACCTATAAGAGCTCTAATTAAAGCTGTAGCAACAAGTGAAGTTAATATTTCACCAATTTTCATCGGCGCAATAAATAAATTTGTAAAGTTTCTACTCCAAATTTCCTCAAGAAACAGCATATTAAATCCAATGCTTGTTCTGAAAAGAAAATCATATAGGATTGCGCATGTTAATATAACTCCTACCGCATTATTATAATATGTTGTATGTGTAGCAAAAAAATTTGAGATAAATCCCCATAAAGTAATTTGAATAGTTGGCCAATAAATAAGATCTAACACTCTTGGGAAAGATCTAGTTATTAAATAAAAATGTCTTAAAAAAAGACCGTACATTCTAGTTAAGCTCATTTTTACTCCTTGATAATTTTAAAAAAACTTCCTCAAGGTTTTTTCTGCCGTGTTTATTTATTAATTCTCCAGGATTTCCTTCATCAATAATAACTCCGTCTTTCATCATTAGAATAGATTTACAAAGCCTAGTGACTTCATTCATATTATGAGAGGCAAGAAGTATAGATATTTTTTTTTCTTTTTTATAATTTTCTAAAAAAGACCTAACAAAGTCACCTACTTCTGGATCTAATGATGCAGTTGGTTCATCTAGGAGTAATACTTTTGGTTCGTTGATTAATGCCTTTGCCAAACTTACTCTATTTTTTTGTCCAGATGATAATTCACCTGTAATGCTATCAAGTAATCCTTTTAATCTTAATTTTTCTGATAGAAATTCAATCCTCTCATTAATATTATTTATTTTGTATAATTTTCCATAAACAGTTAGATTTTGTTTAACTGTAAGTTTTTTTGGTAATTCAATATATGGAGATATAAAGTTAATCTGTTCTAAGATTTCAATTCTATTCCCCTCTAATTTCTGACCATTTATAAAAATTTCTCCACTAGTTGGTTTTAAAAGTCCCAATAACATACCTATCGTTGTTGTTTTGCCCGAACCATTTGGACCTAATAGACCTAAAATCTCGTCTTCTTTTATGTTAAAGCTTATACCTTTGACAGCCTCATTCTTTCCATAATTTTTTTTTATATTTTTAACTTCTACTAAATTTTTCATTTTCTTGATGCTCTAAAAAGTCTATCGTTAACCACTAATCCAAAGTTTTGGTTCGGTATTCTTTGTACAGCTATTTTTTTGTAACCTAACTTCTTAATTTTTCTCAATGTTTTATATAAATTTTTAGCACTCTCCATTAGATTATTTGTCTTACTTAAATAAAAATAATTCTTATTATTTTCTTTTTTCTTCTTAATTAGAATAAAAGCCTCATCTTTTTTTATTTTAACTGCGTTTAATCTAATGGGTATACCTGGTGAATAATGAATTCTTCCTCTCCCTGGAGAATTTATATTGCTTTTGGCATGCAATTTAGTTTTTAAATTTATTTTTAATTTTTTATTTAATATAGAAATATCTAAACCACCTAATCTTAAAATGTGGGGTTTTTTTACTAAACTTATTATCGTAGATTCAACACCAACTTTTGATCTTCCACCTTCTAGAATAAATTTAATTTTTTCTCCAAATTCATCATATACATCATCTTTTGTTACTGGACTTATCCCTTTAGAGATATTTGCGCTTGGTGCTGCTAAAGGATATTTTAAAGATTTTAGCAATATTCTAGCTACTCGGTGATTTGGAAATCTTACACCTAAAGTTTTTTTGTTATTGGTAACGTTTTTTGAAATTTTGCTTTTGTTTTTTAGTTTTAATATAAATGTAATTGGCCCAGGGCATAATGAATTATAAAGTTTATAAAACAAAGTATTAGTCTCACAATCTCTTTCCAAGTCTTTAATATTAAAATAATGAACTATTAAGGGGTTATCAACAGGCCTTCCTTTTAATTTAAATATTCTTTTGGTAGCTTTATCAGAATAGGCATTAGCAGCTAATCCGTAGACGGTTTCCGTAGGTATTCCAACACATTCGTTATTATTTAAATATTTTACTGCTTTTTTAATATTTGAAACATTAATTTTCATATAATATTACAAATTATTATATGAATGAAAAAATTTTGCCAGATGATATTGAAACAAAATCTTTGAATGAACTCACAGATATAGCGGATCGTTTAATACAAGAATTAGAAAGTAAAAAAAATTTGGAAGGATCTATTGATGATTATCAATATTTAATAAAGTTAAATAATTTAATAGAGAAAAAATTTCAAAAGGACTCGAAAAATATATCTGAAAGCACCAAGCTTAAAATCGAAGAATTAACCTCAAAAAAATGAAAAAAAAATTAGCGAGAACTGTTTATGTAGTAAATAAATTTTTAAAAAATTATTTAACAAAACAAAAAAAAACAGATCTAATTATACCTATTAAGTATGGTTTATTTCCCGGAGGAAAAAAAATAAGATCTAAGCTTATTTTTGATGTTGGAAAAATTTTTAATGTAGAAAAAAAAAATCTTTTGTATTTAAGTTCAGCTGTTGAATGTATACACGCTTATTCACTAATACATGACGATTTACCTTGTATGGATGATGATGATATTAGAAGAGGTAAACTAACTACACATAAAAAATTTGGAGAATCAACGGCGGTTTTAGCTGGCAACTCCCTTTTGACATTAGCTTTTGAAATTTTATCTGATCCAAAGTTCAGTATAAATAACAATAAAAAAATAACTTTAATAAATCTAATATCTCAATCATCAGGACACCAAGGAATAGCTGGAGGTCAATTTTTGGATTTAAATTATGAAAGAAAAAAAGTTTCTAAACAAAAAATTATAGATATGGAGATTAAAAAGACTGGAAAATTATTTTCATTCAGTTGTTTGTCTCCAGTTATCTTGACAAACAAAAAAGATCAAATAAAAAAATTTTCAGTTATAGGTGAAAAAATTGGTTTACTTTTTCAAATTGCAGATGATTTAATTGATTATAGCAGTACATCAAAAACTGCAGGAAAAAAAACAAATAAAGATTCTAAAAAGGGAAAAGCAACATTAATAAGTTTACTAGGATATAAAAATGCTATTAAATATGCATCAAAACTAAAAAAAGAAATATTTAATAGCTTAGTTGAATATGGAAATAATGCTAGTGATTTAAAAGAGACAATTGAATTTATATTAAGTAGAAATAAATAAATGCAGAATTATAAATATTTAAATAATATTAATTTTCCTTCAGATATAAAAAAACTCAATAATGAAGAATTAAAATTTCTATCAGATGAAGTAAGAAGCGAAATGATTGATGCTGTCTCAAAAACAGGTGGTCATCTAGGTGCAGGTTTAGGTGTTGTAGAATTAACAGTAGCACTTCATTATGTTTTTGACACTCCAAAAGACAAATTGATATGGGATGTTGGCCATCAATCATACCCTCATAAAATTTTAACAGGAAGAAAAGATAAAATAAGAACTTTAAGACAAGGAAGTGGATTATCTGGTTTTACAAAGCGATCGGAAAGTGAGTTTGACCCCTTTGGTGCAGCTCATAGTTCTACGTCTATTTCTGCTGGACTTGGTATTGCAACAGCAAATAAATTATCAAATAAATCAGATCAGGTTATAGCAGTTATTGGTGACGGTGCCATGAGTGCAGGAATGGCATATGAAGCCATGAATAATGCTGGAGACTCAAAAACTAAAATGATCGTAATTTTGAATGACAATGATATGTCAATTGCAAAACCAGTTGGTGCAATGAAATCTTACCTTGCTAAAATTTTTTCAGGTAAGATTTATTTTAGTTTAAGAGAAACTGTTAAAATGATTATTTCATCCTTTTCGAAAAGATTTAGCAAAAAGGCTGGAAAGGCTGAAGATTTTTTCAGATCCGCTGTCACAGGTGGTACATTATTTAATTCATTAGGTTTTTATTATGTTGGTCCAATTGATGGTCATGATTTAGATGTTTTATTGCCAATTTTAAAAAATGCAAAAGAAAGTAATTATAATGGTCCAATACTAATTCATATAAAAACTCAAAAAGGCAAAGGATATAGTTTTGCTGAAAAATCTGATGATAAGTATCACGGAGTTACAAAATTTGATGTTCAAACTGGAGTTCAACAAAAATCAACAACCAAGGCTCCTGCTTTTACAAAAGTATTTGCAAATACATTAATAGAGCATGCAAGGAAAGACAGTAAAATTGTGGGCATAACTGCAGCTATGCCGTCTGGGACAGGAATGGACGCATTTAGTAAAGTTTTCCCGGATAGAACTTTTGATGTTGGAATTGCTGAACAGCATGCTGTTACTTTTGCTGCAGGTTTAGCCACAGAAGGTTATAAGCCTTATGCAGCAATTTATTCAACATTTTTACAAAGAGCTTATGATCAGGTAGTTCATGATGTTGCGATTCAAAGTTTACCAGTAAGATTTGCAATTGATAGAGCTGGTTTAGTTGGTGCCGATGGAGCGACTCATGCAGGTTCTTTTGATATTACATATTTATCAACTTTACCCAATTTTATTATTATGGCAGCAAGTGACGAGGCAGAATTAGTAAGAATGGTTAATACGTCAGTAGATATTAATAATCAACCGTGTGCATTTAGATATCCAAGGGGAAATGGAGCAGGTTTAGAATTACCCGATATCAACGAAAAAATCGATATTGGAAAAGGAAGAGTTATAAGAGAAGGAAAGAAAGTTGCTTTAGTAAGTTTTGGAAACAGATTAAAAGAATGTTTATTGGCTGAAGAAAGTTTAAAAAAAATGGGAATTAAACCCACAATTATAGATGCTAGATTTGCAAAACCTTTGGATGAAAATCTCATATGGCAAGCTGCAACAAATCATGAAGCACTAATTACATTGGAAGAAGGTTCTATTGGAGGTTTTGGAGCTCATGTAAATCATTTTTTAAATGAAAAGAATTTATTAGATAATAATTTAAAATTCAGATCAATGATTTTGCCTGATAAATTTTTAGACCAAGATAAACCAGAAGAAATGTATAAAGAAGCTGGTTTAGATGCTAAATCTATTGAAGCGAAGGTTTTAGAAACTTTAAATTCCAAAGTTGTAATTAAAAAAACGAACTAATTTCCACATTGAGCTTTATTCATTAAGTAGTGATCAAGGATTACGCAATGCATCATTGCTTCACCTATAGGTACCGCCCTAATACCTACGCAAGGATCATGTCTACCTGTGACTGAAATTGAAGTATTTTTTCCAAATTTATTAATTGTTTTTCTTTGAGAAAGAATTGATGAAGTCGGTTTTACTGCAAATGAAACTATTATTTCTTGTCCACTAGAAATTCCTCCTAAAATTCCTCCAGCATTATTTGATTTAAATTTTGTTTTCTTTCCTTTTTGAGACATTTCATCAGAATTTTGTTCACCAGAGAGTTGAGCAGAGTTCATACCTGATCCTATGTTTACTCCTTTTACAGCGTTTATACTCATCATAGCTGATGCCAAATCCATATCTAATTTAGAATAAATTGGAGCTCCCAATCCGACAGGCACACTTCTTGCTCTTACTTCAATAACAGCCCCACATGATGAGCCATCTTTCCTTATTCCAAGTAAATATTTTTCCCATAATTTTAAAACTTTTTTATCAGGACAAAATAAAGGATTTTTTGCAATGAATTTGTCATCCCATTTTTCTGTATCACATCCTAGTATTCCTAATTGTGTTACTGCTCCAATTACATTGTATTTTTTTCCGATAATTTTTTCTAAAACTTGTTTTGCTATTGCTCCTGCCGCCACTCTTGATGCAGTCTCTCTTGCTGACTGTCTGCCTCCACCTCTATAATCTCTAATTCCATATTTTTTAAAATATGTGTAATCAGCATGACCAGGTCTAAATTTATCTTTAATATTTTTATAATCCTTAGAACGCATATCTTTATTGAAGATAATCATTGAGATAGGCGTACCAGTTGTTTTGCCTTCAAATGTTCCTGATAAAATTTCCACTTTATCATCCTCTTTTCTTTGAGTTGTGAATTTAGACTGACCAGGCTTTCTTTTATTTAATTCTAACTGAATGTCTTTGATATTAAGCTTAATATTTGGAGGACATCCATCAACAACACACCCTATTGCTGGACCATGAGACTCACCCCATGTAGTAAATCGAAAAAATTTTCCAAATGTATTAAAAGACATTATATTAATATATAAATTATTTTGGTTAAATTATGAACGAAAAAAATTCTTTAGGATTAGATAAATGCTTTCTTGAACTTGATAATCCAATATTATTATTCACCGAATGGTATAAAGAGGCAAAGAAAACTGAAATTAATGATCCAAATGCATTAGCTCTAGGCACTATTGACAAGAAGGGTTATCCAAATGTAAGAATGGTATTGCTCAAAGACTATGGAGAAGATGGATTTGTCTTTTATACTAACTTTAATAGCAATAAAGGAAACTCTATAAAGCAGAATCCAAATATTTCAATGTGCTTTCATTGGAAAAGTTTACTCAGACAAATCCGTATAGTTGGTACCGCTGAAAAAGTTTCAGATGATGAAGCGGATAGTTATTATAATTCCAGAAGTTATGGAAGTAGAATTGGTGCTTGGGCCTCAAATCAAAGCTCAATTTTAAAAGATAGAGAAGAACTAAACCAATCAATAAAAAAATTTAAAGATCTCTATAAAGATGAAAATAATGTTCCAAGACCTGATCATTGGTCTGGCTGGAGATTAAAACACCATGAAATTGAATTTTGGTTAGATGGTAAAAATAGAATTCACGAAAGATTAAAATATATCAAAGAAGATAATGCTTGGAAAAAAATTCTCTTATCACCTTAAAATTTTCTATTAATACTAAAAGCTGTTAAATTTCTAAGTATAGTTTTTTCTTCACAATCTTGAAATATACTTAATGAATTTGATGCTAAACTTATATAGTGTTCCGCTTTTTTGTAACACTCGTTAATTATATTATATTTTTTTACTAACTTAAGCACATAGTCAAATTGTTCTTTAGATCTGATATTCTGTTCAAATATTTTTTTTAAAACTAATTTTTCAGCTGAAGATAATTTTTGATTTAATAAAATTATTGGGAGAGTTACCTTGCCCTCAAAGAAATCTTTCCCTATCTCTTTACCAAACATTTTTAATTCTGAGTTATAGTCAAGTGTGTCATCTGCAATTTGAAATGTTAATCCAAGGTTCTTTCCATAGAATTCTAGTGCATCTTTAAATTTATTGCCTTTATCGGTGATTATCGATCCAACTTTAGAAGATGCTGAAAATAAAGCTGCTGTTTTAGAAGAAATTATATTCAAATATGTTTCTTCTAACATTTCAGTGTCACCTTTATGTTGTAACTGCAAAACTTCTCCTTGAGCAATAGTTGATGATGTAGAAGATAAAAGTTTTAATACTTCAATACTCCCATCCTCAACCATCATTTCAAAACATCTACTTAATAAATAGTCCCCAACAAGAATTGATGACTGATTTCCCCAAATTTTATTTGTAGTTTTTTTGCCTCTTCTTACATCTGCGCTGTCAATTACATCATCATGCATAAGAGTTGCTGCGTGTATAAGTTCAACACATGCAGCTAGGTTAACATCTCTACTACCTTTTGTATATCCACACAATTTAGCAGATTCTAAAGTAAGCAATGCTCTTAATCTTTTACCTCCACTAGTCATGTGGTAAGCTGTCATTTCTTTAACAAGCTCAACTTTACTATCTAATTTATAAGAAATTTTGTCTTCAACTAGACTTAGTTTTTCATCAACAGAATTTACTAAATCTGTATATGCATTAGTTATTTGCTTTTTTAATTGAATTACCAAACCCATAAATTCAAAATATTACATTAAGTTTATTAATATACTTATCAATTGACGCACCTATTTCTTCAACTATAAGTAGCTTTATAATTAAGTAAAATTTTTATAATCATTTGTATGTTTTCATTTTTTAAAAAAAAAAAAATTGTTAGTCATTTAAGACTTACCGGCGTCATTGGAAATGTTGGAAAGTTTAAACAAGGAATAGAATATTCATCCCAAGAAGAAATGATAAAAAAAGCTTTTTCAGTAAAAAAAGCAGAGGCTGTTGCAATTTCAATTAATTCACCAGGTGGTTCACCGGTTCAATCACATCTAATATATAAATTTATAAAAGAACAATCTAAGAAAAACAAAAAGAAAGTAATAATTTTTGCGGAAGATGTTGCTGCATCTGGAGGCTATCTAATTGCATGCGCAGGTGATGAGATTTATGCTAATGCAAGTTCTATAATCGGATCAATAGGAGTGATTTATTCTTCTTTTGGTTTTAAAGATTTAATTCAAAAAATTGGGGTTCAAAGAAGGGTTTATACAGCCGGAAAAAATAAAAGTACACTAGATCCTTTTTTAGACGAGAAAGAAGAGGACATTCAAAGATTAAAAAATATTCAATTGGAACTTCACCAAGAATTTATTAATGTTGTAGAGGAAAGTAGATCAACAAAACTAAACAAAACTGATGTTGAACTTTTTTCTGGAGAATTTTGGTCTGGCAAAACATCCCTAAAACTTGGTTTGATAGATGGAATAGGGAATGCAGATCAGATATTAAGAGAAAAATTTGGTGAAGATGTTGAAATTAAAAAATTTGAAAAGTCTAAAGGATGGCTTGCCAAAAAACTTTCGTCTTCAGAGGACCATGCGGATAAATTGATAAGTGTTTTAGAAGAAAGATCTATTTGGCAAAAATATGGTTTCTAAAAAAAAAATAAAAAATCCAAAATCATTTATCTCTTTTCAGGATACAATTTTAAATCTACAAAAGCACTGGTCAAAAAAAGGTTGTATTATTTTACAACCTTATGATTTAGAAGTTGGAGCAGGAACATTTCACCCAGCAACAACTCTAAGATCATTAGGTTCTAAACCATGGAAAACAGCTTATGTTCAACCATCAAGAAGACCAACAGATGGAAGGTATGGAGAAAATCCTAATCGTCTACAACACTACTATCAATTTCAAGTTCTAATAAAACCTTCACCAAAAGATATTAAAAGAATGTATCTTAATAGCCTTTCATCAGTAGGTATTAAATACGAAGAGCACGATATCAGATTTGTAGAGGATGATTGGGAAAGTCCAACCTTAGGTGCTGCTGGTCTTGGATGGGAGGTATGGTGTGATGGTATGGAAGTTACTCAATTTACTTATTTTCAACAAATGGCAGGGATGGAATGCAATCCAATATCTGTTGAAATTACTTATGGTTTAGAGAGATTATGTATGTTTATTCAAGGTAAAAAAAATGTTTTTGATTTAATTTGGAATGATGAGGGAGTTTTATACAAAGATGTTTTTCATCAAGCTGAAAAAGAATTTTCAGCCTATAATTTTGAGTATGCAAACACAGATAAATTATTTAAAATTTTTGATATGCTCGAAGAAGAAGCAAAATCATTAATTGAAAAGAAAATTTCTCTTCCAGCATATGATCAATGTTTAAAATCAAGTCATGTGTTCAATATTTTAGATGCCAGAGGAGTTATAAGTGTTGCTCAAAGAGCAGAATATATTGCAAGGATAAGAGATCTAACAAGAGAAATTGGAAAAATTTGGGTAGAAACACAAAATTAAAATGTCTGAATTTTTCCTTGAATTATTTAGTGAAGAAATACCTTCTAGATTACAAATCAATGCTAGAAATGAATTAACACAAATTTTTAAAAAATTTTTTGATGATAATGAAATTATAGTTAAAGGTAAAATTAACGCTTATTCAACTCCAAATAGGCTCATTGTTCATATAAATAAGATATCTAAAGATGTAATAAAAAAAGCAGAGGAAATTAGAGGTCCTAATATAAATGCTCCAGAAAAGGCTTTGGAAGGATTTTTAAAATCCAATAAAATAAGTAAAGAAAAAGTTTTCAAAAAAAGCACTGAAAAAGGCATATTCTACTTCTACAATAAACCATCGCAAAAAATAAAAACATACGATTTATTAAAAGAAAGTATTGCAAGTTTACTTTTAAAAATTTCATGGAAAAAATCAATGAAATGGGGCAATCATGATTTATATTGGGGAAGACCATTAAAATCAATATTGGCTTTATTTGATAAAAAAATAATTGAATTTAAATTAAATCATCTACAGAGCTCAAATAAAACTTTTACAGATAAAGATCTAGAAGATAAAGTAAAAAGTTTTTTTGATTTTAAATCTTATATAAAATTTTTTAAACAAAAAGGAGTAACAATTGATCAAGATAAAAGGAAAGAATTTATAATTAAAGAAATAAATAAAGCAACTAATCAAAAAAAAATTCATATAAACTTGAATGAAAAACTTATAAACGAAATAATAAATATTGTTGAAAAACCAAAAATTTTAGTATGTGAGTTTAATAAGAAATTTTTAGAAATTCCACAAGAAATACTTATTATAACAATGCAGCATCACCAAAAATATTTTCCTACATTTGATAGCAAAAACAAAATAACAAATAATTTTATAGTTGTAGCAGATTGCAAGGACAAAAAGGGATTAGTTAAATTAGGAAATCAAAATGTTGTAGATGCAAGGTTGTCAGATGCAGAATTTTTTTGGAATAGAAATAAGTCTCAAAATTTAGTTAAACAGGTGTCTAGATTGAAGCAAATTAATTATTTTAAAGGGTTGGGAAGTTATTTTGATAAAATACAAAGAGTAAGAAAACTTAGCGGAATAATATCAGATGAACTTTTAATAAGTAAAGAAAAGATAGAAATTGCCTCCTCAATTTGCAAAGTAGATTTGATGTCGGATTTAGTTGGAGAGTTTCCCGAATTACAAGGCGTGATGGGTGGATATTTCGCAAGAGAGCAAGGTTTTGACGAAGAAATAAGTTTAGCTGTTTCAGAGCATTACTTACCAAGTGGCATTGATAGTAAAGTTCCAAAAAAACTATACAGCATAGCATTATCGTTAAGTGACAAAATAGACTCTTTAGTTGGATTTTTTGGAATTAATCTCAAACCAACTAGTTCAAAAGATCCTTATGCCTTAAGAAGAACGGCAATTAGTATATTAAGGTTAATAATTGAAAATCAAAAAAAAATAAAATTAAAAGATCTAATAAATTATTCAATAAATTTATACAAAGAACAAAATTACTCTTTTGACTCAAAATTGATAAATGATGAATTGGGAGATTTTATTATAGATAGACTAAAAAATTATTTAAAAGAAAAAAATATTAGGTCGGATATTATTGAATGCTCCACTAATTCTTATGGAATAGATGATTTACTAAAAATTTTTAACAAATCATTAAATTTGAATAAAAATATTAAAAAAGATTTTGGTCTTGATGTTATTGCAATTTATAAAAGATCTGCAAACATTTTAAACAGCGAAAGTAAATCAAAACTAGAAATTGTTGGTTCTGCCGATCCAAGTCTCTTTAAAAATGATTATGAAAAAAATCTTTATAAAAAAATACATGCTATAAGAAAGTATTTTTCAAGTATAGTTAGAGACGAGGATTATGATGAAAGTCTCAAAATACTCTCAAGTGCCAAAATAGAGGTAAATGAGTTTTTTGATAATGTAATAGTTAATGATCAAGAAGAATTAATTAAAAAAAATAGACTAGAACTTTTAAAAATGTTGTGTAAAAGCTTCGATAATTATTTTAACTTTTCAAAAATAGAAGCGTAAATGCCGAAATTAGTTTTTAATTTTAAATCTAAAGACACAAAAAAAATAAAAAACCCAAAAAATATTTTAGGAGGCAAAGGTGCAAATTTATCAGAGATGGGAAGGATGGGTTTACCTGTCCCACCTGGATTTACGATTTCTACTGAAGTTTGTGATTTATTTTATAAAAATAAAAAGAAATTAAAGCCTAAAATTATAAATGAAATAAATAAAGAATTAAAAAATATTGAAAAAGATTCTGGTAAAAAATTTGGAGATTTGAAAAATCCTTTGTTGTTATCTGTAAGATCTGGCGCGCGAGTATCCATGCCAGGAATGATGGATACTATTTTAAATCTTGGACTAAATGACAAAACTGTAATTGCTTTAGCAAATAAAACATCAAATATGAGATTTGCAAAAGATAGTTATAGAAGATTTATACAAATGTATGCAAATGTTGTTATGGGTGTTGAAAGTTATAATTTTGAAGAATTAATTGAAAATTACAAACTTACAAAAGGTGTTCTGCTAGACACTGATTTGGATGAAGATGATTGGGATGGATTGATTAAAGACTTTAAAAATATTGTAAAAGAAAAGACAAAAAAAAATTTTCCTCAAAATATTAATGAACAATTACTAGGTGCAATTAGTGCAGTCTTTTTGTCATGGGAAAGTAACAGAGCAAAGGTTTATAGAAAATTAAATCATATCCCTTCAGAGTGGGGAACTGCAGTAAATGTTCAGTCCATGGTTTTTGGTAATATGGGTGTTGATTGTGCGACAGGTGTTGTGTTTACACGTAATCCATCCAATGGAATCAATGAAATCTATGGCGAATATTTAATAAATGCTCAAGGAGAAGATGTTGTTGCAGGGACAAGGACACCCCAACATATAACTAAGAAAGCTAGAAAAGATGCAAAAGAAACACTTCTTTCAATGGAAGAGTCTATGCCTAGAGTTTACAAAAATCTAAAAAATATTCTTATAAAGCTGGAGAAATATTATAAAGATATGCAGGATGTTGAGTTCACAGTTGAAAATAATAAGTTGTGGATGTTGCAAACAAGATCTGGAAAAAGAACTGCAAAATCATCAGTAAAAATAGCCGTTGACATGGAAAGAGAAAAACTTATCACAAAAAAAGAGGCAGTGCTCAGAGTACAGCCAAATTCATTAGATACTCTGCTTCATCCAACTTTAGATGAAACAGCAAATCTAGAAGTAATAGCCAAAGGCCTCCCAGCTTCGCCAGGAGCAGCTAGTGGAAAAGTAGTTTTTACATCTGATGAAGCAGAAAGATTAAATGGAATGATGCAAAATACAATCCTAGTAAGAGTAGAAACATCACCTGAAGATATTCATGGAATGCATGCTGCCAAAGGAATTCTTACAGCAAGAGGTGGAATGACTAGTCATGCGGCAGTAGTTGCAAGAGGAATGGGTAGACCTTGTGTATCTGGCTCAAGCGAAATAGAAATAGATTACCAAAATAAAATTTTTAAAACAAAAAATAATCATATTAAAGAAGGCGATTTAATTACAATTGATGGATCAACTGGTAGAATTATAAAAGGAGAGGTTAAAACCGTTAAACCCGAAATTTCGGGAGATTTTTCTAAACTTATGAGCTGGGCTGATAAATTTAGAAAACTAAAAATTAGAACTAATTCTGAAACACCTCTTGATAGCAAAACTGCTAGAGAATTTGGAGCTGAAGGAATAGGTCTTTGTAGAACTGAACATATGTTTTTTGATGAAGAGAGAATTTTATCTGTAAGAGAAATGATTTTATCAAAATCAAAAGAAGATAGGGCTAGTGCTTTAAAGAAACTACTTCCTTTTCAAAAAAAGGATTTTATTGATATCTTTAAAATTATGAATGGTCTACCTGTTACAGTTAGATTATTAGATCCACCACTTCATGAATTTTTACCGAAAAATCAAAAAGAAATTAGCGATGTAGCAAATGCTTTAGACATCAAAAGTTCTGAATTAGAGGGTAGAATAACAGAACTTCATGAACAAAATCCAATGCTTGGTCATAGAGGTTGTAGATTAGGTATATCATTCCCAGAAATATATGAGATGCAGTGCACAGCGATTTTCCATGCTTTAGTTGAATGTAAAAAACTCAAGATAAAATCTATTATTCCTGAGATCATGATACCTTTGGTATCAACTGAGGCAGAAATAAAAATAATGAAAGATTTAGTAATTAGAGTTGCAAAAGAAGTTGAAAACAAAACTAAAACAAAACTAAATTTTTTAGTGGGTACAATGATTGAGCTCCCAAGAGCAGCAATCAAAGCAGATGATATATCTAGACATGCAGAATTCTTTAGTTTTGGAACAAATGACTTAACACAAACAACTTTTGGCATTAGCAGAGATGATAGTGGTAAGTTTTTAAATGATTATATTGATAATAAAATTTTTGATATTGATCCATTTGTTTCTATAGACGACGGAGTTGGAGATTTGATAAAAATAGCAACAAAAAAAGGTAGAAAAATTAACAAAAAAATCAAACTTGGTATATGTGGCGAACATGGAGGTGATCCGAAAAGTATCGACTTTTGTGCACGTGCTGGTTTAGATTATGTATCCTGTTCACCTTATAGAGTGCCTATTGCAAGACTAGCTGCTGCTCAAGCTCAATTAAAAAAATAAAATTAAATCTTAGATTTCCAATTTTAAGTCTAATGCATTAATTGAGTGAGTTAAAGATCCTATAGAAATCCTATCTACACCAGTAGAGGAAACATTTTTAACATTCTCTAAATTAATTCTTCCTGAAGCTTCAGTTTCATAAAGTTTCTTAGACATTTTGACTGCTTTTTTTAAATTTTTTGAATTCATATTATCTAATAAAATCCTATCAAATTTCAGACCCAATATTCTCTTTAACTGAGATAAATTATCAACCTCAACTGTAATTTTTTTTCCCCTCTTTTTTTTGATGGCTCTTTGAATTAAATTTTCAAAATTTTTTTCAGAACTTATATGGTTATCTTTTATTAAGTATTCATCACTTAAGTTAAATCTGTGGTTTGTTCCACCACCTAATTTTACAGCATATTTTTGGATCACCCTAAGATTTGGGATCGTTTTTCTTGTGCAGCATATTTTAGTTTTTTTTCTAACTATCTTTACAAACATATTTGTTTTCGTTGCTATTCCAGAAATATGAGAAACAAAGTTTAATGCTACTCTCTCACCGATTAGAATATTTTTTAGGTTACCATTAATAGTCGCAACTACCTCGCCTTTTCTTATTCGAGATCCATCTTTTTTTTTATTTTTAAAATTTATTTTTTTATCTACTAATCTAAAAGTCTCTTTAGCAAAATCTATCCCACCTAAAATACCATTTTGGTTACATATCATTTTAACTTTTTTTTTAACATTTTTGTCAATTAGTTCTGAAGTAATATCGCCTGATGGATATAAGTCCTCATTCAAAGCCAATTTACATGATGACTTAATAAAATTTTTACTTAATTGAATTTTAGACACAGATTTTATCTGCCTATTTCTGCCATTCTTTCTACAGATTTTCTTGCTTTTTCGATTGTCTCATTATCCATTATTAATTCATTATTTTCATTTTCTAAACAATCTAATATTTTAGGCAAAGTTATTCTTTTCATATGAGGACAAAGATTACATGGTCTAATAAATTCAACATTTGGATTATCAATTTGTACATTATCGCTCATTGAGCATTCTGTAACCATCATAACTTTTTCTGGTTGATTATCTCTCACATATTTAATCATTCCACTTGTAGAACCTGCAAAATCAGACGCTTGTATCACATCAGGTGGGCATTCTGGATGGGCTATTATTTTTATACCTGGATTAGCTTTTCTAATATCATTAATTTCTTGATCATTGAATTGTTCATGCACTTCACAAGTTCCCTTCCAAGAAATAATTTCTATATCAGTTTGCGATGCTACATATTTAGCTAAAAAATCATCGGGTAAAAATATTACTTTTTTTACTCCTAATGACTCTACAATTTTTACTGCATTTGCAGATGTACAGCAAACGTCAGTTTCAGCTTTCACATCAGCAGATGTATTTACATACGAAACCACTGGAACGCCAGGGTATTTTTTTTTGAGATTTCTAACATCATCGCCTGTTATAGATGAAGAGAGTGAACAACCTGCTTTCATATCTGGTAATAAAACTTTTTTTTCTGGACTCATTAATTTTGCAGTTTCAGCCATAAAATGAACTCCACACATGACAATTATATCTGCTTTTGTTTTTGCAGCCTCTACTGCTAAAGCTAAAGAATCTGCAGAAAAATCTGAAATGCCGTGATAAATTTCTGGTGTTTGATAATTGTGTGCAAGAATTACTGCATTCTTCTCTTTTTTTAATTTATTAATTTTATAAATATAAGGCGCATGTGTAGCCCATTCTATCTCAGGAATTTTTTTTGATACTTTGTTGTAAATTGAGCTTGTTGCTTTTTTTATTTCACTAGTAAATTCCATAAAAAAAACTTATCAACTTGAAATAGAATTGTCATTCATTTATTCTGCCGCATAACACGCGGTCATGCTGAAACTGGTAGACAGGCACGGTTGAGGGCCGTGTGGGCCTAGCCCATGAGAGTTCGATTCTCTCTGACCGCACCAAAAACAAATATTTATTGAGGGGCGTTCTGTTGCCAGGTGCCCCGGACCCCGTAACTTAATTAATAAATTAATTAAGCTGCAAGTGCGTAACTTTCGTTAGCATTTATAAATTAGCCCTTCACGGCGGAACAATACCGAACGAAAGAATAACTTTTAGTCATCCGTCGATCCTAATTCACCCCCATAAGTTGAAAATGGTGGAGGTGGTGGGTACTGCCCCCACGTCCGTAATGGTTATTACGAAATTCGTTTATCGTCATAGTTGGAAAACCAACATTAATAATATAAAACCAAATTCAATAGATTCAATAAATTATTCATGAAGTTAACTGACGGACAAATAAAAGAAATAAAAGACCAGCAATCTCAGCAAAATTCAACAAAAAGAGTAACAGCCCCAGAACTTGAAAAAATTCTATACAATGCAATTCCAATATTAGACCACGGTTTTATAAGAGTTGTTGACTATATGGGTGATGATACCTCCGTGGTTCAATCAGCTAGAGTTTCTTATGGAAAAGGCACAAAAAAAGTTTCAACAGATGCTGGTTTAATAAAATACTTGATGAGACATTGGCACAGCACTCCTTTTGAAATGTGTGAAATAAAATATCATGTAAAGCTACCTATATTTATAGCAAGACAATGGATTAGACATAGAACAGCAAATGTAAATGAATATTCTGCAAGATACTCGATTTTAGATAAAGAATTTTATCTACCAGAGCCGCAACATCTTGCCGCTCAATCACAGAGTAATAGACAAGGTAGAGGGGATATTTTAGATGGAGAAAAAGCAAAAAAAGTTTTGAATTTATTAAAAGGAGATGCTGAACAAACTTATAATAATTATGAAACTATGCTTAATGAAAGATATGATGGATCAACTATAGATGAAAATGCTGTAGGTTTAGCAAGAGAGCTTGCCAGAATGAACTTAACGTTAAATACTTATACTCAATGGTATTGGAAAACAGATTTATTAAATCTGATGAATTTTTTGAGGCTCAGAGCAGATCATCATGCTCAGTACGAGATTAGAGCTTATGCTGATGCTATGCTTGATACTGTTAAAAAATGGGTACCAATAACTTATGAAGCTTTTATGGATTATAGGGTTGGTGGAACAGAAGTTTCTGCAAAAGGAAAAATTATTATTCAAAAACTTATAAAAGGTGAAAATGTTTCTATCGATGACACAGGTTTATCTAAAAGAGAATGGAACGAACTTATGGAAGCTTTTGATCTTAAAAATAAATTGATTTAATTTTTTCGGCAAACTTAAAATATATTTTTGATATCTCATGGTCTGGCTTGCTTTCTACTATTGGTGAACCCAAATCTCCTTGCTTTCCAACTTCAGGATCAATTGGTATTTCTCCCATAAAATCTTTTTTAAATTCTTCAGCAGTCTTTTTTACGCCACCTTCACCGAATATTGCATATTTTTTTCCATCATCTCCAACGAAATGACTCATATTATCTATAAGTCCTAATATTTTTACTTTAAGTTTATCAAACATCCTTATTCCACGTTTTACATCCTGTAAGGCTATTTCTTGCGGTGTTGATATAATAATTACTCCATCTAGGTTAATTTCTTGCGCAAAAGTCAATTGCGTATCTCCAGTTCCTGGCGGCATATCAACAATTAAAAAATCTAAATTCTCCCACAAAACTTTTTGTGTAAAAGTTTTTATCGCAGAAATAACCATTGGACCCCGCCAAATCATTGGTGTTTGCTCTTCTGTTAAAAATCCTATGGACATACATTGAATTCCATATTTTAAAATTGGCTTTAATTTTTGCCCATCACTTTCAGGCTTTTCATTTATAGAGAATAATTTTGGCAATGATGGTCCATATATATCTGCATCAAGCAAACCAACATTTAAGTCCATTTTTTTTAATGCCAAAGCAAGATTCGAGGCAAATGTTGACTTTCCCACTCCTCCTTTTGCACTTGAGATTGCAATTGTAAACTTTGTTCCAATAATTGGGTTCCTTCTAAAGGTTTTTGGCTCAGTTTTTGTCTTTGTTGTGTCACTTAAACCTACTTTTTTGTTGTCCATAATTTACCATTACCTTGTTTTTACTAATAAAGACACTATATAGAGTGTCGTATTATGAGTGATTTTAAAAATCAAAGCCCATGGGGAACACCTCCAGGTGGAGGCGGTAGTGGAAATGGTGGATTTAGAAAAGGTCCTACTCCTCCAAATATTGATGAAGTTATTAGTAAACTACAATCAATAATAAATAAATTCTTAGGAGGAGGAAAAGGTGGGGCTAAACCAATAATAATTGGTCTTATAATCCTTCTAATTGTTTGGACTTTAAGTGGTCTTTATAGAGTTTTACCTGATGAACAAGGTGTTGTTTTAAGATTTGGAAAATTTGTTAAAACTACACAACCTGGATTAAATTACCATCTTCCTTTTCCAATTGAAAATGTATTAACCCCTAAAGTCACAAAAGTTAATCGAATGGATATTGGATTTAGGTCAGAGAGGGACAGTGGATTTTCCTCAGGCGGAGTTGCAGATGTACCAGAAGAAAGTTTAATGTTAACAGGTGATGAAAACATAGTTAACATAGATTTTTCAGTATTTTGGGTAATTAAAGATGCTGGTAATTTTTTATTCAAAATTCAAGATCCAGAGGGAACAGTTAAAGCAGCAGCAGAAACAGCTATGAGAGAAGTTATTGCGAGATCTGATATTCAACCAATTTTGACAGAAGGTAGATCTGTAATAGAAGCTGATACTCAAGAAATAATTCAGGAAATCTTAGACGAATACACAAGTGGAATTCAAATTACACAAGTTCAAACACAAAAAGCCGATCCACCAGACCAAGTTATTGATGCGTTCAGAGATGTCCAAGCTGCAAGAGCAGATATGGAAAGATCTAAGAACGAAGCTGAAGCATATGCTAACGATGTAATTCCAAGAGCACGAGGAGAGGCAGCAAAAATTCTCCAAGCAGCAGAGGCTTATAAAAAAGAAGTTGTTGCAAAGGCAGAAGGAGAAGCAAGTAGATTTTTGTCAATCTATAACGAATATGCAAAGGCCAAAAAAGTAACTCAAGAAAGAATGTATCTTGAAACAATGGAAGAAGTATTAGCTGATATTAATAAAATAATAATTGATAAAAATTCAGGTGAAGGTGTAGTTCCGTATCTGCCTTTACAAGAATTAAAGACAGGGACTAATTAAAATGAAAGCAGGAAAATTTTTATTACCAATAATAATTCTAATTGCTGCAACAATTTACTTTTCAGTTTTTATAGTAAAAGAGGTTAATCAAGCAATAGTACTTCAATTTGGTGATCCTAAAAGAATTATATCCAAACCAGGCATTAATTTTAAAATTCCATTCATACAAAATGTTGTATTCTTGGATAAAAGAATTTTAAACCTTGATACACCCCCGGAAGAAGTAATTGCATCAGATCAAAAAAGACTTATCGTCGACGCGTTTGCAAGATTTCAAATAATTGATCCTCTTAAATTTTATATATCTGTTGGAAATGAAAGAGTCGCAAGATCAAGATTAGCTACAATTATAAATTCAAGAATAAGAAACGTGCTTGGACAGCAAGAACTACAAACGCTATTATCAGAAGATAGAACAAAACAAATGTCGTTAATTCAAGAAGGTGTAAACAATGAAGCAGAAAACTTTGGTATTAGTATAGTTGATGTAAGAATTAAAAGAGCAGACCTTCCTCAAGCGAACAGTGATGCAATTTTTAGAAGAATGCAAACTGAAAGGGAAAGAGAAGCAAAAGAATTTAGAGCAAAAGGAGCAGAGATGGCAGTAACAATCACCTCAACTGCTGATAAAGAAGTAACAGTTATTCTTGCAGATGCACAGAAAAAATCTGAGATTATGAAAGGAGAAGGTGATGGTTTGAAGAATAAGATTTTTGCAGATGCCTTCGGACAAGATCCTGAATTTTTCGCTTTTTATAGAGCTATGCAAGCTTATCAAAAAGCTCTAATTGGTGGAGAAACCTCAATGATACTTTCACCAGATAGTGAATTTTTTAAATTTTTTGGAAATATTGATCAAAAAGTAGAGTAATTTTAATGAGAGAATTGATCATTGCATTTGGTCTATTCCTTTTTATTGAAGGTATTCTTTACGCCATATTTCCATCAAAAATGAAAAATATGATAATGAAGTTAAAAGAAGTCACTGATAATCAGCTAAGAACTGGTGGATTAATATTTGCGGTGATTGGTTTTTTTATTATTTGGTATTTAAAAAGATGAGATTCATAAAGATTTTATTACTAATATTATTTTCAATTAATATTCAAAATACTACTTATGCAGCAAGTACGCCCGCATCTTTTGCAGATCTTGCTGAAAAATTAATGCCATCAGTAGTAAATATCTCGACTACAACAACAATAACCACACGTTCTAACCCATTTCCATTTGAATTTCCTCCAGGATCTCCTTTTGAAGATATGTTCAAAGATTACGGAACTCCGCAGAAGAGACAGACAAGCGCCCTTGGATCAGGGTTCATTATTGATGAAAAAGGAATTGTTATAACAAACAACCACGTAATCCAAGGCGCAGAAGATGTTTTTGTTAGAGTTAATGGTGAAAAAAATATAAAGGCAAAAGTAATTGGAGCTGATCCTGGTATGGATTTGGCAGTTCTTCAAATAGAGTCAGATCAAAAATTCAAACCAGTTAAGTTCGGAGACTCTGATACTGCAAGAATAGGTGATTGGGTTATTGCAATTGGTAATCCATTTGGCTTAGGTGGAACGGTTACCGCAGGAATAATCTCTGCAAGAAACAGAAGTATTGGTCTTTCTAGATATGAAGACTACATTCAAACTGATGCATCAATTAACCAAGGTAATTCAGGTGGTCCATTGTTTAATATGGATGGGGATGTAGTTGGAATTAATACAGCAATATTAGGTCAATCAGGTTCAATTGGAATTGGTTTTGCAATACCTTCTAATAGTGCACAAAAAGTAATTAATCAATTAATTGAATTTGGTGAAACCAAAAGAGGATGGTTAGGTGTAAGGATCCAAACAGTTACAAAAGATATTGCAGATGTTGAAAAATTAGATGAACCAAGAGGGGCACTTGTTGCTAGTGTAGCTGAAAATAGTCCATCAGATAAGGGTGGAATTAAAGCTGGAGACATAATTTTAGAATTTGATAGCAAAAAAATTAATGAAATGAGCGAGCTTCCAAGAATAGTTGCAGAAACTGAAGTTGGAAAAAAAGTAAAACTAAAAGTTTGGAGAAATAAAAGAGAAATAACTAAGGAAATTATACTTGGAAGACTTGAAACATCTGAGGACTTTAAATCCCAAGGTTTAGTAACTGAAAAACCTAAAGTAGATGCAATTGATGGGTTAAAAATAAAAGTGAGATTACTAAATAAAGATGATATTAAAGAAAGAAATTTACCAAAAAATACAACAGGTTTAGTTATCACAGAAATCGATAAAGATAGCCCAGTTAATTATCTTCAAGTAAATAATATTATTGTTGAAGCGCAAAAGAAAAAGATCAATACCATTGGAGATCTAGATAACATTGTAAAACTAGCTCTAAAAAGTAATGATAAAAGTTTACTTATCGCAATTTACAATAACAATAACCAAAGAAGATATATTGGTGTTAAATTAAATTGATGGACTTAAAGTCCAAAATAATTCTTATTTCAGGACCAACAGCATCTGGAAAATCAAAATTTGCTATTCAGCTTGCAAAAAAAATAAACGGAGAAGTGATAAATGCAGATAGCATGCAAATATTTAAAGAACTCAAAATTCTTACGGCAAGACCTCAGCAAAATGATCTAAATAATATAAAACATCATTTATATGGATTTAAAAGTGTAAAAAATAATTATTCTACAGGAAATTGGCTAAAGGACGCCAAGTTAAAAATTGATAATATTAAGAAGAAAAATAAAACTCCAATTCTTGTTGGTGGTACAGGTTTATATTTTAAAGCACTTATCGATGGTATTGTTAAAATTCCCGATATTCCAGTCACTATTCGAAATAGGATAAGAAAAAAACAATCAAAAATAGGACAAAAAAAATTTTATTCTGAACTTATTAAGCTAGACCCACTTTGCAAAAAAAAAATTAACAAAAATGATTCTCAAAGATCAATAAGAGCCTATGAAGTAAAAAAGTATACAAATAAATCATTGTTTGATTGGTACAGTGAAACATACTCTGATTTTAATCAGGACAGCTTTATAAAGCTACATATCGATTATCCTAGAGATAAGTTAATAGAAAGAATTTCTATAAGAACAAATGAAATGTTAAGAGATGGAGCAATAAAAGAGGCTAAGAGGTTTTATAAATTAAGAGTCAAGAAAGATTTTTCATCTAATAAAGTTATTGGTCTAAGTGAGATTAAAGAATATCTCGACAAAAGAATAGATCTTACTGAATTGAAAGAAAAAATATCAATAAAAACAAGACAATATGCCAAGAGACAATCTACTTGGGCAAGAGGCCAGATGTCTGATTGGCAAAAAATAAAATTTAATACTATTAAATCATATTTAAAAAAATTTCCTAAATCAGCATAGATTGCTTGACCTATTAGCACAACTTCAGCTAGATTGTCTGAATGTCAAAATTATACTCAGGTGCTGAAATTGTATTTAAGTGTATGGAGGATCAAAATGTTGATCATATTTTTGGCTATCCAGGAGGTGCAGTTCTACCAATTTATGACGAATTACAGAATTTTAAATCAATCAAACATGTTTTGGTTAGACATGAACAAGGTGCTGGTCATGCAGCAGAAGGATACGCAAGATCATCAGGTAAACCAGGTGTTATTTTAGTAACTTCAGGTCCAGGTGCAACAAATGTAGTTACAGCTTTGACTGATGCGTATATGGACTCCATTCCATTAGTTTGTATTTCTGGACAAGTTCCAACTCATTTAATTGGTACAGATGCATTTCAAGAATGTGATACAACTGGAATAACTAGACCTTGCACAAAACATAATTGGTTAGTCAAAGATATAAATGATTTAGCTAGCACAATACACAAAGCATTTGAGGTAGCAACTACTGGTAGACCAGGACCAGTTTTAGTAGATATACCAAAAGATATTCAATTTCAAAAAACAAAATACAAGAAACCCAAAAAAGAAAAAAAATTAAATGGAAAATCTCACAATCATTTTAATCAAAATAGTATTGATCAGCTAATTGATTTAATGAGTAAATCTTCAAAACCTATTTTTTATACAGGTGGTGGAGTGATTAACTCTGGACCTAGGGCTAGTGAACTTTTAAGGGAACTTGTTTATGCAACAGGTTTTCCTATTACCTCAACTTTACAGGGATTAGGATCATTCCCAGGTGATGATAATCAATTTTTAGGAATGTTGGGCATGCATGGAACTTATGAAGCAAATAATGCAATGCACGATTGTGATTTAATGATTAATATTGGAGCACGTTTTGATGATAGGATAACAGGTAAAATAGATGAATTTTCACCAAATTCAAAAAAAGTTCACATAGATATAGACCCATCATCTATTAATAAAAATGTTAAAGTTGATTTAGCAATTGTAGGAGATGTAAAAACTGTTCTTTCATTTACTTTGAAAAGTTTAAAACAAAAAAAATCAAAATTTTTAAAATCAAATAAACAAAAGACTTCTAAGTGGTGGGAAAAAATTCAAAAATGGAGGTCGGTTAGATCTTTAGATTATATTGGAAGTGAAGAGACTATAAAACCTCAGTATGCAATTGAAAGATTATATGAATTAACTAAAGACAAAGATTCCTATATTACAACTGAGGTAGGACAGCATCAAATGTGGGCTGCACAACATTATAAATTTAACAAACCAAATCGTTGGATGACATCTGGTGGTTTAGGTACAATGGGATATGGTTTACCAGCAGCGGTGGGTGTACAAGTTGCTCACCCAAAAAAATTAGTTATTGATATTGCGGGAGAGGCTTCAGTATTAATGACAATACAGGAAATGTCCACAGCCGTACAATACAACCTTCCAATTAAAATATTTATATTGAATAATCAATACATGGGTATGGTTAGACAATGGCAAGAACTTTTACATGATAAAAACTATTCTGAAAGTTATACTGCTGCTCTACCAGATTTTGTTAAATTAGCAGAAGCATATAACTGTGTTGGTATAAGAGCAAAAACACCAGAAGAGCTAGACGATAAGATTATTGAAATGTTGAATACAGATAGACCTGTAATATTTGATTGTATGGTTGATAAAGTAGAAAATTGTTTTCCAATGATACCATCTGGAAAGCCTCATAATCAGATGATTTTAGGACCCAAAGATCAAGAAAATAAGAAGATTACCGGCAAAGGTAAGTCCTTAGTTTAATGCCTAATTCAAAATCAGCGTATAGTTTTTCAAATAAAAAAGAAAAATTTGATACACATATTATAGTCGTTTGGGTCGACAATGAAGCTGGTGTATTAGCTAGAGTAGTCGGTCTATTTTCTGGTAGAGGTTATAATATCGAATCTTTAGCAGTTGCACAAGTTGATGAAAAACTAAAGATATCAAGGATAACAATTGTAACTACAGGAACACCACAAGTTGTTAATCAAATTAAACTTCAATTAAGAAAACTTGTTCCTGTTCACAAGGTTGCAGATTTTAAAAGAGAGGATAAAGCAGTCATTTTTAAGGAGATGGCGTTATTTAAAATCGTTGGTCCAAATAATAAATTAGAGCGTGCATTGAAAGCTTGTAAAAAATATAATCCTGTATTACTAGACAAAACAAAAAAATCAAATGTTATTCAAATAACAGCTTTAAGACGAGAAATAGACAAAATGTCAAAGGATTTAAAAAAATTTGGATTGGTGAGTGTTTCAAGAACAGGAGCTGTAGCTATGACAAGAGGCGCAGATATATTTAAATAATTAATTAGGAGAAAAAAAATGAAAATGTTTTACGAAAAAGATACAGATGCAAATTTAATTAAGGACAAAAAAATTGCAATCTTTGGATATGGTAGCCAAGGACACGCTCATGCTTTAAATCTAAAAGATAGTGGAGTAAAAGAAGTTGTTGTAGCTCTTCGAGAAGGGTCTTCAAGTATTGAAAAAGCAGAGTCTAAAGGATTAAAAGTTATGAACCTTTCGGATGCAGCTGAATGGGCTGATGTTGTGATGATTTTAACTCCAGATGAATTACAAGCAACTATTTATAAAAATCATATTGAGCAACGTGTGAAGGAAGGGACATCCATCGCTTTTGCTCATGGATTAAATGTTCATTATGATTTGATAAAAGCTAGAAAAGATTTAGATGTATTTATGGTAGCACCAAAAGGACCAGGACACTTAGTTAGAAGTGAATATGAAAAAGGTGGTGGAGTTCCATGTTTATTTGCTGTCCATCAAAATGGATCAGGTAAAGCTAGAGATTTAGCTATGTCATATGCTTCAGCGATTGGTGGAGGAAGATCAGGTATAATTGAGACAACATTTAAAGATGAAGTAGAAACAGATTTATTTGGTGAACAAACAGTTTTATGCGGAGGTCTTGTTGAACTAATTAAAAATGGATATGAGACTTTAGTTGAAGCAGGATATGAACCAGAAATGGCTTATTTTGAAACAGTTCATGAAGTTAAACTTATTGTAGATTTAATTTATGAAGGTGGAATAGCAAACATGAATTATTCTATATCTAATACTGCAGAATATGGAGAATACGAATCTGGCCCTAGAATAATTAATAAAGAAGAAACAAAAAAAAGAATGAAAGAAGTTTTAGCAGATATCCAGTCAGGTAAATTTACTAAACAATGGATGGACGAGTGTAAAAATGGTCAGAAAAATTTCTTAGCTACAAGAGCAAAACTAGCAGAGCATCCAGTTGAAAAAGTTGGAGCAACTTTAAGAGAAATGATGCCTTGGATTGCTAAGAAGAAGCTTGTTGATAGTGATAAAAAATAATTAGATGTTAAATTTGGGTTAAATTTCCCAATTTATTTTGCAATCTGAGCGAGAGCATGTATTATGCTCGAGCTAAAAAATTACAATGTCAGACAGAGAAAAACTATACATATTTGATACGACGATGCGTGATGGTGAACAATCGCCAGGTGCGTCTATGAGTGTCGAAGAGAAAATTCAGATATCTAGAGTATTTGACGAAATGGGAATAGACATTGTTGAAGCAGGATTTCCAATTGCATCTCCAGGAGACTTTGAAGCAGTATCTGAAATAAGTAAAATAATGAAAAACTCAATTCCATGTGGTCTCTCAAGAGCATTAAAAAAAGACATTGATGCATGTCATGAATCGTTGAAACATGCTCCAAGATTTAGAATTCATACCTTTATTTCAACGAGCCCACTACATATGAAACACAAACTTGAAATGACAAATGAGCAGGTTCTAGATGCAATTAAAGAAAGTGTTACTTATGCAAGAAATTATACTGATGATGTTGAATGGTCATGTGAGGATGGAACAAGAACTGATATGGATTTCATGTGTAAAACAGTTGAGCTTGCAATTAATTGTGGAGCTAAAACAATAAATATTCCAGATACAGTTGGATATTCTATACCTGAGGAATTTGCAAAAACAATTAAACACTTAAAAAATAATGTTCCAAATATAGATAAAGCAATATTATCTGCACACTGTCACAATGATCTTGGCTTAGCTGTAGCAAATGCATTAGCTGGAGTTTCTGAAGGTGTAAGACAAATAGAGTGTACAATTAATGGAATAGGTGAAAGAGCAGGAAATGCTGCATTAGAAGAAGTAGTTATGGCAATTAAAACAAGAAACGATTTGATGCCATATAATACAGGTATTAAAACAGAATTAATTAGCAAAGCCTCTAAAATAGTTTCAAATGCTACTGGTTTTCCAGTTCAATTTAATAAAGCAATAGTTGGGAAAAACGCTTTTGCTCATGAGTCAGGAATTCATCAAGATGGAATGTTAAAGAATAGAGAAACTTATGAAATCATGACTCCGGAGAGTGTAGGTGTTAAGAAAACCTCACTTGTTATGGGTAAACATTCAGGGCGACATGCTTTTAAAGATAAATTATCAGACTTAGGTTATTCAGATCTCACAGACGATATTATCCAAGCAGCTTTTGGAAAATTTAAAGTTTTAGCGGATAAAAAGAAACATATATATGATGAAGATATAGTAGCGCTAGTTGATGATAGTTTAATTGTAGATAATAAAATAAATGCGATTAATTTAAAATCTTTAAAAGTATTTGCTGGTACAGGGGAACCGCAAAAAGCTGAAATGACATTAGATGTCTATGGTGATATTAAGAGTACGACCGAATCTGGTGATGGCCCAGTTGATGCAATATTTAAATGTATAAAAAAACTATTTCCACATGATGTTAAATTATCTCTTTATCAAGTACATGCAGTCACCGAAGGTACAGATGCCCAGGCAACTGTAAGTGTAAAAATTGAAGAAAATGATAGAACAACAGTAGGTCAATCAGCCGATACAGATACTTTAGTTGCATCAGCAAACGCATATTTAAATGCATTAAATAAAATGCTTATAAAACGTGAGAAAAGAGCACCTTCTCAAAATATTAAACATCAAAAAGTGAAAGGAATATAAATAAATGTCAATGTTTGCAAATTTAAGAAAATTTTGGAGCCAGGATATGGCAATTGATCTTGGAACAGCTAATACGTTAGTTGTTTTAAAAAGCAAAGGTGTAGTTCTTAATGAACCATCAGTTGTCGCAGTTGTTGATAACAAAGGAAAAAAATCAGTTTTGGCAGTAGGTGATGAAGCTAAAACGATGTTAGGAAGAACTCCAGGTAATATTCAAGCAATAAGACCTTTGAGAGATGGCGTGATTGCAGACTTTATTGTGACAGAAGAAATGATTAAACATTTTATTAAAAAAGTTCACAAAAAAACAATTGCAAACCCAAGAATTTTAATCTGTGTGCCAACTGGATCAACACCAGTTGAAAGAAAAGCTATTCAAGATAGTGCACTTGCAGCTGGAGCAAGAAGAGTACAATTAATAGAGGAGCCAATTGCTGCTGCGATTGGAGCAGGCCTACCAATTCAAGAAGCAACAGGATCAATGGTCGTAGATATTGGGGGTGGTACAACAGAAATTGCTGTTATGTCATTAGGAGGCGTTGTTTACTCAGAGTCTTTAAGAGTTGCAGGAGATGCCATGGATAATTCATTAAAAGATTATATGAGAGAAGAATACAATCTAATGATCGGAGATAGTACTGCAGAAAAAATTAAAAAAGATATCGGTACTGCCATACCTACAAATAATAATACATATGCAGTTAAAGGAAGAGATTTAAGATCAGGGACCCCAAAAGAGGTTAATATCTCAGAACAAGATACTTCAGAAGCTTTAAACCCGATACTTAAAGAAATTGTATCTGGAATTAAAAAAGCATTAGAAAATACACCCCCAGAATTATCAGCTGATTTAGTTGATATGGGTTTAACAATGACAGGAGGAGGATCACTTTTAAAAAATATAGATAAAAGATTCTCTAAAGAAACCGGATTACCGGTAAATATTGCTGATGATCCACTGTCATGCGTCGCAATAGGAACAGGAAAGGCGTTAGACGATCAAGAAATATTCTCTACTGTGCTATCTGAGTATTAAATATTATGTCAACAGAATCGAGTAGAGATGATTTCATTATTGCTATTCGTTCAGCATTTCTAAAAAAAGGAAATAGACAAAAGTTTTCCTTATTTACTCTATTAGTTATATCTATTTTAGTTTTATCATTAGAGTATTTTAAAACTGGTCCAGTTAATCAATTTAGGTCTATTACAAAAGATATAATATTTAGAGGTTCATATGTCGTATCTAGCCCATTTAAATATGTAAAAGATAAATACCACCTCTTCCAAGATCATATGAGTATGTATGAAGAGTTTTCAGTTTTAAGAGATAAGGACCTTGATCTTGACTCACTTAGAAAAGAAGTTGATTTTTATAAATCAGAAAATGCTCTTTTAAAAAAATTGATAGAGGAAAGAGATCTCTTTTCTAAAGAGTATATGCTAACAAAGATTTTATTGGATAAACAGAGTCCTTATTTAAAGTCTCTTATAATTAATAAAGGTCAAAAAAATGGAGTTAAATTAGGATCAGCTGTTAAAGATCGATTATATTACATTGGAAAGGTTGTAAATGTTAACTTTTTGAGTTCTAGAGTATTGCTGGCTAATGATCTTAATAGCAAAATCCCAATCATTATTGAGCCAAGTGGTATCAATGCAATACTCTCAGGAAATGGAAATGATGAATACGCAGAACTAGAATACCTACCGAAAGATAATGAGATAAAAGAGAATGAAATTGTATATACTTCTGGCTCAGATGGCACAATTCCAGCGTCAATCCCTGTTGGGAAAATAATTATTCAAAACAATAAAAAGTATGTGAAGTTTTACAGTAACTTAAATCAGCTAAATTATGTGCAGGTAAATAAATAAAATGGCTAGAAGTGATCTAAAATTTTATCAATTTTTATTAAATAGTTTTCCTATTATTTTATTATTTTTCTTTGCTTTGACTGGCTACTCATTTTCATTTCAAATTTTCAAAATTAATATATCTTTTAATTTTATTCACTTAATAGTTTTTTATTGGGTTTTAAGAAAACCGGAAATGCTTGGTTATGGACTTATTTTTTTTGCAGGTGTAATTAATGATGTTGTACAAAATCTACCAATTGGAGTTTCATCAATAAATTATCTTTTGCTTTGTGTTGTCGCATCTTTTTTTAGGGCTAGAACTCTAGTTCCCAACCTGATTTATGATTGGATATTATTCTTTATCGCAATATTAATTGTTAGCTCAATTCATTTTACAGTGTTAGCAATTTTCTTTGACAGAAGCATTAGTTATGGAGCTTTAATGTCAACTGCCTTTTTTTCATTTTTAATTTACCCTGCAGTTTCAAAATTATTTAATCAAATTTATTTACTAGGTTTAAAACAAAAAAATGTTGAATAGAGGAAGAAACATAGAAAAAGGTAGAGTTATAACAAGAAGGATGTTTATATTAGCTGCAGCAAAAATATTACTTTTTGCTGGTATTTCATCAAGATTATATAATTTACAAATTTCAGATAGAGAAAAATATGAAATTTTATCTGATAAAAATAGAATACGTGAGTGGAAAACTCCACCTCAGAGAGGAATAATATTAGACAATTTTAATAAAGTTTTAGCAAGCAACGATAGAGTATTTCAGTTACATTTAATGTTAGATGAAATTAATGATTTTGACCTAACAATATTCAAGATCAAAAATTTAATTGGATTAGATCAGTTTCAAATTAAAAAATTATATAAAAAAAAGGAAAGATTAAAACCTTGGGATATATTAGTAGTTTCAGATAATTTAACGTGGGAACAATTTTCTAAAATTAATTTATATTTACATGAATTAGAAGGAGCAAAACCTGTTTTATCTACATCAAGATTCTATCCCTTCGCGAATGAATTAGTACATATAGTAGGTTATGTCGGTGACGCTAGTCCAAAAGATATTGAAAAACCTGAAATCAAAGAAAATTTTGTTCCAGGACTAAAAGTAGGAAAATATGGAATTGAAAAATCACAAGAGAAATTTTTGATAGGCAATTATGGTATTAAAAGATATGAGGTCAATGCATCTGGAAAAAGAATAAGTCAAATAGACTACATCAAAGAAAAGCAAGGAAATAAAGTAAAATTAACCATAGATATTGAGATTCAAAAGTATGCACAAGAATTACTCAAAGATAAAGCGGGATCAATCAGTGCAATGGATATTTATACTGGTGAAATAATAGCGATGGCATCATCACCAACCTATGATCCAAACAAATTCACACACGGAATTAATCAGAAAGATTGGCAGGAAATCAGAAATAATCCTTTAAAACCTTTAATAAATAAGTCTATTGCAGGACTTTATTCTCCTGGATCAACTTTTAAACCATTAGTTGCTCTCGCTGCTTTAGAGTATGGAATATTAGATCCCAATAAAACAATTAGGTGCAAGGGTCACAAGCATCCATATGAACTTTATGGTGTAAAATATCATTGTTGGAAAAAAGAAGGTCATGGGTACATGAAGTTAAGAAATGCCATCAAACAATCTTGCGATATATACTTTTATGAAATGGCAAGACTGCTCGGCGTTGATAAATTGTCAATAATTGCAAAAAGATATGGTCTTGGAGCTAATGTGCTTGGAGAAGTTTATAACGACGAAAAAAAAGGGTTAGTTCCTGATACGAAATGGAAAAGACGTGTACTAGAGCAAAGTTGGTATTTAGGAGAAACTGTAATCAACGGTATAGGTCAAGGCTATATTCAGACCACGCCACTACAACTTTGTTTAATGACTGCCCAAATTGCAAATGGAGGATATAAAATAAAACCTCATATCATAAAAGATGAGTCTATAAATTATAATGATATAATAAATAAAATCAAATTAAATCACTCCAATTTTACTTTGCATGAGAGAAATTACTTAGATGACATAAATATTGAATATTATCATAGAATGTATCGTAAAAAGTCCAACATTAAATTTATATTAGATGCAATGTTTGGTTCTACAAATGAACAATATGGAACTTCATATGGGTCTCGTTACGACAATCCTGAATATCAATTTGCAGGAAAAACTGGAACATCACAGGTTAGAAGAATTACTGATCTTGATAGAGAATTAGATTTAGATACTGAACAAATAGAATATAAAAAAAGAGACCATGCATTATTTGTTGCTTTTGCACCATACAAGAATCCAAGATATGCAATAAGTGTTATTATTGAACACGGAGGATCTGGAAGCAAAGCAGCTGCCCCGCTTGCAAGTAAGTTAATAAAAAGAATTATTGATAGACACAAATTAAGAGAACAATTTAATAAAGGAAAAACTAGTTTAGCATAATGTTAAGAGAAAGATTACAAGCTAGCAATTATAGTTTTTTAGATAAATTAAAATCGATAGATTATTTATTAATCTTATTAATTATTGCTATTGGATTAATTAGTGTTTTTGCGATTTATTCAACAGAAGGAGGAAAACTTTCTTTTTATACTAAAAATCACATAATAAGATTATCTATATTTTTTAGTTTGTTCTTAGTTTTATCTTTTGTCAGGGTTTCTACATGGTATAAAAATGCTTACTTATTCTATATTATAGGATTAATTTTATTAATAACTGTTTTATTTTTTGGAATTTCAGCTTCAGGGGCAACAAGATGGATAAACTTATACTTTCTAAATTTGCAGCCTTCAGAGCTAATGAAAATTGCAGTGATAATATGTTTTGCTAGATATTATCATAGAATTCAAAGCTCGGATATCCAAAGCTATAAATTTTTAATTCAACCTGTTATTCTATTAATCATTCCATGTTATCTTGTTATCCAACAGCCTGATTTAGGAACTTCAATTCTAATTGCGGGAAGTGGTATTGCAATAATCTGGTTGGCTGGTTTAAATATTAAATATTTTATTTATTCTGGATTATTATTATTAGTATCATTGCCTTTTGCTATATCCATCTTAAAACCTTATCAAAAGTCTAGAATTCTAACTTTCTTCAATCCAGATAGAGACCCTTTGGGAGCTGGATATCAAATAATTCAATCAAAAATAGCTATTGGATCTGGCGGGTTTTTTGGAAAAGGGTTTTTAAAAGGTACACAGAGTTATCTAGAGTTTTTACCTGAAAAACACACTGACTTTATATTCACACTATTTTCCGAAGAATTTGGATTCCTTGGATCAATTATACTTTTATTTCTATATATATTATTAATTTATAGAATAATTAATGTTGGTCTAATATCTAGAAGTTTCTTTGCAAAATTATATTGTTTTGGTTTTGCTACAGCAATTTTTTTATATGTGTTTGTTAACATTGCAATGGTTTTAGGAATGTTACCAATTGTTGGTGCACCATTACCCATAATGTCTTATGGTGGATCATCATTATTATCTATTATGTTGGGATTGAGTATTGTTATGAGTTGTAAAATTTATAATCAGGAACAAATTTCACCCTATTAGCTATTTTCCATCTATAGCAACAATAGTTAAATCATCTTTTTGAATGTGACCTGCGCCAAGAATATCATCAATCATTATTTTAAGTCTATCGTTGATTGCAGTTGATTGATATTTCTTAATATAATTTTCAAAACCTTCAGAACCTAACATTTCTCCATTTGGATTTTTTATTTCAGTAATCCCATCTGTAAAAATATACATTGAGCTTTTTTCGAAGGGAATAGTGTGTTCTGTATATTTAGTTTTTGGCATTATACCTAAAGGTGGACCAGCTTCTGAAAAATTACTAAAAGTTCCTTCGGGTGACAATATTAGAGGCGGTTCATGACCTGCACTAGATAACAATAACTCTTTTTTATTTGAATTGTATATTCCAATTAACATAGTAACAAACATTCCTCTTGATATAGTTTCACATATCTCATTATTTAATTGATATAGTAAATCTGATGCAGAAAAATTGGTTTTACTTAAGCATCTATACAAACTAGAAGCTTTAGACATTAAGAGTGATGACTTAATACCTTTTCCAGACACATCGGCAACCCCAAATCCATATTTTCCATCTCCTAAATCAGAAAAATTATAAAAGTCTCCAGAAACAACTTTTGCTGGTATATTGATTCCTGAAATTGGAAAATCTTTCTCTTTATTTTTAGATAATAGAGATCTTTGAATTTCCCCTACAATTTCTACTTCTTTTTGAATTTTATTTTTTTCTACCATTTCTTTCGCCATCTTTGCATTTCTAATTGCTAGTGCTGCAGGAGCAGAAAGAGTTTCTAAAAGTTTTCTATCATCCTCTATAAATAATTTGTCTTGAGTTTTCTTATTTAAACAATGAATAACTCCAATACATTCATTTGCAGCAATCAATGGTGAGCACAAAACTGAATATGTTGTAAAGTTTGTTTTATTATCTAAGTCAAAATAAAATTCTGCGATTTCTCTTACATCTTTTCTAACATTTCCTACACGAATACACTTTCTTTGCTGAACAGCTTTACCCATAACACCGTCTTTTAGGTCCAATTCATACTCATCTAAATAATCTTGATGAAGTGAGGCAATACATTCAAATTTTTTCTTTTGATCATTAATTAGAAAAATATTTGCAGCTTCTGCGTTCAGTCTTGCAATAATTACCCGCAATGCATTCATTAAGGTGTCATTTAAATCAAGAGACAAAGCAAAGTCTTGATTCATTTTTGTGACAAGCTCTAAGTCGACGTTAACTTGTTCAGCTTCTTTTTTAGGTTCGATCGGTTTTTTTGATTTAAATAGAAACATTTATTTAACTAGTATTTTAAGCAATTTTTGGTAAATTTTTCAACAATGGAGATTATAATTAATACACCTAATTTATACATCCACCTTCAGGATGCCGTACTAATGGTTCAGTATGTAATTGATGGGTTAATTCATATTACATCAAACATTAAATTATAATCAGTTTCTGTGGATCTAATATTTGTAATTATTCTTGGTGGCCTCTGGGGTAGTTTTGCAAATGTTTGCATCTATAGACTCCCCAAAGGTAAAGGGGTTGTATCAGGAAGATCATTTTGTCCAAACTGCAAAAAATTAATTACTTGGAAAGATAATATTCCTTTAATTTCATTTTTATTTTTAAATGGCAAATGCAGAAGCTGTAAAAAAAAAATTTCACCTCAGTATTTAATAGTTGAGTTAATTACTATTACTTATTTTTTGGGGATTTATTATTTATTTGGTATTAGCTTAACTACCTTACTTTTTTTAATTTTAGGACTATCTTTTATTATAATTTTCTTCATTGATCTAAAGCACTACATCATCCCTAATGTATTAACTTTTTCTTTGATGATTATTGGTTTTATAAAATCTTTTGATCCAAATTTAAATCCAATTTTCCCAAATTATGTCAATTCTTTAATTGGAGGAATTTTTGGTTATTTGATTATTTGGTCTATAATTTATTTTTACAAACAAATTAGAAAAAAAGAGGGCATGGGTTTAGGAGATGCAAAACTTTTGTCAGCAATTGGTTTTTGGTTTGGATGGATTTGTATACCTTTTGTAATATTTTTATCGTCCTTAATAGCTCTATTAAGTGTTATTCCAAGTTTATTGAAAAATTCAAAATCAATGTCTTCACAAATTCCTTTTGGACCATACATAATCATTGGAACATTAGTTTATCTTTTTTTTGAAAATAGCTTTAAATCACTCTTATTTTAATGATTTTAATGACAAACGGTCTCTAGAACTATTTAATCAAAAATGTTTAAGTATTTAAATATGAGATATTGTTTAGTATTTTTATCTTTAATTATTTATAATCAAATATTTTTAAATATTGCAAAAGCTGAAGATATAACAATTTCATCTAATCACTCTAGCCAAATTGTTATGTCAAACAATGATACGCTTACTGTTGAAAGTGGTGTTACGGTCGACACAAGTGCCGCAGAACCTGTAGAGTTAGAAGGCCATACATTTTCAACAGGCTCGACAACTATAACTAATAACGGTACAATTATTGGAACGACCAAAGGAATTGAAGCTGATCAATCTACAGATTTTAGTATAGATAATTCTGGAACAGTATCAGTGACTGATAATGCTAATAGTCCTGGATCAGCACTTTCATTGTTACAATCTAGAGGAACAGTATCTATTGTAAATAGTGGAACTTTAGAGTCTGAACGTGCAGACACTATTAAATTACATCCTTCTTTTGGAACAGTAACAATTAATAATTCTGGAAATATTACATCTTCAAAAGATAGAACAATTAATTTTGGTCAACAGGCTAACGCAGGGACAATAATAAATTCTGGTACTATTTCGGGTAGAGCGAATACACTATATATATATTCATCAGGAACTGACTATTCAGCTGGCACTATTACAAATTCTGGGACGATCACCGCAACAGGAGGAAATGGCTTTGAAATTAATAATGTAAACGATGTCACCATTACTAATACAGGCACTATATCTGCTACGGGGGATGCAATTTTTGGTATTGGCGACAATGGCTCTAATGGAAACATTATTGTAAATAAAGGAACTATATCAAGTGGTTCAAGCAATCATGATTTAGAAGTGAAAACAAATGTAGGTCTTGAATCACTAACAAATGATCAAGGAGGAAATGATGCATTGAAATTAGATGGCTATCTTCCTGTAAATTATGTCTTTCTTGCAAACAGTACAACTGACTATGGGAAACTAGCAGTTGATAATCAAAATGGTGCAACTACTTTTAGTATTAGCACAGATTCTGCTTTATCTGCAGGAACATATACTTCTGTAATAACAGGAGTCTCTTCTAGTAGATTTACTGCTGGTTCCACAGGAACAGTAACTGTAACAAACGGAAAGTTCAATTGGACACTTACAGAAACATCTTCAGGAAGTACGAATTGGAATTTAGTTGTTACAAATTTTGATAATGATGCTCCAACTCTATCATCTTCAAGTCCATCCGATAATGCAACAGAAGTTGCAATAAATGCAAATATAGTTCTAACTTTTAGTGAAGCGGTTGATGCTGAAAGTGGAAATATTACCATAAAAAAAACCTCTGATGATAGCACTATTGAAACAATTGATGTGACTGGAGCCAAAGTCAGTGGTAGCGGCTCTACAGCGATTACTATTAATCCAAGTACAGATTTAACAGCCGATATTGATTATTATATTTTAATAGATGCTACTGCTTTTGATGATACTGCTGGAAATTCTTATGCAGGTATATCAAGCACAACTTCTTTAAATTTTTCAACAAAACCTGGAGAAGTATTTAGTGATACTGTTAAAACTCTCACAAAAAACCAAACTGTAGCTGCTATAAATTCTTTAAACCAATCATTAAATAGAATTTCAGGAAGAATGAATTATATTAGATCTACAACTAACAATTCCTCAAATCAAAATATAAGATTAGCAATGAACTTTGACAATCAACTATTAGCTCAACAAATAAATTCGCTTTCTGCAAAACTAATTAAAAAAGAAAAAAAGACAGAGAAATGGGGAGTTTGGAGTGAAGGCAATATATCATTTGGTAGAGTAGGGCAGCAAGATGGGAATTTAGGCCAAGATATTCATAGTGATGGAATTACCTTTGGAATAGATAAAAAAATAAATGAAGATAAGACAATTGGTTTTGCAATCAATAAATCCTGGCAAGAAACTGAAGTGGGGAGCAACGAGGCAAATATGGATGCCACCGTAATAAGTATTATGAATTACACAAGTTTTAAAATTGAAGATAAAAGATTTTTCGAAATGGTTGCTGGTATTGGAGAAATGGATATAGATCTAAGTAGGGATGTAACAGGTGGAAAAAATAAAGGAGATAGAAAAGGAAATCAACTATTTGGAAGCTTTACTTATTTATTGGAACCTGATGTTGAAGTTGTTGGAAGAAATTTAAATTATTACTCAAGACTTGATTTAGGATTTACTCAACTTAAGGCTTATACAGAAACAGGTGATGGAACAGCTGTAGTTTATAAAAAACAAAATGTTAAAAGTGCATCATTATCTGCAGGTTTAAATTTAAGTAAATTTATTGAGATTGAAAAAGGTATAATTGAACCATCTTTAAAATTTGAATTAGGAAAAGATAAAACAATTAATTCTGTATCAGAAGCATATTATATTAATAATTCTTCTGAAATTTATAGTAATGCTCTAGGAGATCAAAATTCTGGACATTTATTATTAAATTTAGGAATTGGGGCAAAACTCAACAATAATTTAACTATAAATGTTTCATATGAACACTATAGAAGTACAGATGATGCTTTTAATAATAATTTTTCAATTTATTTAAGAAAACCACTATAATTAAAAATATGTTTAATAAAATAATAGAAGATACATCCAAAGTAATCGTAGGCAATTTAGATAAAATTAAATTAACATTAGCTGCAATCATTTCTGAGGGAAGTATTTTAATTGAAGACTTCCCAGGTTCAGGAAAGACTACATTTGCTAAAGCAATAACATCAAGCTTAGGACTTAACTTTAAAAGAATCCAATTTACATCTGATTTATTACCAAGTGATGTTCTTGGATTTAACATTTTATCAGACGATAAGTTAAAATTCCAGAAAGGTCCTATTTTTACAAATATTGTTTTGGCGGATGAACTAAATAGGGGAAGCCCAAAAGCTCAAAGTGCATTCCTAGAAGCAATGGAAGAAAAAAATGTTACAATAGATGGCGAGAGTTATAATTTACCAGAACCATTTTTTGTTATTGCAACTCAAAATCCTATGGATACTTCTGGAACAAGTTCCTTACCAGATTCGCAGTTGGATCGTTTCATGATCTCTTATTCATTGTCAGACCTAGATCAAAAAGAAAAAATTTTAATGTTAAAAAAAAATATCTCTTTTTCAAATTCTGCAAGTGAAACAATTAATTGGTCTCAAATTAATGATAAAAAAAATGAAATAACTATAAAAGATGAAATATATGCATATGTTGTTGAAATAGAACAAACAATAAAAGCTTTAGGGCAAAATATATATATTTCAGCAAGGTGCATGAAGCAAATAATCGACTTAGCTAAAGGCTGGGCAATTGTTAATGGAAATGATTATGTTTCTCATCAAGACATAAAAGATACAATACCTTATATTTTAAGGCACAGAATAAAGTTTTTAAATCAACAGGATAAACTTAGTTATGTTAATAAAGAAATCCTTGAAAAAATTAATATTGGATAATGGAAGTCCAATCCAGACTTTTAGGTTTAATTTCAAAAGTTTCATTAATTTTAAAAAAGATGCAAAAATTTATATTTATCCCAACCTTAATGGTTTAGGCTTAGGCTTATTTATTTTTTTTTGCTTTTTAATCTCAGTTTTTTATGAAAATAATTCAGGACTGTTAATTTCAATAGTAATTTTCTTTGTTTTTTTTATATCAATATTTATTTCACACCAAAATATAAGTAAACTCGATTTTATATGCAAAGACGAGTATTTAGTTGAAGCAGAAACTATAAATTCAATTAGTTTTCAAATCTTAAATTCATCAAAAGAAAAAAAAATTAATATTGATATAGAATACAATAAAAAAAACGTTGGTAATTATAATTTTAATGACAGAATTAATTTTTTTAAAATAGAGTATAAAAATAATCTTAGAGGCAAATCATATTTTAATCCAATAATACTTACATCCATTTATCCTTTTGGAGTGATGCGAACTAAAGTTATTTTTAATCCAAAGAGTGAAATAATTATTTATCCAAAAAAAGTTCTTCCAAGCGACGATTTATTAAGAGAATTTAAAATAATTAATATCATTAATGCAGATGAATTCGATGGAATTGATGAATTTAAAAATGGAGATAATTTTTCTAAAATTGCATGGAAAAAATCTATAATTAGTGACAAAAGATATGTAAAAACTTTCAGTGATACTGAAAAATTGTCAAATCTAATTTTAGATTTAGACAAATATCCTCATATTGAATTTGAAAAATTACTTAGTTATTCATCTTACATAGTTAATTATTGTTATGAAAAAAAATTAAACTTAAAAGTAAAACATAGAGAAAAAGAGTTATATCTAAACGATAACAATCAATCTTTAAATCGAATATTAAAATATTTAGCCAATGTTAAAAATTAAGAATTATAATTTATCAGTATTTACTTTTCTGCTTTTAATTTTGTGTACTTTATCTCTATCAGCAGATTTAACATTAAATAATAAATTATTTTGGTTTGTTATATTTATTTTCAATCTTCTATTTTTCCAAATTAAGATTAAATTGAAAAGTTTAATCTTAGGTATTATTGCAATAGGCGCGATTTATATTCAGCTTATTTTTAATCAGTATGTATTTTCTGAAGAATTTTTCCTAAACTGTTTAGCAATATTATTGATCATGAAGTTTTCAGAATTAAAAAATAAAGATAACAAACTTTCATTCAGCTTGATTTGTTTAATTATATCTGTTGCGAGCCTTATTAAAGGCCAAGATATATTAAGCACTATATTAAGTTTTACTATCGTAATACTGGTCATAATAAATATGTATCTAATTCAGCAAAAGGAATTGTTGGACTTCAATATAAAAAACATTTTTAAATATTTAGGATTTGGATTAAGTATTTTTCCTTTTATAATTATATTCTATCTAGTTTTTCCACGTGCAGAAATAAATTTTAGACTATTTAATCCAGCATCGAGCTCTCTTGGAATTCCAGATAGCATTAATCTTGGATCGTTCAGTGAGTTTTCAAATTCGGATGAAGATGTTTTTACCCTTATAAATAACAATTTTAAAAAAGGAGAGCTCTATTTTAGAGTTAAAATTTTTGATTACATGGAGGAAGACAAATCTTGGAGACCGTCTTCAAGTTACTATTTATTTGATAAATATAAATCATCTTTTAAAGTTAAGGATGGCAAAGAACTAAATCAAACGTATCAGATCATTTTAGAACCTTTTAAAAAGAAGTGGATTCCTAGTTTAAAAAATTCAAAATTAATCTCTAATAATATTGAAATATCAGAAGATTATTTTAATCAAATTTATGTTAGCAGAGATTTAATTGATCGAAAAAAACAAATAAGTTTTAAAAGATACGAAACTAATTATTATTTAGGAGAGGATTTAAAAAACTATTATACAAAAACTCCATCTAATATATCCAATAGACTTCAAAAATGGGTTTTAAACAACAATACTTCAACACCGACAGAATTTTTAAATAAGTTATATAAAAAATTTTCTGATGGATCGTACTATTATAATTTAAGTCCTCAAAATTTTTTTGGAAATGATTATGAAAACTTTTTCTTTAATCTTAAAGAAGGGTATTGCGAATATTATGCTGGAACATTTGTTCTCCTTGCAAGACTTGCAAATATACCAAGTAGAATTGTAACAGGTTATTATGGAGGTGAATTAAATGATGTAGGAGACTTTTATAAATTTAAACAAAAAGATACACATGCTTGGGCAGAAGTTTGGCTAGATGATAAAGGTTGGGTAAGAATTGATCCAACCAGTGCAATTCCTGATAGTAATGTTAGAAACACACTTAATGATGTTTTCTCAAATAAACAATTCGCATCTAATAGTTTGTTTTCATCTAACTTTTTTAAAAAAATGAGTTATTACTTTAATTATGCTGATTTTGTATGGACGAAGCATTTATTGTCATATGATGATAATGAACGAAAAAATTTTATTAAAGATTTGTTAAATCTTAACTTTTCTAAAATATACATTTGGATATTTATACCTTTGTTTTTATTTTTATTAATTAATTTTTTTTTCAATTTAAACAGCAAAAATATTATGAAATTTTATTTGTATTTAATTTTATTTGGAAAAAGAAAAAAATTTAAGATATTAAAATCTGATACAATTCAACAAATTTATTTAAAGCTTCCTGAGCTTCAAAAAAATAAATATTTTAAATTTTTTAAAGCATTTGAGATCAATAAATATTCAAATACAAATTTTAATATAATTAAATCTTTAAAATCAATTTTTTAGTAAAAGATTTCTCTCTGTTTTGAGCTTATTGTTTTCTTTGATTAGTTGAATAATCATTTCTTTCATTATTCTATTCTCCTCAACTGCTCTACCGGTTATCTCGGCTAATCTCTCATTCTCTCTAGCTAATTGTAATTGATCAAATAATTTTTCTAGTTCTGGATCAATAGGTAGGCCTTCTATTTTTTTGCTAATATTATTTTGAATTACTTTAGTTAATGAAATACTTACTTGGCTGTCTTTAAGTCCATTTTGTTCATTAAATTCAAGATTAAGGTTTAGGCCAAAATTATCAGTATTTTTGCTGATATTTAAACCAGCTTTTACCGCTAAATCCTCATCCATATAATGGGCCATGTCTTTTTTTTCACCATCTGCAACAATGTCAATTTTTTCATTCAAAGTTTGATTTAAAGCTAGCCCTGTATATGGTTTAAGAACAAAACCATTCTCAAAAGATTTTGAATATTCAACGTTAAATCCGCCTGATAATACTTGATCTACCGCATCATCAACTGAAAGATCTCCATCTGTAAAAGATGTTAGGTAAGTTGGAAGTCTCTTTAAACCATATTTACCATCCACTTCAATATTTAAACTTTGACTATCATCAATTTCTATATTTTTAGATGCTTTGTAATTTACAGCAGCAAATTGACCTAGGTTTTTTTTTGAAATTGTTTGCTTTGTTTCAGTTTCAAGATCTAAGTATTTATTTTGAATTAATCCAAAAATTGAAACGACAGAAAATTTAAACTTTTCGTAATCAATTTCTTTTTTTAGACCAATGGCTAAATTTTCACTATCTAAAGCTTCTCCATTATTAAATATTGCCTGCTGAGATGAATAACTTAAGAAGGGTTTAAAGTTATCATTTTCGATTTTAAAGTCTCCGGTTACACCACGTGATTCATTTTTATAAATATTATCTCTTTTTTTAACAGAATAATATCCACTAGATTTTTTTTCTTCTGAAACCGAATTAAAAATATCGTTTAAATTAGATAAAAATATTTCTGATCTATATTTTTTATTATGGCTATCAATATCTAAATCTTCACCATAAATTCTTAAATATCCATTTGTTTCAGAATTATCTGCATCTGGATTTAAATTTGAATCTAGAATCTCATAAGTATCATTCCCACATAAATTGTTGATTACCCTCACATTTTGTTTTTCATGAATTTCTATGGTCTGATCTCTTGAAATACTACAATCTAAAGTAAAGTCGAAAAATGTTACACCGGTTGTTCCATTTTGATCACTAAGTAGAATTTTACCATCATAATGTCCTTCTCCTTTTGTTATTAAATTAAACCCTGAAGTTATATTGTCATCATCGCTAACATATATTGAATTTCTATCGTCATGAGTTGTGCCAGCAATTAAACCAGAATTAATAATTGTAGCATTATTTAATGAGCCATGAGATTTACCAAGTCTAATTCCATGTCTTAAATTTGTAATTGTTCCAGTGTTTGTTATTGTTGCATTTGTACCATTGGTAAGGTAAATGGCAGCTCCAGTTGTTTCATTTGCAGAAATAGTACCACTGTTTGTAATGGTTATATCGTCAGTTTGTAGACCTTGTATAGAATATTTTCCACCATGAATAGTTCCACTATTAACAATCTCAGTCCCATCTGTTTTCTGAACTAAAACAGCAATGCCACCGCTAGCATTTTCATTTTGAGCTGTATTTATTGTACCTGAATTAGTAATTTTATTTATTCCAGGGGCGCTTTTCATATTTATGGTATCACCCGTTGCACTTATCAAACCATGGTTGATTACGGTTGTATTTGATGCACCAACTCCATTATTTGCACGGACTGCTTTACTTCCACTAAATACTATTGAACCAGTTGACTCAACAGTCAAGGTTTCACTTGCTCCACAAGTTTGCACATCAGTTAGCGCAGCTGTTACTGTTTTAAGACAAGTAGCATGACCTAAAGAGCCGAATGAAAAGAAAAAGAATACAATTATTAAAATCTTTTTCATAATTAAATATGTGGATTAATAATTATTTTGTCTCCAAGAACTTCTATATCCAGAGACTTGTCCTGAACCAGCTTTTATATTAATTAAATCTTTTTTCGAACCATCTTCACATTCTTTTCGTTTCTTAGCATCTTTAATTTTGGTACAGTCAACTTTACCCGCAATATTTGCAAATAATGTATCTCCAAAAGTTACAATTTTTGATAGCACACCTTGTCCAACCCATGCACATTTATTACTTTTGCCCATTTCTTGATTTAGTTGTGATGAATTGTTTGTTCCGCACTCGTCATCAACCCCACAAATGTATGCATCACCTAAACTACACTTATTTACTGATTTAGTAGGTTCATATACTGGGAAGTAAACTTGGCCTTGGAACACAGTTGGTTCAGCAGTAACTTTTGCAAAATCTTTTAAATTTATATACCAACCTTTGTCAGCATTCTCAGGACACTTAGCGCCTGTTGTGTCATCAGTTGTATTTTTACATTCCGTTATGGTGTCTGCCTTAGCTGGCGTAGCAATTTCCTTGTAATACGGATAATCAACATCTTTAATTCCAATCATGAAGTTTTGAACACCTGAGGTAGTATCATTTATTCTCTCATAATCCCCTGTTCCAGCAAATAACCAAAAAGAATTTGTAGTTTGACCAATAGTAGCATCCATTGCGTGATACATATATCTTCCATTTGCTTTTGATGAACCTGCGTTAAATAAAGTTGTATTATCAAATATTTTGATTGAATTTCCACTATTGTCATCACTCATATTTGTTAAATTTACTTTTGTAATTTTTCCCTCTAAGTCGCTAACATAAACTAAACCACCTGAGTAATTTATTCCAATTGATGTATCAGGTGTCACTAAAACCACTGAAGATGGAACTGAGTTAATAATATCACTAGCAGCTGAGTCTTCTATTTGTATTCTCTTATATAAACTTCCTGGATTTGAAAAATCTTCTAAATTTATAAGTGTTAAGTTTGAACCAACGCCCTCAAATTGAGTTCCAAATCCTCCTCCCATTACCGCAACATAAACGTCATCGAGTATATTTGTATCACCAGCACCAGTATTTGGTATTCTAAATATTCTTGGATCAGACCAAGTTTCACCTAATTGACTATAATCATATTCAGGATGAGTTTGAACTCCTGTTGCTTTAGCGCCTGGTTTAATAAATACACCCAAACTTGATGTTTCATCTGGAACATCTGGATCTGCAGCATAAGTCATCTCAGTTCCAAATGTAATTACAGTATCGTTACTTGAGTTTGTTGATACAGAAAAATTTGTATAATTGTTTCCATTATAAATAACTGATAAATCTTTTTTTGTAATACCTTGAACAGGGAATGTCCAATTTTTGCTTTTATAACAATTTGTAGTTAAAGATGAATTACAAGCTAATTTTGTTCCTCCACCATTGTAATTATCTGTTACATCTTGAGATTCTTGAAATGATGCAAGTGAATAAGAATTGGAAATATAATCATAATTATAAATAACTTGATTATGATCCACTCTGTAAACTCTATTATTAATTTTATCATTGAAAATTGACCATAAGTGTAAAGGTTTGTTTGGATTTGTAACATCTAACACACTCATTCCGGCTCCCCCTCTACCATATGGAACAAAAAGAATAGTATGCCATTTCTTCGATGTATCTAATGGACTTCTAAAGTACATGTCATGCGCAACTATAGACCCATCAACTCCAAATATTGCATTCGATCCACCACCTTTTGGTAAATTAAGATTATTATTCATCGTCAAAGGTAAATATGGAGCAACTAATGGCGGTACAAATCCCCAAATTTCTTTTCCTGATCCTGCATCAAAAGCATGAAGAACTCCGCTATTAGAACCAGCATAAATTACAGGATCCCTCGCACTTAAAGAATTTTTCCATGCGTCATATCCATTAACTTTTCTAAAATATGCTTCCTGATTGGTATTTGTAAATTCTGAATCAGCTGAAGGCGCTCCAACAACAAGTAATTGTGAGTGATAAATATCTCCTAGATAAATATTTTTTCCACTTTTAGTTCTTTTTTCTGTAAGATTACAATCTCCATCATAATCAAAATAATCGGTTCCTCTAACAAAATTAATTAATCCTTTTAAGTCATCGTCTGTTCCATCCAGAACTCCTGCTGAGTTTGCACATCTTCTTAGCAAACTCGATCCACTCGCTGTATCAGTTTTTCTGTGATAGTCTATTATGTCATTTTCGTATAATGCCATAACATTTCCAATCTCAGTAGCATAAGTATCTCTAAAGTTATTATAGTCAGCTTTATAGTCTGTACCTGGAATTACACTCCATATTTTTCTTGATCCTGGAGCTGGAACTTTCTCAGCAGCTGACCAATTGCCAGCATCTTTTTCATCAATGCTTCCATCTGGATTAACTTTTGTCCTTGTTAAAGTTCCAATCCATTCTTTATTTTGTTGGTAATCAAATTGAGCTTGATACAAAGAACCACCATCTTGAATAGTTGCAGTAATAGCAGGTGCCGTAAATGAAAGTTTTTCTGCAATTATTTCACCAATTTTTTGTTTAAGTTGAGCAGTCAATGCTGCGCCAGTTGTAGCAATAATAGCTTTTTCTGTTCCACCTGTTTTTGCAACATCTTCAAAATATCTATATCCCCTTGAACTAATTCCAGTACCAAAAGCTATTGCAAAAGTTTTAATTTTATTATTATTATAAATATCTTTAACAATTTTTAGTCCTCTTTTATGTGTATGACTAAACCAATCTCCGTCTCCGATCAGAATTACATAAGAATTTTGACATGGTGAATTTTTATCAATTGGTGAAAAAGTACTGTTTTTATAGTACCTTGATGCAATTCTCATTGCAGAATCTAAGTGTGTCCCTCCACCTGGATTGACAGTTCGTATCATTTTTGCAATTTGAGCAGCTCCTCCTTTATATATTGGGACTTTCAGACAGTTGTAATAAGTGCACGGTCTAGCATAACCCTGACCTGTTTTATGGTTTCCGTGCCATCTTGTAAATCCAGATGCACCCGCAGACCAGTAAGCAAAACCAAAATCTACTCCTGAAGTTAATGATGAATCTTTAACTATTGCTTCTATAGCTTCATAAGCAGCTTGCATCCTTGTTTTTGGAGCACCACCTATAGATTTAATCCAGCCACCATTATTATCTAGCACATGAACTTGTCCATTGTTTAGATTTGCACCTAAAAGCCTATTATTACTTTCATCCCAACCTAAACCCCAAGGATAATAAAAATATAAATTACTTGAATTTGACGCTGATTTACTTCTTCTTCCTTTTGTCCAGTTCGTAGTTGCACCATTACCTGAAGCATTTACTGTGATTTTTTTTAATCTGCTTTGGTTCCATGATAGGGTAAATAAAACATTTGAATTATTTGGATCTCTCTCCAATCCGACATAATTACCTTCTGGAAAATAAAAACTTGTATTGCTATTGTAATAAGGGCAATTACCGCCAGATCCAGAAGATAGTTGAGCTCTATAAATACGATTATATCGGTAATAATAAATATAGTTACCCATCACCTTAGTTCCGTAGCTATATCTTAAATTAGTTTGTACGTTGCAGTTATATTGTTGGTTATTATTTAAGTTTATGGCTTTAAATCCATTACTATGCCCGACATATAACATACCTGTGCTTGGATTAATTGTCATATTGTAAGTGTATCCACCCAAATAATACTTCGCCATACATCTTCCATCGCTTGTTCTGATTGCTACAACCGATCTCTCATAATATGCCGTCGTGTAATAAATACCGTTATAAGTTTCTCCACTGTATGAATATGATGTTCTGCAGTTACTGTTACCTTCGTATCTAGCATTTCCTTTTCCAGAAACTCCTCTATATCCGAAACCAGTATCCATTGAGGCTGTATCATATAAAAATTTTTTTACTCCATCCCTGTTGTATTGAGAAACAAGTATGTTACCACTGCTATCTGCATCTGCATCGTAAGGATATCTCATACTTGCTAATCCTCCGCTCATACGCCAACCCATACTTCCAGATTTATCAAGTAAGATTAAAACATTTGCTGGCACATCTCCAATTCCAGTACCTGGTGGTAAAGCCTTAGCGAATAAATTTTCTGTAGTTAAGAATACAAATAAAAAACTAAATATTAATTTTTTTAATTTCATCATTAATTTTTTGGCATCTCCATTTCTTTTTCTTCATAAAATTTAGATAACTTTTCATCTAATTTAGGAGTTGATAAATAAATCTGCTCATTTTTAATTCCATCATCACCAGTTATTCTTTGGTAAACCACAAATAAATTCGTTTTCTCAATTACTTCAATGCCTTCATATGAGTTAGGGTTTTTACCAGTATCAAATTTTTTATAATTATTTTTTACATAATTCATTAAAGTTAGTTTTTCTGAAACTAAATTTCTATCATCATTGAGCGCAACAAAATTAATTGCAATTAACTCATCGTTTAAAAATCTATACTCGATACCAACATCTTTTAATCTTTGATTTGGACAAATATCATCTGCTAATACTGGATAAACATCTAATTCTGGATATTCTAATGGAAATGGTCTTCCAGTTATCTCACGTTTTTCAAAAACTTCTTTTTTTTCACCAAATTGAGCTTTTAAATCACATGCAGAATATGAGCTGACTATAGACAAGATTATAATGATGAAAGATTTTATTAATATTTTCATAAAATAATTTTACTTATTACATTAAAATATTTTTTATTTATAAACAAATTTGCCATATTTATTTCGGTAAAACAATTACACTTTCAAGTGCTACTACTAAATTTATATCATCTTTCTCTTTTTTGATACCGCATCCATAAACTCTGTAAGCAATACCATCACTTCCTGTATTTCCAGCTTGTTTTTTTACGCTTATTCCTGTGCCTTTAAATGGAGCAGAGCCTACCTGCTCGATAAAATATTGATAGTAAAATTTCTTCAATTTATCGATCTCACTCTTGGGAATAGTTTTTGAACCTAAACTGTCATCCAGTATTACCCCAAAGTTCCAACTTTCAGCAACAACGACTTTGTAGTTTTTTTTGTTTACTTGAAAAGAATTATAACAAGTATCTGATTGTGATAGGTAATTATCTGAGCTCATAGATTTGGAATTATAGTTTTTTTGGGTCATATTAGTTGGAAAACTCAATGTATTGTTAGGAAGATTTCTTTTGCTCATATCCCTTTGATGATTGCTTATATTCCAAGGTCCTAAAGATTGATTGAGCACATATCTCTCTCCTTCAAGAAGTGCTGTTTCTGCAACATAAAAGGTTTGTTGATATTCATCACTTCGATTGTTGCCTTGATGGTCTCCAGCAGAAATTACAATAAGAGCACCACCCATTAATGACATTACTAGCATCAAGACTAATGAAAGAACTAGCGCAAAACCTTTTTCATTATTATTTATCATTATAATGTTCCCATATTCCTTGCATGTGCAGTTACAACTATTGTTTCTCTAAAATATTTATCATTCCTAGTTTTTTTTCTAAGAGGATTATTTAATGTAAACTTAGTTCTATCTTTATCAGATCTATAGAATTTTTTTGTTGATCTTATAGAAAGCGCTATATCAACAGTTTTAATTTTATATAATTTATCTTTTGTTGCATTATTTGTCGTTGGTGGAGGATTTATTAATTTACCTTCATCATCTATTGGTAAAAAAACTAAATCGTCAATATAGTCCGCAACTAATTGTTTTTCATAAGTTGCATTATTTCCATCTGTCCTAGGATTTTTCCAATTACTTCCAGTTTCATCCCAAATAACTTTAGTTTTATAAATAGCAAATGCATTGATAGGTGGAAATTTATTTCCTGGTAACGGAGGTGCGCTTTTATCAGGAAGTTTTGAACGTTCACAGCTATAAGTTACTTTATATCGTTCAAAGGTATATTTTGGTGTTTTGCTTTCATCATATTTCATGTCACCATAAACAATATCTATTTTATCACATGCAGTTTTAAAATTTGATGCTTTAGTAATTAGAATTGGAACATGTTCATTTGTAGTTTTCACTGTATCACCATAATATTTAAAACCAGCATTTCTAATATCGGCCATTATCATTCCCAACACTACTTTGCCTTGATTAGATATTTTTGCTTTATCAGTAACTTGCGAATATGAATTATTCACAACATTGTACGACGTTAACATTGCTCCCATCATTATCACAGAGATTACAATACCTAATAAAATTTCAATTAAAGTTACCCCAGATATGTTGCTTATTTTTTTCATTATCTTATTTGAAAATATAAATATCCTTTCTTGGGCTTATTATTTCCTTGATTGTCAATTCTTCCTGTACTGATATTCACTTCCATTCGACCAAAAACCATTTGGTCATAAAGTCTAGTTCCATTATAATTTTTGTTATTATTGTAAGTACAAACATTACCGGAAGCGGCATTATTGCAAATGTCATATACTTTAAGTTCTTTTTTATTTTCTGTCCCTTTACATTTTAATCTTCTTTTAGAAAATCTATTTGCCCACTTATATTTTTTAGCATCTACAGTATTAGTGAAGGTTTGAGATGCGGAGGATCCAGAATTGCAAGTAGGAGCATTCCAGGAAGTTTTTCCACTTTTTTCTTGACTAATTAGGTAATCAGTTAAGGAAACTTTGCTTGTTGGTGATGATGCATTCTTCTCTGATATTAAATCTTCAGCTACCATTGAAATTAGAAGGCCAGATTTGGTTCTTTCACCTGATACATCAATCGAACGAATTGAATATTGAACCATCTGAAAAATTGCAATAAATCCTATTGCAATTATAGCAGTTGATACTAAAGCCTCTAATATCGTAATTCCTTTATCAAATTTATTTTGTTTACATTCTTGTCCAGGCACCACTTTTACTCCGTTTAAATTTGTTAACATTTCCAAATCTTGTCCATTCAATCAAGTATGAATATTTTCCAGGACAACCTGAGCCACTTCGACAAATCATTATAAATTTATCCGTAACATTTGAAGAATTTTCTAAGTTGATATTTATTTGACCGTTGAAGATACCATCAGTTCCATAATTTTTTTCTCTCAAAGAAAAACAAATTGACGATTTTTTCGTCAAGTTTGTTGCAATAGAAAAAGTTTGCTGATCAATAGTTTTAGTAAACCATTTAGCATCATTTTTACATTTTACGTCTAAACCTTTATTTAGCCTGTCAGAAAAATTTTTTCTGTCAATTCCAACAGTAGTAACACTAGTAGATGATCCAGTACTTTCAAAAGTAATTTTTACAACTTCGAGACTTCCGTTTGCTGTACGTGTATTGGCCATATTGATAGCATTTGCAATTTTTTCAGCTGCTGTTCTAACTTCCCTATCTTTTTGCCAACTCATAAAGTTAGGCATACCTATTGCTGAAACCAATGCTACTATTGAAATAACAACAAGCAACTCGAGTAATGTAAAACCTTTAATGTTCTGATCTTGCAGCACCTGGATCTATTTTCCCTGCTTTAGCTAATTCCTCTAAAGATTTTTCCATAGTGATCATCCCGTCTCTTACTGCAGTTTGCATGATACTAGGAATTTGATGAATTTTAGCTTCTCTAATTAAGTTTTGTATTGGAGCAGTACATTTCATAATTTCAAAAGCACCAACTCTACCAGCACCGTCTCTTGTTTTTAATAATCTTTGTGTGACGACCATTTTAAGAGAAGTTGAAATTTGAGCTCTTATCTGTTCTTGTTGCTCTGGTGGAAATACATCTATAATTCTATTAATTGTACTAGGCGCACCACTCGTATGAAGAGTTCCAAATACTAAATGACCTGTTTCTGCAGCAGTTAATGCTAGACTAATGGTTTCTAAGTCTCTCATTTCTCCAACTAAAATTACATCTGGATCTTCTCTAAGAGCTGCCTTTAAAGCTGCAGCAAATGTTTCTGTTTGTTTTCCAACTTCTCTATGAGAAACAATACTTTTGTTATCTTGATGAATAAATTCAACTGGATCTTCTACGGTAATAATATTTGCAGTTCTTGTTTTATTTATTTCATTAACAATGGCTGCAAGAGTAGTTGATTTACCTGAACCAGTTGGGCCTGTAACTAAAACTAGTCCTTTGTGAAAGTCGACAATATCATAAAGAGACTGAGGTAAATTAAATTGATCCATTTCAGGAATTTTACTTTCCACTCTTCTACAAACGCATGCTGGACCTTTAATTGTTTTATAAAAGTTTGCTCTAAATCTTAATCCACTTAATGTTACCGAAGTATCTAATTCGTGAGTTTTATCAAATTTATTTAATTCATGTTCATTACAGTTCATTGATAATAAATCTTTTATATCTTGAGCCGTAACCATTACCTCTTGAACCTTAATAATCTCCCCTGTTTGTCGATAAGCAAGAGGGGCACCAGACCTTATGTGGAAATCAGAAATCTTCTTGTTATTTTTCGCCAGTTCTTCTAATTTTTCAAACATTTACTATTGATACTATAATAATAAGTAATTTTTAGTTATTTATTTCAAAAAAACTCATTATGTACTACTCGGGCTTTTTATTCTAGTAAAAGTTGAGTATATAGATAAAATTCAAAATATAAAAATATGAAAAATCCTTTTGCAAATCTTTTTAAAAAGAAGAATAAAGATGGCGCGCCGGACAAACCTGTACCAAAACCAGATGCTGGCCAAAAGAAAGAAGGTTTTTTTAGTAAACTATTAAAAAATAGATTAGGGAAATCCTCAATAAAAGGTGAAGAAATTTTAGGTGTCGAATTGACATCGAGCGAAATTAGACTCGCTCAGGTATCAAGTAATAAAGCAAATCAATGGGTTTTAGATAAATTCTATGTTCATAAATTTGAGGGTGTACCTGATGGAGGAACAGTATTAGAAAATCAAGACAAAATTGCTGAAGAACTAAAGTTAGCTTTATTAAAATCAAAAGTTTCAACAACAAATGCTGCAATAGCAATTCCGGTTACAAGTGCAATCATTAGGGTTGTGACTGCACCTTTAATGACTGAAGAAGAATTAAAAAAAGCTATTGATACAGATTCACTTTGGGAGAATTTAGTTCAACTAACAGATAACTTAGCAGAATATTCAATATTCCATCAAGTTATAAACAAAGATGAAAAAGCTAACACAATGGATATCTTATTTGTTGCCTCAAAACTTTCAGACATTAACAGTTATACAGCAATTATTAAGAAAGGGGGATTAAACGCTGTAATCATCGATGTTAAATGTTTTGCTTTAAAATCTGCAGTAGACCAAATTAATCAAATAGCTGGATCAATTGAAGATTCAAATTTAACAGCAGTTCTAGAATTCGGACTTGATGAAAATTATGTAATGATACTTTATGAAAATAATCCAATCATAACTGATATATTTATTAGAGCTCAAGATAGAAAAACTTTATCTGAAAGTAATAATCAAGAAGAAATGGATGCTTTGGTCAGAAGGTATATGACCCAGGTTAAACAAGCAGTTCAAGATTTTGAAACTAAATATGAAAAAAGAATTAGAAATTTAAAAGTCACATCTAATTTACCAAACGTAGAAGATTATTTAGCAAGTTTTAGAAAAAATATGGTAAATACTGGCTATAATCTTTTTAATCCATTCGATGGAATCAGAATACCTGCGCAAATTGAAAATGAAACTAAATTAAGTAATCCATCTTATTTTTCAACAGTTATGGGATTAGCTTTTAGAAAGTTAGATGTATTTGGTTATTATAAATTTGTAACCGCAGTAAAAAATATCAATCTTCTGCCAAATAGAGAAAATATGATTGCACAAAAAAAAGCTAAGGCATTTTCAAATTTTGCATTCAAAGGAATTGCTGGAATAGTTGTAGCAATATATGTAGTTCTTTTTGGATTTTCATTTTGGCAAATTACAGATTTAAATAAAAAAATAGCTGGATATGAGGAAGTTATTCAAACACATGAGCTTAGGACCTTAGAAAGAAATAAATATCTTAAAGAAAAAAATTTAATGGATAAAGCACTTGAGCTTAGCCAGTCAATAAAATCAAATAAGACTATTAGCTTTAAAGTTTTAGCGCAAATTGCTTCAGCGGTGCCAAAAAGAGTTAAATTCAGCTCAATAGATTATAATGGTTCAGACTTAATAGTTATAGAAGGTACAGCTTTTAGTGACCAAGATATTTTAAAGTTAATAAGCAATTTAAATAACAAAAAATTAATTTCACAAGCATCTTTAGCAAGTATGACCTTGCCAAATGATCAACAGAGCTCCCAAACAATGAAGGGCTTCAAGATAGCTTGCATTTTGGAGAGCGCATAATGGATTTAAAAAACATGACAATGGATGATTTAAAACAAAAACTATCGTCTATTGATAAAAAAACATTTATTAAATTTGGAATTGGATTTGGTGCAATTATTATTTTCTTAATTATTTATTACGCAATTTTAAATCCAATGGTTAAAGAGAGAAAAGCTAAATTTGATGATAAAATTAAGAAGGAAAATGAAATCAATCAGTTTGAAAATGATATAATTACACTAAAAAAAAATATAAAAAAAAGAAAACCTGAATTTGAAGCTAGTTCAACTTTGTTTCACTCTAAAGCCGAAGTTGAAGGTTTATATGAAAGTCTAAGTGAGCACGCAGCAGTCAATGGATTGGTTATCTCAAAAATACAAAAGAAAAAACCTAAACCAGTACTAAAAGCTGGAAATGCAGAGCAATCTGAAAACAATTTAACAAAGGAAATGGTTTCGTATTATAAAATTCCAGTAGACTACGAAATAAAGGGTAATTTCCTTGGATATATTAAGTTCAAAAGAGCAGTGTCTAAACAAAAAAAAATGTTAAATTTTGACAAAGAGACGATAAGTGTAGTACAAAATGATTCAACTGGAGCGATAGTAGCAAAAGGTGAATTAACAATTGTAGGAATGCCTGATGAATTTTTTTAAAATAATCTTACTAACTTTATTTTTCTTTATTAGTTCTTTAACTTTAGTTATCGCAGACAATCACGATCAAAAAAAAGAAGTCTTAGAGCAAGTAAAAGAAATAGCAAAAGAAATAGAAGATGACGAAGAGGTTCCATTAAATGATCCTTTTGCTGGAAACGAAGGTACAAGCTCGATGTCAGGTAACATACCTGCTGAAGAGCAAGAAAATGAATTAAGCTTATACAATTTTAAATTAGCAGGATTAATATCTGGAAAAGATCATAGTTATATTTCGATAGTAAACTCTGGAGGAGAAGTTTTAACTTTAACTCTTGGCCAATACTTGGGCAAAATTCAATTAGTAGACTTAAGATTGACTGAAGCGATATTTAAAAAAGATGATGGTAAATTCATGATTATTGATTTTAATAATCAAGTAAGAGAGTCAGATGATTATTAAAAAATATTTCAATATAATTTTTCTTTTAGCTTTAGCTTTTATTTTGAGCGCCTGTGGTCCAAATTCAAAATACAACAAACCATTTAAACACAACACGCCCTTAATTAAAGATAAAAATATTGTTAATTCAGGAAAATCTGAAGTTGCAAAAACACTTGAAATGGGACCCAAACCTATTGAGGGTGACTCTAGAAAATTAGGAAAAAGAAAGAAAATATCATCTGAAGCACAACGAAACTACCTAATAATTTCTGACGATTACCCATTATTAAAACAAAGGGTAACATTAAAATTTAAAAACTTAGATTACAAAGAAACAATGAAACTAATGGGTAAAATTGGTGAGATTAACATTCTTGTTGGGGACGAAGTTGCCGGAGCAATTTCTGCAGAATTAATTGATGTACCGTGGGATAAGGCTTTTCAAGCTTTGTTGGATATGAAAAATTTTGCATCAGATGTTGATGTAGCAAGCAACTTAATAAGGATTCACTCACCTGAAACTTTAACAGCACAAGAAACATATAAATCTGAAAGAGCTCAAGCTGTTAAAAGAAAAGTAGAATTAGAAGATAGTGTAGAACCAATTTATTCTGAAATTTTTAGACTTTATTACATTACTCCCGCACAAGCAAAAGCAACAATTGATGAATTATTTACTCAATCAGCAGGAGATAGTTCTTTTACACCAATTCAAATTACGGAAGAGACCACTACGCGGTCTATAATAGTAAGAGGTAAGGAAAAAGATTTAGATGTTGTTGATAAAGTTGTTAAAGAAATTGATATAAGAACTAAGCAAGTTTTAATAGAAGCTTTTATTGTTGAGGCCAACTCAGATTTCGAAAGAGCTCTTGGTACTAGAATAGGAGGATATTATAACAGAGCTGGAAAAATTTCTGGTGGTACTGCGGGCACAAGTAGTGGTAGTGCATTTGGAACAGATTTAGATACTGCAGCGGGACTTGGAGCAGCAACAGATAGTTTAACCAATTTTCCAGTTACTGGTGCTACAAGTGGTATAGGAATTCTTAGAAGAACACCTACTGGTGTTTTAAAAGCAGAAATTACAGCATTAGAAAGCATGGGAATGGGTAAAACAATTTCTAATCCAAAAGTATTTACATTAGATAATCAGCTAGCAACTGTTACACAGGGAGAAGAAATTCCTTATCAAACAACATCTGATGGAACAACCTCCACTTCTTTTAAGGAAGCAGCATTAAAATTAGAAGTGACGCCAAGTATTATTGGTGATGGAAATGTTCTTTTAACTATAAAAGTAAACAACGATACTCCAAATAGATCTGCTGGAGGAGATGAACCACCCATTAATAAAATGGAAATTGTTACTAAATTGTTAGTTGCTGATGGAGACATTGTTGTTATTGGTGGTATTAAGAAAAACGTACTTTCTCAAAGTAAAAATCAAACTCCAGGTTTAGGAAATGTTCCTGTAATAGGTAATCTCTTTAAAGGCAAAGCAAATTCTGATAACCTAGATGAACTTTTGGTATTTATAGCACCAAGAATTTTATAATGATTAATATTAGTAGAGAGTCTGAGATTAATTTAATTAATATTTTAATTGACCAGGATATTATCTCTGGAAAAGATTTAGCAGAAATAAAAAAAATTTCCAGTGATGGAAACAAATCACAACTGGATGCTGTATTTGAGTTAAATCTTACCGATGAACAAAAAATCTTAGATTTACTAGTTCATGATCAATCTTTAGATGTAGTTGATTTATCAGCTGTTGTAGTGACTGAAGAATTAAAGGCAGTTCTCCCTTCTAACTATATAAATATGAATTTCATAGCTCCATTTAAAATTGAAGGAAAAGTTCTTCATATTGCAATATCCGATATTTCAAAATTAAGTTTGATGAGAAACTTAAGAACCATTACAAAAATGGATATTGAACTTCATGCAGCAAAAGTTTCTGATATTTCAAATTTTGTTGATAAACTTTTAGCAGACGGCGAAAAAACTATTTCAGACATAAGACAAACACAAGCTGAAAAAACAAAAACATTTGATTATGATGTTGATGAACAAGCAGAAGTCTTAGAAAGTCAGCCAGAAGAAGATGTTGAAGCAATTGAAAATGAGTCTGAAGTAATAAAATTTAGTACTGCAGTAGTTTCTGAAGCTATTAAGTCCGGCGTTTCTGACATACATATTGAACCATATAGATTTTCCTCAAGAGTAAGATACAGATTGGATGGAATTCTTACTGAGCAAGAACACTTCAAAAAATTTTTACATTCAAATTATGGTGCAGTTGTTACAAGATTCAAGATTATGGGAAAATTGGATATTGCCGAGAGAAGATTGCCCCAAGATGGCGCTATTCCATTTAAAATTGATGGCAAAGTAGTTGATCTTCGACTTTCTATTTTGCCAACAGCCACAAATGAAAGAATTGTAATGAGGGTTCTAAACAAAGATGCTGGAGATATAAGTCTAGAACAATTAAATTTCGAAGAAACAGATTTAAAAAATTTAAGAAAAGCAATACACGGTACACAAGGTTTGGTTCTTGTAACAGGCCCAACGGGTTCAGGAAAAACAACCACACTGTATAGTATTCTTAAAGAAGTTTCTAAACCGCATTTAAATATATTAACAGCTGAAGACCCAGTTGAGTATGAACTTGATGGTGTTGGACAAGTTCAAATTAAAGATGATATTGGTTTTAACTTTGCAACAGCGTTGAGATCTTTTTTAAGACAAGACCCAGAAATAATTCTAGTTGGAGAGATGCGGGATAAAGAAACAGTTGATATAGGGTTAAAAGCTGCGCTTACAGGGCACTTAGTTTTCAGTACCTTACACACAAATGATGCGCCAAGCACAATTACTAGATTACAGAATATGGGGACCCCAGATTATTTAATAAGTGCAGCTGTAAGTTTGGTTTTGGCACAAAGACTAGCAAGAAAAACTTGTACAGAATGTAGAGAGCCGGACAACGATATCACTCCAAAAGCACTAGCTGACTTAGGCTTTACAGTTGAACAAGCCTCAAGAGCAAAAGTACAAAAAGGAAAAGGTTGTCCAAAATGTAAAGATTCCGGATATAAAGGTCGTATGGGAATTTATGAAATATTAAATGTTACAAAACCAATAAAAGAAGCAATCTTAAGAAAAGCTACTACACCAGAGCTGAAAGAAATTGCCGCAAATGAAGGTTTTAGAACAATGCAGGATATGGGAAGAGAACTTATATTAACTGGAGACTTAAATTTCAGAGAATTTGATAGAGTTCTTTCTATGGATTAACAAATGTCCTCAGAAACATTTACATATAAAGGTATCTCAGCTGGTAAATATATAGAGGGAGAAATAGAAGCTCTCAATCAAGAAGAAGCATCTTATAAACTTAAAGAACAAAAGATTATAATCACCAATTTAGTTAAAACTAAAAAGAAAAAAGCTGCAAAAGAAAAAGGTAAAAAAAGCAGTTTTTCCTTTGGAAAGAAAAAAGTTACGCCTCAAGATGTAATGATTTTCTCAAAACAGTTTGCAACCATGGTTAAAGCAGGTCTTCCAATTTTAAATGTACTTTCCATGCTACGTGATCAAATTGAGCATCCAACAATGAAAGAAATTATTGAGGATATTAGAAAAAGTCTAGAAGGGGGTATAACACTTTCAAAATGCTTTGAAAAATACCCTAAGGTTTTTGATAATATATACATAAACTTAATAAAAGCAGGTGAGGCTAGTGGTAAATTAGATGTCTTCTTGCTGAAATTAGTGGACTCATTAGAAAAAAGAGAAAAAGTTAAAAAGAAAATTAAAAGTGCATTAACGTATCCTGTTGTCATGTTTACAGTTGCAATAACTGTAATGGTATTCATGTTAGTTAAAGTTGTTCCAATATTTGCTGAAATGTATGAAGGAATGGGAGTACCTTTACCAACACCTACAGCAGTCATTATGAATGCTAGTAATTTTATGAGAGGAGCAGGTGGTTTAACTTTATTTTTAGTTTTAGCAATAGGATTTGCTATCTTTAAATACACAACAACGAAAATACCAGCAGTGAGATATAAATGGCATTATAGAGTTTTAAAAATGCCTGTATTTGGAGATATGATTTTAAAATCTTTAATTGCAAGAGTATCTCTTATAATGGGTAACCTTAGTTCTGCAGGTGTAAATTTGCTTGAAAGTATAGAAATTGCAAAACAAGTAAGTAACAATGACGTCGTCACTCAAGCTTTAGAAAATGTAAAAAAAGGTGTTTTCTCAGGAGACACTTTAACAAAACTATTTTTAAAAGAACCGGTGTTCCCAGCAACCTTTAGCCAGTTAATTTCTGTTGGTGAACAAACTGGTAACTTGGATGAAATGTTTACATCTGTATCAGCATATTATGAAGAAGAGTTTGATACAGCTGTAGATAATATGTCGAGTTTAATTGAACCGATTATGATTGTATTTATGGGAACAATGATTGGTGGTTTAATGATAGCCATGTATTCACCAATCTTCAATGTTGGTGCAATTATAGGAAGTTAATAATCTATTTTTTTTGATAAAATTAAATGATTGATCCAAGGCTTCTCGCCTTCTTTAAATACTACTGCATCCATTATTTGTTGAATAAAAAAAGTTCCAAGTCCACCTGGTTTAATATCATCAATTTTTCTATGTCTAATTTTATCTTTTTCAACTGGTCTTCCTTTATCAAAAAATCCAATTTCTAAATTTCCATTTGATAAAGAAATTTTAATCTCCATTTTATCTTCAGTATCTTCACCTTGATAAGCATGTTTAACAATGTTCTGTGCAGCTTCTGCTATTGCTAATACTAACTCATCTTTTAAATCTTGATTAATATTTACTTTTTCAAACACTTCTCTTGAAAAACTTCTTACATCTTTAAGACTAGATGAACTTACAACAAAATCTCTTTGTTCTGATATATGAGCAAGATTATTCATAATTTATCCTAAGTTTAAAATTTGCTCCAGTTTTGCCATCATGATAACTTTTAAAACAGACTTACTTATATCTTTCAAAATGACTTTTGTTCCAAGTTCTGTTGCTTTTTGATGACTTTCAATTAAAACAGATATTCCAGATGAGTCCATGTACTGAACTTCTTTTAAATTTAGATGAACTTCTTTTTTTGCCTCAATTAAAGGCATTATAACTTCTTTTGCTTTTTCTGTTACATCCATATCAATTTCACCATCAAGGTGTACAATTGATATTTCGCCTTCCTCAGTAACTTTGTATGACATAAATATTAATATTTATTAAATTTCCCTCTGAAATCAACAAAAATGACCCATTTTGAATATATTATGTATGTAGATATTGACTTTCAAAAGATATAATTATTATGTATATACATATTTTTTATTTAAAATAGGATCATTAATTATGAAAAAAAATAATAAAGGTTTTACACTTATAGAATTATTAGTTGTTGTAGCCATCATCGGTATTTTAGCTGCAGTTGGAGTTGTTGCTTACTCTGGTTACACAAAGGGCGCAAAAAAATCAGCAGTTAAATCAAACCAAGCAGCAGTACTTAAATATGTGGCTGCTGAGCTTAAAAAATGCGAAATTGGGGAGACTGAAGTGATGGTCAAAGGCACAAAAAAATTGACTTGTGCTAACAGAAAATCATCAGGAAATGTTACGACGGCTGTAAATGATGCTTTAGGATCAGAATTTAAAAATCCTTATACGACATCTAATTCTGCAATCAAAACAACTAAATTAACTTCTTGTGGTACAGGTGATGAAGGTTACACAAGTGTCACAGATAATGGTACCACAGTAGAAATTATATCTTGTGAAGTCGATGGAGCCACACTGTTATCTGGTACTGTTACCATAGAATAAATTTAAAATTTTATGACAACCAGGAGCTCAGGTTTTACCCTAATTGAGCTTTTGGTTGTTGTTGCAATTCTTGGAATAATCTCAGCAATAGGAATTGTTAGTTACAACGGTTACGTTGGAGCATCTAAGAAAAAATCAGCAGAAAATATAATGATGCAGATATCCCTAGCGCAATCTGAATACTATTCTGATAATGATAATTATTTTTTTACAAGAACTTGTAGCATTACAGGAAAATCAGACCCATCAAATGAAATTGAAAAAGAGTTATTGGGCGGAGCAGATGTTATAGTTGAGAAAGTGGGCTATGAGTTTTGTGTTGAAGCTTTTTCAGATGGATACAAGATTAAAACTGAGGAACAAGATACATCAAAACCTTGTATTATGACTTACACTCATAAATCTGTTCTTGATAAGAACTCTAACTGTTAAATTATCAAAATGGATTTCAATAAATATGTTGAACAATTTAAATTGATCTTTTCAGGAGATCTTTCAAAAAACTTTAAAATTTATGCAACTGCTAGTTTAGCATGGATAATATTTATTGGATATTTAACTTGGTGGAATGGATTGAAAAGTCCGATGTTAGATAAAAGCTTTAGATGGGATGAGTGGTTTTGGTTTGGGATTGTTCCAGCACTTTCTCCTTATCTATTTTATTTTATCTGGAAAAAAAAAGATTAACCAACCTATTTTGACCATCTACTTTCTATGATGAACTTTAAAATAAATATAACCTCAAGAGGATGAAATGGAGAACGTAGATCTGGAATCCGTAAAATCATTTGTTGATACCCTTTGGGTTATAGATTGCGCAATTTTAGTTTTCATAATGCAAGCAGGTTTTATGTGTATGGAAACAGGTCTTTCAAGGCACAAAAATAGCATTAATGTTGCTCTTAAAAACGCAGCTGATTTTGGCTTAGCGGTTGTAATCTTTTGGTTATTTGGTTTCGGGTTGATGTTTGGAAAGAGTTTTAATGGCTATTTTGGAACAGATTTATTTTTTTTTAAAACTGATCAAGCTGAATACATGACATACTTTGTATTCCAGGCAATGTTTGTTGCAACTGCAGCAACTATTGTATCAGGCGCTGTTGCAGAAAGAATGAAGTTTAATGGTTATTTAATAATTACAATTATAGCTACAGGAATTATATATCCAATTGTTGGTCATTGGGCATGGTCATCAAGTTATTTAAATAATATTGATGCCACAAGACAATTACTTGCAGTAACTGGACAAGTTAAAACAACTGGATGGCTGACAGATATTGGATTTGTTGATTTTGCAGGAAGCACAATAGTTCATTCAGTAGGTGGATGGATTGCATTATCAGCAGTTTTAATTTTAGGTCCAAGAATTGGAAAATATTCAGATGCTAATAAAGGAAAATTCACAGGCTCAAGTTTTCCACTTGCAGTTTTGGGAACTTTAATTTTATGGTTTGGGTGGTTTGGTTTTAACGGTGGAAGTAATGGTGCTATGGATGATGCAGTTCCTTTGATTTTAATAAATACATTTCTAGCTGCTTCTTTTGGATTATTAACAGGTCTTGGAATTTCTTTTGCATTATTTAAAAAACCAGATCCTTACTATGTAATACTTGGACCACTTGCAGGATTGGTTGCAATTACAGCAGGATGTAATTCGATGACATCAGTGACTTCAATATTTGTTGGAATTATAGGAGCGGTTGTTGCAATATTTGTAAATGAATTTTTAAATAAATTTGAAATAGACGATGTTGTTGGAGCTGTACCTGTTCATTTGGCAGCAGGGGTTTGGGGAACTATCGCAGTTGGATTGTTTAGCGATCTTGAAATACTTGGAACTGGATTAACTAGACTAGAACAAATCAAAGTACAGTTTATTGGAATTGTTGCGATTGGTGTATTCTCATTTTTTGGATCATATATTTTATTGAAAATATTAAATTACTTTTATCCTCTAAGAGTAAGTCCATTACATGAAGAGTTAGGATTGAATATTGCTGAGCATAATGCAACGTCTGTTGAACACGATTTAATTACAATTTTAGAAAAACAGTCCGAGTCTGGTGATTTAACTATTAGAGGACCACAAGATCCATTTACCGCAGGAGGAGTAATCGGTCTTTATTACAATAGATTGATGAGTAAACTAGAAACTAGTGAAGCTGAAAAGAAAGTATGGAGAGACAGAATTTCAAATGAAGTAAAACTTGCGGTTAAAGTCCAAGAAAATTTTCTACCAAAAAGAAATTTGGAAAATTACCCTGTGCATGGAATTAATATTGCAGCCAGAGAAGTTTCAGGAGATTTCTTTAGTTTTTATCCTCATAATGAAAGTGTTTATTTTATAATCGCAGATGTCGCTGGCAAAGGAATCCATGCTGGAATGGTTATGGCTAAAGCATCAACTCTTTTTGAAATAATGTCTAGAGACCAAGTAGATCCAGACGAAATGATGTTTCATATGAATAATGATCTGTTTTTAACTAAAACTGGCGGTATGTTTGTTACAAGCATATTAGGAGAATATAATATGAGGACGGATGAATTAAGATGGGTAAATGGCGGTCATCAGCCAGCTATAATTAGATCATCATCTGGAAATTATGAACAATTTGAAAGTAATTCTCCACCTATGGGCGTAATACTTCAAAAAGATAAATCAGTTTATAAAACTCACAAAGTTAAGCTAGAAAATAACAGATTTTATGCTTTCACTGATGGTTTATCTGAAAGCCTAAATAGCTCAGGTGAAGAAATAGGAATAGATGGTTCATTAAAAATCATAGAGCAAAATTTTAATACAGATTCTAGCAAACAATTATCAGATATATCAAATACGGTAATTAATACAGCTGGGGATAACAAGTTAAGTGACGACTTAACTTTAATATCTATAGGCAAATAACAATTTAAGTTAAATAAACCCGCGATCAAATATCATATATATTAAGCATGTCTTAGAAAATATATTTCCCTTGTGGATGAAAAAAATCAAAAAATTGGAATTATTGGTGCTGGTATACAAGGTGTCTGTAATGCTTTGTTTCTTCAAAAAAAAGGTTTTCAAGTAACACTTTTTGATAGAGAGGAGCCAGGGAGCGCAGCATCTTATGGAAACGCTGGTCACTTTTCTCCTTATGCGTCTGTTCCTTTAAACAGACCTGATGTTATAGCTGATGTCCCTTCGATGTTAATTAGTTCAAGAGGACCTTTAGCTCTAAAATGGAATTATGTTCCAAAGATGATCCCTTGGTTTGCAAGATTTATCTTAAATTGTAGGGAAGAAAAAATGATGCATACAGCTAAAAATATGCACCAAATTTTAGATCAATCATTACCAGCTTTTGACGAATTATTTGATGAAATTAATCTCGATGGGTTAGTTGAAAGTAATGGAATTCTTTATGTTTGGACTGATCAAAATATGAAGAGTAGAGAACTAGAAATTAGAATTAGAGATCAATTGGGAGTAAAACAACAATTAGTTAATAAAAAAGAAATTCATGATTTAGAGCCAAACTTAAAACCATTTTATCATGGCGGTGTTTTTTATGATTACGCAAGGCATGCAAGAAATCCAAGAAAAATATTAATAAAATTATTTGAAAATTTTGTAAATAAAGGTGGAAAGTTTTTAAAATTAAATATTCAAGATATAGATTTTGATGAAGAAAAACCTGTATTGAGAACAGAAACGCAAAGATTTATTTTTGATAGACTTGTAATTGCCTGCGGGGCATTTTCAAAAAGACTTACAGACAAGTTACATGAAAATATACCGCTAGATACTGAAAGAGGATATCATATTCATTTTAAAGATTATGACCATTTAATTTCAAGACCAATTGTATATGCAAATAGAGGTTTTGGAATGACACCGATGGAACAAGGGTTAAGAGTTGTTGGAACTGTCGAATTTGGTGGGTTGGAAAACTCTCTGTCAAAATCGAGAATAAAAAACTTGATATTAAATGCAAAGGATATGCTAGATGGGCTGCCTGAACATAAAGACGAGTGGCTTGGTTTTAGACCCACATTGCCAGATTTTTTACCAGTCTTAGGGCCTTCAAAAAATTATAAAAATGTTTTTTATTCTTTTGGTCATCATCACTTAGGTTGGACACTTGGTGCAATTTCAGGAAAAATTATATCTAAAATGATCTCTGGTGAGAATACTAATTTAGATTTGCAACCATACAGCTCAATAAGGTTTAGTTAAAAGTAATCTTTTATAGTACTTTATTTAATGCTTGAAAATAAAAGTAATATCATAATTGCATCTATTTTGCTTTTTTTAGCAGCTTTGTTTTGGTCTGGAAATTTTATTGTTGGAAAGATTGCAGGTTTAAATGACATACCACCAATTTCATTAAACATATTAAGGTGGTCACTGGCGTTTCTAATTCTATTACCATTTACTTATAAAGAGATGATTGAAAAAAAAGAATTAATTTTTAAAAATATTTATCTACTTTGTTTTTTAGGAATAACAGCAGTCAGTATTTTTAATTCAGCACTTTTTTATTCTTTGAAAACTACACAAGTAATTACAGGTGTACTTATGATCTCAACTGTTCCAGTTATGATCATTTTATTTTCTATAATTTTAAAAATAGAAAAAACAAATACCTTTCAAGTTTTGGGAGTTATATTTTCTTTGTTAGGTGTATTATTTATAATTTCAAAAGCAGATTTCGAGATCTTTAAAAATTTAGCTTTTGAAAAAGGAGATCTTTTTGCATTATTTGCAATGATATCCTGGTCACTTTATTCAGCACTTTTAAAGAAAAAAAATTATGGATTATCTCCAATAACTTTACTTCAAGTTGTTATTGGGCTTGGGGTAATATTTCTTATTCCAATGTATGCAATAGATTATATTTACATTGGCAATCGAATTATAATTAATACAAATTTCATCCTTGTTTTATTTTATGTTGTTTTGTTGCCTGGAATTATTTCTTTTTTTTTCTGGATAAAAGGAGTTGCTTTAATAGGTGCTAATAGAGCTGGAATTTATTTACACTTAATGCCAATTCTTGCAGCAATTTTAGCGATGATAATATTTGATGAAGTATTACTCTTTTATCATTATATCGGTGGAATATTTATCATTTCAGGGATATTACTTTCAAACAAAAAAAATGCTTAAAGTAGCTATACTCGACGATTATCAAAATATTGCAAAAGATTTTATTGATCTTAAAAAATTATCTTCAAAATTTGAATTTCAGGTATTTAATGATCCATTTGAAAATGAGAATGATGCAATTGAAAAATTAAAAGAATTTGAAGTTCTTTTTATAATGAGAGAGAGAACAAAAATAACAAAAAAACTTATAGAGAGTTTAAAAAAATTAAAATTAATTGTCACTAGTGGAATGAGAAATAAATCGATAAATTTAGAAGCAGCTAAAAAAAATAGAGTTGTGGTCACTGGTACTGAGATCAATAGTAACCCAACACCAGAGTTAACTTGGGCATTAATTTTAGGACTTGCTAGAAATTTTAAAACAGAAATAGATAATATGTATCAAGGTTATTGGCAGTCGACAATTGGGGTTGAACTTAAAGGCAAGATATTAGGTTTACTTGGCTTGGGAAGGGTAGGCTCACAAGTTGCTAAAATTGGTAAAGCTTTTGGTATGCAAATTATGGCTTGGAGTGAAAATTTAAATTTAGATAAATGCAAAGAGCTTGATGTTTTACCGTGTAGCAAAGATGATTTAATTCAAAATTCTGACTTTTTATCTATTCATGTTCAAGGAGGAGATAGATATAGAAATTGTATTACTATTAAAGAATTTGAGAAAATGAAAAAAACTTCCTATTTAATAAATACTTCAAGAGGCGAAATAGTTAATGAAGATGATCTCATTATAGCTTTATCAACAAATATTATAGCTGGAGCAGGTTTGGATGTTTACGAAAAAGAACCTTTACCGGAAAGTCACAAACTTAGATTTGTACAAAATGCTCTTCTACTACCTCATATTGGATATGTCACCGCTGAAAATTATGCAACTTTTTACAATCAAATGATTGAAAATCTTGATAGTTTTGCATCAGGCAAACCTCAAAGAGTTATAGAATAATAGAAATCTTAGACAATTTTACCAGATAAAATTTTTTATTTTTGTGTATACTATTATCGATGAGCAAAGAACTTAAAGCTAATCAAAATCAAAAATTAGATAATCAAGAGTTAAATGATTGGTTAGATTCTTTAGACGCAGTAGTAGAAAATCATGGTAGAGATGGAGCTAAAATAATTTTAGAAAAACTTGAACAGCGGGCAAAAGATTTAAGAGTATTATATTCACCCGTTCCTTATTCACCATATAGAAATACTATATCTCAATACGATCAGGGAATTTACCCTGGTGACTTAGCAATTGAAGAAAAAATAACAGCAATTTTAAGATGGAATGCTTTAACAATGGTTATGAAAGCAAATAAAAACTTTGGAGGTCTTGGAGGACATATTGCAAGTTATGCATCATTTGCTGAAGTATTTGAAACTGGATTTAATCATTTTTTTAAGGGAGGAGACGAAGCAGATTTAATTTTTTATCAATCTCAGTGTACAACAGGAATTTATGCAAGATCATTTTTAGAAGGAAGATTAACAAAAAATCATTTAGAAAATTATAGACAAGAACTTAATGAACAAGGGCTTTCATCTTATTGCCATCCATATTTGATGAAAGACTATTGGACATTCACGACAGCATCAATGGGAATAGGTTTGGTTAATGCAATTTATCAAGCTCGTTTCATGAAATATTTGGAAAATCGAAACTTATTAAAAACAGATAAAAGAGTTTGGGGTTTATTTGGAGATGGTGAAATGGATGAACCCGAAAGTTTGGCTGGATTATCTATAGCCTCTAGAGAGAAATTGGACAATTTAACATTTATAATAAATTGTAATCTTCAAAGATTAGATGGACCAGTAAGAGGTAATGGACAAATAATTCAAGAACTTGAGACAATTTTTAAAGCTAATGGATGGAATGTTATAAAAGTCCTTTGGGGGTCTGAATGGGATAAGATTTTTCAAGAAGATAAAGATCACTTGTTATTAAAACGTTTTGCTAAAACAGTAGATGGAAAATATCAAACTTTAGGGGCAAGAGATGGTGAATATAACCTTAAAAACTTTTTTGCTGAAGATCCAGAAGTTTTAAAATTGGTTTCTTCACTTAGTAAAGATGAAATTGATAAATTAAAAAGAGGTGGACACGACTTTAAAAAACTTTATGCAGCTTTTAGTTCAGCAGTCAAAACTAAGGGGAAGCCAACAGTTATACTTGCTAAAACAAAAAAAGGCTATGGCATGGGAAAAGCAGGAGAGTCTAAAATGACAAACCATCAACAAAAAGAATTAAATCTTGATGCTTTAAAGGAATTTAGAGATCGTTTCCAACTTAATATCCCAGATAATAAAATAGAAAATTTAGAATTCTACAAACCCTCAGATGACTCTGATGAGATAAAATATTTAAAAAAGAGGAGAGATATGCTAGGGGGTCCACTACCAAAGAGAAGTTTTAAAAAGGTAGAACTGAAAACTCCAAGTATAGAGAAGCATTCAAATTTTTTATTTGAAAAAAGTGATAGAGAATATTCAACCACAACAGGATTAGTAAGATCTTTAGGAAATATAATGAGAGATAAAGATTTTGGAAAAAGAGTCGTTCCTATTGTAGCTGATGAAGCTAGGACTTTTGGAATGGCTAATTTGTTTTCACAAATTGGAATTTATTCACCAGATGGTCAATTATATGAACCTGAAGATGCAACTTCAATTTTAAAATATCAAGAATCAAAAACCGGACAATTATTAGAGGAAGGAATAAATGAAGCTGGTGCAATATCTTCATGGTTAGCAGCAGCCACTTCTTATAGTAATCATAATTTTCCAATGATGCCTTTTTATATTTTTTATTCTATGTTTGGTTTTCAAAGAATTGGAGATCTTATTTGGGCAGCAGCCGATCAAATGCCAAGAGGATTTTTAATTGGTGCTACAGCTGGACGAACTACTTTGGCTGGAGAAGGATTACAACATCAAGATGGACAAAGTCATATAATTGCATCAACATTTCCAAATTTAAAATCTTACGATCCTTGTTTTGCAAGTGAGCTAGCAATTATTTTTGATGATGGAATGAAAAGAATGATGACAGAATGTAAAGATGAATTTTATTATATTACTGTGAATAATGAAAAGTACTTTCATCCAAAAATTGATATAAAAAATAAAGATGGAATAATTAAAGGTGGTTACCTTTTTAAAGATAGTTCTAATGATAAAATTAATATAAATTTATTAGGATCTGGGCCAATATTTAGAGAATGTATCGAAGCTTCTAAAATACTTAAAGATGAATATGGAATTGGTTCAAGATTGTACAGCATAACAAGCTATTCAGAGTTAGAAAAAAATGCTAAATCAGTTTTAAGACAGAACACATTATCTCCCGCAAACAAAAAACAAAATTATTTACAGCAGCTAATTCCTAATGAAGATCCTGTAATTGCCACTTCAGATTATGTCAGAGCATATTCACAATTAATCTCTAGTCACATAAATAATAAGTTTTTAGCAATGGGCACTGATGGCTTTGGAAGAAGTGATACGCGAAAAAATTTGAGGGACTTTTTTGAGGTAGATAGCAAACATATAGTCGTTAGTTCTTTGTATACACTTTACGAAGATAAGAAAGTTCCACTAGAAACACTAGAAAAAGCAATTAGCAAATATAATCTCAACAATAATAAGAATAATCCTTGGGATATATAATCCTTAATATCATTTATGGAACTACCAGTTGTTAATCATAAAGACTATGAAGCAAAATTAAATGATGACAATAAATTTCCTATAAAAAAATTTGGTGAATTAGCTAGAGTATTAATTAAAAATAAAATTGTTAAAAATTTCTATATTCCAGAGCCATGCTCAGTAGATACTTTAAAAGAGGCACATACAGAAAATTATATAAATAAAATAAAAAATAAAACTTTAGATAAAAATGAGATTAGAAAAATTGGTTTTCCTTTAGTTGAAAGCGTAGTTAGAAGGTCTTTTATTGCAACTGGAGGCACAGTGCTTGCTACAAAGCTAGCTTTAAACTATGGCATAGCGTGTAATACTGCAGGAGGTAGTCATCATGCAACATCTAATGAAGGAGCTGGATTTTGTGTTTTCAATGATGTTGCGGTTGCAGCTAAATATTTAACTTCAAGAGGATTAGCAAATAAAATTTTAATTATTGATTTAGATGTTCATCAGGGTAATGGCAATTCTGAAATATTCAAAAATGATAATCAAGTCTTTACATTCAGCATGCATTCTAAAGTTAATTATCCAGCAAAAAAATCAGTAAGTGATCTTGATATTGAATTAGAGGAAAATTTAGAAGATAGAGAATATATTGATATTTTAAAAAATAACCTAAAATATTTGAATGAAGAAGAGTTTGATTTTGTATTCTATATCGCTGGTGTTGATATTCACTATAATGACAGGTTGGGTAAACTAAATATTTCTGATAATGGTATATTTGAAAGAGATGAATTGGTTATTGATAATTTCTTCTCAAATAAAATTCCTATTTGTGGAGTATTAGGAGGTGGATACAACGAAGATTTTAATAAGCTAGTAGAATTACATTCTAGTTTACATAAAACATGTGCTAAATTTTTATAATGAAAAAAAATTCAAATTTAACTCCAGAACAAGAAAATATTTTATTCAATGAAGCAACCGAACCTCCTGGTTCAAGTGAATTAAACAGCGAAAAAAGAGAGGGCTCATATCACTGCGCTAACTGTGATATTGAATTATTTAAATCATCAACGAAATATGAAAGCAGATCTGGGTGGCCATCTTTTTATAAATCTCTTCCAGATGTATTTGAAACCAAAACCGATCACCATATTGGTTATGCCAGGACCGAGTACCATTGTAAGAAATGTGGCGGACATCATGGACACATATTTGATGATGGTCCGCAACCTACCGGTAAAAGGTATTGTAATAACGGAGTTTGTCTTGTATTTAAGCCGAAAGAGAAATTGTAGTATTTCCTTTAATATTATTTAAAAAAATATAAGAATAATTTTATGAAAAAAATATTAATTATATTTTATGCAGTTTTTGGACTCTCTGTTAACGCGTATTCCAATGAGTATACAAGTAACTTAAAAAGTAGAATTGATAATTTTTTTAATCAAACATTAAATGAAATATTTCCTATGGCTGAATTTGGACTTAGTTCAGGAAATTCAGATAAGGTTACAGGAAGTATTATTGCAATCAATCCTTTATCTGATATTGACGACAAAAGTACTTCTACTTTTTTCCAAGGAAGTTTGTTTCTTTCAGATGATAGCAGAGAAACAATAAATCTAGGATTAGCGACAAGAAACCTAATCAGCAATGACACTATGCTGCTTGGGGCAAATATTTTTTATGATCATGAAATTGATCACAATCATCAAAGAGCAAGTATTGGACTTGAAGCAATAACAAGTCTAGGTTCATTAACTTATAATGAGTACTGGGCTATATCTGACAAAAAAACTGGAGTTGATGGTTTTAAGGAATCAGCACTTGATGGTAGGGATCTTAAAGTTGGAATTCCACTACCTTATTTACCAACTACCAGTCTAAATATCCGAACATTTAAGTGGGATGGTGTTGATGGAGCTACTGATTTAGAAGGAGAAGATTTTTCATTAAGAGCTGGTATTTCAAGATTTAATATTGAAATAGGCCATAGAGATTTTGATGGCGTAACTGATGATGAGGATTTTATCAGATTAACATATAGATGTTGCAAAGGTGAATATGAAAAATTTGAAATAAGTGATAAAGCGTTTAGTGGTGTGTCAGTAGAAAACAAGAGATTTGCCAAAGTAGAGAGAGAAAATTTGATTGTTAAACAAAAAGAAATGAATCTAACTGTTATAGGATTTTAATAATGAAAATTGAAAAAAGTATTAGAGTTTTTTTGTTATTAATATTTTTGAGTATTTTAAGTATTACTTTTTACGCTTCGGTGTCAAATGCACAACCAGGTACTACAGTCACTAGAAATGATCCAGAGTGCACCGGTAATGGTGGAACAATAACACCAGCAGCAGCTAATAATAGATGCGAATTTACTCCTAACGCTCAAAAATTGACTTTTTATAGATTGGATTTATGTACGTCTAGACCAACTGGACCAACTACATCCGCTCAAGTAAATAGGTCTTCTTGCTCGACATTTTTCAAAAATGATAGTGGGGCAGAAACTGAAGTTAAAAAAGGCATAGGAACAGCTATTGGCACAGCATCTGATTATACCGCCTTACCATACGGAACTTATACTTTTGCAATAGTAACAATGGGTTCAACTTTTAAATTTACTACAAGCCAAACATTTAGCGCTACTATGAGTGATAGATCTAATAGCTCTACAACATGCGTAACCAAAGTTTCATCCCTTGGTACAATTTATGGATTTGAAAATAGAATTAACACTGCAGCAAAATCAAATGTTGATTGCACATCAAGTGCAACCGCAGCAGAAACAACAATTGGAGTAAATACCTTAACGATGGATAGTGATGATGATTGTTTTCATGCAGTAACTTTTCAAGGGACGCATGTAAATATTGACGCTTATTTACTAGAGTCAGATTTGACACTTCTTGATGGAGTTGGAGCTACCGATACAGACCAAATTAAAAATAGTGAAACAGGGTGTACTGGTGGGGCAGATCATGGGATTTCAAGGATTATTGGAGTAATGCCATTAGCAAAGGCCATAAAAATCACTCCACAAACTTCAGGTTTACAAATAAAGTATAATAATACAAGAGGTCTAACAAAAAGTATGACAAGTACTACAAATATGATTGGGTATTTTGATAGTGCTTTTTTTGATTTCGATTTAATCGCTAAATAATAATCTATTTAATTAAATTAAATAAACTTCCATTTTTCTCCAGTTCTCTTAACTCTTGGTATCCGCCAATATGTTTTTCGCCAAAAAATATTTGTGGAATTGTTCGTCTACCATTTGCTCTTCTTGTCATTTCATCCCTAAGCCCGTCTTTTGTTGATACATCTATATCTGTGAATTCTAAATTATTTCTTTCAAGTAATCTTTTTGCAGCATCACAATAACCACACATTGGTCCAGAGTAGACGATAATATTTTTCATTAGTTATATATAATCTTAGTTTGATAAATTGCTAGAGCAAGTAGTCGTTTTTATTTATCTTTGATTTGATTAATTTTCTTGAATATTCAAATTTTTTTCGATGCTTTATACTTTGTGAACTTGCTCTTTTTCTCCATAATCTAAAAGAAGACGGTTTTAAAGATCTTCTCATGATTTTAATTACTTCTCCTTCAGTCTTACCGGTTTTTTTTTCTATTTCTTCAAAAGTAATTCTATCTGCCCAGGCAGCCCATATAACCCAATCTGGACTCTCAACGTGTGGCTCTGGATTTTTAACTCTGGTTGTAGGTCTGTGACTTTTTTTCATGAAAATTCAACAATCTGTAACAATTATTTTAATGCAAATCATTACTCTTATGATATTATCATTTTTAGATAGTCCTATCTAGCCATCTTTAGCTCCCGGTTTTTTAGGACTATCCTTAAGATGCTTCCCCTAGATTTTATCCTTTTTTTGCAAATTATCATTTTTATGTTTATTACGCCTGGAACTCCTAGAATTGTAATTATTTCATACTCAATGAACTATGGTGTTCGAAAATGTGTTTGGACTGCATTAGGAGATGTAACCGCAAATATAATCCAGGCAACTTTAGTAATTTTTGTTATTGGATCTTTTTTGTCTGAAAATCCAACAATATTAAATACCTTAAAATGGTTAGGTATCGCTTATTTAACTTATCTTGCATATGATATTTATAAATCGAGACCTAAAGATATAAATACAAAAGATATTTCAGATAAAAGTTTTTTTTCATTTTATAAAGATGGTTTTTTAGTTGCAGGAACAAGTCCTAAAGCATGGATGTTTTTTCCTTTCATATTTCCGCAATTTATTGATTTTAATTCTAATTATATTGTTCAATTTATAATTTTAATTACAACTTATGTTGTATTAGATTTTCTATCTTTAGTTGGTTATGCTATCTTAGCTAACAAGTTAATTATTTGGATTAAGGCAAATCCAAAAATTATAAATACAATTTCAGCTTGTGTAATTATTTTTATTGCAATAATTATTGCATTTACCCAAAAATACTAAGGCAAATTGCGTTACTACTCACACTTGCAATTAAATAATTTTTGTTATTAATTTAACCTATATTAATTAATTAAAGAGGAATAGATGAAAATAAAAAACATTTTAATTACATTTGTTTCTGCAATAGCATTATTATTTTCAACTTCAGTTGTATCATTTGCAAAAGTTGTTGGAGATAAGATTATTTTAGGTGCTGCAATTTCTTTAACTGGAAAATATTCATCTAATGGTGTTCATACTCAAAACGGCTATAACATGGCTGTTGACAGAATTAACAGCATGGGTGGAGTAAAAGTTGGGGGAAAAACTTATAAGTTTGATATTATTTATTACGATGATGAGTCAAACCCAAAAAGAGCAGCTCAGCTAGCAGAAAGATTAATCTCACAAGATAAAGTAGAGTTCATGCTTGGGCCATACAGTTCTGGTTTAACAAAAGCGATCGCACCAGTAACTGAAAAATATGGTGTACCAATGGTTGAGGCTAACGGTGCTTCTAGATCTTTGTTTACGAAAGGTTACAAATATCTATTTGCGGTATTAGCACCAGCAAACTTGTATCTTGATGTAGCGATAAGAACAGCTGTTGAGTTAAATGGCGGAAAAGGCGTAAGAATTGCACAAGCTTTTGAGCAAGATGCATTCTCGCAAGACGTAAGATTAGGTATTTTAGATGCAGCTAAAGAAACTGGATCAGAAATTATAATCGACGATAAACTTCCAAAAGAGCTTAATGATATGGCTGCTACTTTAGTTAAGGTAAAACAAATGAAGCCAGATGTATTGGTTGTTTCAGGTCATACAAAAGGAGCTTTAACAGCTATAAGACAAATTTCAGAAATGAAAGTTGATGTTCCTATGTTGGCAATGACACACTGTGATGCTGCAAAATTATCAAAGCAACACGGGAAAAATTCTCAATATGCATTATGCGCTTCTCAATGGCATAAAACATTAACTTACAAAGATGATTTCTTTAAAGATGGTATGACATATGCGGCAGATTTTGAAAAAGAATTTGGCTATGATCCACCATATCAATCTGCAGAGTCTTCAGCTGCACTGTTAGTATTTAAAGATGCTTTTGAAAGAGCTAATACTTTTGATCAGAAAAAAGTAAGAGATGCTCTTGCTGCAACTAACATGCAAACATTCTATGGAAATATTAAATTTGCACCTGGTGGTCAAAATGTTGACAAACCAATGGTACTTTTCCAAGTAATGTGTGATGATGCTGGTAAGTGTGAAAATAAAGTTGTTGCTCCATTAAAATGGGCTTCAGCTGAGTTAATACACCCAGTGCCAAAGTGGTCTGAAAGATAAAAAAAAATAATTAAGCCCCCTAGAAATAGGGGGCTTTTTTTTATAGAAATCAAAATTAAATTATGGATTTTTTAGTCTTCCAATATCCAATGATAACCATTCAAGCATGTCTTGATGGACTTTTACTTGGAATATTATTTGCATTAATTGCTTATGGAATGGCACTACAGTGGGGTGTTATGAATATAATTAATATTGCACAGGGAGACCTTGTAATCTTAGGAGGATACATTGCATACTTTATGTATTTATATGGAATTCATCCAGCTTGGGGAGTAATTGTCTCTCCCATTATTATGTATTTTGTTGGAATTGCAATTTACAAATTAGTTATAAATAAAGTTGTCGATAGAGATCTGTTCATCTCAATATTAGCAACATTTGGAATTAGTATTCTGTTTATGCAGTTAATGAACTTTGCATTTGGAGCAGATGTTGTATTGGCTAACTCAGGATATGGAACCACAATGTTATTTGATAATAATGTTGTTCTACCAAACTCTAAAATATTTTCTGCCTTTATAAGTATTGTCTTTGCAATTTGTTTAGTAGTTTATATGAAAAGATCTAAGCTTGGACGTGCAATTAGGGCAACAGCTCAAAATGCAAGAGCAGCAAAGATTTTAGGTGTTGATACAGAAAAAGTTTATGCAGCAACATTTGGAATAAATGCAGCGTTATGTGGTGTAGCTGGAGCTTTAATTTCAATAACATTTACCATACACCCATACATGGGATTACCTTACACTATAAGATCATTTATGATTGTGATTGTTGCAGGATTAGGAAATTTACCTGGAGTAGCTATGTCAGGTATGGGACTTGGAATATTTGAGGAATTTGCGGATTATATTCTTGGTACGGAATTTAGAATTGGTTCAGTATTTTTATTATTAGTTTTAATTTTAGTTTACAGAAGATTTAAACTTTCAAGAAAGAGAGAGTATTTAAAGTGAGAAAAGCTAAAATTAAGGATGATAATGGTAAATTGATAGAAGTGGATATTGATAAATTTAAAAAACATTTAGATCAATATCATTCAACAGGATCTAGTCTTCATGAAGAAAATGGACATTATTTTACAGTTGATAAAGATTTTAGAGATAAAATAGAGAGTTTGTATGAACAAAAATAGTTGGATTTTGTACATTGGAATTTTAGTATTCGGTTTAGTTGCACCATTTATTTTTCCAGCTTTTAAAGTTCAATTATCAATTCTATGTGTATTAATTGTTCTAGCAACTACATGGAATATCCAAGGTGGTGAAATGGGCTACAACACATTTGGAAACATTCTTTTTTATGGTTTGGGAATGTATCTTTGTGCATCTGTTCAAGTTGGTATGTTTTTCCCATTGGCAGAATGGACAGAAAGTGGTGGTGAAAAAACTTTCGTTCACACACCTTCACAATTCTTTCAAGGCATGGCAGCTGGTCTGGTAGTTGCAGCCGTTGTTCCTACAATTGTTGCAGGATTAATTGGTTATGCAATTTTAGGATTAAGAGGTCATTACTTTGCAATTTGTACATTAGGTTTAGGAGTTGCAGCAGGAGAAATTTCTGGAGGTATTGAAATTATTGGAGCTGGACAGGGCTTTACAACTCCTCCTTTTCCAAACATAGGAGGTCTTGAGGCAAGAGGTGAATTTTTTTATTTTTTAAGTTTTGGAGCACTCGTACTAACTTTCATCGCTGTACGAGCAATTTACACAACAAGGTTTAGATTAATTCTGAATGCAATCAGAGATAATGAAGATAAAGCTGAAGCAATGGGAATTGAGACTATGAAATACAAAATAACTGGATGGATGATCTCAGCTTTCTTTTGTGGTCTTGCTGGTGGAATAATGGGAGGTTTAGTTGGTTATATTGACTCAACTGATGTTGCATTTGATGGAAGAGAAATGGGTGTATTTATGGTTTTAATGGCAATCCTAGGAGGTAAAGGAACTTTATGGGGACCAATTATTGGTGCAACTTTATTTCATTTTTTTAAAGAAGGTTTTTGGACATTCTTCCTAGGCTGGCAGTATGTTGCCTTAGGAGTTTTAATAGTAGTGATAGTAATTTACTTCCCAGAGGGATTAATGGGATGGCTAAGAGAAAAATATCCAGAAAGATTTGGTGAAGTTGTCGATGAAGCCGATCGAAAAGCACAGGTAGAGTTAAAATGAGTATTTTAGAAGTCAACAATGTAAGTAAATCATTTGGTGGTGTTAAAGCTAATGTTGATATTTCAATGTCGGTTGAAAAAGGAAAGATAGTTGGTCTTATAGGACCCAATGGATCTGGTAAAACTACTTTATTTAATTCAATTGTTGGTACTTATCCAATAGACAATGGTTCAATTAAGTTTAATGGAAAAGAAGTATCAGAATTACCGGTACCAGTAATTGCAAAACTGGGATTATTAAGAACATTTCAACAAACCAGAATTTATGGAAAATTAAATTGTGTGGATAACATGCTTATCAGTCACAAAGGTAGTGATGAAAGTTTGTTTAAAATATTCTCAAAAATTCCAAAAGAGCTCACAGAAAAAGCAGAAAACTTACTTAATTTTGTTGGATTGTATCAAAAGAGAAAACTCAGGGCAGGCGACCTATCTTTTGGACAACAAAAGTTATTAGAACTTGCAATGGCACTAATGAATGAGCCAGAAATGCTATTATTAGATGAGCCAACAGCAGGTATAAATCCTACTTTAATTAATGGAATTATTGATAGACTAATCAAAGTTAATCAAGATTTTGGCATAACATTACTTGTTATTGAGCACAATATGAGAGTAATTATGCAATTAGCTGAAGACATATTTTGCCTTGCACATGGAAAAATGCTCGCAAATGGTACTCCTGAAGAAATTAAAAATGACAAAAGAGTAGTAGATGCGTATTTGGGGGCTCAATAATGTCTAATCAATATGAAGTTTTAGGTAAAGCACCAGGTGCAGAAGATCTAAAAAACTTATCTTCTGAAGATACTCATTTAACAATTAAAAATTTGAATGCTGGATATGGTAAAATGGAAATTTTACATAATTTTGATTTATTTGTAAGCAAAGCACAATCATTATGTTTAATTGGTCCTAATGGAGCAGGTAAATCAACAATACTTCACTCAATATATGGATTTACAAATATTTTTTCTGGTAAAATAGAAATCGATGGAAAAGAAATAACAAATTTAACTCCTGCTGAAAAATTAAAGTCAGTTGGTATAGCTTATATTCTGCAAGATAATTCAGTTTTTCCAGATATGACTGTTGAGGAAAATTTGTTAATGGGAGGTTTTATCAAAGATAAAACCGAAGAGTCATATCAAGAGGCAGAAAAGATTTTAGATAAATATGAAAGATTAAGGAATAGAAGAAATCAACCGGCAAAAGTATTATCAGGTGGTGAAAGAAGATTATTAGAAATATCTAGAGCTTTAGTAATGAAGCCTTCAGTTCTTTTAGTTGACGAACCTTCTATTGGATTAGAGCCGAGATATATTGATATGGTATTTGAAATTTTGGGAGACTTACAAAAAAATGAAAAAAAAACAATTATTCTAGTTGAGCAAAACGCCAAAAAAGGTTTAGAGTTTTCTGATATTGGATATGTATTAGTATCCGGCCAAACTGCTATAGCAGGAAGAGGTGATGATTTACTTAAAAATGATGATGTTGGACGTCTATTCCTAGGCGGATGATTAATTCAAAATATTTTTTCAAAGGAATTCTTTGTGCAAAAGAATTCGATAGCCCTGCAATTGCTCTTGGTTTAAGCTTTTTAGCAATTGGTGCTTTATTAAAAAATTTAGGTTTTACAATTCAAGAAAGTATTTTTTCTACCTTTTTAACTTATGCATTACCTGGCTCACTTGTGATGGCAGAATCGATTTTGATTGGTGTTTCGTTACTTAATTTATTTTTTGCAGTTTGGTTAGTTAATGCAAGATTGTATCCGATGACCGTATCTTTAATGCCATTGTTAAAGCACCAAAGTCAACCAAGATGGAAGTATTATCTTTCATGTCATTTTGTTGCAGTATCTTCGTGGTTAATTCTTAAAAATAATTATAAAGATATTGAAAAAAAATATAGAGTCGATTTTTGGATAGGAATTGGAACTGCAACTTGGTTGATAGCAATTTTTTCAACTATCTTAGGTTATTACTCTTCTGATTTCTTAAATAGAGAAATGATGATTGGATTAGCTATAATTAATCCAATTTATTTTACTTGCACAATGATAGGAGTGATGAAGTCTATACAATTAAATGTTTCAATAATTTTAGGAGCTATCTTAGGACCTTTATTTTATTTTATTAGTCCTGATTGGTGTGTTTTGATTGGCGGGTTTGTGGCTGGAACTGTTGCTTTTGTAATAGGAGAGAAAAATGTCAGCTAATATTGTTTTAATAATAGTTATTACGTCTTTAGCTACTTATATTTCAAGGTTTTTAGGAGCTTTTACATCTGAAATAATAGATGAAAATACTAAAATATATAGGTGGTTTAATTATTTAGCCTATTCGACATTGGCTGCTTTAATTTCTAGAATGATAATATTTCCAGCTGGTGCACTTTCTGAAAGTAATTATTTATCTAGATTTATTGTTGTGCTTTTAGCAATAATAATTTTTAAATTAACTAGAAATAATTTAGTTTACCCAACTTTATTCTCTGCTATCATTATGTTTTTATTAAGTAGCTTTACGATATAAATGAAAAAAATTATTTTACTATTGTTCTTGGTTTTAATACCAGGTATTTCACAAGCAGCATGTGACGATCCTTTAACCGATGGTGTTGATTATACTAACTGTAGATTTTCAGATGGACAAGATTTACAAGGCAGTTATTTGCCTAACTCAAATTTATCATTTGCAAGTTTTATACAAGTAAATTTTGATAAAAGTATTATGATGACATCAAATTTGTCATTTGGAACTTTTCCAGAGTCAACATTTGTAAGAGCTAACTTATATGAGTCAATTCTCGTTGGTGGAAATTTTGAAAAAGCTAATTTTACAGGAGCCAATATGACAAGAGTTGATTTTATGGGCTCAACATTAATTGAAGCAAATTTTCAAAATGCAAATCTAATGGAAGCTAACTTTACTTCATCGAATATGACCAATGCCAATTTTGATGGAGCAAATTTAATTGGAGCAACATGGACTAATGGTGAAACATGTGGACCAAATTCAATTGGAGTTTGTAACAAATAATTATAATGGATAGCTTAGATACTATTCAAGGGTTTGATATTTCATTTAGTGATTATTCCAAAAGAATAATCAATATTAAAATTGAAGATGAAATTATAGATAAACTAATATTTCCTTTTAAAAAATTTGATATTACAGCTCTTGAATATAAACCTTTTACTAGATTTACACTTGCAAAATCTTTAGATGACTCAACAGGGGGGAAGCTAGGAAAATTTATAAACTCTATATTGAGGGATAGAGATACAGGTTGTTTCATTATAGGACCTAAAAATAAGTCCAAAAAAATTGATAACAATTTTCTTATTAAACTATCAACAGCTGTAACACACTTACTAGGTAATCCAAATTTTGATTCAATGGCTGGAAAATATTATGCAAGATTTCATGTTAAACATGAGGACAATAGCGATTCATATCTTAGAAAAGCATATACAAATATGGATCTTCATACTGATGGTACTTATGTTAAAGAAAAAACTGACTGGTTATTAATGTTAAAAATGGAGGAAGAAAATGTACAAGGTGGAGAAACTGCAATGCTGCACCTTGATGATTGGGAACATTTAGATAGCTTAACTAATGATAAAGTTGGAAAACAAAAATTTATATGGGGTTCTCCAAAAAGTAAAAATGTTGACTATAAAGTAGAACATCCTGTTTTTTCAGAAGACGAAAATGGAAAGCCACAAATTTCTTACATAGACCAATTTCCTGAGCCTAAAAATATGGAACAAGGACTATTTCTACAAAAATTATCAGACTCTTTAGAGGGAAGTCAAAAAAAGATTATAATGCCATTACCAGTTGGCTTTTCAGTAGTTGCAAATAACTATTTCTGGCTTCATGGTAGAAAACCATTTGTAGAAAATAAAAAATTATCAAGAGAATTACTAAGAATTAGAGGTTCTTTTTTTACTAATTAATTAATTTTAGTGATAATAATCACTTAGTTTATCATGAAAATCGGATTTATTGGTACAGGACATATCTCAAAATCAGTAATCAATGGAATACTGGGATCAAAATTAAAAATTAATAAAATAATTGTTTCAAAGAGAAATTCAAAAATTTCAAGTGAACTTAAAAGAAAAAGTAAAAAGATAAAAATATCTGCTGATAATCAGGATATTATAAATCAATCAAATTGGGTTTTTTTAGCAGTAACACCAACAACTGGAAAAATTATTCTTCCAAAACTAAAATTTAAAAAAGGTCAAACAATAGTGAGTTTTATATCAACTATAAAAATGACTGAATTAAAAAAATATATTAAAGTCAAAACTAAGATAATTAGAGCAATTCCTTTGCCTCCAATTTCTCTTAGAAAAGGACCAGTACCAATTTTTCCACCAGATAAACAAGTTAGAAATTTTTTTAATAAGCTTGGCACATCTGTTGAAATAAAAAATGAAAACTTATCACTAAATTTTTGGTCAACTTCATCAATGATGGCACCATTTTATGAATTACTTCAAACTCTGAGTGAATGGTTAGTAAAAAAGGGAATTAATAGAAGTGACTCTCAAAAGTATATTACTTCGTTATTTATTGCTTTATCTGAGGATGCAAAAATGAATTCAAATAAAGATTTAAAAGTACTCGTTAAAAATTCACAAACCCCAAAAGGTTTAAATGAACAAGCTGTTAAAGAATTAAGAAAACTTGGATTTTATAAATCTCTAAATAAAACAGCAAATAGCGTCTTGAATAGATTAAAAAAAAGTAAGTAAAATGTCTGACAATATCTTACAGGTAAATAAACTTACAAAATTATTTGGAGGACTAGCAGCAGTTTCAAATTGCTCATTAAATATTAAATCGGGTTCAATCACTGGAATAATTGGCCCAAACGGTTCTGGAAAAACAACATTATTTAATTTAATAGCTGGAAATTTAAAATCTAATGATGGAGAGGTAATATTTAACGATGAAAATATTACTGATATACCATCGCATGAGTTGTTTGGCAGAGGATTATTAAGAACCTTTCAGATTGCACATGAATTTTCAAACCTAACAGTTTTAGAAAACTTAATGATGGTGCCATCAAATCAAAGTGGAGAAAATTTATTAAATGCACTTATTAAACCTGGACTAGTTAAAAAAGAGGAAAAAGTTATAAGAGAAAAAGCCTATGAGGTTGTAGATTTTCTTAATTTAACACATTTAGCTAATGAAAGGGCAGGAAACCTATCAGGAGGTCAAAAAAAATTATTAGAATTAGGACGGACTATGATGGTTGATGCAAAATTGGTTTTACTTGATGAAGTAGGAGCGGGAGTTAATAGAACACTTTTAAAAGATCTAGGAACTGCAATATTAAAATTGAATAAAGAAAAAAATTACACTTTTTGTATGATAGAGCATGATATGGATTTTATAAGCAGAATGTGTGATCCAGTAATAGTAATGGCAGATGGTTCAGTTTTATTTGAAGGAACATCTGAAGAAGTCAAAAAAAATGAAAAAGTAATTGAAAGCTATCTTGGAAAGTCAAACTTAACAAAAAAAGAAATTTAATGGCATACTTTGAAGGAGCAAAAATGACTGCAGGTTATGGGGATGGCCCTGATATTATTAGTTCATGTTCCATAACTGCCAATAGAGGAGAGATAGTAGCTATTCTAGGTCCCAATGGTGCTGGCAAATCAACAGCCATGAAAGCGATGCTCGGATTACTAAAATTAAAATCAGGCTCTGTAACTTTGAATGGTGAAGATATTTCAAAAATTAATCCTCAAGATCGAGTAAAAAAAGGTATTTCATTCGTTCCACAAACAAGAAATGTATTTGCAGAATTAACTGTTAGAGAAAATTTAGAGATCGGTGGCTTTTTGACAGAAGGGAGTTTAGAAAATAAAATTGAGAGTATTTATAGTTTATTTCCGATCTTGAGTGAAAAAAAATCCCAAGTCGTCGGACAATTATCTGGTGGACAACGTCAGCAAGTTGCGCTTGGAAGAGCTTTAATGAGCGATCCATCAGTTCTTATGTTAGATGAGCCCACAGCTGGAGTTTCTCCAATTGTAATGGATGAATTGTTTGAACATATAATAAAAGTTAAAAAAACAAATGTTGCCGTTATTATGGTTGAGCAAAACGCAAAGCAAGCATTAAGTATTTCAGACCGAGGCTATGTATTGGTAACAGGTCAAAATAAATTTGAGGGATCCGGTAATGATTTACTTGAGGATCCTGAGGTTCGTAGATCATTTTTGGGAGCATAATGGATTTCTTAAATGCAATAATTGTACTTTTTAATTTCACAGTGATACCAGCCTTAGCTTATGGTTCACAATTAGCTTTAGGTGCTATTTTTGTTACTTTAATTTATGCAGTTTTAAGATTTGCTAATTTTGCAACAGGAGACATGATGTCTTTTGGAACAATGTTCGCAGTTATTCTAACTTATTATTTTCAGTCCTTAGGTATTGGATTAGGTATTTTGCCAACAGCACTTTTAACAATTCCTTTCGCCATCCTAATGATGATTTTATACATGTTAATTATAGATAAATTTGTTTTCAGTTATTATAGGATAAAAAAAAGTCCCCCAGTCCAGTTTGCAATGGTCAGTGTTGGGGTTATGTTTGTTACCCAAGCCTTAATTAGAATAATCATTGGACCATCTGATAGAAGATTTTTAGACGGTGAAAAATTTATAATTAAAGCAACAGAATTTAAAGAAATAACTGGTCTTGCAGAAGGTATAACTTTAAAATCAACACAAGCAATAACAATAATCGTAACCTTAATTGTTGTTTCAATAATGTTTTGGTTTTTAAATAGAACTAAAACTGGAACAAGTATGAGAGCTTATTCAGACAATGAAGATTTAGCATTATTGTCTGGTATAGATCCTAAGAGAGTTGTTTTGATAACATGGGTCATCGCAGGAATTTTGGCTACTATTGGTGGAGTATTATACGGTTTAGATAAAAGTTATAGACCTTTTGTTTATTTTAATAATATGCTTCCAATATTCGCTGCAGCAATTGTTGGAGGAATCGGAAATCCATTTGGAGCTTTCTTAGGTGGATATGTTATAGCTTTTGCAGAAATATTTGTAACTTACGCATACAAAAGATTTATTTCATATCTATTACCTGAACATCTTGAGCCAGACTCTTTACTTCAATTATTATCGACAGATTACAAGTTTGCTGTTTCGTTTTCAATTTTAGTAATTGTTTTATTAATAAGGCCCTCAGGTATCTTTAAAGGAAAAGTTATATGAAGAACTATAAAAATGTCATCGCTGCATATTCAATCATGATATTTTTAATTATTTTGGTTGGGATATTTCAATCCTGGTCTATTGCATTAACTATTTTAAATTATTGTTTAATTTCTGCAGTTATGACAATTGGAGCAAATATACAATGGGGTTATGCTGGATTAATTAATTTTGGGATAATGGGATACACTGCATTAGGAGGATTAGCTGTAGTCTTAGTTTCGGTTGAACCAGTCAAAAAAGCTTGGCAAGTTGGAGGTTTAAATATTTTGGCTTGTATATGGATAATTGTTGCAATTATCTTTGTAGTTAAATTTATTCTTAACAGATTTGATAAATCTAAATTAAGAAATTACTCAGTAGCCTCTGTAATTTTAGGTGGAATAATTTTACTAAGAGTAACTGCTGCACCGGGAATAGAGGCAATCGAGTCAGTTGATCCAGCAAAGACAGGATTTCTTGGTGGCATGGGATTGCCAGTTTTATTTTCCTGGATTTTTGGTGCGCTGTTGGCAGGCAGTTTAGCATTTGTCATAGGAAAGATCGCATTAGGTCTTCGTGCAGATTATTTAGCTATTGCAACATTATTAATAGCAGAAATTATCGTTTCAATTATTAAACATGAGGAATGGTTGGCAAGAGGTGTAAAAAATGTAATAGGATTAAAAAGACCAGCACCATACGAAATAGATCTACAAACTTCAGAATGGTTTATAAATTTAGTTACAAAATTTAATTCATCAAAATTAAATTTAATTAATTCAATCTCTGATAAGCAAGAAGCTCTAAATCAAATGGTTATTGATGCATCCTCAGTTTATGTAAAATTATGTTTTACAGGTTTATTTCTTACTGTTGTTATTATCTTGTTAATTGTGACACAGAAAGCCCTTTATTCACCTTGGGGAAGAAAAATGAGAGCTATAAGAGATAATGAAGAGGCGGCAAGTGCAATGGGTAAAAATATTGTTAAAGAGCATCTTCTTATTTTTATTTTGGGATCTGCAATTGTTGGCTTAGCTGGAGCTATGATGGTTACTAATGACGGCTTGTTTACACCAGGTAGCTACAGACCTATGAGATATACTTTTGTAATTTGGGTCATGGTTATAGTAGGTGGAACAGGAAATAATTTCGGAGCAATATTAGGGGGATTTGTAGTTTGGTTTTTATGGGTCGAAGCTGCTCCAATTGCATTATTTTTAATTAATTTGTTTACATCCCATCTGCCAGAAACTAATGCAGTGAGAGTTCACTTAATTGAAAGTGCTCCATATTTTAGATTCTTAGTTATTGGAATTGGTTTACTTTTAATAATGCGTTATAGACCACAAGGAATTATTCCGGAAAAAATTATTAAACAATAATGTATTATATTTTATTAGGTATTGTTTTAGGATTAATATTTTATTTATCTGACAAATATATATTTTAAAACCCCAGTTAAGAAACTGGGGTTTTAATTTCTAATTATCTCTGTTTTTTGTCTTTAAACTTTCCACCTTTTATTTCTTTTTCAATAAAAGATCCAAAAGCTTCACCAACATCTGTAAACTCAACAGCTGTAGCACCTTCATAGTTTACCGCCTTACCTTTAGCTAATAAATCAAGTGCTTTCTTTAATTCACCTGGATAAATTTTAGTTCCAGGAGCATTGGCAACTGACATTACATTTTTTTGAACAGTCATTCTGTCAGCTTTTCCACCAGCTTGCATTGCAAGCGTGATCAAGGCTGCTGCATCATAGCTTTCACCTGTGTAAGGACCTGATGAGTCAATACCACCAGCACTAGCAACTTCTTTAAATATACCAGCACCTTTACCCATTGATCCCGGTAAAGATCCAAACGATTTATTTAAATCTTTTCCAAATCTGTCAGTAAGAGAGTCACCAATCATTCCATCTGAAAGAACAAAAGTATCAAATGATCCAGAGTCTAATGATCCTTGAATTATACTACCACCGGCTTGATCTAAGTAACCTAAAACAGCAAGAGCATCTCCACCTGCTGCTGCAAGTGTCGCTACTTCTGCACCATAGTCACCTTTACCTTCTTCGTGTGCTGTAACAGCTGTTACTTTAATACCATGAGCTTTAACTGCAGCTACATAAACATCAGCCAAACCTTTTCCGTAGTCATTGTTAGTATGAGTTACCGCTAATGATTTAATTTTTCTGTCCTTTGTAATATCTGCTAAAACTTGTCCTCCTCTCGCATCTGATGGAGCAGTTCTGAAGAAATAACCATTATCATTAAGATCAGTTAATCCTGGAGATGTAGCTGATGGTGAAATCATAACAACACCATTTGGTACGGCAACATTAGTTGCTATTGCACCTGTAACACCAGAACAATCAGCACCCATAATAGCAACAACACCACCTGAAACTAAACCTTCAGCAGCAGTTGTAGCAGCAGCAGAATCAACACAAGTTGAGTCAGCTCTTTCTACAGATATTTTCTTTCCACCAAGTAATGAACCTGAGTCTGAAGCTTCTTTAAAAGCAAGTTCAGCAGAAGCAGCCATTGCGGGTGTAAGGGTTTCAATAGGACCAGTAAATCCTAAAATAATACCCATTTTAATTCCATGTCCATCTGAAAAAGCTTTTGAAGTAAAGCTTAAGATAAACACGAATATACCTATTAGTAATTTTTTCATATTTTCCCTTTAATTGTTAACAATTTGTATAATCAAAATTAAATCCTATTAATTTATTATTTCAATGAGAAAATTATCTCAATTTTCGAACAAATACTTATAATTTTAGCAATTATCTATTAGGAGTGTCTGTCGCAATCATTTGACCTCTGACTTTTTCCCTAAAGTAAATATATACTCCAGCAGAAATAATAATAGCTGCCCCAAGAAACGTTCTTGGCTCAGGTATTGTTTCAAATAATATGTATCCTGCAATCATCGCAAAAATTATATAAGAGTATTCAAACAAAGATACAATTGACGGTGAAGCAATACTATAAGCTGAAAAGACACAAAAGAAAGATATAGAAGCAACCACTCCCATTACAAAAACATAAGGCCAAGAAGCCGAAGGGTTAGTAAACCACTCTCTAACAATAAATTGTAAAGTAGGATCAGAAAAATTATTAAATTTCCCATCTCCACTAATAAGATAAATAATTAAACTTACAACAACAGCAAAAATATAAAGTAAAGTCATTTGAGTATAAATATTATCTTTATCAGAGGTATATTTTGTAATTGTCATTGAGCACGCATAACAAAGTGCACAACCAACGGGTGCTAATTTAAAAAAATTAAATTCTTCAAGTGTTGGATTAAGTACAATTAATACTCCTATAAAACCTACAACAATTGCACTCCATCTTCTAATTCCAATTTGTTCCTTTAAGAAAAATTTAGCAAACATAGACATAAAAAAAGGACATGAGAAAAACAAAGCACTAACCATCGCTAAAGACATAAAAGTTAAAGAAATATAAAAAAAAGCAAATCCAAAAAAAAAACAAATAACTCTAACTAAAGTTAAAAAAGGATAATGAGTTTTAAGTGTAAATTTTTTTTTTGTTATTAAAAAAAAAGATATGAGAATAGTCGCCTGTATTAAAGTTCTTCCCAAATATAATTCAAATAATGCAATATCCTCAAAAATGAACTTTATTAATGAGTCTTGAATAGAAAAAAAGGCCATTCCAGTCATAATAAACAAAATACCTTTTGTATTATCGTTTGTTTGCATATCGCACCTATATCAAAAAAACTTTAACCTTCATAATTAATAAGATACTCTTAAAGAAATGAGTGATTTTGAACCAATTTATGGTGGATGTATTTGTGGGAGTGTAGAGTATTCAATAAATAGCAAACCTCTTTTTACTCAGGTCTGCCATTGTTTAGATTGCAAAAAATTAACTGGATCATCTTATGTAATGAATACTAGTATTTTTGAAGATTCTCTAAAAATTAGTGGTGAACTTTTAAAAGCTGAATTGATTGCAGGGAGTGGAAAAAAATGTACCCATTACTTTTGTAAAAAATGTGGGGTTTATATTTATGCCGATTATGAATTTGCAATTAGAAGATTAACAGTTAGAACAAAGACTCTTTTGAAACCGAAAGACTTTCCACCTCAAGCACATATATTTGTAAAAGATAAGGATCCATGGATTAATATTGCAGACAAAAATATTTGCTATGATGAAATGTATGATCCAAAAATTGCTTGGCCTAAAGAAAGTTTAGATAGATATAAAGAATATCTCAAGACTAATTAAGGATAAAATCAGATGCTCTTTCACCTATCATTAAAGTAGGTGCATTTAAATTACCACTTGTAATCTCTGGCATAACAGAGGCATCTGCAACTCTTAAATTTTCTAAACCGTGAACTTTCAATTTTTCGTCAACTACTGCCATTTTGTCCACACCCATTTTTAATGTGCAGGATGGATGATAAGCTGTCTCGGCTTTTGATCTAATATACTCTGTAATTTGTTCATCATCAGTTGCACTTTCACCTGGACCAATCTCTTTTCCAGCATAAGGCTTCATTGAGTCTTGACCTAAAATCTTTCTAGCTACACGAACACATTTAATTGTTTCTTTTAAATCATATTCATCTTCTAAATAATTAAATTGAATTTTTGGGTAATCGTATGGATTTGAACTATTTAATTTAATGTGTCCTCTACTTTTAGGTTGATTCAAACTTGCATGTAATTGATAACCATGTCTGTCAGGGTCAACTAATCCATGATCGATTACAAATGCTGGAAAAAAATGAAATTGAATATTCGGATAGCTTTTGTCTTCTGAAGATTTGCAAAAACCACCTGATTCTAAAAATGAAGTAGAACATGGGCCACTTTTTGAAAGAAACCATTGAAGACCAATTTTAAGCATATTTATTTTGTTAACATAAGAATAGAGTGTATCTTTAGTTTTGCATTCTTGCTGAATGTAGGTTTCTAAGTGATCTTGTAAATTTTGACCCACTCCTTCTAAAGAGTGGATAACATTAATCCCTTTATCTTTTAAATCTTTTTCAGGTCCAACACCTGATAACATTAATAGTTGTGGTGAATTGATTGAACCTCCACTCAGCACAACTTCTTTATTTGCATAAACTTTTGTGACTTTATTTTTTATATTTACTTCTATTCCGACTGCTTTCTTTCCTTCAAAAATAATTCTTTCTGCAAACGAATTTGTAAAGACTTTTAAATTTTTTCTTTTTTTTGCTGGTTCTAGATAATATTTAGAGGCGCTAGCTCTTTGTCCTTTATGAATTGTAATGTCATACATTCCAAATCCCTCTTGATCTTCTCCGTTCATGTCATCATTTTTTTTGTACCCTGCTTCGACAGAAGCATTAATAAAAGCACTAAACAATGGATTTTTGTTTTTGGATTGATTTACTGGTAAAATTCCTTTCCCACCTCTGAATTTATTCTCTCCTTCAGACCATGTCTCAATTTTTTTAAAAAATGGTAAAACATTTTCATAAGACCATGATTTTAGACCAAATGAAGCCCATCTTTCATAATCATTTTTGTTTCCTCGAACGTAAACCATCCCATTATGTGCAGAACATCCACCTATCATTTTTCCTCTTGGGCAAAATAATCTCCTATTATTTAAATTAGGTTCTGGTTCCGAATAATATTTATAATTATATTTTGGATCATGCATTGCATACAAAATTGCCAGAGGCATATTAACCTTCCAAATATCACTAGATCCACCCGCTTCAAATAAAGCAACTTTAAATTTACCATTTTCGCTTAGTCTATTTGCAAGAACACAACCTGCTGTGCCAGCACCGATTATTATATAATCAAAATTCATTTTAATTTTAATTTTAATAATTCTTTGTATTGATTAATATTTTTCATTTTAATACCAACTTTTTTTGATGCTTCATCAAATTTTCTGAGAAGTATGGAACTTTTGAAATAATCTTTGTTTTCAAAATCTTCACACTCTTTATAATTTAAAACTCCCCCTTGAAGTTTTAGACTAATCTTCGATGCTTTAGACAATTTGTTATAATACCTTTTGTCTCTTGATAAGTATCGCTTGGCTAAAACATGATATTTAATTGGGTTCACAACCTTATTGCTAAAGTATTTTTTTAGAAATTTGTATCCAATTACCTCATGTTCACCATCTTTATTATTTTCTACTAATTTATCTGGATCATCGATAACAAAATGTCCATAATCATGAAGTAAGCAAGAACATATTAGATCATCGTCACATTTAGCCTTTTCTGCAAGCATTGCAGATTGAATCATGTGATCTGCTATCGTTATATTTTCACCTATATATAAAGATTTATTATTTTCAAAATTATAAATAATTTCTTCTACAATTTGCATTTATTTTTTTAATTTACCTGTAAGTACAAGATTATCAGTTTTAAAATTATTTTTATTATCATTAATAAAATCATCCATAATTTTTATTTTGTCTTCTTCAAATTCTGTAACTTTTCGTTTATCTAGATCAATATAAAGAGAGAGACTTTCTGTTGTTGCAGCAAGTTTTTTTGTTCTTTTTTCAATCATTTCACATTTTAAATGTAATCTTTTTTTATCATGATCAAAAAAAGTGCAATAAACATCTACTTCTTCATTCTCTTTAACTTCGTTGTTATAAGTTGTTCTTGTTTCAACCACCATAGTGCTTCTTTTATTAATTTGTGCTTTAGCTCCACCCATTTCAAATTTATTAAGCATCGTCTCCCAAGCTTCATCAAAAATTAAAACATAATAAGCCATGTTCATATGCTCATTATAATCTGTCCAATCTTTAATTATTTTTCTCGAAGCCAAATGAAATGACATTTTATCAGCTTTTATTTATTTTATTTGCTACTAACAATTTTCTTTGCATTTCTCGTAAAACTGGTCTTTCTATTAATTTGCCATCAATCACAACCAAACCTGTATTAGCTTTTTTAAATTGATCCATAATTCTTTTAGCTTTACTTATTTCTTCTTCTGATGGAGTAAAAATTTCATTTAAAATACTTATTTGTTTTGGATGAATAGATCCTTTTCCAGTAAAACCTAAGTTTTTAACAAACTGTGCTTCTTTTTTCATCCCTTCCATATTTTCAAGATTTAAATACGGAACATCAATAACATCAACTCCTTTACTTGCACCAGCATGAACTAATCTTGATCTTGCATAAACTAAATTCTCTAATTTGTTTTCCACTCTCAATTCTGCTGCCATATCTTCTCCACCGAAATAAAGAGCAACTATTCTATCGCTAGAATGTGCAATATCATAAATACTTTCAAGAGCTTGATTAGTTTCCATTATAACATGAAGATCAGTATCTAAACCACAATCAGTAAGCATGTCATCAATAAATGAAATTTCGTCAGGCGTTTTAACTTTAGGTAACATGATAGCTTTAACTTTTAGTTTATTTGAAGCAATAGCTTCTAAGTCTAGAAGTCCATGCTTGGTTCTTTGGCAATTTAATCTAACAACTAATTCAACATCATTTTTTACTTCTAGTGACTTTAATGCATCAATAGTATTTTTTCTTGCTTCATCTTTATCTTTCATGGCTATTCCATCTTCTAATTCAATACAAACCATATCAGCACCTGAAGCCAAGGCTTTTGGAAACATTTCTGGTTGAAGACCTGGGGTAAATATAAAACTACGTCTTACTCTTAGTTTATTTAAGTCCATTTAATTTTATTTCCTATAATTATTAATGATATGATATTATATTTTTCTATAAATAAAAATGAACAATAAAGTCTTCATCTCATGCGCAGTTACAGGATCTGGTGATACAGCAAGCAAACATCCTGATTTGCCCAAAACTCCAGAGCAAATTGCAAAAGCAGCAATAGAGTCTGCGAAAGCTGGTGCTGCCATTGCTCATATTCATGTTAGAGAAGAGGATGGAACTCCAAGTAGAAGACTCGAGCTTTATAAAGAAGTAGTTGATAGAATAAGATCATCTGAAACTGATGTAATTCTTAATCTTACAACAGGAATGGGTGGTGATTTAGATATAGGCCAAGGCAAGAACCCTTTAGAATTTGGTCCGATGACAGACATGGCAAATGTAATGGAGAGAATAGCCAATGCTGAACAATTTCTTCCAGAAATATGTACACTTGATTGTGGTACATTAAATTTTGGAGACAGTTCTGTTATTACAGTTAATACACCTAACGATTTAAGAAAAGCTGCAAAAAAGCTTAAGGAAATAAAAGTTAAACCTGAAATAGAAGCTTTTGATTTGGGAAATATGTGGTTTGGAGCTCAATTATTTAAAGAAGGATTGTTAAGTGATCCACCTCTTTTTCAAATGTGTTTAGGAATTCCGTGGGGAGCGCCCGCAACACCTTTAGCTATGCAAGCAATGAAAGATATAATGCCCAAAGAAGGTATATGGTCAGGTTTTGCAATATCTAAAAATGAAATGCCATATGTTGCACAAACTGTAGTAATGGGAGGTAACCCAAGAGTTGGATTAGAGGATAATTTATATTTATCTAAAGGTAAATTAGCAACAAATCCTCAATTAGTTGAGAAAGCAATAAGAATAGTTACAGATCTTGGTGTAGAGATTATGTCACCTTCAGAAACAAGAGAAAAATTAAAACTTGTAAAACACAAGTAATGTCAAAAATTAAAACTGTGGGAATTGTTGGAACTGGTGTCATAGGGACTGGATGGATAATAAGAAATTTAGCACACAATAAAATCGTGCATGCATATGATCAAAATAAAAATCTTAAAAGGTATGTTTTAAAAGAGATAAAAAGAACTTCAAAAAATATAAAAAAACTTTTTGGAAAAAAGATTTTAATTAAAAATTTAAAATTTTTTAATTCACTTGAAAAAGCTCTTGTAAATGTCGATTTTGTTCAAGAAAGTGTATTAGAAAATTATAAAGTTAAAACCGATTTGATACACAAAATCTCAAAATATGTAAAATCAGATATAATTATTTCCTCAAGTTCCTCAGGACTTTTACCTTCTAAAATTTTTTCTAAGAGTAAAAATCCACAAAGAGGCATAATTGGGCATCCATTTAATCCAGCATATTTGTTGCCAGCAGTTGAAATAGTTCCTGGAAAAAAAACCACAAAAAAATTTCTTTTAGACGCAAACAAATATTACAAATCAATCTCAATGAAACCAATTATGCTAAAAAAAGAACTACCGGGTTATTTATCAGATAGACTTCAAGAAGCACTGTGGAGAGAAGGTTTGCATATAATTAACGAAAATTATGCAACAACTCAGGAATTAGATCGTGCAATAGAAGATGGACCAGGTCTTAGATACTCAATAATGGGTACTTTTTTAACCTTTCATCTTGCAGGAGGTAATGAAGGAATGAAACATATGTTAAAGCAATTTGGTCCAGCCTTAAAATTACCTTGGACAAAATTAAAAGCTCCAAAATTAACAAATAAATTATCTAGTAAACTTATATCAGGCACAAAAAAACAAGCTAAGGGTAAATCAATTAATATGCTTTCAAATATTAGGGATCAATATTTAGTTGATGTCTTAAAAATTAGAAAAAAATACGAGAATAAAATTAGAAATTGATGAAAGAAAAAATTTTTATAAATAAAACTGGCGGATGCATCTGTGGAGATATAACTTTTAAGGTTAAGCTTGATGAAGTTCCTTTAGTTTTTAATTGTCATTGCATTGATTGTAGAAAAAAAATAGGGGGAATGATGACAATAATACTGCTTAGAGATGGAGCAATAGATATAGATAAATCAAAATTGAAAATTTATGAACACGAAGGAGGTAGCGGTAATAAAATAAAAAAACATTTTTGTGAAAAGTGCGCAGCACCAATTTTAACTTATGTGGAAAAATACAAGAAATACTATTTATATGCAGGTTTACTGGATGATATCAGTTTTTTAAAAAAAGCAGAAAATATACATTTTAAAGAGTCTCATTTTCCATTTATGGAAATAAGTGAAAAAAATATAAAAGTTTAATTGTTAGTGCATTCTTAAGGTATTGCCATCTACGGCAATTACTTGACCAGATATTCTTGGAGCATCATTAGAAATTAAAAAACTACAAATTTTTCCGATGTCTTCTTCGTATACCCATGTATTCATTGATGTCATTGAAACAAACTCTTTTTCTATTAATTTTTTTGAAACATTTAAAAATTTAGATTTATCTCTTATCACTCTTCCCATTCTATCTCCCTTAATTGTTCCTGGACAAATAGCATTTACTCTAATTTTAAATTTTCCTAGTTCCATTGCTAATGTTTTGGTTATACCAACCACCGCCCACTTACTTGCACAGTAAGGAGATCTTAACGGAAATCCAAATATACCTGCTGTTGATGATAAATTTATTATAGCTCCACCTTTATTTTTTTTAAGCATTGGAATTGAATACTTTGAAAAATAAAAATGGCTTATAACATTTACCTTTAATGTATTTTCCCAATCCTTACTTTTTAATTTTTCAAGTGTCCCAGTTGGCCCAGCAATTCCAACGTTATTTATAAGAGCATCAATTTTTTTTGTTTTTTTATATACTTTGGTAAAAAAATTCTTTACTTGGTTCTCGTCTGAAGCATCACATTGAAAAACAAATAATTTTTTATTATTTAGTTTATGCTTTTTGCATTTATTAAGAAAAGTGTCATTGATATCACAAAGATATACTGTTGCACCTTTCTCTAAAAATATTTTTGCTGAACTCCAGCCTATCCCTGAACCTCCAGCGGAAATAACTATTCTTTTGTTTTTTAAATCTATACTCATAATTTAAGATTTACTCAAAGAGTATTGTAGCTCTTTATTAGTGATATATCCTTTAACATTTCCTTGTTTATCAACCACCTCGCAATTGGCATTATTACAAACAACTTGTGGCAAAAACTCCTCAATAAATTGGTCTTCATGTATTTTAATAAGATTATTTTTTTCTTCGTTAGTAGTTTCATTTATAGATTTCATTATGATTTTAGCTTTAATCACTTTTGCTCTATTTACATCTTTGACAAAAGCTTCAACATAATCATCAGCTGGATTCATAATAATATCCACAGGCGTTCCAACTTGAACTAGTTTGCCAGCATTAAGAATTCCAATGTGATCACCAAGCTTTAATGACTCATCTAAGTCATGAGTTATAAACACAATAGTTTTTTTTAGTTCCGATTGAAGAGCTAGTAACTGTTTTTGCATATCACTTCTAATTAAAGGATCTAAAGCTGAAAAAGCTTCATCCATTAACATTATATCTGTATCAGTTGCTAATGCTCTTGCTAGTCCAACTCGTTGTTGCATACCTCCAGATAACTGATTTGGAAATTGATTTTCAAAACCTGTTAATCCAACAGATTCAATTTTTTCCATAGACACATTGTTTCTCTTTTCAAGTTCTACACCTTGCATTTCAAGTCCATACCCAACATTTTGCAATACTGTTTTGTGAGGAAACAAACCAAACCTTTGAAAAACCATACTCATTTTATGTCGTCTAAAATCAATTAGCTCTTCTTTTTTAAGGCTCATTACATTAGTTCCTTCAATTAGGATTTCACCATCAGTTGGATCTATTAATCTATTTAAATGTCTTATGAGAGTTGATTTACCTGAACCCGATAAACCCATACAAACAAATGTTTCACCCTCATTAATTTTTAGAGTTACATTGTCTAACCCAACTGTATGACCTGTTTTTTCTAAAATTTCTTCTTTACTTGAACCATCTTTAACCATCTGCAAAACACTGGATGGTTTTGGACCAAATATTTTAAATACATTATTTATTTCAATTTTAGACATTCGAACAAACTTAGTTGTTATCTTAACAAATAACTTAACGCTAATAAATCTCTCAAAAAAAATTAAGTCAACTATTAATTGAATTGAAATGCAAATTATTTTATATAATCATTAATTATGCACTCAATTTCAAAAATCTCAAAAAATGGGACTTATCTCCAAGTAATTTGGGATGACGGTAAAGAAAGTAAATTTAATTATATGTGGCTGAGAGATAATTGTCCATCAGCACACGATAAAGATTCTAGGCATCGAATGTTTAATATTTTAGAAGTATCAGAAAATATAAACCCAAAAAAATATAATCTTAATAATGATGGTAAATTAGAAATAGAGTGGAGTGAGGGAAATCATGTAAGCCATTATGATATTAATTGGCTTAGAGAAAATTGCTACACAATGAAAAATAATGAGGAATACAAATCACCTTATCAATTGTGGGATGCCAGTTTAGAAAAAAATATTGATAGTATTTATATAGATCATAATGAAATAATATCTTCTGAACAGGGATTAATTAAATGGTTAGAACTTCTCCATTATAAAGGAATAGCCATAGTTTATAATGCTCCAGTAGAAAAAAATTCTGCATTTCCTGTTTTAAATAGAATTAGCCACACAAGAGAGACATTTTTTAAAACACCTTTTGAAGTTATAAATATACCAAAACCAAATAACTCAGCTTATACAGCTCATGCACTTCAAAATCATATGGATTTACCATGGTTTGAAAATCCTCCTGGGTATCAATTTTTGCATTGTTTAGTTAATTCAGCAAAAGGAGGTGACTCATCAGCAGTAGATGCATTCGCTGTTGCAGAATATCTAAAGAATAACGATAGAGATACTTTTGATACGCTAACAAAAATTCCTTTAAAGTTTAGAGACAAAGATTATACACAAGAAGCTCATAGAAGCTTTTATGGCACTGCAATAAGTCTAACAAAAGATGGTGATTATAATGATGTTAGATTTAGTACTGCAACTATGGACGCCTTAGATTGTCATCCAGATCAAATGGATAAAGTTTATAAATCTCATCATAAATTTGGAAAACTTTTACACGATGACAAATTTCAAATAAAATTTAGGCTAAGACCAGGAGATATATATACATTTAATAATAGAAGAGTACTTCACGGAAGAACAGAATTTGATCCAAATTCTGGACACAGACACCTACAAGGTTATTACATGGATAGAGATGAAATTGTGGGTCGATTAAATTATCTTAAGAAATAAAAAAAAAGGGCTTTGAAAATCAAAGCCCTTTTTATTTAAGTTATTTAAAAGTTATTATGGAAGCCAACTTTTCCATTTATCTGGATTATTGTCTAACCACTCATTAACAACTTCTTTTACATCTCTTTTCTTAATATCAACTTCAACTAACATTTTAGCTTGGTCAATATTTTGTAAAGACATTTTTTCAAAGAACTTCTTAGCATCAGCATGTTCTGCACTAGCAAAAGTAGCTGGGTTTCCGTAGTTCATCGTGTAATCTTTAGCCCAACCAGTTGCTGGCCATCCTTTTGTTCCACAATCTTTCCAGTTTCCTGCTTCTGTGAACGTATCTGGATCACAAACTTTATGTTCAGGTAGTTGCACTCCAACCATATCAAACTCTCCAAAGAACCAATGCGGAGACCATAGATAAAGTAGGAATGGCTCTTTACGCATGTAAGCAGCTTTTGCTTCTGCGATAGCAGCAGCTTCTGTTCCAAGTTCGTCAGCTTGGAAGTCTATTCCTAAGAGATCAAGTCTTTTTTGGTCATGACAGTTCCAACCTGCAACCGGACATCCAATTAGTCTACCTCTCTTACCACTTTCAATAGTTGCAAATTTTGCTTTATGTTTGTTTAAATCTTTCCAAGTTTTTATGCCAAGTTCCTCTGCTGCATATCTAGGTATCCAATAATCAGATAAACCAATTATTCCAGATGTCCCTAAAAGATCTACACTTCCATCACCGTTGTATGTTCCAACGACTTTACCTTCGTATATTAGGTCTTCTTTTAACATTACAGAATCAGCTTCAGCATAACTTGGCCAACTTTCACATGCAAAATCTAGTTCTCCAGCAGCAATAGCTTCCCATAATCCAGTTCCAGATGGGAATACTGTTTGTTTAATTTTGTATCCCATTTCTCTTTCAAGGATTGCAACTGCAACTTCACATGTAATTATCCCACCAGTCCAATCTGCTATAGCCGCATGAAGTCTTTTGGCAGCATTGGCATGACCAAAAGATCCAATTAGCAACACTACAGAAAGAATAAGTGTTGATATTTTCTTTGATAACTTCATTTACTTCCTCTCTTTTTAATTAATTAAAGTCCTATTTTAGAACAAATTATAACTGTCTGTAAACCTTGCAAATCACCACTATTTTATTGGTTTATAAACCCAAGGCTTCTCTTTGTTTCTTTGTATATGCAAGTGTAATTCTATCGATGATTATAGCTAACAGTACAATTCCAATCCCTGCCGCTAGACCTCTACCAGTATCGGACCTTGCTAGACCATTAAATACCTCTAAACCCAAGCCCTTACCACCAATAAGCGGTGTAACTATTTGCATAGCAAAAGCCATAATTACAGTCTGATTAAATCCAATAACTAAACTTGGAACAGCTAATGGGAATTTGACTTTATTTAATGTTTGAATAAGTGTTCCACCAAATGATCTTGATACTTCAGAGTAAGTACCAGAAACCTGTGTTAAACCTAGTGATGTTAATCTAATTATTGGTGGTATTGAATATATTACAGTTGCAAGAACAGCTGAAACTGTTCCACCTCCAAAAAACATTAGAACAGGAATTAAATAACAGAAATAAGGAAGTGTTTGCATTGCATCTAACACAACGTTTTGAATATTTCTAAATCTTTCATTGTAAGATGCAATTATTCCAAGAGGAACTCCTATAACAAAACATAGCACAACTGACACAAGTACTGACGATAAAGTTATCATTGATTGAGTCCATATTCCACATGCACCAATAAATAGAAGAAGGACTGCAGTAATTATTGCAAATCTTATTCCAACAGTTATATAACCCAAAGCTGCAAATACTGCCAATGTATACCACCAAGGTATTTGGGTTAGAAAAACATCTAAAGGTCTTAACAAATTTAAATAAACAAAAGCTCTTAAACCTTTTGCAAAAGAAATAAATCCTGGATTTACAGTCAGGCTTTCCACTGCATTAGTAATTGGTTGTCTTATCGATAATTTCCATTCTTTTGGAAATGTTCCAATTTCTAAAAAGTAATGATCTATAAATGCAATTAGAAATAAAACTAGAAAATAAGGAATAACATAAAATCTTTTACTAATAAATTCACCAATGTTTTCTGCTGTAGATTTATTAAAAACCGAAATTAAGATTCTAAATACTACTGCTATAGCAGATGTAACTGTTTGACATATACTTTTTAAAATCTTATTTCCAAAACTTAGTGGTATTTCTAAAATTTTTGCGATTTGGTATTTTTCCCAACTTTGAGGAAGCAAATAAAATCTTTGTACATCTGAAGGAAGCCTTTCTTTATTTTTACTAAACGCTAGACTAAATCTATCAAACATTATCGCCATAAATAAAATGCATAACCCACCTTCCATTGCCCAACCAACATCCAATCTTCTTATTGCTTGCCAAACTTGACCACCAATACCTTCAGCACCTATAAAACATGCAAGAACCACTAACGCTAATGCCATCATTATTACCTGGTTAATACCCATCATTATACTTGGTAAAGATAATGGAATTTTAATTTTAAATAACAATTGAAGTTTACTTGAACCAAAGGAAGTTGCAGACTCAATAGTTTGAGCTGGCACTTGTCTTATACCAGTGTTTGTCAATCTTATTATTGGAGGCATTGCATATATCATTGTAGCTAATATTGCTGGTGCACCCCCTATCCCAAAAAAAAATAATGCTGGGAACAAATACACAAATGCTGGCATTACCTGCATAGTATCTAAGACTGGCTTCATAAAATTTTCAAATCTATTACTTTGTGAACACAAGACACCCAGTATAAATCCAAAAAACACACATAATAAAACTGATAAACCCATTAATGCCACTGTTTGCAAGGATGGTTCCCACATTCCTGTTGCTCCCCAAAAATAAACTACAAAGGAAGAATAAATTCCTAATCGCAAACCACCTGCAATTATGCAGGGTATAACAATTATTGCAGCTATCAAAATCCAAGGAGACTCTAGTAAAAAGTCTTCTAAAAAATAATAAGTTTCTTTTATATAGCTTGCTATAAGTTTAGTTACCCATCTGTAATTTTTTTTTAAATAATCTTCTCCATCATTCACCCAAGCTGTAAATGTAAATTTATCAGTGACTTCTTTAGGAAATTTTGAAGGCCCTTCACTTTGAGTCGATAGCCACAGAGCTACCAAAAAAACAACTCCAATAATTACATAAGTTATTATGTTTTTTGATTGATTTGATTTATCTATTAAATCAGTTCTAGTAGCCATGTTAGCAAGTTAAAATAAATAATTTTACATTTAAAGTAAAATATTGTCTATTTTTGGGGTAATATTATTTATTAAAAATGGCCTTAGAACAAAAAATCACTTGTACAAATATATGGAAGTTATTTGGACCCGACGAAAAAAGAATTATTAAAAACCTTGATAAAAATTTAAGTATTAAGGAAGTTCAAGAAAAGACTGGACATGTTGTTGCTGTTAAAGATGTCAGTTTCTCAATTCAAAAAGGTGAAACATTTGTAGTAATGGGATTATCTGGTAGTGGAAAATCAACACTTGTGAGATGTATTTCGAGATTGATTGAACCAACAGCTGGCATAGTGAAAATGGATGATGTTGAAGTTACAAAAATGAGTGCAAGTGAATTATTAGAATTAAGAAGAAATAAAATGAGCATGGTTTTCCAACATTTTGGTTTATTTCCTCATAGAACAGTCCTAGAAAATATTGGTTATGGATTAGAAGTAAGAGGAACAAAAAAAGATATAAGAACAGAAAAGTCAATGGAAGTTTTAAAAATGGTTGGCCTAGATGGTTGGCATAATAATTATCCAAGAGAATTATCTGGAGGTATGCAGCAAAGGGTAGGACTTGCAAGAGCGTTAGCTGTGGATCCTGAAATATTAATTTTTGATGAACCTTTTTCAGCTTTGGATCCTTTGATTAGAAGAGAAATGCAAGATGAGCTTTTAAAGATCCAAGAGAAGCTCCAAAAAACTATGGTATTTATAACTCACGATTTTTTAGAGGCAATTAAAATGGGAGATCACATAGCAATTATGAAAGATGGAGAAGTTTCTCAAGTTGGCACACCTGAAGAAATTGTATCTAATCCAAAAGATCAATATGTTAAAGATTTTTGCGAAGATGTTCCTAAATATAAAGTATTAAGTGCAGGCAAAGTCATGAGAACAGAATGCTGCAATGAAACAAAAAATTTATTTGAGAATGGAAAAGATAATATTTTAGATAATTCTAAAATTGAAAATTTAATAGATAGGCTAATTGATAATGATAAAACTTATCCAGTAGTTTGTAACGAAAGTGGAAAGCTATTAGGTGAAATAGATAGAGTAATAGTCATGAAATCTATGAGATCAAATCAATAAATTTGCTTATTACCCTCTATTGATTTCTTTTTAATATTATCTCTCCATATAATAATCATACCAGCAAAAATAATTACTATCACTCCAGGAAATAGTTGTCCCCATGGAGCTTCATTAAAGAAAATCCAACCAAGAATAAAAGATGATGGTATACCAAGATACTCAAATGAAGCAATTTTACTTGCTGAAATTAAACGGTAAGAGTAAATAAATAATATTGCTGCTGTACCACCCAAAACCCCAGTCATTGTCATCAAAATAAAATCTTTAAAATTCTTAATTTCAACATGTCCTGTAGTAACAAAAAATAATATTAAACCACCAATGACATTAAATATTAACGTGTATAATTGAATTTTAGCAGTTGAATGATTGCCTTGAATGAATTTTAAAATTATGACTGTGAAAGCCCATGCTATAGCGGTTAAAATTGGAAAGATTGAGTATAAACTAAAAATTTCACTTGTTGGTTTCATTATCATAACTACACCAACAAAACCGATTATAACTGCTGACCATCTATAAATACCAATTTTTTCACTCAATAAAATTATTGATAGTATTACTATGAAGAAAGGTGACGAAAAGGTTAGCGTCATTGCAGTTGCAAACTCCAGATTTACTACCGAAATAAAAATGAATACATTCATAGAAAGAAAACATATTCCTCTCAAGCAACTCAATATCAAAAAATTATTTCCTAAGTTTTTGAATATTGTTGAAAATTCATTTGTGAATAAGATCAATAATAGCAAAGGTATAATTGCTGCTACATTTCTAAATAAAGTTAATTGAATTATTGAGTATTCATCACCTAAAAATTTAATAATAACCATGTAAAGATCTATACACAAAATTGCTAAGAGCATTGTAGCAATTGCTAAATATGTTTTTTTTAGATCTGTTTTTTCGGATGAAATTTTCATTTAATAATATTGAAATTAGTATAAGTTTTTAAAATATTATGCAAAATTTTAAGCTCAATGAAGAATTTTTATTAAATAATCAGGATTGGACATTTCCAACTTTTACAGCTTATGGTCCTGGAAGATTTAAAGAAATTGGAAATTTTTGTAAAAATTTTAAAATAAATAACGCATTAATCGTTACTGATAGTGGTAGTGTAAATTTATCATTTATAAGTGACTTACAAAATTTGCTTAATGATTCAAAAATCAAATCAGATATTTATTCAAATATATCGCCAAATCCTAGAGATGATGAAATAGATTCTGGATGTAAAAAATTTCGTGAAGGCAATCATGATGCAATAATTGCAATAGGAGGTGGAAGTGCAATGGATGGAGGCAAAGCAATTTCTCTTACAGTTAATAGCGGAGTACCGTTATGGGATTTTGAATTTGAAAAAGAGCCACCAAAATTAACTATGGAAAATCCTTTTCCAAAAATAATTACTATTCCAACTACAGCAGGAACTGGTGCTGAAACAGAAGTTACAGCTATGGTTACTCATCTTGAAAAAGGAATGAAGTTTTGTTTATGGCATCCAGATGCCCGACCATGTTTAGCTTTAGTAGATCCAGAGCTAACTTTAAAATTACCAGCAAATCTTACTGCTTGGACCGGTATAGATGCAATGATACATGCAATTGAAGGTTATAGTGTTCCTATGTTTCATCCACTTTGTGATGGTTCTGCATTAGAAAGTTTAAATTTAATTTCAAAATCACTTTATTCAGCTGTGGAAGAACCCGATAATCTTTTAGCTAGAGGAGGAATGATTATTGGATCTTATTTGGGCGGAATAGCTTTCTTAAAAGGCCTAGGTTTAGTTCATGCAATTTCACATATGGTTGGAGCTGAATATAATACTCATCATGGATTGACTAATGCAATTATACTTCCCGCAGTCATGAAATATAATTTGCCTGGATTAGAAGAAAAAGTTAAAAGAATGTCAGAGGCTATGCAGTTTGAAAATCATTCAATTGAAAGTTTTCAAGACAACTTAAATATAATTCTAGATAAATTAAAAATCCCTAAAGGATTAAATGAATTGGGAGTACCAGAAGATTGCCAGGAGAGAATAGCAAAGAAATCAATGCTAGATCAAGCTTATGGACAAAATCCTAAAAAGGCATCATTAGACGAGGTCAAGACTTTAGTTTTAGAGAGTATTAGACAAGCAAGATAGGTTTAATTAAGTGCTTGAGAATTTTTCTGTCCATCAAATAATTTCAAAAATTAAAGATAGGGAAATTAAAATTGCAGAGGTAATAAATTTCTATTTAGATAGAATAAAAAAATTCAACCCAAAATTAAATGCTATTATTTCACATATAGATGAAACAAAAATTACTGAAGAAGCAAAATTAAAAGATGAAAATTTTAATAGTGATAATGACAAAGATGATATTTATGGACTTCCAATTGCTGTTAAAGAATTATTTGATATTAAAAATGAGGTAACTTGTTATGGATATAAAGAGTTATTAAAAAATATCCCAAAACAGGACTCTTTATTAGTAGATAATTATAGAAAAAACACAATTTTAATTGGTAAAACAAATCTCTCTGAATTTGCTGTTGGTTGTCATACTACTAACAGAGTTTATGGAGCAACTTCAAATGTTTATGACCATAGTAAGTCAGCGGGAGGGTCTTCTGGTGGTGCAGCAGCAGCTGTTGCGGCAAATTTAATTCCTTTTGCAGATGGCACAGATATGATGGGATCTTGTAGAAACCCAGCAGCATTTGCAAATATTTATGGATTAAGACCAACACCTGGTGCGATTGCAGAAGATAGATTTGAAATTAAAAATTTAAAAGATTTTCCTTTAATATCTACAACTGGATGTTTTGCTAGGACTCCTAATGACATGGAATTTTTATTTAACTATATAAAAGGGAAGAATGTAAAGGATAAATTATCTTTCGATCTTGAAGTTATAAATATTAAAAAACTTTCAGATTTAAAAATTGGATGGTGCATTGATCTAAACGAACAATATAAGTATGAAGATGGAATCATCGACTTATGTGAAAATATTTTAAAAAAATTACAGTCAAATAATTTAAATATTGAAGATTTAAAAACTGAAATTAATTCAGAAGAATTGTGGTATTCTTGGATAATATTAAGAGCCAAATTTTTGTATGAAAACTTTTTGTTATATAATTTAAAAAATTTAAATGAATTACCTTCCCAAGCATATTGGGAATATGAAAAAGGGAAAAGCATCAAAACAAACGATGTTTTAAAAGCAATAGAAATAAGAAATAAATATATGGATAAAATACAAAACCTATTTAAACATTACGATTTTTTAGCATTACCATCGGCTCAACTATTTCCTTTTGAAAAGAACCTAAACAATCCAGAATTTATCAATAACAATAAAATTGACACTTATCATAGATATATGGAAGTCTATACATTATCAAGTTTGCTTGGTTTGCCAACTATATCTATTCCAGTTGGTTTTAATAATAAAGGGCTACCAATGGGAATGCAGATTATAGCAAATGTTAAAGAAGATAATAAACTAATTAACTTTGCCAAATCTTATGAAGAAATTTTTAACTTTTCAAAATTTAAACCAGAATTATCGGAATAATAATGACCAGACACCCTCATCATTTTAAAATTTCATTTGCATTAGCTATTGCTGCTGGTTCATGGGGAATTTATTGGTTACCTCAAAGAATATTAGAAGATGGAGGTTTGACTGGTGGCTGGGGAACAATATCCCAAATGGCGGTTGGAATATTAATATTATCACCAGTCGCAATTTGGAGAGTTATAAAAGGAAAGTCTATTGGATTGGAATTTCCTCTCACTGGTTTTTTTGTTGGAAGTGGATTTGTTTGTTATGCTCTTAGCTTTCTTCTTACTGATGTAGTTAAAGCATTAATCATGTTTTACATGATACCTGTTTGGACAACAATATTTGAAATTATATTTTTAAAAAAGAAATTTGGTTGGAAGAGGGTAATCACATTAGGTTTGGCACTAGGAGGTTTATGGATTGTATTCAGTCAAGAAAATATAATTCCATTACCTCAAAATGCAGGGGATTGGTTGGCTCTTGCTGGAGGTGCACTATTTGGTGCTGGTTTAATTAGAATGGAAATAATTAAAACAGATGGAGTATTTCCAATTATATTCACATTCTTTTTTTATGGAGGTTTAGCCAGTATACCTATTGGGTTATTCTTAGTAGATTATTTAGGACCAGTTCCATCAGTGGAGGTTATCATGTCAATGTCCACTTTTTTATTACTTATTTCGATATTTTATTTTATTCCTACAGGAGTAATAATCTTTTGGGCTCCAAGCAAACTAGGAGCCGGCTTATCATCTATTTTATTTTTAGCTGAAATAATTGTTGGTGTTGTTAGTGCTAGTATTTTAACAAATGAACCTTTTGGTTGGAGAGAAACAATAGGTAGTATTCTAATAATTCTTGGTGGTGTAATTGAAGTTGTATATGTTCCAAAGTCAGAGAAGAAATTAGCATAATGAATATTAATGAATTATTGAAATCAAAAAAAAAAGTCTTCTTAGATGGTGGAACAGGCTCAGAAATTCAGAGACTTGGTGGAACTATGGGACCAGCTTTTTCTGGTTTAGCAAATGTTTACTCACCAGAAATAGTAATCAAAGTACACGAAAGTCATATAAAGGCTGGATGTGATATGATAACAACCAATACTTTTGGAACTGCAAGACATTGTCTTGAGCCTTCAAATTTAGGAGATCAGACTATAAAAATTAACATTGATACAGTTAAGTTAGCAAGACAAGCAGTCAAAAATTCTGGAAAAAAAATTAAAATTGCTGGAAGTATGTCAACATATTTAGCTTTGGCTGAAAATGAATTTAGACCTGACACAAAATTTGTACCATCATTTGCAAAAGAAGAAAAAAATTATAAAGAACAAGCGAAGGTATTAAAAGAAGAGGGAGTCGAAGTGCTTATTCTTGAAATGCTTTTAGATATTGATCACGCTAAAATTTTGTTAAATTCCGCTTTAGAAACAGGTTTGCCTGTCTGGGTTGGATTAAGTTGCTGCATAAGTAAATTTGATGAAACCGTAGTAGGTAGAAATTTTAGAGCAGAAAAAGAGAGATCTATTATATATGACCCTTTAAAATATCCTGATGAGCCAAAATTCCTTCCTGAAGATAAAATTATTAATTTTGCTGAAATAATTAATTCACTCAAATCTATCGGTGGAGATGTTTATGGCATAATGCATAGTTGGTTTATTGATACAAAAGAGGGAATGAAAGTTTTAAAATCAAATTGGAATGGGCCAATTATGTTCTATCCAGAGATTCATAAATTTGACACTAGTACTATGCAGGCATTAATAACTGAAAATGAAATTGAATTTGTTGATAAGTGTTCTGAGTTAATAGACGATCAGGTAAAAATTATTGGGGGGTGTTGTGGCGTCACAGATAAACATTTAAAATCATTAATAACTAAATTTTCTTAATTTAGTAATCTTTACTAATTATTTGGTCTATCATATTTACCATATCTTTTTTATATTTTTCATTTGTTGCAGATTTAGTCTCTAAGACTGAAAAAAAAGCAGCAACAACTTTTGTTTTCAAATTTATTCCTAAAAATTGGCCCCCATACCCAGAGTGACCAATCCAGTTACCACATTTCATCAAAGAATTAACATAACAGACAAATTTATCTTTAGATAATTGAATGTATTTGGGTCCCTCACTATTAATAGTTTTACTCAAAAAAGTTTTAGAACCAATATTTTTTCCATTTATACCTTTTCCAAACCTAGAAAAAAGTAAACCCATTCTTAAAAAATCTCTTGTAATTAAACTTCCACCTCCAGACATCCACGGTGTTCCAAATCTATCAGTGCCTATATACAATCCTTCTTCAAATCCTGTTGCTTCAACTGTTTCCAACAACCATTGTCTTAAACTTTTTTTACTTACTTTTTCTACAATTAACCCAATAACATCGGTATTAGCTGATTTATAATGCGCCAGATCGGTGTAATTTTTTAAATCTCTGCTTTTTAAAGATTTAATTGAATTTAAATATTGTTCCTGGCTTTGAATGTTTTTACCTTTAATAGGCAATCTCCATCCTCCCACAGGCTCATGTAAAAATGAAGACGAATAAGCTTTTGTATAATCTTCGCTATATAGATTTACAATGTTCATGTCTAAAACGTCTTTTACTTTTGCATTTGCATAACCACTGCCAATTTTTGGCAAGTAAAATGAAATTTTCTTATTTAGGTTTATTAGTTTTCTGTCTATCAGCTCTCCCACAAATAAATGTATAAACATTTTTGTAATTGACATAATTGTTTGTGGCTGATTTGTAGAAAAGTCCTTTGCATACTGCTCGAATAAAATATCCTGATCTTTACCAACTATTAAAGAGCAAAAAGCTTTATTTTTAGTTACCTTTTTTACAGAAGATAATTTACCAATTTTCTTATTAATTTTTTTTTTTAATTTTAAAACAAAATCTGATCTAAGGTATATTCCATATCTATTAATTTTATATAAATTTCTAAAACCCAACCTCCTTTTATTTGGGAGATTCCATTGAGCTTTATTATCTTTTCTTGTAACTAATTCTGGATTTTTTTCTGAAATAATTTTTTTCAAATTAGTATTTTTTATCCAAACTTAAGAGATTTATTTTTCTCGTAATTTTGATGATAGCCTTCTGCTTTACAATAGTTTTTTTCTTTGGAAATCTTTGTAGTAACTTTTCCATCTAATTTCTCATTCATTTCTTTTAAAATTTTCTCTGCTGTATTTTTTTCATTATCATTATTATAAAATATCTCAGACCGATATTGAATTCCTACATAAGTTCCTTGTCTATTTTTTTGAGTTGAGTCATGGAGTTTAAAAAATAATCTGACCATATCTTCATAGCTTAAAATATTTTCATCATATTGAACTTTAACTACTTCTATGTGACCTGTATCCCCACCACAAACTGCTTTGTAAGTAACATTAGGATTATCACCTCCGCAGTAACCACATTCTGTAGATAATATTCCTTTTATACCATCGTATTTAGTTTCGTCCCAAAAACAACCAATACCACCAATAAAAGTTTTCATTATTTTACAATATATTATTACTTCAAAATTGAAACAGCTTTTATCTCTTCAACTCCTATACCACAACAACCACCAACAATTTTTACACCTTTGCTAACCCATTTTTTTGCAACTTCCAAATAATCATTGGGTGAAAAATTATCTACAAACTTCCAATTTGGTTTTTCGTAATAGCCTTTATTAGGGTAAGCACCAATAACTCCATTATAATTTTTTAATGCAGTATCTAAAGCTGCACTCGTTGTTTTAATATCTGAGTGAGCAATTAAAATTGGCCCCTTATGTAATTTACTAAAATTTTTCAACGATACTTCTAAATCCTCGTAAATTTCAGTTTTATTCTTCACATCATCATAACCAAGTGTAATATTTTTTGTATTCTGATCTATTACACAGGAGATAGAAAGCCAAACAGGTAACTTTATATTTGAAGAACACTCAAGCATAGTCTCCACGATTTCTGCTTGAGATGTCATTGCTTCTAAAATTATTAAATCAACACCCTCATTTGATAAAATTTTAATATGTTCATTAAAACATGGCTTCATGTTCTTTGTTCCAAGTTTAAGAAAGCTTCCATAACTCGAAACACTTCCTGCTAAACAGATGTTCTTTTTTGAATTATTAATTGCTTGTTTTGCAATTTGAACTGCTTGTTTATTAAATAATTCAATTGAGTCTTCATATCCGTGTTTTCTAAGAGAAATAGGAGTTGTAGCATAAGTATTTGTTGTAATAACATCAGCACCTGCATCAATATAATTTTCATGAACTTCTTTTAGAAATTCTGGGCTATCTACCGAACATTTTCCACACCAGAGGTTTTGATCCATTTTAGCTCCTTTTTTTTCAAGCTCAGCACCTATACCTCCATCAAGTAAAATAATTTTTCCTTCATTGATTTTTTCTTGAATTAAATTGTAAGACATTAATTGTTTGTGAATGCACAAATTTTATTATTATCAAGATCTCGAATATAAGAATAGTAAACTCCAGAACCTTCTGGTCTTTCACCTCCAGCTCCTTCACTTTTTCCACCTGCCTTAAGTCCAATCTCATGAAACTTATCAACTATATCTCTAGATGATGTAATAAATGAAACTTGCGTTCCATTTCCATTAGTTGCCTCTTTCATATTGACAGGTTTGGTCACATAAAACTCTATAGTTCCATCGCCATTTTTTTCTGTGTAACCAGCGCAAACTTCATCTTTATAATTTCTTTCTAGATTTAAAACTTTTAAGACTTCATCATAAAAAATTATTGCTTTTTCTAAGTTATTGGTTCCTACCATTACATAACCAAGCATTTTAATTTTTCCATTCAGTAATAGTTTTTACCTCTAGATATTCATGCAATCCCCAGGTTCCACCTTCACGTCCATTTCCAGATTGTCTATACCCACCAAAAGGAGTCCCAGAGTCAGCTGCTTTATGATTTACATACACAATTCCGGACCTTAATTTTTTTGAGACTCTTTTTGCCTTTTCATTATCCTCTGTTTGTAAATAGTTTCCTAATCCATATTCTGTGTCATTAGTAATTTGGATAGCTTCCTCTTCATTCTCAAAAGGAATAATTGACAATACTGGTCCAAATATTTCCTCTTTTGCAATTCTCATATTATTATTAACATCAGTGAATACTGTTGGTTTAATAAAATAACCTTTCTTTAGATCTTCAGGTTTGTCAGGACCACCTGCTACTAAAGTAGCACCTTCTTCAATTCCACTATTTATTAAACTTTGAATTTTATCAAATTGAGTTTTTGAAATTACAGGCCCAATATGGTCACCAGCTTTTGAAGCAAGATCAACTTTAATTTTATTTGCTTCATCTACAGCTTCTTCAACAGCTCTTTTATAAATTGATTTTTCAACAAGCATTCTAGTTGGGGCATCACAGGATTGACCTGAATTACTCATTACGTTTCTAATACCATCTCTGACTGCATCAGGATATGCATCAGCAAAAACAATATTTCCACCTTTACCACCAAGTTCAAGACAAACTCTTTTTATAGTTTCAGCAGCATTCTTTGTAATTAATTTTCCAGCTCTAGTAGATCCTGTAAATGAGACCATATCAACATCAGGATGTCCTGACAGGTCAGTTCCAACACCAGGCCCATCACCATTTACCAAATTAAATACTCCAGCTGGAAATCCAGCCTCATCTATCATCTCTGCAAATAGCATTCCTGACAATGGTGCGATTTCAGATGGTTTAAGTACCATTGTACACCCAGTAGCAAAAGCTGGAATTACTTTTAAAGCAATTTGATTTATAGGCCAATTCCAAGGTGTAATTAATCCGCAAACTCCAATTGGCTCATATACAATATGATTAGTAGATCCTTTATCAAAACCTGGTTCGAATTCGAATTCTTTTAATCTTTTTATAAAGTCTTCGATATGACCTGCGCCAGAAGATGTTTGATTAGCTGAACACCAATCTTTAGGACAACCAAGCTCTGTAGTAATAGCATCAGTCATATCATCCCATCTAGAATTATAAATTTTTAATAACTTTTCTAATAAATTTAACCTTTCTTCTTTTGAAGTTTCTTTCCAAGTCTCAAATGCAGATTTTGCTGCTTTGACTGCAGCATTTGTATCATCAGAACTTCCAAGACTTATAATTGCACAAACTTCTTCTGTTGATGGGTTAATAACTTCACATTTATTCTTGTTAACTGGCTCAACCCATTTGCCATTGATATAAAATTTTTTTTTATCGAGCATTTATATTTCAAAATTAATTTTTCTTATTATACGTTTATTTACTATAACCATTCAAGAAATTAGATACAGTTTTTAAATTTTAATGATTAATCAATATGTGGTGGTATATTGTATTTATGAAATCACAAAAAATAGAACCAAAGTTTGAAAATAACCAAAATCCACGTATTGGACTTATCGCTTTAGCAACCGATCTAGTGATTGAAAAAGATTTTATAAGTGTAATTAAAGATAAAAAAATAGATTTTTTTGTAAATAGAATAGAATGTTATAATCCCTTAACCAAAGAGAATTTGATCAAAATGTCAGAGAATATTACTCAAGTAACAAGAGATATCTTGCCAGAGCAAAAATTAGACTGTGTTGTATATGCTTGTACATCAGGAACTATTGCAGCAGGGTACGATAATATTAAAAATAAAATACAAGCAGCAAAACCTGACGCAAAACTTTCAACACCAAGTACAGCAGCTTTGAAAGCATTGAAAAAATTAAATATTAAAAAACTTTCTATATTCACACCTTATAGTAAAAAAGTTAACGATGATGTTGTTGATTATTTTAAATCATCTGGTTTTGAAATCACCTCAAATTCATACTTTGATATTCATTCTGATATGGAGATTGGTAAAGTAGATCAAAATTATCTGTTTGATGTGCTAATAAATTTAGATGTAAGTGAGGCAGATGCTTTATTTGTATCTTGCACCGCTTTACCAGTTCTTCCTCTAATACAAAAATTAGAAGATAAACTTGGAATACCAGTTCTTTCAAGCAATCAGGCTTTAATCTGGGAATCTTTAGAAAACATAGGTGAAAATAAATCTGTAAAAGGATTTGGAAGACTGTTTGATTAATTTATGTCTTTTTCAAAAGAAGAATACAAACAAAGACTATTAAAAGTTCAATCTCTGATGAGAGAGAAAAAAATTGATTTAATCATTTCTCACGACACAAATAATATGAATTATCTTACAGGCTACGATGCTTGGTCTTTTTATTATGCACAATGTGTATTAGTGCACGTTGATTCAAAAGAGCCAATTTGCTTTGTTAGAGATCAGGATGCAGGTGGGGCATACATAAAGACCTATTTAAATAAAGACAATATTATTGTTTATGATGAGAGTTATATTCATACTTGGCCAAAACATCCCTATGATTACTTGACCAAAGTAATTAAAGAAAAAAAATGGGATAAACTGTCTATTGGAGTTGAAATGGATGCTCATTATTTTACAGCTTTTTGTTATGAAAAGATTAAACAGGGGCTACCAAATGCAAACATTATCGATTCTGATCGACTAGTTAATTGGGCTAGATTAATTAAATCTAATGCAGAGATAAATTATATGAAGTCTGCTGCTTTAATTTCTCAAAAAGGAATGCAAACTGCAATGGAAGTAATTAAACCTGGTACAAGACAATGTGATGCTGTTGGAGAAATTCAAAAGTCTTTATTTTATGGTACAGAAGAATTTGGAGGTGAATATTCTAGTATCGCAACGCTTCTTCCAACTGGAAAAGGCACATCTGCTTCACATTTAACAGCAACCCAAGATAAATTTATTGAAGGTGAAGCAACTATAATTGAACTTTCAGGTGTTTATAAAAGATATCACGCACCTATGGCTCGAACAATTTTATTAGGTAAACCTGATCAATTAAAAATAGATACAATGAATAAAACTATAGAAGCTTTACAAGCTGGAATTAATGCTACAAAACCCGGAAATACAGCAAATGATGTTGCCCAAGCCTTTTGGAAAATTTTAGATAAATATGGTATCGAGAAGAAATCAAGAACGGGTTACTCAATAGGCATAGGATATCCACCAGATTGGGGAGAGCATACTTTAAATATTTATAAAGGCGATATGACAGTGCTTGAACCAAATGTTTGTTTTCATATGATTGCAGTAATGCAGTTTGGTGATTGGGGAGTAGAAGCATCTGAAGCAATCCGAGTTACCGACAAAGGTTGTGAATTATTCTGTAAATTTCCAAAAGAGCTACATATTAAGAACTATTAGCTATTGATAATTAACTTCTTAAATGTTTTAAACACTAGATGTCTAAAAATACAGAATTCGTTAAGTTCGATAAAGTTGACAAAAGTTACGATGGTAAAGTCTTAGTAGTAAAAGATTTAAATCTTAATATCTCAGAGGGCGAGTTCATTACTATGCTTGGTCCATCTGGTTCAGGAAAAACAACTTGTCTGATGATGTTGGCTGGATTCGAAACACCAACCAATGGTGAAATTTATTTAGATTCTAATCCTATTTCTAATATTCCACCACACAAAAGAGGAATTGGAATGGTTTTTCAAAATTATGCATTGTTTCCTCATATGACAGTTTATGAAAATTTAGCATTTCCTTTAAGAGTTAGAAAAGTTCAAAAAGATGAGATTGATAAAAAAGTAGATAAAGCTTTATCAATGGTTTCTTTATCAGGATTTGAAAGTAGAATGCCAGCGCAATTATCTGGTGGTCAGCAACAAAGAGTAGCTGTTGCAAGAGCTCTAGTATTTGATCCAGCAGTAGTTCTAATGGATGAACCTCTTGGAGCTTTAGATAAAAACTTAAGAGAAAGTATGCAATACGAAATTAAACATATTCATGAAAATATTGGTGTTACTGTAGTTTACGTTACACACGATCAAGGAGAAGCATTAACAATGTCAAATAGGATCGCAGTTTTTAATGATGGTAAAGTTCAACAATTATCAAGTCCTGATAAATTGTACGAAGAACCAGTTAATTCTTTCGTTGCAGAGTTTATAGGTGAAAATAATACATTTGGAGGAGAAGTAACTGACATTTCAAAAGATGTTTGTAAAGTTAAACTACAAAATGGAGAAATTTTAGCTAATCCAGTTTCAGTAACTTCCAAAGGTGATAAAACAACAGTTTCAATAAGACCTGAGAGGGCATTGATAAATCCAAAAGATAAAATGGATAATAATCAAACGGGAAAAATCGAAGAAGTTATTTACCATGGTGATCACACTAGAGTAAGATTAGATCTTTTAGGTAATAAAGAATTTATTTTAAAAGTTCCAAATAGCTCAAACGAGTTAGATTTAAAATTAGGTAATGAGATTAAAGTAGGATGGAACAGTCAAGACGCAAGAGCTCTAGATCCTAAATAATTTCTTAAATATCCCAGTATTCCTATAACAAAATGGCCTGTTGACTCTGAATATCGTTTTTGTTGTACTTCGCTTATATAAATTATTTATATTAAACGTTTAAACGGAGGATAAATGAAAAAATTAAGTAAATTATTACTTGCTCTTTCTTTTGCTCTTTCAATAACTTCATCTGCATTTGCGGTTACAGTAGCATCTTGGGGTGGAGCTTATACAGAGTCTCAAAAGCTAGGGTATGGTGATCCAACTGCAAAAGCTCTTGGTGTTGATATCAACTGGGTAGACTATTCAGGTGGATTATCTGAGATTAAAGCTCAAAAAGAAGCAGGTGCAATTACTTGGGATATTATCGATGTATTCGCATTTGATACTATCAACGGATGTGACGAAGGAATTTTTGTCGAATTCGATTTTGACAAAGACTTCCCTGCAGCTCCAGATGGAACTCCTGCAAGTGAAGATTTCTTTGCTCCAATGCCGAGTAAATGTGCTGTAGGAAACATTTTATATTCTTGGAACTATGCTTACAACGTAAACAATGTTGACGGCACACCATCGACTATAAAAGATTTCTTTAACACTAAAAAATTTCCAGGAAAAAGAGCTATTTACAAATCTGCTCTAACAAACCTAGAAATAGCATTAGCTGGTGACGGTGTTTATATGGGTAAAGGTGGATCAGAGATCTACAAATTACTAGAAACTGAAGCTGGTGTTAATAGAGCTATGAATAAAATTAAAGAGCTTTGTACAGATCCAAATGGTGGATGTGTATTCTGGTCTGCAGGTGCTCAACCACCTGAATTATTAGTATCTGGTGAAGTTGTTATGGCAACTGGTTGGAATGGAAGATTCTTTAATGCTGAAATCGGTGAAGGTGCTCCAATTAAACAAGTATGGGATGGACAAGGTCTTGACTATGAATATTTCGCACTTGTTAAAGGTGGACCAGATGAAGCAAATGCTAAAAAAGCTTTAGCAATGATGACTAACACTGAAATGTTAGCTGGAAGTGCTAAATATATTGCATATGCTCCATACAGATTATCATCTTTAGAAATTATCAAAGCAAATGAGCCTTGGTACAAAGATGGTAAAACTGAAATGATGCCACAAATGCCAACTGCTCCTTCAAACACTAAAAAATACTTTTTAGTTGATCCATTTTTCTGGGCTGATAACGGTACAGAACTTGGTGAGAAGTGGGAAGCTATGAAAGCTGGTCTATAAAAGAGTATAAAAGACTAGAATAATATAATATATATAGGGCGACTTTTTTAAGTCGCCCTTTTTATTTATGAGCAGCGAAACAAAACAAATACTTACAACTGACGGAATTCCTTTAGAGATAAGTTTAAAAAAAGCTGAAAGAAAAAACAAAATTAGAGCATTTTTACTTGTTGCGCCATTACTACTTTTTTTGATTATTACTTATATTTTTCCAATCGGAGAAATGTTTACAAGAAGTATTGATGATAAAATGATTACAAACATGCTTCCAAAAACATTTAAGTCTATGGAGACATGGGACGGTAAAGAACTTCCATCTGAAGAAGTATTTGCTTCATTTTTATCTGATTTTAAAATTCTTGTAGAAAAAAAAGAACATGGAAAACTAGCTCAAAGACTTAATAAAGAAAAAAATGGGTTCAACACCATTACAAAAAAATTATTCAGACAGGTAAAAAGAAATAAAATTGACGAGACACAAAGTATTAAAGAACAAATAATGAAAGTTCATAAGAGATGGAGAAATGTAGAATATTGGCAAGCTATTAAAAGGACTGCACCTCCTTACACTTCAGCTAAATATTTAAAAGCTATGGATATGTATTTGAATGAAGATAACAAAATTACTCAAGTTAGTGAAGATAGAAGAATACATAGAATTTTATGGTTGAGAACCGTAGAAGTTGCTTTCTTTGTTACTGTATTCTGTTTCTTAATGGGTTATCCAATAGCCCATCTACTTGCAACACTTCCAATGAAGTATAGTAATTTATTAATGATTTGTGTTCTTCTTCCGTTTTGGACATCATTATTAGTTAGAACAGCTAGCTGGATGATTTTGCTTCAACAGCAAGGAGTAGTTAATGATTTCTTTGTATTGATTGGCCTTGTGTCAGACGATAATAGGCCAGAAATGATGTACAACAAAGTCGGAACTTATGTTGCAATGACTCAAATTCTCTTACCGTTTATGGTTTTACCACTTTACAGTGTGATGAAAACTATCTCGCCAAGTTTAATGAGAGCAGGTAAATCTCTTGGCGGAACACCTTTTGTGGCTTTTTGGAAAGTATATTTTCCATTAACAATACCAGGTATTGGGGCAGGTTGTCTCTTAGTTTTTATTTTAGCAATTGGATATTACATTACACCTGCATTAGTTGGGGGAGCATCAGGAACCTTAATTAGTAACCAAATTGCATATCATATGAAAACTACTTTAGATTGGAGTTTTGCTTCAGCGATGGGACTTATGTTGCTTGGAGGAGTTTTGGTTATCTATTGGCTTTATAATAAATTAGTTGGAGTTGATAATATTAAGTTAGGTTAGTATGGCATTACCAAAGTATACAGAAACTAGATATAGAATTTGGCACTACTTTTACATTGCTATATGTACATTTGTTTTTATTTTTTTAATAGCACCTTTGTTTGTAATATTTCCATTATCATTTAATGCAGAAGAGTTTCTTGTTTTTTCAGAAGGAATGAAGAATTTAGACCCAGATGCTTTTTCCTTAAGATGGTACAAAGATATGGTTTATGGCACAAAAAACCCGTGGGGGCTTGCTGCAAAGAATAGTTTTATTATTGCTATATTTGCAACTTTAGGATCAGTAATTTTAGGAACGGTTGCTGCATTAGGATTGAGCAGCAGACACATGCCTTTTAAAGGAATAATAATGGCAACTTTGATTTCACCAATGATAGTTCCACTTATTATATCAGGTGTTGCAATATTCTTTTTTATGGCAAAGGCAGGTTTAGCAGCAACTCATACAGGAATAGTTTTAGCTCATATAATTTTAGGAACACCTTTCGTTGTAATAACAGTTACTGCAACATTATCAGGTTTTGATCATAGTGTGACGAGAGCAGCAGCCAGTTTAGGCAGTAATCCAGTAAATACATTTATGAAAGTAACACTTCCATTAATTTTACCTGGAGTAATATCAGGAGGTTTATTTGCTTTTGTAACTTCTTTTGATGAAGTTGTAGTCGTTTTATTTTTAGCTGGTCTTGAAAACACAACAATTCCAATTCAAATGTGGACAGGTTTAAGAGAACAATTAAGCCCGACAATTTTAGCAGTCGCTACATGTTTAATCGTTTTATCAACCTTAATATTGATTAGTGCTGAATTATTAAGAAGAAGATCTGAACGTTTAAGAGGAATAAATAGATAATTAATTTACCGATTCAATTACTGTTGCAATACCCATACCTAAACCAATACATTGAGTAGATAAAGCGTATTTCTTATTTTCACGTCTTAGCAAATCTGCAGCTTTACCAGTAATTCTAGCTCCTGTTGCTCCTAATGGATGTCCAAGAGCTAGTGCTCCACCATCTAAATTAGCCTTCTTTTGATCGATACCAAGATCTTTCAAACATGCTATTGATTGAGAAGCAAAAGCTTCATTAATTTCTACAATATCGATATCATTAATTGATAAATTTGCTCTCTCTAATGCTTTTTTAGTTGCCCCTATAGGTCCAAGTCCCATTACATCAGGCTCACATCCTTTAACCCCAGTTGCAACAATTCTACCCAAAATTTCTAATCCATTTTCTTTTGCATAGCTTTCTTCACATATCAATGTTGCTGCTGCTCCATCTGTAAGAGGTGATGATGTTGCTGCAGTAACAGTTCCTTCTTGATCAAATGCAAGTTTTAAACCATCTAAAGTTTCTTGATTACTTTTTGGACGTATGTTTCCATCTTTTGTGCAGCCAGCAATTTCAACAATTTCATTTTTAAATTTACCATTAAATTCAGCATCATTAGCTTTTTGATGACTTTGAATTGCAAACTCTTGTTGTTCAGTTCTCGAAATTTTATATCTCTTGGCAACATTTTCTGCAGTTATTCCCATTGAAAAATAGACATTTGGATTTTCTTTATCTGTGTAAGGATAAGGTATTGGTTCAAAGCCAGTTGTAACTCTAGTCATACTTTCAACACCTCCACATACGAAAACTTTTCCTGCGCCCATTGCTATTTTACCTGCTGCAACATGAATAGCCTCCATAGATGAGCCACACCATCTATCAACTGTCATTCCAGATGTATGTATTTCCATTCCAGATAAAAATGTTGTGAGTTTCCCAATATTAAAACTCTGCTCTCCAACTTGAAATGCACACCCAACAACAATATCTTCTATATCAGCAGGATTTACTTTAGTTTTAGATACAAGATTTTTAACAACTTCTGCAAACATATTTACAGGCTTAACATCAATCAATTCACCTTTTCTTGCCATAGTAAAAGGTGATCTTGAATATCCTGCTATTACTGCTCTTTTCATGTAAGTGTTATACACACTAATTATTATTTTGAAAATGGTAAAGAGGACACAATTCCTTTTCTTAATTTATTATCTGGAGTGTGAACTAAAACTTCTGATCCTATTTTACAAAATTCATTTAAAATCATAGATAAACCAATATTTTTTTTGAATTTTGGAGAATAAATCCCTGAAGTAATTTTACCAATTAATTTCTTATCTTTTGAATAAAGTGGAAAAGGAATTGAACATGGAGGACAATCTACACCATCAAATAATACCCCTTTTAATTTTTGTTTTACACCTTGTTTCTTGATATTATCTAAAGCATTTTTTCCAATGAAATCGTGATCGCTTTTGTCACTACAATATTTTTCTAAGTTACATTCAATTGGATTATTTACTTTCGTGAAATCATTTCCGTAAGACATTAATCCTGCTTCTATTCTGTCAATTAAATTTGGGCATCCTGGAGCAATGTTAAATTCTTTCCCCGCTTTCCATATTATATCCCAAATTTTTTCTCCCATTTCATTTTTGTCGAAGTAATCTTCAAAGCATTTAAAATAAATCTCAAATCCATCTTGTTTGCTATACCCCGATCTCGCAATAACTTGTTTAGTTCCTAAAAAATCAAATATTCTAAAATTAAAAAATTTTAATTTTCTAATATCTTCTCCGAATATTGATGCCATCAAATCTTCAGACTTTGGACCTTGTATTGCGAGAGGATATACATCTGGTTCTGTTATTTTTACATTCAAATTTAAACCAACTGCAATACCTTTTGCCCAAAGCAATACATCAGAATCTGCTATTGAAATCCAAAACATATCATCATCTAACTTTAACAACACTGGATCATTTATCATTCCAGCATTTTCATCTATCATAGGTATATAAAAACATTTTCCAGTCTCCATATTTTTTAATGATCTTGGCGTCATTTTTTGTACTAATAAACTAGCGTCTGGACCTGATATCTGAACTTGTCTTTGACAAGAAACATCCCATAGTTGAACATGCTCATTTAAATGCCAATAATCATCCTCAACTGATTTCTGAAATCTTTTTGGTAAGAGCATATGATTTACAACAGTAAAATCAGTTACACCACATTCTTCAACTCTCTTGGTGTAAGGAGTTCTTCTTATTCTCCTAGACATATTTAGTTTTGTGCTAATTTTGCTTTGTATCAACGAAGCCATATATTATTTTGACCACCAAACTGTATAGCTGTTAGGAGAAATTATTATTGGCAAGTGATAATTTTTTTTATTATCAGTCATTTTAAATTTTACGACTATTTCACCCACAATTTTTTTCTTTTTAAAGTATCTTTTAATATAACAAATCATTTCATAATCGCATTTACAATCTTTTTTGCTAAGATTGAAATGCTGATTAATCCTACCATTTCCATCAGTCTTTGTATTCAAAAAAAGCTTTTTTAATTTTGAGGACTGTATTTGATAAATCTTTACTTTGACGTTACTCGCATGAGCTCCATCAGAACCATTCAATAAATGTGAGCTAAATTTTGCCATTTTACTCTATTGAAGATTTCTCTCTCTTGCTGGCCACAGCAGCAACAATTGGACTTAATACTGGTTTAGCTTTTACATTTACACAAGCAGTTTTACCGCTTGCAATAGCTCTTTTTAATGCTGGACCCAATTCTTCTCTTTTCGTTACCAATTCTCCATGACCCCCAAAACCTTCAAATATACTGTGGAACGGTATATCTCTAAAGTCTGTTGCAACTCTTTTTCCGCTTTCAAATAGTCTTTCTTGTTGTTGACCAATTGATGCTAAGCCACCATTATTGTCAATAACAACAACGATTGGTTTCTTTTCAAAAAATGCAGTTTCTATAGACATGCCTCCAGATAAAAAGGCACCATCTCCACTAATTAAAATTACATTCGATTTAGGGTTATTATTTTTTGCAGATAATGCAAATGATACACCAACACCCAGCATACTAAATGTGCCAGGATGCAAAATTCCACCTAATTTTTTTCCTTGAGCACCAGCTAAATTTATTGCGATCTCCGACCAGAAATGAGTATTTCCTCCATCAATTACAAGCCAATCTTTCTCATCCATTGCGTCTTGAACATCTAACGCTAATTGCAGCGGATGAATTTTTCCACCATTTTTTTTGGCTTTATCCGCTTCAATTTTTAATTCATTTAAAGATTTATCCACCCAATCTTTTTTTCTATTTTTATTATCTTGAAACCAACTATTTCCTAAATTCCATTTATTATTTTTCTTTAAATTACATAGAGTATCTAAAAATACTCCTGGATCACATAAAAGGTTATGATCAGCAACTCTATTAAATTCAATTTCTTCATGGGAACCGTTAACGCAAACTAAAGTTGTTGTTTTTGGAATGAAAGGAGGGTTACCAAAATTCATTTGGTTATCTAACCTTGCACCAATCATTAAAACTAAGTCTGAGTTATGTAATGCAAATTCTGAGGGTGGATATTGGTGAATATCTGCTAAACCCATATATGCGTTTACCTCTTCTCCCAAAAGTTTTTGATGATATGGCACATTAAAAACTGGAATATTTAAACTTTCACCCGCAGTCTCTAAATTTTTTTCTGAGTTTGACCACCAAACACCATGTCCTCCAATTATGACAGGTTTTTTTGCATTACATGCTAGCTCAAGTATTTTTGATAGAGCATTTGGATCTGGCCATGCCTTAGCAACTGGCTTTGCTTTATGTGAAAATGGTCTTTCGTCCAGTCCAACATTTTCTTCAAATGAAGAAAACATTATATCTACTGGTAAACTTAGATGAACAGCTCCAGGATATCCATTAGTTGCAATTCTGTACGCTTTATCAACAAATTCTCTTATTCTTGTTCCATCTGTAATGCTTGCACTATATTTTGTAAGAGGAGCAGCTATTGAAACATCATCAATTTCTTTAAAGCCACCAGAACCTTGTCTTTTTAAACTACTTGATCCAGTTATATAAATTATCGGTGTTCTTTCTCCCCATGCTTCCATCATGGATGGTACTGCATTTGCAAAACCTTCTGGCCCAACTAAACATACAGATGGTTTTCTTGTAATTCTTGTGTGTCCATCTGCTAAGTGTCCAGCTATTTGTTCATGAGGACAGTTAACTACATCAATTTGACATTCCATGAAACCTTCAATTGCAGGATTACAAAACCCACCAGATAGAGTAAAAACTTTATTAATACCTTTATCTTTTAATGCTCTTGCAATTAACGCTCCACCTCTTATTTTTTTTTCCATATCAGTAAGTTGTATTCATAAAAAGTTTCTGTTCAATTATATCAGAAGAAACTTCATTAATATCATTTAATCCAACCAAACCTAGTGTTGTGCTAGTTTCTTCTTTAATTATGTCTACAATTCTTCTTAGCCCGCTGGCTCCGTCAGCACCCATCGCGTACATTACAGGTCTTCCAATCATTGAAAAATCTGCTCCTAAAGCTAATGATCTTACAATATCGCTTCCACTTCTTATTCCACTATCAAAAATAATTGGAAAATTATTTCCTACTGCCTCTCTAATAAAAGGTAGAATATTTATTGCTGCTGAGGCACTATCTAATTGTCTACCTCCATGATTTGAAACTTGAATAGCATCAGCGCCCATTTCTTTAATTTTAACTGCATCATCAGATGACATGACACCTTTTACAATTAATTTGCCTTTCCATTTATTTCTTACTCTTTTTAAAGTTTCCCAATCTGTTTTTCCTCTACTTTCTTTTCTTTTAAAAATACCTTTTCCACTTTTTGAAGTTTCGTAGTTCATTGGCTTTGGTATTCCATTAAGTAATGTAGATATTGACCAAACTGGATGAGTTGCAAAATCAAAAAATTGTTTAGGTCCAATTTTAAATGGATATGAAAATCCATTTTTATCATCTCTAGTTCTCCTAGATAAAACCGGAACATCAACAGTAAGTATAGCAACCTCATAACCAGTTTTTTCTGCTCTATCGAGCAATTCCATGACAAAAGCTTCATCCTGAAAAATATAAAGTTGAAGCCATGAATGACCCTCTGAAAGCTCATACATTTTTTCTAGGGTAGTTGTGGAAGCCATCGATACACAAGTTGGTATATTATTTCTTGAACTTTCTTTTGCCAGCATTGAGTCTGCGCCTGGCCATGAAAGATTTGTCATACCCATTGGAGCAAAACCAAATGGATAGTCATAGTTAAATCCAAGAATATTTTTTTTTAGCTTTCTTTCCTCTACATTTCTTAATACTCTTGGCTCAAGTCGTATTTGATCTAAAGCAAAACTATTAATTTCTGATAATTTTTCATCTCCAGATGCACCGTCAATAAAATCATAAACTAGTTTTGGTAATCTTTTCTTTGATAGTTTTTTTGCATCTTCAATGCTAAAAATTTTGTTACTGGCTTTAATGTTATCCATTTAAATTTTCTATATATGTTTTTAAACTTATCTTATCATGTCTAGTCACATAATAAGCGTCATGATTAATTCTTGAAGAATAAACCTCAGAAGGAACTCCGTCAATAAAAAGCACAGCTACACCATCATCAATAGCTATTCCATCTGGCAAATTTCCATCTTTAATTTCTGAAATAAATTGTCGAAGTCGATTATTATCTGAAGAATGCGGTGTGCAACTTCCGTCTAAAAAATTTATTCCTTTTAATGGACTCAACTCTTTATTGACTGAATCTGATAATATCCAATCAAACCAACAAACAGCTCCTGCGCTTATTCCACTCAGAATTACTCCTTTTTCATATGCATCTTTAAAGACTTTGATAAGATCATGTCTTTTCCAAATATTAATCATGTCAGAGGTATTACCACCTCCCACATAAATTATATCCTTGTTTAACAACCATTCATTAAAACCTTCGACACTTGAACAGAGATTAAAATGAGATAATTTAAATTTTTGTGATTTAAATCTTTTATAAAAAAGATCGGTTTTTTCTTGATTATCATTGCTAGCTGTAGGTAAAAAACCTATATTGATTTTTGATTTATTAACTTGATTTATAACATATTCATCCAAGTCTTCGTCAGAAGAATGTGTAAATCCACCACCACCAATTGCTATTATTATTTTTTTATTCCTGACCACGGAGAAGGACCTGTTGGAATATCGATTTTTAAACCTCTTACAATTTCATTTTTAAAGTCATACATTGGTAAGGCGCATATCTCACCTTTATGAATTTTATTATCATTGCAACTAACATCCACTATTAATCCTGGTTTATGTTTTGTAGAATTCATTAAAACTATTCCAACACCACATTTTTGAAAAGGAGACCAGGTACTTGATGTAATTTTTCCAATTACTTCATTATTAAATTTTATGTAAGTTCCTTTTAAACCTGTTCCATTTTCAACTCGTATTCCCCAACATCTTTTTTCTTTATCGGCAGTCATCAATGCTGATTTTCCAATAAAATAATTTTTTTTTAAATCGACATACTTACCTAACCCGACATCATATGGATTTGTTTCATGGTTAAAGTCTTGCCCAGCTGATAATAATCCAGATTCTATTCTTTTACATCTGAAACCAGGAGTGCCTGTGAGTATCATTCCCATTTTTTTTCCTTCTTCAAGAATATAATCCCCGACTTTTTCAGTATTATTATTTTTTCTAAAATAAATTTCCCAACCTAGTTCATTACTAAATCCCGATCTACTTATGATCACTTTTTCATTAAGTATAGTAATTTCTTTCCAATCAAAATATTTCCAATTAACAGGAAAAGTTTCTTTACTTAAAACTTTTAAAAGATCCATAGATTTTGGTCCCTGAATTTGACTTACCCAAACGTCTGGGTCAGAAATTTTTACATTAAGATTATCAGTGTGAGCTTTATACCATGAAAAAAGATCACCATCAGCTTGAACAAACCAAAATTTATTTTCTTCAAGTTTTAGCAAAACTCCATCTGTAAGCATGCCTCCATCATTGTAACAAGCAAATTGGTATGAGCATCTTCCTACTTTTACTTTTGATATATCTCTTGTGAATATTTTTTGTAAAAGTTTTTCTGCATCTGGACCAGAAATTTCATATGGATGTTCACCAGTATGACGAAAAATTACTTCCTGTCTTACTTTCCAATACATTTCATCAGCAGTAGCGTGTGAAAGTACTTCTGGATTTAATCTTCCAGCATAAAAAGAATACTCGGGATCGTAAGGAAGTTCTTGATATGCCAAAGGATGTATTCCTACAGTTCTAGCAAGTTCAACAACTTTATTATCATTGGATTTTAAAGGTTTTACTGAAAATCTGACTTTGTTTAATTCGTTTTGCATTTATAATTTAGAAAAAGTGTATATTAATTAAAATATCTATTCAATTAGTAGATGAATCACTACATTTTGCATGTTGTTATCTAGTTCTGGAATTGTTATCTTTTTAATTATTTAAACAACTAAAGAAAAAGAGGGAACTTATGAAATACATACTTAAAGTTTTTTCAGCGACTTTTATGTCTCTGATATTATCTTTTTCTATTGCCAATGCATCAAGTGGAGTATTTAAAGTATCACATGATCTTGGATTTGGAAAAGATACTAACTTAGATGCCATAACAAAGGGGCGTTTGTTTCAAGTTGTCATCAAAACACAAAATAGATTAGTAAGACCTGATATGAATGGTGTTCCATCACCTTCATTATCAACAGATTGGAGTGCTAATTCTGATGCAACTGAATGGACATTTAATTTAAGAAAAGGAATATATTTCCATGATGGATCAGCATTTGATGCCCCAGATGTAAAATATTCTCTAATGAGAGCTAAAGATCCTGATATTGGATCTCCGGTAAGAAAAAGTTTAAATGTAGTTGAAGATATTGAGGTAGTTGATCAGCATACTGTTAAAATGAAGTTATCAACTTCATTTGCTGACTTTCCGTTATTATTAACAGACTACAGATTAAGAATGATACCTGAAGGATCAGGAGATACTATTGGACAAACTGGAGTTGGTACTGGACCATTCATGGTTGATAAATTTGATCCAGAAGGAACTACAATTCTAAAAGCTAACCCAGATTACTGGGAAGGTGCACCAGGAGTTGCGGAAGTTCATGTCATTGCGATACCAGATGCTCAAGCAAGAATTCAAGCTCTTTTAACGGGTCAAATTGATATGAATAGATATGTTCCTTTCAATCAAAAAAAGATATTTGACAGTAATTCTAAATTTACAACGTCTGTAATTCCAACTGGAAACTGGAGAGGTGTGGTTATGAGAACTGATACTGCTCCATTTGATAATCCTAAAGTGAGAAAAGCTTTTAGGTTAGCAGTTGATAGACAAGAACTTGTAGATCTAGTTATGGGTGGAGCAGCAACTGTATCTTGTGATACACCTGTAATGCCTTCTGATCAATATCGTTTACAAATGGATTGTCCTCAAAATATTAGTAAAGCAAAAAATTTACTAAGAGAAGCGGGATTTCCAAATGGAATTGAATTGACTGTTTATCCAGCAACTTTAGAACCAACTTGGCCTACGATTGCAGAAGTCGTTCAGCAGCAAGTTGCAAAAGCTGGAATTAAAGTTAATATAGAAATGGTACCATCTAAAGGTTATTGGAATGAAGTATGGATGAAAAAACCAGTTTCAATGACACGTTGGAACCAAAGACCAGCAGACACAATCTTGCATGAAGCTTATCATAGTGGAGCTAAATGGAATGAGTCTTACTTCAAAAATGCTGACTTTGATAAAAACTTAGCTGATGCTAGAAGTGAGTTGGATTTCAATAAAAGAAAGAAAGCATATCAAAATGCTCAAATGACTTTATGGGAACAAAGTGGAACAATGATTCCATACCACGTATCTAGACTTGTAGTTACTTCATCAAAAGTTAAAAACCTTGATGCTGTAGATCACTTTTCTATACAGTGGCATAAAGTTAAAGTTGACTAAAAGTATTTAGATAAAGGCCGCATATAAGCGGCCTTTATTCTATTTCTATTTAAATTATTTTTGTTACAAAGTTCTAGTTAATCTTATGCTTTTATTAATTTTAAAAAGAATTGGACTAGGGCTTATCACTTTATTTATAGTTTCATTGATTACATTTGTAGGTGTTGAAGTTTTACCTGGGGATGCATGCACAACATATTTAGAAAGAGAAGCTTATGGAGCAGCTCTTGATGCTTGCATAAAAAGACTTGGTCTAGATATTCCTGCTGATGAAAGATATTTGGACTGGGCATCAAATGTTGTAAGAGGTGATTTTGGTTACTCTTTAAGTGGAGAAATGCCAATTAATGAAGTACTGGGTCCAAGAGTTAAAAACTCATTAGTTTTAGCCTCTGTTTCAATACTTATAGGAATTCCTTTAGCAATCGTATTAGGAATAATAACTGCTCTTTGGAGAGATAAGCTTCCAGATATTATGATCTCAGCTATCACAATTTTTTCAATGACTATTCCCGAGTTTATCAGTGCTACTTTACTTATTTTAATTGTTGCAATTTGGCTTGGTTGGCTACCAGGCATTGTGATTATACCATCGGATGCAACTTTTTATGAATTACTCTCAAATATAATTTTGCCTGTTGTTGCAATTTCAATGATTATGACCGCACACATGGCAAGAATGGTACGTTCAAGTGTAATTCAAGTAATGGCTAGTGATTATGTGCAAATGGCAATTTTAAAAGGTGTCCCATATTGGAAAATGGTATTTAGACATGTACTGCCAAATGCATTATTACCAGCAATAAATGTAGTGGCGTTAACAATTGCTTGGTTGCTAGGTGGTGTTGTTGTTACAGAAGTTGTTTTTAATTATCCAGGTTTAGGCAGACTGGTAATTGAGTCTATATCAAATAGAGATTTACCTGTTGTTCAAGCATTAGCAATAATATTGGCATCAATATATGTGGGAATAAATTTAATAGCAGATTTAATGACACTTATGCTTAATCCAAGATTAAAAAGTTTACAGATAAGAAAATAAAATGGAGAATAATTTAATTACAGAAGATAAACAAAAAAATAAGCTAGAAAAGGCTTTTGAAATTTTAAAAACTATGGCCTCCAAGCCTTCTGGATTAATTGGACTTACAATTGTTTTATTTCATGTAGTCTTAGCATTAACTAGCCCTTACATTGCACCATACGATTATAAAGCAATTAGCCCAAATACCATGTTACTTGCACCTTCAGCCGAGCATTGGTTTGGAACAGATAGCTTGGGTAGAGATGTTTTTACAAGGACAATACTTGGAGGGAGAACAGCTCTTACTGTAACTTTCTTCGGATCACTGATAGCTCTTCTGTGGGGAGGTTTACTTGGAATTTTTTGTGGTTTAGTTGGAGGTAAAATTGACGATGTTGTAATGAGAGTTGTTGATGCGTTTCTCTCTATTCCTTGGATACTTGCAATGCTATTAATTGTTTCTCTTTTAGGAACATCAACAGAAGTTTTAATTCCCGCACTTGGTTTTTTTTATGGTAAAGGAATAGTAAGAGTTGCTAGAGCTGCTACTCACGATGTTATTGCTAAAGACTTTATAGTTTCAGCTAGAGCTAGAGGTCATAGCAACATGTCTATTATATGGAATGAAATTATTCCAAATGTTAGAGATGCTATATTAGTAGAAGGAGCAATGAGATGGTCTTGGATGTTGTTAGGATTTAGCTCGTTGTCATTCTTAGGTTTTGGTGTAAGCCCTCCAACACCCGATTGGGGCTTAATGATCTCCAATGCCAGAGGATTGATGTCGTTTGCATATTGGTCTGTAATTGCTCCGATAGTAGGATTAAGTTCGTTAATAATTGGAATAAATTTAACTGCTGATGCATTTGCAAAAGCTTTAGGAATTGATCGTTCAACAAAGGCACCTGTTTAAATGAATGAAATAATTGAAAGCGTTAAAAATTTATCAATTGGATTTAACAGTCAGAAGGGCAAACAAATTTCAATACTCAGAAATGTTTCAACCAATATAAAAAAAGGAGAGACTGTAGGGATTGTAGGGGAGTCGGGTTCTGGAAAAAGCACATTAGCACTTGCTATGATGGGCTATATAAAACAAGGCTTATTTCATCTTAAGGGTGAATGCCTCTTTAAATCTGAGGATTTATTGAAGATGAGCAGTAGACAGCTTGAAAAAATTAGAGGTAGAAAAATAGCCATGATACCACAAAATGCAGGACAAGCACTAACACCAAATTTAAAAATTGGATACCAAATTGATGAAGCATTAAGATTACATACAGATCTAAAAAAAACAGAGAGAGATAAAAAAATTTCTGAGTTACTAAATAAAGTTAGACTTCCTTCACCAGAAACTATGGCTTTTCGTTATCCTCACGAGCTTTCTGGAGGGCAGCAACAAAGAGTGGCTGTTGCAATGGCATTGGCTGGTAAACCAGATTTACTTTTATTAGATGAGCCAACTACTGGATTAGACGTTACAACACAAGCTCATGTATTAGAACTATTAAGATTTATAGCAAAAGATACTGGAACATCTATGATCTATGTTAGTCATGACCTAGGAGCCATAGCACAAGTCAGCGATAGAATAGTTGTAATGTATGCTGGAGAAATTGTTTTAGAAGGACCAGCAAGAAAAATATTAAAGGAACCTATTCATCCTTATACTTATGGATTGTTAAAATCGATACCTAAACTTTCACTAGCTGGACTTCCAGCTTCTATGCCTGGAAGCCAACCTCAGCCTGGAAGCATAAATGAAGGTTGTAGTTTTTATGATAGATGTAATTTAGCAAATGATAATTGTAAAAAAAATTCACCAGATCTGGAACATATTAAAGAATTAGATACCAATGTCAGATGTTTTAATTATAAAGAATTAATAAACCAAAATAATAATCTACAAACTTCAATAACAAAAAAAACAAATAATAGTGAAGCAAATGAAGTTTTAAAATTAAAGGATGTTTCAATTAGTTATGCAAAGCAGAAATTTTTCGATCAATTATTAAATAAAATTTCTGATCAGAACCCAACAGTTAAAGATATAAATATAGATATAAAAAAAGGAGAAACTATTGCCCTGGTTGGTGAATCAGGAAGTGGTAAGTCTACCATCTTAAAATCAATTGCTGGCTTACTCAAAACAAAAGATGGTCAAATTAAATTTGAAAATGATCGTATTTTATCTTCTGATTTAAAAATGAGAAATCCAAATGATCTGCGGGCAATACAACTTATATTTCAAAACCCAGACGAGTCATTAAATCCAAACCACACAGTTGAGCAAATACTTTCTCAACCTCTAAAGTTGTATTTTAATTTATCAGGAGAAGAATTAAAAAAAAATATAATCGATTTACTAAAAAAAGTAAGGTTAGGAGAATTTTATATGTCAAGATATCCTAGACAATTATCAGGTGGTGAGAAACAAAGAGTTGCAGTTGCAAGAGCATTTGCTGCTAAGCCAGATATAATTTTGTGTGATGAGGTTACATCAGCTTTAGATGTTTCTGTTCAAGCAGCTGTTTTAAACTTATTGCAACAATTAAAAGAAGATCTAGGAACAACCTACGTTTTTGTTTCTCATGATTTGGCTGTTGTTAGAGCAATTAGTGATAGAGTTGCAGTTTTATATCAAGGAAGGTTATGTGAAATTGGTCCTTCTCAAAATGTTTACAAATTTCCATCACATCCTTATACTGAAGTATTATTAGGTGCTGTTTTGGAACCAGATCCAGATATAAAACCAAAATTAGTAGCCGAGGATATAGTAGAAGAAAAACCCCCTGAGAAAGGCTGTTCTTTTCAAGGAAGATGCCCTAGGAAAATAGGTGATATTTGTAATTCAGAGGTTCCACCATGGCAAATAGGTGAAAATGGTAATGCTATTAGATGTCATATTAATATTGAAGAATTAGCAAGTTTACAGCAGTAGTTATGACATTTATTTTATTTCCTACTCAGTCTCAATTTAATATAAGAAAACTTCTTTATGAAAATAAATAATGTAGTTGTAATCGGTTCTGGAACAATGGGTAGCGGTATAGCTGCACATTTGTGTAACGCAAATGTTCCTGTTACTTTGTTGGATTTAACTACAGAAATTAGTCAAAAGGCTAAAGAGAGAATAGGAAAATCTAGACCTCCTTTGTTAATAGATAAATCAAAATTAGATAATATAAATGTAGGAAACATTGAGGTAAACTTTGATGTGGTTTCGAATGCAGATTGGATTGTAGAAGCTGTTGTAGAAAGAATAGATATCAAACATAATATTTACGAAAAAATATTTAAGCATAGAAAAAAAGAGTCTGTTGTTTCATCTAATACCTCATCTATTCCAATAAGTGTTCTATCAGAAAAATTATCAGATCAAGACAAAAAGGATTTCTGCATAACTCACTTCTTTAATCCTGTTAGATACATGGATTTACTAGAAATAGTAAAAAGTAATGAAAGTGATTTAGATAAAGTTAAACTTTTAAAAGATTTTTGCGAAATAGACTTAGGTAAAGGTGCAATTATCTGTAATGACACCCCAGGATTTTTAGGCAATAGAATTGGAGTTTATGCAATGCAAATTGCAATGACAGAGGCATTTAATATGAAACTCAGTGTAGAAGAGGCTGATGCTGTTTTTGGCAGACCAATGGGTATACCTAAAACTGGAGTATTTGGATTGTATGACCTAATTGGTATTGATTTAATGGCAGATGTATTAAAAAGTTTTATTAAAGAATTACCTGAAAGCGATCCATTTCAACCTGTAGCAAGAGAAATGCCGCTAGTAAAAAAATTAATAGAAACTGGATATACTGGTAGAAAAGGAAAAGGTGGATTTTATAGAATGAATAAGGAGGGTGGTAAGAAAATTTTAGAGGCCATCAATCTTGAAACTGGGGAATATTCTCCCTCAAAAAAAATAGATATTAAATCTGAAAAAGTCGATTTAAAAAAATTAATTAATCGTGGAGATAAATATGGAGATTATGCTTGGTCAGTAATTTCTAAAATAATAAAATATTCTTCTTCATTAGTTCCAGGTATTACAGATAAGTTTAACGACATCGATGAAGCAATGAGACTTGGTTTCAATTGGTCTAGAGGGCCTTTTGAAATGTTAAAAGAAATTGGAGTAAATAATTTTTTTCAAAAAATCGATAATTTTGAGGGAAATAAATTTTTAGAAAATTTATCAAAATCCAAAGATGAAAATTTTTATGGTGAGAGACAACAATATACTGAAATTGAAACTTTAGGAAAAATTAAACCAAGAGCCCTTAAACTTGATAAAAATAATTCTGCTGAAATTTACAGATTTCCTGAATTTAACATTGTCGAATTTACAACTAAAGCAAACGCTTTGGATTACGACTCAATGGACTCTTTAAAAAACGCTACAGACAAACCATTGATAATTATTAATGAAAGTATGCAGTTTTCTGCTGGTGTTAATTTAACATATACTATGAATTTTGCAGATAAAGGTGACTTTAAATCAATAGAAAAGTTTGTCGGTTATTTTCAAGAAACATGCAAACACTTAAAATACTCAAAATTTCCAGTCGTTTCAGCACCATCAGGTCTTACACTTGGAGGGGGTTTTGAAGTTTTAGTCCAAAGTAACTTTGTTGCTTCGCATACAAATATTGTTGTTGGATTAGTTGAAACATTGGTTGGTTTAGTTCCAGCCGGAGGAGGATGTAAAGAAATGTTATGGAGATGGTCTCAAACAGAAGAGGCAAAAAATGATCCAGATTTTGCGCCTTTAAAAGTTTTTGATATCATTGGTTATGCAAAAACCGCAACATCCCCAGTCGAAGCTGAACCTCTAAAGTACTTAATCCCTGAAAATAAAAAAATTATGAGCAGAAATAGTCTATTAAATGAAGCAAGAAAAATTTTGGATCAAAATAAGGAATTTACTCCTCCTGAAGAATGCACATTTAATTTATCTGGTAAATCTTTAAAAGACAAAATGGTTGGTTTGTTAGAAAAACTGTATAACGATAAAATTATATTAGATCATGGAATGATGGTTGGAACAGAGCTAGCAAATGTTTTAAGTGGTGGTGATACAACTATAGATAAAACTCTTACAGAAGATCAGTTGTTTAAATTAGAGTTAGATGCTTTCATGAAATTAATTGAGACAAGTAAAACCCAAGATAGAATTAAACACACATTATCTACTGGTAAACCTCTAGTTAACTAATAACTTTATTTTTTTAATATAATCAGGTTTTAATACATAAGTTGATTTATTTCCCACTTTAATTTTTTTTAAAGAGTCCATCCCTGCAATTACTCTTCCAATTGGAGTATATTCACCTTGATATATTGGTATATCTATTAAAGTAATAAAAAATTCACTGTCTTCTGTGTCGAATTGATCTTTCCTAGCAAAAGCCACAGAGCCAGCATTAAATAAAAAATTACCATTAAGCTCAGATTTAATTGTTCCTAAACCAGACTTTCCAGTTCCTACTTTAGAATAATTTAGATTAGATACATTTCCATATTCAATATCTCCAGCTTGTATTAAAGTATTTTCTATTACTCGATAAAAAGTTGAACCATTATAGGAACCTCTATTTATTAAATTCTTAAATCGATTTACAGCTTTAGGTGCAATTTTGGGATCTAATTCTATTAGAACGTTACCGCATTCAACTTCCATAATTGCAATATTCTGCTTATCTTTAAAATCAATGTTATTTAAATCGATTTTTTTTACAAAAAGACATTTATTATTTAAAATATAAAATGAACCTAAAGTTAAAATAATAAGCAGAATCAGAAAAATAAATAATATTTTTTCATATAGCGATGGTTTAATTTTTTTTATCATTCAAAAAATAAACTTTTCATCTATTTCTTTAAGACCTTTAATTAGGAAATTTTTTTTCTTAGTTAAAATATTATCTTTTTTAATTAATAAATCTATTTCTTTAAAGTTTGTTTTTAATAATGAATAAATTTCAGCCATGTCTTCTTCAGCTGTGCTCATTGAATATTCTGTTAAAAAGCCTTTCGTAATTTCTAAATCCAAACCTAGTAAATCAGTGCATGTAGAACATGATGCGTAAGAAAAATCTTTATTATTAAGTTTGCTCCACTTATTTTTTTTAAAAAGCTCAGGAAAACTGTTATCAATCATATGAAATATTTCATGATGGATCATTCTTTCAAAATAATTTCGGTTAAATGTTAAGTCTAAAATTAAAGTCCTGAATTTATTATCTGGTATACCTCCTGTATTAATGCCTGAAATTTCTAAGTTTTTGCAAAGAACTACAAATTTCAAATTTATTTTCCTTAAGAAATTTGAGTTATAATCTCTCAGATTATTTTGAATTGTATTAAATTCACGATCCAAATCACTATTATTTATTCCGTTACATTTAATATTATTTGTATCACCAATTACAAAACCTCTTTTAGATACCAAATATTTGATACCATTAACATCATCAACTTTATGAACTTCTAAATTTGGGATTTTAATTAAATTATATATTGCATCTGCATTTACATATGAAAATTTAAAAAATAATATAAATATTAATATAATATATCTCATTTTAATAATTTTGATGATATTAGATATAATATGAATGTGATAGGATTTATTTAATGAAAAAAAGAAAAAGAAAAAAAAATATTAATAGAGATCATGAGTCAGTGCCTAAGATGTTTGCAAAAAAATACATTTATTTCTATTATCCCTTTTTCTGGATCATTTTAATAATATTCTTATTACTAAAATGACAAAGTCTAAAAAACCTATTCAGCCTGTTAGTGGCACAGAAGTGCCAAGATATGCGGGCCCTTCTACATTTGCAAGATTACCTGAGCTAAGAGATGTAGAAAGTTGTGATGTTGCTATTGTCGGAGTTCCATTTGATTCAGGAACAAGTTATAGACCAGGTGCAAGATTTGGCCCACAAAGTATTAGACAAGCATCTAGACATTTAAGGACAAATTATCATCCTAATTATGACGTAGAACCATTCAAAGTACAACAAGTTGCAGATGCAGGTGACATTACTTGCAATCCATTTAATATTGATGAAGCTATCAAACAAATCGAAGTAGGAGCAACCGATTTATTAAATAAGGTTGGAGGAATAATAAGCCTTGGAGGAGATCACACAATTGCTGTGCCTTTGCTTAGAGCAGCCAATAAAAAGAATAATGGACCCGTATCACTTGTTCATTTTGATGCCCATTTAGATACTTGGGATACATACTTTGGAGCACCATATACGCACGGCACTCCATTTAGAAGAGCTCGCGAGGAAAATTTATTTTTAGATGACGCCTCTATGCATGTAGGTATAAGAGGTCCACTTTATAGCAGTGATGATATAAAAAATGATGAAAGCTTTGGATTTAAAATTATTCATTGTGATGAATTTCAAACAGAAGGAATTGATAAAATTGTTGAAAGAATAAAAAAAAGGGTAGGTGATAATGCATTATATTTGTCCATTGATATTGATGTATTAGATCCGGCATTTGCACCAGGCACAGGTACACCTGAAATTGCAGGAATGACCACAAGAGAAATGGTAAACGTCCTCAGGGGTTTATCAGGTTTAAATTTGATTTCTGCAGATGTAGTTGAAGTTGCGCCTGCTTATGACCATGCAGAAGTAACCTCTCTAGCTGCAGCAACAATTGTTTATGAATTAACTAATTTATTTGCAAAATCATGAAGAAAGGATAATTTGCGCGCATGATTGAAAAGAGAAATTTTTATATTAATGGTTCATGGGTTCCCCCAAAAAACCCAAAAGATATTAAGGTCATAAATCCAGCAACAGAAAAAAATTGTGCAGTAATTTCTTTAGGCAGTAAGGAGGATATCAATGATGCAGTTTTAGCAGCTAAAGAAGCTTTTAAAACTTGGGGATTTACCTCTAAAGAAGAAAGATTGTCATTATTAGAAGTTTTTTATTCATTATATAAAAAAAGATGGAATGATATTACAGATGCAATTATTCAAGAGATGGGAGCGCCAAAAGACTTTGCGTCAAAACTACAAACAGGAACTGGTGCAAGTCATACAAAATCATTTATTCGCTATCTAAAAGAATTTGAATTCGAAAAACCTTTGGGAGATCATGCAAAAAATCAAAGAATAATATACGAGCCTAAAGGTGTGTGTGCATTAATAACACCGTGGAACTGGCCAATAAATCAAGTTACTCTAAAAGTCATTCCTGCATTGGCCTCTGGTTGTACTATGATTTTAAAACCTTCAGAACTAGCACCTTTATCGGCAATGATCATAGCTGAGTTAATAGATGAAGCAAAATTTCCGAAAGGTGTTTTTAATTTAGTAAATGGAGATGGGGAAATAACTGGAGATGCATTAACAAGTCATCCAGATGTAAATATGATTTCATTCACCGGTTCTACAAGAGCAGGGGCTTTAATTTCTCAAAATGCTGCAAAGGACTTTAAAAGAGTAAGTTTGGAGCTAGGAGGAAAAGGTGCAAATATTATATTTGAAGATGCTGATGCTGAAGCAATTGAAAGAGGTGCATTTAGATGTTTTAGAAATTCAGGACAATCATGTAATGCCCCTACAAGAATGCTTGTTGAAAAATCAATATATAATGAAGCGATAGAAAGACTGAGAAAATACGCAAATGAATTTAAAGTAGATGATCCAAATAAAAGTGGAGAGCATATTGGTCCTGTGATTTCTGAAACTCAATTCAATAAAATTCAAGGTTTAATTCAAAAAGGAATAGATGAAGGAGCAAAATTAGTTGCAGGTGGAGTTGGAAAACCAAACGGATTAAATGATGGTTATTATGTAAAACCGACAGTTTTTGCAGATGTAAAAAATGAAATGGAAATTGCAAGAACAGAAATATTTGGTCCTGTTTTATCTGTTATTCCATTTGAAACCGAAGAAGAGGCAATTAAAATTGCAAATGATACTGATTATGGATTAACAAACTATATTCAAACTCAAGATAAGGAAAAGGTACAAAGAGTTGCCAGAAAACTTAGATCTGGAATGGTTGATGTAAATGGCGCTGGTATTGCAGTTGATGCACCTTTTGGAGGTTTCAAACATTCTGGAATTGGAAGGGAAGCAGGTAAAGAAGGATTGCTTGAATTTCTAGAAGTTAAATCTGTAGGTGGTTGGAATTAATTTATAGATTTATCTTTTACACCTTTTAAAAAGTCTAGACATTTCTTTAATTCACTAAGTTCTATATATTCATCAATTTTATGAGCCTGTTCAATCGAACCTGGTCCACAAACTACAGTGCTAATACCAACTTCTTGAAAGAGTCCAGCTTCTGTTCCAAATGAAACAGCTTCTCTTGAATTGTCACCAGTTATACTAGAAACAAATTCACAAGCCTCGGAATCATTCATTCTATTAAATCCAACTACTTCACCTATAATTTCTTTTTTAATATAAGCATCTGAAAAAACTTTTTTCATTTCTGGCAATAATTCTTTATCAACATAATCGTCTATTATTTGATTTACAAAATCTCCATCTTCTCTGACCACTGGTCTAGTTTCCCATTCAACTTTACATTTATCAGCGATAACATTATGAGCTATACCACCTGAAATTCCACCAACTGATAATGTAGAATATGGTGGATTAAATATACAATCTTTAGGAGCTCTATCTTTTAGTTTTGATCTAATTTCTAGTAATTTGTTTACATACCTCGATGCATATTCAACCGCATTAACACCTTGGCCAGGTTTAGAACTATGACCAGCTAAACCTCCAAAGTGAACTGTATATTCATTCATACCTTTATGGGCATCAATGATTTTCATATTGGTTGGTTCACCAATAATACAAATTCCATCTTTAATATCTCTTTTTTTTAATTCTTTTATTAATAATGGTGCGCCGATGCATGCGGTTTCTTCATCGAATGTAAATGAAAAGTGAATGTCTCTATCTAAATTATTTTCTTTAAATACAGGAGCATATGCTAGAGCACATGCAATAAAACCTTTCATATCACAAGAGCCTCTCCCAAATAATTTCTCATTTTTTATAGTTGCAACAAATGGATCAGTAGACCAGCCTTTTGAAACTGGGACTACATCTGTATGACCTGAAAGAATAATAGGTTTTTTACCATTTCCATTTTTAGATTTTAGAGAAGCAAAAAGATTAACTCTTTTTTTATCTCCATCAAAAATTCTAAATGAAGTTGCTCCTAAATTTTTTAAAATATCATCACAGTAATTAATGAGACTATTATTATCGTTTCCAGAAATAGTTTTGAAAGCAATCAAATCTGTCAATATTCGTATCGAATCTTTATAAATTTTGTCAGGATTATTTTCTGTACTCATTTACAAATCATTATATATTAAATTTATGAAAGAACAAATTACGTATGAAGACTTTGATAAAGTCGATATTAGATTGGGAACAATTATTTCTGTAAGAAAAAATGAAAAAGCAAGAAAACCTTCATTAGTTGTAGAAGTTGATTTTGGAGAAAAGATAGGGATAAAACAATCTTCAGCTCAAATTACTCATTATTATAATGAAGAGAATCTTAAAGGAAAACAAGTAATTGGTGTTTGTAATTTTGCAGAAAAAAATATTGCAGGAGTTGTATCACAAGTATTAATTCTCGGAGCTATAGATGCAGAAGGTAGAGTAACTTTAGTTCATCCATCTCAAGAAGCAGAGAATGGATTACCAATTGCTTAAATGCATCCAGAACTATTATCATTAAGTTTATTTTTTTTTGTTACCAGTTGCTCGCCTGGCCCAAATAATATTGTAGCATCTCATTCAGGTTTTAATCACGGAGTAAAAAAAACGATACCTCTAATGTTAGGCGTTATATTTGGTTTTACCTCAATGTTATCTTTAGTCAATTTTGGGCTAATTAATGTTTTTAAATTATATCCAATAATTCAAAAGATTTTAGTTTTTACAGGGTCCGCATTTTTAGTTTATTTGGCTTACAGAATTTCATTTTCTAAATCATCAAATCAAAAAGAAAAATTAGAGCCTGTTAAATTTATAGAAACATTTCTTTTTCAATTCTTAAATCCTAAAGGAGTAATCGTTGCTATTATTGCAGTATCAACTTATATCGAATCTGGAGATAACTTTTTTAATTATTCTTTTTGGCTCCTAACTTCTGCCTTTTTCTTTGCTATATTTAGTATCTTATTCTGGACTTTAATTGGTAAATTTATGAGAAAATTCGCGACAAATGAGAAATTTATTAAATGGTTCAATTATGTTATGTCAGCGCTTTTATTAGGCTGTATAGCTACATTTTATTATTAAATATGAAACCAGGAGACAAAAACTCGTTCAATTCGTTAACTAAAATTTCAGTTAACGGCAAAAGTTATAATTTTTACTCACTGAAAGAAGCTGAGAAAAATGGTTTAGCAGGTATATCAAAGCTTCCAAAATCATTGAAGGTCTTACTTGAGAATTTGTTAAGATTTGAAGACGATATAACGGTTAATAAAAATCAAATTGAAGCTATTAAAGATTGGTTAAAATCTAAAAGTTCTAATACAGAAATTGCATATAGGCCTGCAAGAGTTTTACTTCAAGATTACACAGGAATTCCTGCAGTTGCAGATTTAGCTGCAATGAGAGAGGCTGTAAAAGAAAAAAATAAAGATCCAAGCACTATCAATCCATTATCATCAGTTGATTTGGTAATTGATCACTCTGTACAAGTAGATAAATTTGCAAATAAAAATTCATTAAAAGAAAATGTTGATATTGAATTTAACAGGAATGCTGAAAGATATTCTTTTCTTAAATGGGGGCAACAAGCATTCAATAATTTTAGAATAGTTCCACCGGGAACTGGAATATGTCATCAAGTCAATCTGGAATACCTTTCAAAAGTTGTTTGGAATGAAAAATATAAAGATGAAGAATACCTATTTCCAGATACTTTAGTTGGAACAGATAGTCATACAACTATGGTAAACGGTCTATCGGTTTTGGGCTGGGGCGTAGGTGGAATTGAAGCTGAAGCTGGAATGTTAGGTCAACCTATTTCGATGTTAATACCTGAAGTTATTGGGTTTGAAATGAAATCAAAAATGCCAGAAGGTACAACTGCAACTGATCTTGTTTTAACTGTAGTTAAAATGTTGAGAGACAAAGGAGTTGTTGGAAAGTTTGTTGAATTCTATGGTGAAGGACTAAAAAATCTGACTTTAGCAGATAGAGCTACTATAGCAAATATGGCACCTGAGTATGGTGCAACTTGTGGTTTTTTCCCAATTGATGATGAAACTTTAAAATATTTAAAATTCTCAGGAAGAGATGATCAAAATGTTGAAATTGTAAAACAGTATGCCCAAGAACAAGGACTTTGGGCAAGTTTAGATGTAGAATTTACAGACACTCTATCTTTAGATATGTCAACTATAGTGCCGACTATTTCAGGACCAAAACGTCCCCAGGATAAAGTTTTGCTAACTAATGCATCATCAAATTTTAAAAAAGTGTTTTCAGAAGTTACTAAAAAAGAAGAACCAAATATTTACAATGTTGAAAAAGAAGAATTTAAAATAACGGATGGAGATGTTTTAATTGCTGCAATCACTTCTTGCACTAATACTTCTAATCCAAGTGTGCTAATTGGAGCAGGTTTACTTGCAAAAAATGCAATTGCAAAAGGTTTAATGACTAAGCCATGGGTGAAAACATCTTTAGCACCTGGATCTCAAGTAGTTACAGATTATCTAGAAAAAGCTGGGCTTAATATTTATTTAGATAAGTTAGGATTTAATTTAGTTGGTTATGGATGCACTACTTGTATTGGTAATTCAGGTCCATTAGCTGATAACATATCAGACTCCATAAAAAATAATAATATTTATGCTGTTTCAGTTTTATCTGGAAACAGAAACTTTGAAGGAAGAATTTCACCTCTAATAAAAGCAAACTATTTAGCGTCTCCGCCATTAGTTGTTGCTTATGCAATAGCAGGAACTATGAGATTTGATTTGTATAAGGATCCGTTGGGTAAAGATAAAGATGGTAAAGATGTTTTTTTAAAAGATATATGGCCATCTAACAAAGAAATAGAAGAAACATTGAGAAATTCGTTAAATGCAGAAATGTTTATAAAAAGATACTCAAATGTTTCTCAAGGACCAGAACAATGGCAAAAAATTAAAACAGAAGAAACCAATATTTATAATTGGGAAGATAATTCAACATATGTAAAAAAACCTCCATTTTTTGATAATCTTCCTGATAAACCTGAAGGATTTAAAGAAATTAAGGATGCAAGACCACTATTAATATTAGGTGATAGTATTACCACTGATCATATTTCACCTGCTGGATCAATTCAAAAAGATAGTCCGACTGGAGAATATTTTATGAAACATCAAATACTTCCTAAAGACTATAATTCCTATGGAGCAAGAAGAGGTAATCATGAGGTTATGATGAGAGGGACTTTTGCTAATATAAGAATTAGAAATGAAATGGCACCTGGTACTGAGGGAGGTTTTACAAAGTTGTACCCTGAGGAAAAAGTAATGCCAGTTTATGATGCGGTTGTTGAATATAAAAAAAGAGGTACTGATTTAGTTGTAATTGGTGGTAAAGAGTATGGAACTGGTTCCTCAAGAGATTGGGCGGCCAAAGGAACTAAACTTTTAGGTATAAAAGCTGTTTTTGCAGAAAGTTTTGAGAGAATTCATAGATCAAATCTTATAGGAATGGGTATACTACCATTACAGTTTAAAGATGGAATAAATAGAACTAATCTAAAATTAGATGGCTCAGAACTATTTTCTATTATTGACTTAGAAAAAGGTATAGATCCTAGAGATGAAGTTGATGTTGAAATCAAATATGTCTCTGGTGACATCAAGAGAATTAAAATGTTAAGTAGAATAGATACTAAGAACGAATTAGAGTATTACAAAAATGGCGGAATTTTACAATATGTACTTAGGAACATGATTTAATGGATGAAGATATTGAAATAATAAATACCCAAACACGTAATGAAAAAATTAAAAACTTTTTTATAAATAATAAAAATTCTTTAATTTCGATATTAGTAATAATTATTTTGGCTTTAATTGGCTACTTTTCTTTTGAAGAATATCAATCTAGCAAAAGAGAAAAATTAGCTGATAAATACGACTTAGCTGTAATAAGATATGAAGCTGATAATAAATACAATGTGATCCCAGATCTTAAAGAGGTGATTAATGCTAAAGACAAAACATATTCTCCTCTAGCTTTTTATTTTTTGCTAGATAACGATTTGATAAATTCAAAAGATGAAATTAACAATTACTTTGATATTTTAATTAATGATATTGGCTTGGATAAAAAGTTTAAAGAGCTAACAATCTTTAAAAAAGGCCTATATAATTCAGATTTTTCAAATGAAAATGAATTGCTAGCTATTTTTAATCCTTTAATTAAAGCGGATAGTATATGGAAACCACATAGTCTTTATATTATGGCAGAATATTATTTATCAAAAAATCAAATGCAAAAATCAAAAGAATTTTTTGAGCAAATAGTTAGTCTTGAAAATAATAACTCTAAAATAAAAACCAAAGCTCAAAAAAGGCTAAGATCTAGTTTCAGTGAGTAGGATAGTATTATATTTCGTCTTTTTACTTTTATTATCAAGTTGTGGTCAAAGTGATAAATCTGTAGAAAATACTAATTCTAAAATTTTATTTGAAGAAATTAAACCAATTCAACAACAATTAAATCCAAATATACAAATAAATTTATCTAAATTTGTTAAAGATAATAGTTTTATAAATAACAATACAAATAATAATGGAAATATAAACTTTGAGCCAATATTTGAAAAAAAGAAAACGTTTAAATTTTCAAAGATTAAACAGTTTAATTCAATCGATACAGAAATTTTACTTATCGAAAATAATGATCTTATTTATTTCGATAATAAAGGAACGATATTCAGAATTAATGAAAATTTTGAAACTTTGTGGAAAGTAAATCATTACTCAAAGAAAGAGAGAAAACTTAATCCAATATTATATTTTAATTATATAGATAACAAAATTATTGCTGCTGATACTCTTTCGAATATTTTTTCATTAAATTTAGATAATGGGGAACTAAACTGGAAGAAGGACAGTTTATCTCCATTTAATTCAAATATTGCTATAAAAAATGATAAATTTGTTACTATTGATTTTGATAATGTAATTAGATGTTTCTCAATAGTAGATGGGAATGAATTATGGAATTTTAAAACAGAAAACACATTCATTAAATCACAAAAAAAGTTATCTGTAATTATTAAAGACGAAATTGTTTATTCACTCAATAATTTGGGTGATCTTACAGCATTAAAAATTAATGATGGTAGTTTAGTTTGGCAAACACCTACTCAAAGTAACGAAATTATCTTAAATGCATTTAGTCTAAAAAATTCAGAAATGATTTTAAATAATGAAACAATATATTTTTCAAATAACAAAAATGAGTTATTCTCAATTGACACAAGAACTGGTATAGTAAAATGGAAACAAACTTTAAATTCCAGTTTAAAGCCTACGATTTCTGAAAATTATATTTTTAATATTTCTGAGGAAGGATATTTATTTGTAATTGATACTGAGACTGGAAATATAATCAGGATCACTGATGTTTTTTCAACAATTAAAAAAAGAGAAAAAATTATACCAGTAGGCTTTGTTATTGCTAAAAATAAAATTTATTTGTCTACCGATAATGGACGAATTTTGATTATTAATTTAACTAATTCACAAACAGAGAAAGTAATTAAATTTAATAATGAAAAAATATCGAGGCCATTTATTAATAATGCTAATATTTTTTTAATTAAAAATAATGGAATTATAAGATCAAATTAATGTTATTAAAATTTTTAGAAAAAATCGGAAGAAAAAAGGTAGTTTTAGATAGGGGGCCGTCTCACCCAAAATTTAATGAAGCTAAACCATGGATGAATAGATATTATTTATTATTTAGGAATAGACCAAAATGGTTTCCATTTAATATATTAATTCATGAAATGTTGGATGATGATCATGGGGATGGAGTTCATAATCATCTATTCCCTTATATTACAATAATTTTGAGAGGCGGTTATTGGGAAACTACAAAAAAAGGCAAGTTCTGGAGAAAACCTGGATATATTGGATTTAGATCAGCCAATGCATATCATAGAGTAGACCTTGAGCCAGGAACAAGGCCAATGACAATCTTTATCTCTGGACCTTTTGGATTAAGAAAAGGACCAAGATCAGAATATGGTATCGATTTTAATTCAAAAAAGAATTAATGCAAAAAAGTTTTGTTAAAGAGTTTAAACTTTACTGCAAAAAAAAAAATTTAGATGTTAATTCTCACCAGATAAAACTCATAAAAAAATTAGAAGAATATTATAAATTAAACTACAAATCATTTATCTCAAAAATTTTATCAAAAAAAAATTATAAAAAAGGCTTTTATCTTTATGGAGATGTTGGTGTCGGCAAAACCATGATATTAGATTTTTTTTTCAACATAGTTGATGGTAAAAAATTAAAACTTCACTTCAATGAGTTTATGCTTAGCTTTCACGACTTTGTACATCAATCCAAAGATAAAAATGATGAAAATAAATTAAGTAAATTTGTTAAAAAATTAAAATCGAAAGCAAAATTAATATATTTTGACGAGTTTCAAGTTACAAATATAGTAGATGCAATGATACTTGGAAAATTATTTGACGAAATATTTAAAGAAGATTTAAAAATTATTGTAACTTCTAATATAAAAATAGAAAATTTGTACAAAGATGGGTTGCAAAGAGATCAATTCAAACCTTTTATAAAAATAATGCAAAAACAATCATTTGAATATCAATTAAATATAGATGATGATTATAGAAAGTCCAAAGGTAATAAAACTCAAAGATATTACTCACCTTTAAATCAAGAAAACAATTTTAAAATAAACAAATTATTTAGAGTGATGACTAAAGATAAGGCTTTAAAAGAAAAGATTTTAAACATTAAAGGAAGAAAATTTATTTTAAAAAATTTTTATGATGGTATTGTTCGATTAACTTTTAAAGAAGTATGTGATAAAAATTTAGGATCAGAAGATTATATTAAAATAGTAAAAAATTGTTTTTTTATAGTTATGGAAAATGTACCAGCATTTAATGATTTAAATTCAAATCAACAACAAAGATTTATTACTTTTTTAGATATCGTGTATGATCAAAATATACCTATGGCTATTAGTGCAGAACAAAATATTGACAAACTCACATCATCAAGATTATTGGAAAAACCATTTAAACGAACCATTAGCAGATTATATGAATTAACATCTAAAAAGCATTTATGAGACAAGAATTTTTTAATCTTGAACTTAAAACAAATGGTCAAAAATTATATGAATTTACCAATCAAACGATAGACTGGATAAATAAAAATAATTTTAATAATGGTATTTTAAATTTAAGCATTCAGCACACTAGTGCATCTTTAATAGTTCAAGAAAATGCTGATCCTGATGTTCAATCAGATTTAATTAATTATTTTGATAAAATTGCTCCAATGGATAATAAATTATATATTCATACAATAGAAGGTAAGGACGATATGCCAGCTCATATAAAGTCAGCTTTAACTAACAATCAAATATCCCTCAGTATAAAAAACAAACAACTTTTGTTAGGAACTTGGCAAGGAATTTACCTTTTTGAACATAGGTTAGCTTCTACGAAAAGGCTTATTATTCATCATTTTATTGGAGATTAATTAATTTTTTAATGTTTGAAATGCTTTTAGAGCTGCGTTTCTAGCTTCTTCATGCACGACTATTGGGGAAGGGTAATCAGAACCAATTTTAGTTTTTATAGCTTCTTGATATTTAGTTTCCATTTCCCATGGTTTATGAATAAATTTATTTGGAACTCTCTCTAATTCAGGTACCCATTTTTTTACATACAGACCTTGTTTATCAAATTTTTCACCCTGCAATATAGGATTAAAAATTCTAAAATAAGGGGCTGCATCTGCACCACAGCCAGCAACCCATTGCCATTGTGCAACATTGTTTGCTTCGTTAAAATCTAACAAACAATTTCTAAAATGTTTTTCACCCTCTTTCCAATTAATTCTTAAATGTTTTACAAGAAAAGAACCAACTACCATTCTAATTCTATTATGCATCCAACCTGTTTCATAAAGTTGTCTCATCCCAGCATCAACAATTGGGTATCCAGTCATACCATTTTTCCAAGCTTTCAAATTTTTTGCATTTTTATCCCATGGAAATTTGTCAAATTCTTTTCTTAAATTACCTTTTAGCATTTCAGGGAAATAATTAATTAAACTATGTGAAAATTCTCTCCAGCCTAATTCATTTAGATACTTTTTAACACTAATATTTTTTGATTTATATTTATAACATTTGTCCCAAATATTACTTACGTGTATTTGTCCGTTTCTAATGAATGGCGAAAGTTTTGACGAACCATTTATAGCTGGATAATCTCTATCAACTCCATATTTCAACATTCTATTTTCAACAAACTCATTTAAAAATTTTTCAGATTGTTTTTCAGATGGATACCAATATTTTTCAAATTTTTTATACCAATTTTTCTTTGGTAAAATTTGATCTGGAACATTACTATTTTTGAATAATTTTATTTTGCTCTTAGCTCTTTTTACGTTTAATGATTTGCTTGGGATACTATCTAAGTAAATTTGTTCTCCAACTCTCCAAAATGGACTATAAACTTTATAAGGGCTTCCATCATCTTTTGTAACATTTTTATATTCATTAAGAACATTTCCTTTAAAGCATTTTGAGAGTATTTTGTTTTTTTCAAAAATTTTAATGATCTCATCATCTAACTTTAATTGAGATGGCTCATATATTTTATTCCAAAAAATAGAAATTTTATGTTTGTCTTTGATTTTACTAAAAAAAGTTATCTCATCAGAAAATACTAACTCTAATTCAATATTATATTTAATTAATTCATCTTTAAAATTTATTAATGATTTACTTATCCACCATTTTTGTGCTTCTCTAACATCATCAAAATTTTTCTTGTTATAAATATACAATGCCGTGACAGTATCGTAATTATTTGTTGCATAAGATAACGCAGAATTATTTTTTATTCTAAAATCGTCTCTTATCCAAACAACAGCTTTTTTTGACATATAATTTACTTTCTGCCTTTAGATAGCAATTGTTTGTAAAGTTTTACATCTGCATTACCTTCGCATCCAATAACTAAAACATTAGATTTTTCGTTAAGATTTATTAATTTCTTTGTTTTAGGATTATTACAGAGACTAATAAGACTGATAATTCCTGGTGTAGCACATTCACCACCTATTATTGATCTTTTACTGAGTTTCTTGTCTTTAAGCATTGCAACAGTTTTAGGAACTTTTGAGTCATTTACAGTGACACAACAATCACTAGCCTTTTTTAATACATGCCAAGGAATGAGAGACATTTCATTGCATGACATACCACCCATTATACTTTCTTTTTTTATTTTAATTTTTTTTAAACTTTTGCTTTTTATGCTTTGAAGTACACAATCAGCTCCATCTGGTTCAACTATTATTATTTTAGGAACTCTCTTGAAATATTTTGCAACTCCTGCAACTACACCTGCTGCCATGCCACCAACGCCAGCTTGAAGGAATATATGCGTAATATAATGCGTAGTTTGTTTTGAAATTTCTTTAATCATAATTGAATAACCAGCCATAGTTAACAAAGGAACATAACTATAATTCTTCGTAGATACATCCTGAACAATATTCCAATTATTCTTTTTTGATAATTTTTTACACTCGTTTAATGAATTTTCGTAATTACCTTTTACTCGAATTACATCGGCTCCAAATTTTTCAATTTCTTTTACTCTCTCTTCACTTACATATTGACTAACAAAAATTTTACATTGTAAACCCAATCTTTGAGCACCCCAAGCAACTGATCTACCATGATTTCCAGCTGTTGCAGATGATATTATTATATTTTTTTTCTTTTTAGATATTTTTTCTACGGCATATGCACCACCTAAAGCTTTAAATGATTTTAAATGAAATCTTTTCGACTCATCTTTGTAAAAAATATTATTAAGTTTTAAATTTTTGTTTAGTTTCTCTAATTTTAATAATGGTGTTTTTTTATAGTATTTCCACTTAGATATAGAATTAAAAGCATCAGTGATTATTTTTGACGAAATAATATTTAAAATATAATTTCGATTAAAACTATAATTTTTATTCGATAAAAATTTTGTATATTTCCATTTTCTATAACTATCAAAGCTTTTCACTTTAACAGTCTAGAGTATTCTGTCTTTCCCATTTTGTAATTGGTTTGGACTTATCAAATTTTTCGTTATCATTAAAATCTTTTAATTCCGAAGTCCTTAACTTGACATAACTTTTAATTACTTCTTTTCCAAATGCTTTATTCATTTCTTTATTATTTTCAATTTTATCAAGAGAATCTTTTAGTTCATTTGGTAATTTAGAAAGGTTTGGATATTTTTTATAATCCTCATACATATTACAAAAAAGAGGTTTGCCAGGATTAATTCTTTTACTCAATCCCTCTATTCCTGCAGCTATTACACTAGCTTGAAGTAAATAAGGATTTGCGGATCCATCCATAAGTCTTAATTCAAATCTTCCCGGATCAGGAACCCTTATCATATGTGTACGGTTATTTCCTGTATATGATATACTGCTTGGAGACCATGTGGCACCTGATTTTGTTGGTGCAGCATTTATTCGTCTGTAACTATTTATTGTTGGATTAAAAAAAGTAGATAAGGATGAAGCATGTTTCATGATGCCTCCTAAAAAGTTATAAGCTGTCTTGCTTAGCCCAAGCTTATCATGTTTATCAAGAAAGATATTTTTCTTTCCTTTCCATAAAGAAATATGTGCATGACATCCATTACCAGTTAAATTTTCAAAAGGTTTTGGCATAAATGTTGCTCTCAAATCATGCTTTTCTGCAATAGCTTTAACCATAAATTTAAAAAAAGTATGTCTATCAGCAGTTTTTAGACAATCTGAATAATCCCAATTCATTTCAAATTGCCCGTTAGCATCTTCGTGGTCATTTTGATAAGGACCCCATCCCATTTCAATCATACAATCACATATTTCTTTTATAAGCTCATATCTTCTCATTAATGAAGACTGGTCATAACAAGGTTTAGATTGAGTATCTCTGTTATCTGCAATTGCGTTCCCATCAGGAGAAATCAAAAAATACTCACACTCCACACCTGACTTCATGCTATATCCCAATGCAGATAATTTTTTTATTTGTTTTTTTAACATCACCCTTGGTGAAGCATCGACTGGTTTACCATTCATCCATAAATCTGAAGCCAACCAACCAACTTCTTTATTCCATGGTAGTTGAATTAAACTGTCAGGATCAGGTATTGCAAACATATCAGAATCAGCTGGTGTCATATCTAGCCAGGCTGCAAATCCAGCAAATCCAGCACCATTTACTTGCATATCTTTTATTGCATGAGCAGGAACCAATTTTGATCTTAAGACACCAAATAAATCTACAAAACTTATCAAAAAATATTTAATTTTTTTTTGTTTTGAAATTTTAAATAAATTTTTAGCCATCTAATAACGTAACACAATTATTTAAAAAATGATAAAAAGAAATCTTTGTAATAAATTAAATTTACACCGATAATAATTAATATCGCTATAATTACTCCATACTTTGCTTTTGGCCATGCAAGACGTGCCATTTTGCTAGGAGTTTTATTTTCATTTTGATTATTTTCTTCAGAATTTTGCATTAAAAAAAAAGAGGGCACAGTATTTCATGCGCCCTCTTAAAAGTTTTAACCGTCTGTTATATTGCTTTTCCAGTCGTTAGCACTTGGTTTTTTTCTGACAATTGCATTCATTTTACCATCTTCTTGTTTAGATGAAATAACATGCCAGCCAACCCAAATAAGAATTGCTATTATAACTAGCACTCCTTCCGAACCAACACCTGGATAGACAGATCCTTGTACCTCAGAGGCACTTAAATGATCTATCCAATTTGATACTGTTGCCATTTACATACCTCCTTTATCTACTGGCCGAGACTACAGCTTTTTCGTCTTCTTTAGCCTCTTCCATAATTGTATAGTCAAGTCCTGCAAGTTCTACTTCTCTTGGTATTCTTAATTTACCCATTCCGTGAAGAACTTTTGCAATTATATATCCAGGAAGCGTACCTAAAACAAAAAACATTATTATTGCTCCGATAAACATTCCTAGTGGATTAATTGCTGCATAATTAGTTCCGTCCCACATTGCTCCAACACTGTATCCAGATGAAGGATAACCATTTAAAACGAAACCACATATTACAAGACCAACAAATCCAGCATAACCATGAACAGCTACTGCTCCAACTGCATCGTCGATTTTATATTTTTTCTCGACCCAGTAATGCATTTTGTAAGCTATAACTACTCCGATCATACCGATTATCATTGATTGTATTGGATGATATAAATCATTACCTGCAGATGCACATATTATTCCCGCAAGTCCTGATGAATAAGTCCAGAAAGGATCTCCCTTCGAGACCACATACCCTGCTAACAACCCTCCAGATAACGACATTAAAAAGTTCATCGTTATTCCACTAAGTGTGGTGGGAGTTAGGTAGATGTTCGTTGCAGTAAAGAAAGTTACACCTTCCATACCATATTCAGGTCCAAGATCATAAATCGGAACATTACATGCAGCGTAAAAGCCCCAAAAACCTGTATAGATTAAGAATAATCCAACAGTCACTAACCAAGGATTTCTTGGTCCAATGTTTCTTGGTTCTCCGCTAGATGAAAATTTTCCAATTCTTGGTCCTAAAACAATTAGAACACCTAAGGCAAAACCTCCGGCAATTGCGTGAATTACTCCGGAAGCATAAGCATCGTGATATCCTAATATTTTTAACATCCATCCATCAAAATGCCATCCCCATGAAGCATCTATTGTCCAGAAAACAGATCCAATTGCAATTGCAAGTATTCCAAATGCAAAAGTAGTTATCCTTTCAATAACCGCTCCAGATACAATTGAAGCTGCAGTCCATGAAAATAATAAAAAGGCTGCCCAGAAGACACCCATTATATGATCATTAAGATTTACGGCCATCAATGCATTTGTAGGATTAGCAAGATCATTTCCACCAAATCCACCTCCAAGAACTAGACCAGTACTTTCGGTCATAATCGAGGGAGCTAATCCGGGTCCTGTTGGAAATGCCCAGTATATCCACCAACCAAAGAAAAACCATGTGACCGTTACCAGTGGTATCAGCATTGTATTTTTCATAAGAGTGTGTTGGTGATGTTTGTAACGAGATGCCCCAACTTCATACATACAGAAACCCACGTGGATCAAAAACATAAGAACCACAGTTACCCAATAGTAAAATTCTGTAAATAAGGTTGTGAGAGCACCTAATTGATCAGTCATATTTCTCTCTCCTATTAATAGTTAACAGACTCTATGAAATTTTTTTTACGGTGACAATTTTATTTTATTTATAAAAAGTAGAAGTTAATAATTATTTTATCAACTTGAAATTGAAATTAGAATTTTAAATATGCTTTTTTAAGGTCAACCAGAGGATGATTCGGGGACATTTGAAACTTTACCAATAATTCTCTAGCTATCATATCTCTATCCTGCTGATTATTAGGTAATTTTATTTTACTTGGTATCGTTACCCAACCGTTAGCATTTCTATCGAATACAGCAGGTCTATTTTCTTCATATCCCATATGAACATCTTCTAACCAATTAAGATCATCCCAACCCATAGCTTCTATATATTTTTTTAAAAATGGAGTGAGTCGACTATAGTCAGGCAAAAGATTAACGTCATATCGATAGCCAATTGTTTGGCCAATCATTTTTTCTCTAGCAGTCTCTTTTTTCTTACCTAATTGACCTTTGATCTCTTTTGATTTGACTTTTTTCTTACGTTTTTTCTTTGGCATATTTGCTATTAGATTTTATGGAAATCTTTAACTCCTACTGTATGATTTGTTCCTGCAAGAGGCACTTTAGCTAAAGCAGAAGCCTCCATTGTTAATGCAGCCATATCTTCTGGTTCTAGTGAGTGAATATTTGTTTTTCCACATGCTCTAGCCAACAATTGAGCCTCCAATGTCATCGCATGCAAGTAATTATACACTCTTAATGCTGCATCATCAGGATTTAATCTTTTCCTTAATTTAGGATCTTGAGTAGCAACTCCTACCGGACATCTACCCGTGTGACAGTGGTAGCAATGACCTGCGGGAACACCCATTTCTTTTTCAAAGTTAGATTCTGGTATTTCCTTATTGCAATTTAAAGCCACCATTGCGCCTGTTCCGATTGCAATTGCGTCTGCACCAAGTGCTAAAGCTTTAGCCATATCTGCTCCATCTCTAACACCACCGGCATAAATTAAAGTTACTTTTCCAGTTTTACCTACATCATCCAAAGCTCTTCTTGCTTCTCTAATTCCAGCAATTCCTGGGATACCTGTGTTTGCAGCTGCAATGTGTGGCCCAGCACCTGTTGAACCCTCCATTCCATCAAGATAAATTGAATCTGGATCACATTTCGCTGCCATCCTTACATCATCATACACTTTAGCTGCTCCAAGTTTTAATTGAATTGGCACTTTATTTTTTGTTAATTCTCTAAGCTCTTGAACTTTTAAAGCTAAATCATCTGGACCCAGCCAATCAGGATGTCTTGCTGGAGATCTTTGATCAATACCTGCAGGTAGCGATCTCATTTCTGCAACTTGGTCAGTAACTTTTTGACCCATCAAATGACCACCCATTCCAACTTTTTGTCCTTGTCCAATAAATACCTCAATTCCATCAGCTAATTGTGCATGGTGTGGGTTAAAACCGTATCTTGATTGTATGCACTGATAAAACCATTTTTCTGAATATCTTCTCTCATCTGGTATCATTCCACCTTCACCAGAACATGTTGCGCTACCAGCCATTGTAGCACCTCTAGCTAATGCAGTCTTTGCTTCATAAGATAAAGCTCCAAAACTCATTCCCGTAATGTAAACTGGAATATCAAGTTCAATTGGATTTTCACATCTTGGACCAATAATAGTTTTGGTCTCACATTTTTCTCTGTAACCTTCAATAACAAATCTTGTTAATGTACCTGGCAAGAAAACTAGATCATCAAAAGTAGGTATCTTTTTCATCAAAGCCATTCCTCTCATTCTGTATCTTCCTAATTCGGCTTTGATATGAATGTCGTCCATAACTTCTGGGGTAAAAATAGCGTTGTGTCCCAACAAACTTTTGTTTCTTGAAGCTATTCCATTACCATTAGAATGACCGTTTGACTTTCCGTTACCGTTTTTTTTCTTTGCCATTTAAATTGCTCCTTTTTTCTCTGTAGGTTCAAGAGCATCGTAATTCCAAAGTTTTTTTCCTGCTACAACTTTGGTCATCTTAGAAACATCGAAGTTTTCTCCGATCTCCGCAACCTTTAATTTTCTTTTAAGCCAATCTTGATCTGAATCAGTTAATTCAGCTTCGACAGCATCACTACCAAATGATCCAATTTTTCCACCTACAAAAATTGTCCCATCATACATAGAATCTCCTAAATTTATTCCAACATCTCCAAGAATAATAATTCGCCCTCTCTGCATCATAAAACCTGTAAAAGCACCAGCATCTCCGCCAATAATTATTGTCCCACCTTTTTGATCAATTCCTGTTCTAGCACCTACGCTTCCTTTGCATATCAGATCTCCACCTCTAATTGCCGCACCAAAACAAGACCCTGCATTTTTTTCAATTACTACTTTTCCCGCCATCATATTTTCTGCACATGACCATCCCACTCTTCCATTAATTCTAACAATAGGACCATCCATTGATCCACACCCAAAGTAACCCAAACTACCTTCAAATATTAAATTTAATTTATTGAGAATTCCAACTCCCAAGCTATGTTTTCCCTGTGGGTTCTTTATTACAATAGTTCCGTATCCATCTTTCATTAATTCATCAATTTTTTTATTTGCTTCACGACAATCCATGTTCTTAACGTCAATCTCAGTTCTTTTATTAAAATCTACATCATATGTCCCAAAGTAATAAAAATTCTCTGCCTCATCTGGATTAAAAAATTTTTGTTGTGTTTTTCCAGTTAAGACTTCTGTATGAAGTCCCATTGATTGAGCTTTACTTTTTTTTTCTGATGTTTTTAAATTTGCCATACTTTAACTTCTCCATCAAAAGGATCATAAGTTTCGATTTCTTGTGGTAATATTGATCTTATTGCAATTTCCTCTGACCCCATTGCAACTAAATCATCTGACTCATACAATACTAGTGGTTTTGCAGCCATTGTATCTTTTGCCATTCCTAAGCTATCTTTTGTAGCAACAAAATAAGTAAATACCCCATCTAAACCGACGAGAGACTCTTTCATTCCCTCTTCTAATGTAGCTCCATTTCTCATTTTTTCTGCAAGATATACAGCGATTAATTCAGAGTCACATTCTGACATAAATCTCATGCCCTTGTTTTCTAATACTCTTCTATTGTTCCAATAGTTTGTTAATTGTCCATTATGAACGACTGACACATCGCTAAAAGGATAACCCCAAAATGGGTGAGCAGATTTAATATCCACTCCCGACTCTGTTGCCATCCTAGCATGACCAATTGCATGTGTCCCGACAACTTTATCTAAATTATATCTGTTACAAACAACTTCAGCGTTTCCTAGATCTTTAATTACTTCTAGAGATTTTCCCATAGATAATATTTCTACACCTACAACACTTTCTATTTTTTGAGAAAATTCCATTAAATCTTTGTCATACTGAATTTCATATCGTAATGAATAAGGAAGAATTCTATCTTCTTTTATTACTTTAGCGCCTAGCTCAGAAAGATAAGAATCAACAATTTTTTTTCTTTCGTCATAAACTGATACATCTTCTTTTACTGAAGAACTTCCCTCTGCAACATTTTCACCAACCTTAAATCGCATGATGAAATTTTGACCGTCAGTTTTTCCGTATAGAGCGTATCCAGTTGAATCTTCTCCTCTATGCTTTAATGCTTGAAGCATACCTTGAAGTTCAAAACCAACGTTTGAAGTATTTCCTCTATGAATTAATCCTGCAATCCCGCACATATAATTTCCTTATTAAATTATGGTAAACAATCCAGATAAGTATCAAGATCCCATTGTGTTGTTGCACCCAAGAATTTTTCCCACTCATCTCGTTTGTACCAATTAAATACTTTATACATTTCATCTGGCATTGATGATTTTATTACCTCATCTTCCGCCAATCTATCTAAAGCTTCACCTAAACTTAGTGGAAGTTTTTTAACATCTTTACCAGCTTTTTGAGCTTCATATATATTTCTAGACTCAGGTTTGGCTGGTTTCATTTTTTTAGATATTCCTTCATCACAAGCTTTAAGTAATGCTGCACCTAATAAATATGGATTATGCATAGAGTCAACTGATCTGTACTCAAATCTACCTGGAGCGGATACTCTTAGACCACATGTTCTATTTTGATAACCCCAGTCAGCATATACTGGTGCCCAAAAACCTTGATCCCATAATCTTCTATATGAGTTCACTGTCGAAGAACCAATTGCTGTTAAAGCTGGTAAGTGTTTCATTATCCCTGCAATTGATTGTAATCCAATCTTTCCAGGCAATTGCATATCCTTAGTATCTGGCATGAAAGTATTAGTTCCACCGGATACATAGCTAAAGACTTCTTCTACTCCTGGAAGTTTTTTGTTACCCAATTTGTTTACTGATACTTTTCCACCTTTCCACAAAGACATGTTGGTGTGACATCCACTTGCTGAAACTCCCATAAATGGTTTAGTCATAAAGCAAGCTATAAGATTATGTTCTCTTGCTACTTGAGCACAAATTTGTCTATACGTAGATAATCTATCAGCATTTCTTAAAACATTATCAAATGTCCAGTTAAGCTCTAATTGACCAGGAGCATCTTCATGGTCACCTTGGATCATATCAAGACCCATCGCTTTTGCGTATTCAATAACCTTCATAAACACAGGTCTTAATGATTCAAATTGATCAATATGATAACAGAAAGGTTTTGAGAAACCTTGTCCAGTTGGAGTTCCGTCAGGATTTTTTGTTAACCACATCATTTCAGGCTCTGTTCCAACTCTTAATTCTAATCCATGTTTCTTTTTGAACTCATTCATGAAAATTCTAAGATTACCTCTGCAGTCACTTGTTAAATGACCACCTGGATTTTTTCTTTCTTCTCTATTTCTAAAACAAGTAACAAAAACTCTTCCAACTCTCTTATCCCAAGGCAATTGAACAAAAGTTTCTGGATCAGGTATTCCTACCAATTCCATAGCTTCTGGACCATATCCAATATAATTATTATGACGATCTAAAAATAAATTTGCTGTTGCTCCATAAACTAATTGAAAACCTTTTTCTGCAGTTCTTTCCCAGTGGTCTGCTGGTATTCCTTTTCCAACAACTCTTCCAGTTACTGAAATAAATTGATAATAGATATAAGTAATTCCTAATTCGTTTATTTTTTCTCTAACCTTTTTGACGAGTTTAGCTCTACCTGGTTGGTTTATGTGTTTTTCAAGATCCGTCATTCTTCCCCCTTTGAATTTTCAGATCAAAAAGGTAACTGAAAAAAAAACGTTTGTCTACTTAGATAAATTAACTCCAAGGAAACGGACTGTTCGATGTCGGATGAAGTTTTCCTTTTTCATATCTATCGAACCTGAACGGTTTTAGTAATTCACTTTCTTGACCTAAAATTTCTTGTGCAACAAGGTGCCCAACACCTATCATTTTATAACCATGATTTGCATCTGCAATCATGTAAACATTTTCAAAAAATCTATCGAATATCGGGAATGAATCTGGAGTTAAACAACCCAATCCTCCTGATGGTCCCTTTCTATACAAATGAGATTTACCAACAAAACGTTTCTGAATATGTGCAAGTGCTGAAGTCCACATATCAGAAAATTTATCAGTAGTTTGATATTCAGGAGAGTCAATTCCATATGGGTCAACATTAACTTCATCAAAATGTTTTTGAACAATGTAAGGTGATGTTCCACCTTGAACTCCCAATCCTTCAATATCAGGTTTATAATATATACCCCATAAGTCTTCTGTAATTATTTTACCATCTTTGTCAGAATAAAGTGGTGCATCTGTATCAACATGAATTACTGGAGGCGGTTTACCTTCATTAGTTTTTAAATAATCTGCATCTACACCCAATACACCTTCTTGTAAAAACCAGTACTTCCACATTTCAACTTCATGCATTTTTCCATTTTTAGCATCTTTTATGTTAGTAGTTTTTGGTAACTCCAACATATTCCAAAAATCTCTTACCCATGGTCCTGCTCCAATAACTACCTGATCACAATCAATTGTACCTTTATCTGTAACCACGCCAGTAATTGCATTGCTGTTGCTCCCTCTTTTAAAACCTGTAACCTTTACTCCTTTATGAACGTTTACACCGTTTGAATTTGCTTTTTTCTCTAGTGCTTTAATTGAGTCCTTATTAAATGCATATCCACCTTTTTTTTCATGCAAGACTGATGTAATACCTTTTGCTTGCCAATCACTAAAAATTCCTTGCATATATTTCATGCAATCTTTTTCACCTTCTATAAATTCTGACTGATATCCAATAGCTTTTTGTTGTTCATAAATACTTGCAACATCTTTATGCATTACTTCTGGAGAAATTTGCATATAGCCAACAGCATTATATTTAAATGCCTCTGGATCACTTTCCCAAACACTAACTGAATGAGCCATTAATTCTCTCATTGCTGGTTGAAAATAATTATTTCTAACAACTCCACATGCAATTCCACTTGCACCTGCAGCAGTGTCTTTTTTTTCTAGGACAACTACATCGTTTGGATTTTTATATTTTTCGGAAAGTTTCCAAGCAGTACTTAACCCGTGAATTCCTCCACCAATTATTACAACTTTTGCTTTTGTCGGTAACGACATGGATCAACTTTAATTTTTTAGCAAAGGAAAGAATATAATAATTTTTATATATAATTTATATAAATTCTAAATATTTATTAGATTTTTAATTAAAAACTCAAATTTTTGAGAGTTTTCAAATATTCGTTAAATTCATTAACAAAATTCTGTGTGGGTAAAACGTACTTTTTTCTATGGTCATTTCCGGTTTTCTCGAGGTAAAAAAATTCTTTATCACAAGCTTCTTTGATCATGAGTGCAGATTTGGGTCTAGAGGTTTTGAAAAGTCTAGTCTTAAGTTCTTCGACAGATAGGTTTTCATTTAATTTATAGGAATTCATCACAATCAACATCATGTGATAATGTGAAGGAGACTTTCTGAAAAAGTAATTACTGGATGTATGGGACAGTTTCATTTGATCTTCCCAAAATTCCAGTAAATCCTTTGATGATTTTGACATTAAGATTTTACACGTGTTTTTTGAGGATCGTAATGCGGGAAACCAACAATTTTAGCAGGTATTCTTTTTTGATGTCCATCAATTTTACCGACTTCAACGTTCATACCTATTTCTGAATGACCCACATCAATTCTACACAATGCAATATTTTTATTCAAAGTAGGAGACAAACATCCGCTTGTAACTACGCCAACTTGGGATCTTCCAATGTGAACGCAATCACCGTGATTAGCTTTTTCTTTGCCTACAAGTTCTAATCCAACTAATTTCTTTTGCGGATTTTCTTTTCTCTTTATTAATGCTTCTTTACCAATGAAATCTGCTGTTTTTGTTTTTAAAGGAACCGTAAATCCAACACCAGCTTCAAAAGGGTCAACTTGGCCGTCAAATTCATTACCAAACAATATTAGACCAGCTTCAATTCTCAATAAATCTAATGCTCCAAAACCAGCAGGTATTAATCCTTCATCTTTGCCAGCTTCCATGAGCACATCCCAAACCGCTGGTGCATCTGAAGGGTGACACCATATTTCATATCCTAACTCGCCTGTGTATCCAGTTCTAGAAACCATTAATGGAATTCCACTAAGTTCTCTTACTCTACAGATTGTAAACCTAAACCATTGTAATTCTGAAATAGAAGGTTGTGTTGGTGGAGTAAAAATAAACTTTTCTAAAATTTTTCTGCTGTTTGGTCCTTGTAGAGAAATATTATTTATTTGATCAGTAGAGTTTTTAACTAAAACATTAAACTTTTTCTTCTTTGCTTGTTCTTTTAACCATTCACCTGCGTATTCATCACCACATACCCATCTAAATCCATGGTCACTCATTTTTAACAATGTTCCATCATCAAACATAGAACCATTTTCATAACACATCGAAGAATAAACAATTTGTCCAACTGACAATTTTTTAACATTTCTAGTTAAAGTATAGTCCATTAATTCTTCTGCATCTGGACCTAATATTTCAAATTTTCTTAAAGAAGATAAATCAATTAAAACTGCTTTTTCTCTACACGCTGTATATTCATTTATTACTCCGTGTTTAGTGTAATCATTGGGTAGCCAATATCCTCTAGCATCAACAAAGTTTCTTGTTAACTTAGAAGTTCTTTCATGAAATCCTGTATTTTTTGTTAGTTTTAATTCTGAGTCTGGTTTCATTCTAAATGCAAAAGATTTTGTAAATTCTCTTTTTTTTTCGTAAGTTCTAACAAAAATATCTGTAGGGTTCCATGAATTACATGGATCTATATCACTTGGACAGGCTGATGTTCCGCAGGTTAAATCTTTTAAAGCTCTTAATATTACATAATCTCCAGGTCTAGCAAACGACTCATCAGAAAGTACAGTATTTAAACCTCCTGCTGAAGTATTAAAAAATAAATTTATAGCGTGCCATCCTTTTTGTCTATTAACCCCAAAATTTTCCATAGCACCACTTAAGTTATCTGAGCAATTTGGATGTCCAAAATAACCAGCATCTTCGTAATACTTCGATGTACAAGCAAGATTAAAAGTATCATGTCTACCAACAGTATCTCTTATTACTTCTACCAAAGGTTCATGGTCTGTATCATAAAATTTTGAATACAATCCTGGTCCTGGAAATGTATTTCCCATAAAGGTCCTAGTTGTTTGCCAATCTAAACCTTTCTCAATACCTTTACCCAATTTAGCTGTATCAAAAGCAACAAAATCTGAACATTGTCTACCAGTTGGACAAATTATTTGAATATAATCTCCTTCTTTAACTTCAAAAGAAATCGCAGATTGTTTTGCAATATTTTTTTCATCTAGAGGATCAAAAATTGGATCTGGAATTATTCTATGTTCTTTATAGTCAACAATATTATTTCTTTTAATAAATAAAGTTAATTCTGTAGGAGGATTTTGTTCATGAACCAACATATCATTCCCAGGGGCAGAAAAAATACAATAACATTTATCTTTTGAACTAATTTTAATTTTTTCTCCTGGTGGAGTTTCTTTATCAAAAAGGATTGAAGATTTAGACTTTGCAATTTTAAGATTTCTTTTTTCTAATTGACGCAATGCAATTTTTGAACTTTCTTCTTTTCTATTTAAAATTTTGATTATATCATTTTCTGATTTAGAAGATTTTAAATTTAAAATCGATGGATCTGAATTTCCATCAGAATTAAAAACAACTATTTCGCAAATTTGATTTCCTTCATTATTAATAATTTCAATTTCATCATCTGGAAAAATCTGAACTCCTGTAAGTCCACCACCATTAATTACATATCTTTCAACTCCAGGTGGCAAAACATTTAAACCAGGTTCATTTATTCTTAAATTCTCTTCCAACATTTTAAATTAGTGATAATTAGTTTTAAGAATAAATCAGTACTGATTAATTGTATATATAAATTTTAGTATCAACTTTTGTTGACTGTTCTATTAATTTTAAGGATAATTAAAAACTTAATATATTAAGAGAGGAGAAATAAATGAAGAAAATACTATCATTACTATCAGCTATAGTAATTTCATTAGTAAGTTTTGCAGGAATTTCAAACGCAGCAGATAGTAAAAAACCTATAGTAATCCCAACTCACAACTGGTCAAGCCAAATTGTTATGGCTTATGTTATTGGTGGGATTTTTGAAAGTATGGGTAATAATGTTAAATATGTAAATGCTGATTCACAAGCAGTTTACGAGTCTATAAGAATAGGTGACGTGACTTTATCTCATGAAGTGTGGGAGTCTGCTTTCGGTAAGTCATTTACAACAGCTTTAGACAAAGGTGGTTTGTTAGACTGGGGTGATCATGAAGCAAGAACACTTGAGGATATGGGATACCCAAACTGGGTTGTTGAAAAAGGTCTATGCCCTGGTCTACCAGATTGGACAGCTTTAAAAAATCCAGACTGTGCAAAAAACTTTACAACACCTGACTCTCCAGATGGAAAAGGAAGAATGTTGGAAGGTCCACAGACTTGGCATGGTGACTTAATCCCTCAAAGGATTGATGCTCTTGGCTTAGGTGATTTATGGTGGGTTAAATTTGCAGGAGGTGCAGATGCACTTTGGGCAGAGTTAGCAGCTGCTGAAAAAGAAGGAAGAGGAACTATAATTTTCAACTGGACACCAAATTTTACTGATGGTGCAGGTTTTACATTTATCGATTTTCCTCCATACACAGCAGGCTGTAGACCAGCTGATGGCGGTGATGGAAAATGTGGTTCTCCAGATGGTTATTTGAAAAAAGCAGTTCACGAGGATTTTCCAAAAACCCATCCAAAAGCTGCTAAGGTATTCAAAAAACTTTCATTTTCTACAAGTCAAATTGGTGCAATGGCGGCATTGGTTGACGTTGATAAAATGACTCATGAGGATGCAGCTAAAAAATGGTTAGCCGATAACAAAAAAGTGTGGGAAGAATTTACACACGATCATTAAGGCTAATAATTAACAACTTATATAAATCTCCCCCAACTCTGTTGGGGGGGATTTTTTTTTAAAAGAAATTGTGTAGAATACATTAATGATAAAATACCTTGTTTTAATATTTTTTAGTTTATTTTTAATTACAAATGCAAACGCAAGAAGCACAGGATGCAAAGAAGGTAATTGCGAAAATGGTTATGGCAAATGGGTTTATACAGATAAAACAACTTATGAAGGTGAATGGGTTGATACAAAAAAAAATGGCCAAGGTGTAGAAACATGGCCTAATGGATATATATATAAAGGTGAATTTAAAAACAGCGTTTGGAGTGGAATGGGAACTTTAACTTTTCCGGATGGCTCTACATATGAGGGTGAGTGGTTAAATGGATTTATGAATGGCGAAGGAACATTTACTTGGGCAAATGGAGAGCAAAAAAAAGGAATTTGGCAAAATGGTAAATTACAAGATTAATGTCTAGGGATAATTCAATTAAAACAATTAAAAAACTACCAGAAACAGCAAAACAATTTATTGGACTTATATTTTTAACATTAGTTATCATTTTATCTTTTGCAATTTTAAATAAAATATTTGGAGAGGGAGATGAATTAGTCAGGAAAATGAAATTAGAAGAAGAAAGAATTGCGAACGAAAGAAAGCTAAGCGCATTAATTTCAAAACTCCCATCAGGTATACTGGTCACTTTTGATGGTACTGAGCATTACAAATTATCTGATGAACTTTATGAAGGTGTATGTAATGCTACAAAACTTATTCCTCAAAGAGCTATAATGGGTGCTAATTTTCTCAATTTTAGAGCTCATGAGCTTTACACAATTAATGGAAACAAGATTGATGATACATATGTAAAATGGGATGCTGAAAAAAAAAAATGTTATGCAGGTTTTACTGTTAGTGGAAATAACGTAGGAGTGGATGAAACAATTACAATAAGCGGTGAAGCATTAAGTTTTTTAAGCACTGGAATAGATACAAGGGTTTATTTTATTAAAAATTTCTGATGAAAAATAGCATCAATTATATTGATTTTAATTTAATTAATTTTCGTATACCTTCTTAATAATTATGTCTAGAGCAGTGATTAAGTGCGATGGAGTTTATAAAATTTTTGGTGAAAATGCTAAAAAAATGCTTCAAGACTCGAATGGCAATGTTGATGCTAAAACATTTCAAGAAAATGGTTGTATAGTTGGTGTTAACAACGCTTCCTTTGAGGTAGAAAAAGGAGAAATGCTTGTTGTGATGGGTTTATCTGGATCGGGTAAGTCAACTTTACTAAGGTGTATATCCAGATTAACAGATGCAACGGGTGGAAAAATTTTCATTGAGGGTCAAGATTTATTAAATTTAAATAATAAAGAATTAATAGAGCTTAGAAGAAATAAAATGGGGATGGTTTTCCAAAGCTTTGCTCTTCTTCCACACAAAACTGTTGTAGAAAATATAGCATTTCCTCTTCAAATCAAAGGTATCAAAACTGAGGAAAGCATTAATAAAGCAATGGAGATGGTTAAATTAGTTGGACTTGATGGGAGAGAAAATTATTTTCCAAGAGAACTTTCAGGCGGACAACAACAGAGAGTTGGAATTGCCAGATCTCTTGCAGTTGAACCTGATATATGGTTTTTAGATGAACCTTTTTCTGCTTTAGACCCTTTAATTAGAAAAGAAATGCAAGATGAATTCTTAAGACTTCAAGAAAAATTACAAAAAACAATTATGTTTATTACTCATGATTTTGATGAAGCATTAAAACTTGCTGATCGAATTGCAATTATGAAAGACGGAATAATTGAACAACTGGATACACCTGCAAATATAGTTTTAAACCCAGCTACGGAATATGTAAGAAAATTCACAGAAGAAGTTCCTAGAGAAAAAGTTTTATTAATTAAAGATGTAATGGACAAATCTATATCTAATAATTTAGGAGATGTTAAAGTTTTAAAAAATGAAATTATAGAGAATGTTGCTGAAAAAATATTAACGCAAGAAAAATCTGTAGCAGTTATAGATGAAAATAACAAAACTGTGGGGTCAATTAACCCGACAAAAATAATAAATACTGTCTTTGGCGGAAGAAAGAATGGGAAATAAATTATGAAATTTCTAAAAAAATATCCAAAAATATTTCAGTGGTTATTTCTATTAATTGTTTTCTTTGCTCTTTGTTTTGCTATTGATGTTCCAGAAACATATAAATTCATTAGAGGCCAAGCTGAATTCGTCAAAGACCCTAATCAAAGTAGTTACATATTTTTAGGTAAAGAAGTAAGATATTATGCTTTTGATGTTTTCTGGAGGCTTCCGCCATTACTTGGATGGTTACCAATATGGATAAATGACTCTTTGTTTTTCTTAATGAATGAGTGGATGCCAATGGAGTTTTGGAATGAGGACACTCAAGAGTTTAAAACTAGACCAATAGTTTTACAAATTAGCAGAAATTTAACGGCTTTTATGACCTTTTTAATAGAATTAATTAGAGAAATTCTATTAGGTGGACTTGAAACAATTGTTGCCTTTACAAGTTGGGACTGGATCGATGCGAACCCTTGGGCGGAGTTACCGGGTCTACCTTGGACTATAGTTGCAGCTGGTTTTGCAATACTTGCTTATAAATTAAGTGGCATTGGACTTGCTTTATTTGCTGGTCTAACTATGGTTTACATTTCTATATTTGGACAATGGAAACCATCAATGCAAACACTCTCTTTTATTTTAGTTGCTGCGCCTCTATCTTTTATATTTGGTTTAAGTTTAGGTATTGCAGCTTATAAAAGTAAACGTGTAGAAAAAGCTTTATATCCAATTCTTTTAGTTATGCAAACAATGCCACAATATGCAGTATTAGTTCCTGCACTTGTTCTTTTTGGAGTCGGTGACCATGCTGCAGTAATTATAACTATGGTTGTTGCTGTTCCACCTATGATATTGCTTACTTTATTAGGATTAAGAGCTATTCCTCCAGAAGTGATTGAAGCTGGAAGAATGAGTGGTTGTAATAATTGGCAACTAATGTCTAAAGTGCTAATTCCAACGGCCAGACGAGATATTTTAATTGGCGTAAACCAGGTTATCATGGTGTGCTTTTCTATGGCTGTTATTTCAGCCTTCATTGGAGCGAAAGGTCTAGGTTTTAATTTATTGTTAGCACTAAATCAGCTTAATATCGGATTAGCGTTAGAAGCAGGTCTTTGTATTAGTTTAATTGCAATTTTATTAGATAAAATGTCATTAGCGTGGGCAAACAAACAAGTTGATTATTTTGGCAACTTAAATTTTTTTCAAAGAAATAAAAATTTATTATTTTTTAGTGTCACATTCATAATTGGAATTTTACTTGCTTACTTTGGATCTGTTTATTTTAAAGGTGGTTACAATTATTTATTTGAAGTGCCTCACAACAAAGGAATATCAACTGCTGATTTTTGGAATAAAGGCGTTGATTGGATTTTTGATACCTTCTTTGTTTATATAAAAGCTTTTAACACTTGGTTAATTCAAGAAGTTTTACAACCAATGAGGGCTTTGTATTTAAGGATGCCAGCTGTTGCCACATTAGTTTTAGTAGTTGGTGCTGGCTACTTAATTGGTGGAATTAGATCTGCATTAGTAGTTTGTGGTTTGACATTATTCATAGCCTTAAGTCCCTGGTGGGATAGAGCTTTGGTAACAGCTTACATGGCAACTTTTGGGGTAATAGTTTCTTGTATTATTGGTTTTACAGTTGGCACATTGTGTTTTCAGAATAAACATTCTGCAAAATTTATGTTAGGTGTCTGTGATATTTTCCAAACATTCCCATCATTTGTTTATCTTATTCCTGTGATGATGCTTTTTGGTATAACTGACACTTCTGTTCTTATTGCAGTAATTGTTTATGCAACCATACCAGCAACTAGATACACAATTGAAGGCCTTAGAAGTGTTCCGGCCGGTTTACATGATGCAGCTACAATGTCAGGTGTAAATAAATTTCAAAGATTAACAAAAATAGAATTTCCTTTAGCATTCCCTCATATGATGCTTGGTATAAATCAAACAATAGTGTTTGCATTATTTATGGTAATTATAGGGGCATTTATTGGCACAGAAGATTTGGGACAATATATTTTAAAAGCTTTATCAGATAAAAATGGTGCTGGTATTGGTTTAACTTTGGGTATTTGTGTAGCTTTTATAGGTTTAATCTTTGATAATTTGATAAGAACTTGGGTTGAAAAAAGAAAAAAACATCTAGGAATTGCTTAAACTCAAATGAAAAAAATTTTAATAATTGGCGGTGGCGCAATGGGATCTGCTTTTACTTTTCCATGCATAGATAATAAAAATGAGGTAACTATTACAGAGCCTTATAATAAAACTTTTATTGAAAATTTATCTTCAAAAAAGAAATATCATTCTAGTTTGAAAATAAATTTGCCCAATAAACTAAAATATAAAAAATATTCAACTCATTTGTTAAAGAATAAATATGATTTAGTCGTTGTTGCGTTAAGCTTATCGGGAATAAATTTTATTAGTGAAGAATTTAAAAAATCAAGTATCAAAAGTCCAATTCTTATTCTTACTAAAGGTTTGAAGTATGAGAAAAAAAAACAGCAAATTTTTACTATCTCAGAGGATATAAAGAAAACTAATAAAAATATAAATGTTTCAGTTCTAAAAGGCCCTTGCTTAGCAAAAGAACTTTCAGATAAAAAACAAACAAGTGTAATTGTTGCTAATAAAAATATCAAAACTGCAAAAAAAATTTGCAATATGATAACTACAAAATACTATTTAACCGAAACTTCGAAAGATGTTATTGGAGTTGAGATCTGTTCCTCAATTAAAAATATTTATTCAATGATTATAGGTGCTGGTGATAGTTTAAATATGTCGTCAAGTTTATTTAAAAAATCTATAAATGAGATGATATACATTACTAAATATTTTAAAGGAAAAATTGAAACTGCTCTTGGATTGGCTGGAGTTGGAGATCTTTATGTTAGTGCTGCTGGAGGTAGAAATAGTAAAATGGGGAGTTACTTAGGGCAAGGTTATACATTTAAAAATGCTAAAAGAAAATTTATGCCTAATGAAACTGTAGAGGGAGAGCAACTTGCAAGAGAAATTGCTCCTTTTGTTTTAAATAAAATTCAACAAAAAAAAATACCTTTGATGACAAAATTAATTAAATCTATAATTAATAATAAAAAATTAGTTTTAAATTAAAAATGGCGAGTATTAATATAAACAAAGTAAATAAATTTTTTGGTAATACACATGTTATCAAAGATGTTTCGCTTGATATAAAAAGTGAATCTTTTACTGTTCTGGTAGGACCAAGTGGTTGTGGTAAATCAACAATTTTAAGGATGATTGCCGGTCTAGAAGAAATAAACTCTGGAACAATTTCTATTGACGATAAAATTGTTAATGACCTACCGCCTAAAGAAAGAAATATTGCAATGGTATTTCAATCTTATGCCCTTTACCCACATATGACAGTATTTGATAATATGGCTTTTGGTTTAAAAATTGAAAAAAAATCAAAAGAGGAAATAGAGCAAAGAGTAATGGAGGCTGCTAAAATTTTACAAATAGAAGAGTATCTAGAGAGAAAACCCAAACAATTATCTGGCGGACAACGTCAAAGGGTGGCAATAGGTAGGGCAATTACAAGAAAACCAAAAGTTTTCTTATTTGATGAACCATTATCTAACTTAGATGCGGCTCTCAGAGTACAAATGCGAGTAGAATTGGCAAAATTACACGACCAACTAAATGCAACCATGATATACGTAACCCATGATCAAACTGAAGCTATGACACTTGCTAACGATATTGTTGTATTGGATCAAGGTATAGTTTCACAAAAGGGATCACCTATGAATTTATATAATAACCCTGACAATTTATTTGTTGGCGGTTTTATTGGATCTCCAAAAATGAATTTTATAGATAGTAAAGTTTTAAGCAAAAGTTCAAAGAGTTCTGAAGTAGATGTAATGGGGACGGGAAAGTTAAATGTACCAAAAATTTCCGAAAATATTCAGGAAGGTGACAGTATAAAAATTGGAATAAGACCAGAGCATTTAATATTAAACGCAGAATCAGACTCATTATGGGAAAGCAAGGTTTTTGTTGTAGAAAAATTAGGTTCAGGAACTTATTTATATTTAGAGAAAAAGGGAGATCCTCTTGTTGTACAAACAGATGGAGATACAGATATTAAAGTAGGAGATACTGTTAAAATAGGTTTTGATCCATTTCGTTGTCATTTATTTGATAATAAAGGTATTTCTTTTAAAAATTCGTAAATCAATCTCAGGTAGTATTTTATTTTAAATACCTAAGGTTCTTCATTTAAATTTAAACTTTCATTTAGTTTACATTTTTAATATCTTTAAGAAACATGAAACAAGAGGGGAATATATGTTTAAAAATATATTAATAACAATCTCTGCAATAGCTTTTGTTTTTAATTCAATTGCATTTGCAGATATCAAATTCTGGACTACAGAAACTCAACCAGCAAGAATGGCTAAGCAAGAAGAGATGGCTAAAGCGTTTGAAGCTAAAACTGGAATTGGAGTTGAAGTTATTCCGATTGATGAAAAAGATTTAGGAACAAGAGCTACTGCAGCAGCGGCAGCTGGTGACCTTCCAGATGTAATTTATCATACATTGCAATATGTATTGCCATGGGCTGAAGCTGGAATTTTAGACGTTGACGCAAATAATGATATAATTAAAACACTTGGAAAAGATACTTTTGCTCCAGGCGCTTTAAAGATGGCAAAAAAAGGTGGCAAAATTGCTGCTGTTCCTGTCGATGGCTGGACGCAAATGGTCGTTTACAGAAAAGATTTATTTAAAGCCGCTGGTTTAGAACCACCAACAACTTATGCAAATATAGAGAAAGCAATAGACGCTTTATCTAGTAACGATATGTTCGGTTTTGTTGCAGCAACTAAAACTGATGAAAACTTTATGAGTCAGGTTTTGGAACATGTTCTGCTAGCAAATGGGGTAAACATTGTAAAAAAAGGTGGAACGAAAAAACAAGGAAGAGCTTTAAAAAATTCTTTACAGTTTTATAAAAAATTAGCTAAGGCTAGCCCTCCAGGAGAACTTTATTGGAAACAATCACGAGAACTTTATTTTGCTGGTAAAACACCAATGATAATATGGTCACCATTTATCATGGATGAATTAGCTGGTTTAAGAGACTCAGCTCCACCAACAATTAATAGTGATCCTACATCACCAGAATTAGCATCTAAAACTGGTTTTATAACTAATTTTAGTGGACCAAATAATGTAAAGGGTGCAGCTTGGGCAGATGTTAGATACTTTGGTGTAACTGCAGATGCAGATACCGATGAAGCTAAACAGTTTATTCTTTATTCAATGGATGAAGGATACACAAGTACTTTATCTATAGCGCCAGAAGGTAAGTTCCCTGTAAGAAGAGGTAATGCAAGTGATCCAAATGCATTTACAACTGCTTGGAGTAAACTTCCTGTTGGAGTTGATAGAAAAGCTCCTTTAACAGATCTATATTCAGCAGATGTAATAAATAATATTGTTGCTGGTTTAGACACTGCTAATAGATGGGGTGTTAAAGAAGGTGAATTATCAAGAGCATCTAAGATCATTAACAATAAATTTATAAATAGAATCACTAGACAATACATAGACGATCAATTGACGCTAGATGAAGCAGTAAATGAAATTAATACTGTACTAGCTAGTTTCTAGTAATTTAAATAATTAAAAAAAGCGGGTAATATTAATTATCCGCTTTTTTTTATGAGTACAAAACTTGCAAAAATTGAAAAAAGAACAGCTTATCTTTTAATATTACCATCGGTTCTTTTAGTTTTTTCTATAATTTTATTTCCAATATTTTCCAATATTTGGATCAGTTTTAAAAATGTAGAGCTTAAAGATTTAAGAATTCCAGAACCAAGAGCAAAAAAATTAGTAAAATCAATTAAAGATAATCCAAATCAAATAAAAATAATTTATAAATTAAGAAATAGTTCTCTTATACAAGAAATTACTAATGTAAAATTTAAAGATAAATATCCAGATGATATCGAACCAATAGATTTAGATAATAAATGCCAATTTAAATCAAATTTACTTAAGTGTGAGTTAGGTAATTGGCCAAAAAAATATCGAGAAAATTTAGAAATAGTATTTCAAAATACTAATAATCAAGAAATTTCTAAGAAGGATATAAAATCTTATAAACCTAAACTATCAGGTAAGTCACAAAATATATTATTAACTTATGAATTTACTTTAAATAATTTCAAAAAAGTGATTAAAGACAAAGCATTTATAGATCTATTATCAACAACTTTTTATTACACTTTTTTTGGAACAATAGGTGCAATAGTTTTTGGAATTTTGGCTGCACAAATGGTAAATCAAAAATTTTTTGGAAGAACATTTATGAGAAGTGTTCTTTTATTTCCTTATGTTGCGCCAGTTGTTGCTCTTGCTTATACCTGGGAACTTTTACTTGATCCAACAAGTGGAACTTTGAACAATTTATTAATTAACTATCAAATTATTGATGGACCAATAAATTTGCTAGGACAAAAATATGTAACTTTAAACATACTTGGTTTTGATTTTAAATTGAGGCTAGCATTAACAACTGTAATTATTTTTGAAATTTGGAGATATTTTCCTCTAGCATTTTTATTTATTCTTGCTCGTCTTCAAGCGGTTCCAAAAGAATTGTATGAAGCAGCCGATGTTGATGGTGCAAATCCTTTACAAAAATTTCTTAATATTACTTTACCCCAGATATTAGCAGTGATTTCAATTTTATTTATGATTAGATTTATTTGGAATTTCAATAAATTTGAAGACATCTTCTTACTTACTGGAGGAGCATCAGGTACAAGAACATTGCCAATAAATGTATATCAACAAGGTTTTTCAATCGGGGATATTGGTATGGGCTCTGCAGTTTCTATTGTGATTGTAGTCTTTCTGTTAATTTTTATGTTTATCTATTTTAAACTTTTAGGAAAAAGAGCGGATGAAAATTAAAAATATATTAACTTATTGCTTTATCTCATCATTATTTTTGTTTTCATTAATTTGTATTTGGAAAATCTTAGTTACACTACAAGGAATTGAATTAATAAATTTTAATTTTAATAAATTATTTATTTTTGGAATAATTCTTTGTGTAATAAACCTTTTAATTGGAAAAAAACTTAATTTAAATATTAAACTAATTTTACTTGCACTTTTATTTTCTATCTTCGATTATTTCATCTCATTAAATTTACCTTTTTGGTACAGTCTTGGTATATTTTTAATTTCATTATTTTTCTTCAATACTATTAAAAATTACGACAAAAACTTTTTGTCAAAAAATCACTCGTCTCAAAAATTATTCTTTAATTTTTTAACACTGTTTGGGATTACACTGTTCTCTTTTGTAATTCTTTTCCCTTTTTACATGATGTTAGTTACAAGCTTTAAAACTCAAGCATTATTATTATTAAACCCATTAGACTTTAGTATTAACTTCGCACAAGGTTTGCCAGAATTATTCAAGTCTTATTTTGTAGTATTCAAAGATTATAATTTTGGAAGATATATGCTTACTAGCACAATTGTCTCTTTAGGAACTGTAGTTATAACATTAATTTTTGCAATACCAGCTGCCTACGCGGTTGCAAGACTTAATTTCTTTGGAAAAAATTTTTTATCAACATCCATATTAATAATCTATTTGTTTCCAGCGATAGTTTTGGTGATACCTTTATATACAATTTTTAGTCAGCTTGGTTTAAGAAACTCTATTGAGGGTTTGCTAATTGTTTATACAGCTACGACTTTACCTGTAGCAATTTATATGCTGCAAGGTTACTTTAAAAGTATACCAAAAGAATTAGAAGAAGCAGGGATAATAGATGGTCAAAATTGGCTTGGTATAATTTTTAAAATTATACTCCCACTTAGTTTACCTGCAATATCATCAGTAGCTTTGTATGTATTTATGATAGCTTGGAATGAATTTTTATTTTCATTAATGTTTTTAGATCGGCCAAATACATTCACATTATCAAGAGCTATTCAGTTTCTCAATGTTGGGGCCGAAACACCTAGACAATATTTGATGGCAGGGTCTGTAGTAGTAACTTTGCCAATTTTAATAATTTTTGTTTATTTTGAAAAATATTTAGTAAGTGGGCTTACCGCAGGAAGTGTTAAAGGTTAATAAAAAATGGAACTTAAAAAGAAAATTTAATTCATGGATTTTAAAAAATTATATAAGATTACTATAATTAATTTCTGATAAATATTTAATGGATCAATCTATCTACATATCAAAAATAAATAAAATTTTTCATGATTTGTACAAAAATTATGAGGATAAAAATGACTTAAAATTTTATTCATCTGAAATATCTAATTTAATAAAAGATTTTAATAGACGAATAAAGTTATCCAAAAATTTAATAATAGACGAAAAGTTATCAGTTCTAATAACTTACGCAGACAACATTACTGCTGGAAAAAATAAAAAAAAACTTAAAATTTTTAAAAGTTTTTATGAAAGATTTTTAAAAAATTACTTTAATACAATTCATTTTTTACCATTTTATCCCTCAAGTAGTGACAGCGGTTTCTCAGTTAAAGATCACTGTGAAGTAGACAGTAAATTAGGCACCTGGCAAGATATTAAAGATTTGTCAAAATATAATTCAATTATGGCAGATATCGTAATAAATCATTCTTCTTCACGTGGTATCTGGTTTAAAAATTTTTTATTAAATAAGTCACCAGGCAATGATTATTTTTTAACGATAGATAAAAAATTTAATTCTAAAAACGTTGTGAGACCACGTGAACATAAATTATTAAAAAAAATAAAAATTCGCAATAAGACCACTTATTTGTGGAGAACTTTTAGCCCTGACCAAATAGATTTAAATTTCAAAAATCCAAAAGTATTAATTAGATTTATTAAGATAATGTTCTTTTTAATAAATCGTGGAGTAAATATTTTTAGATTAGATGCAATAGCATATTTGTGGAAAGAAAGTGGCACAAAATGTATTAATCATTCAAATACACACAAAATAATTAAACTGTTAAGAATAATTTGTTCTAATCTAAAACAAAAAAAAATTTTAATCACTGAAACCAATTTACCTGAAAAACAAAATCTTAGTTACTTTGGAAAAAATGATCAAGCACATTGGATTTATAATTTTTCACTACCTCCTTTAATAATTAAAAGTTTGCTATTTGAGAATGGCTCTGAACTTACTAAATGGAGTAAAAAATTTCCAAGTTTAAAAAAAGGAACTAGTTATCTAAATTTTTTAGCCTCTCATGACGGAGTCGGAATGAGACCAGCTGAAGGATTATTAACCAAATCATCTTTAAATAAATTATTTAGTCGTCTAAAAAAAAACGGAGGTGAATTTTCATATAGAAAAATAAATGGCTCAAAAAAGCAAGTGTATGAAGCAAACATTACTTTATTTAACACTTTTAAAGCAAGTGATTTTGATGAAAATGGAAATTATTCATTAGAACGTTATTTAGCTGCACATAGTATAATTCTTTCATTCGAAGGAGTTCCTGCTTTTTATTTCAATTCTCTTTTTGGAACTTCAAATGATATTAGTAAATTTATAATTACAGATAATAAAAGAGATTTAAATAGATATAAATGGAACAATGAAAGACTTATAAAAAATTTAAAAATAAATAATTCCAAACAATCAGTATTTTATAATGAAATGACAAATTTAATAAAAATTAGGAGAAAGCAAAAAGCATTTCATCCAAATGCACAAAGAAAGAATCTAAATTTTGGGTCAAAATTCTATGCACTTGAAAGAATAAGTTTAGACAAATCACAAAAAATACTAGCAATCACAAATTTAACATCAAAAACTCAAGTTTTAAAAATCGACTCAAAATACTTAAAATCAAAAAATTTATTAAGTCAAAAATTAAAGATTACGTTTGATAAAGAATTAGTTTTCAATCCTTTTCAAACTTTTTGGTTGAGTATTAATTAAAATTAATCTCATTTATTATTCATGAAAGTTTCAGATGAGTCATCCATTGCTTTTGCCCAAGGTGTATGATGAACAGGAGCTATTGACCCTGTAACTGGAGATGAAAAAGATTTATTTCTGTAAGTTGATATATCTTCAACCTTATGATGCTCCCATTCTTTAAAATGTTTTCTGATTAATTCAAAATCTATCTTTGGATAATCCGACATCTCATGCAATTCTTTTGTGTATTCAGTTTGAAAATCAATCATCTGATCAGGATTTTCTAGTTTTTCTTCTAAAGCAACCCATTTGTTTATATCTTTTTCGATTTCATCTCCACTTGGCATATTTATTTTCCCCATTATAACATCTCTTGCGTACCAAGCTTGGCAATCAAACATATTAAATGTGTGAAACTGATCTTGCATTCCTAGATATAAAAGTTTGTGATTATCTTGCCAAACAATACCTTTGTATAATTTTGGAGGATAAAGTCTGTTTCTTGTTTTAAGTTTTAAATTTTCTTCCAAGAAAGGAAAATGATGTAGGTAACCAGTACATAGTATTATTACATCTGCATCCTGTTCGGTGCCATCTTTAAAAATTGCTTTTTTTCCCTCTAATCTATCTAAATAGAATACTTCCTTCATTCCTTCAGGCCATTTAAAACCCATAGGATTATGCCTGTAGCCAATTGTTACACTTTTTGCTCCATATTTATTGCATTGAAGCGCAATATCCTCAGCGGAATAACTGCTTCCTAAAACTATAATATTTTTTCCTCTAAATTCTTCTGCATCTCTAAAATCATGTGAGTGCATTATTCTTCCAGGAAATGAACTCATACCTTTATATTCAGGTATAAAAGGAACTGAAAAATGACCAGTGGACACTACAACGTAATCAAAATGATCAGTTAAAATTTTATCATTTTCTTTATCTTGATAGCTAACTTCAAATTTATCTGATTTAAAAACTGTATTAACTACTCTTGTATTAAATTTAATTTTATTTCTTAAATTTCCTTTACTTACTCTACTCGTGATATAATCATAAAGTACTTCTCTAGGTGGGAAAGATGGAATTGGCTTACCAAAATGTTCATCAAAAGAATAATCTGCAAATTCAAGACACTCTTTAGGTCCGTTTGACCAAAGATATCTATACATACTATTATGAACTGGATCTCCATATTGGTCAGATCCTGTTCTCCAGCTATAATTCCAAAGACCTCCCCAATCACTTTGTTTTTCGAAGCAAACTATTTCAGGTATTTTGTCTCCTTTTTTCTCGGCATGTTCAAAAGCCCTGAGTATTGATAACCCACAAGGTCCAGCACCGATAATAGCGACTTTAGTCATGATAATTTTTCCTCTACAATTAAAATTATAAATATATTGTACTAAGAAAAATAGAAAAATTAAATATTATTTTAATATGAAAACTAATTGGAATTATCCTACTACAATTTGGGTTGGAGAGAATAGAATTCAAGATTTAAGCATAGCCTGTAAAAATTTGAAAATTGAGAAACCATTATTTGTCACAGATAAGGATTTAATTAATTTAAAAATGGTTCAAGATATAATTAATGATTTAAAAAAGACCCATAATCATCTTCAAGTTTTTTCAAATTTTTCAGGTAATCCTGTAGGAGAGAATGTGGAAGAGGGGGTCGGTGAGTTTAAGAAATTAAGTTGTGATGGAGTTATTGCATTTGGTGGTGGCAGCGGTCTTGATGTAGGAAAAGCTATTGCTTTTATGTCAGCACAATCTAGACCAATATGGGATTTTGAAGATATCGGTGATTATTGGAAAAGAGCAGATGAAACTAACATTGCACCTATCATTGCTGTACCCACTACAGCAGGGACAGGATCAGAAACTGGAAGAGCATCAGCTATAGTCAATAAACAAACAGGTATAAAAAAAATTATTTTCCACCCGAAATTTTTACCTTCAATTGTAATTTTAGATCCTAATTTAACTTTAGATCTTTCTCCAAGATTGACTGCAGCGACAGGCATGGATGCTTTGGCACACAATTTAGAGGCTTTTTGTGCACCAGGATTCCACCCAATGGCTGATGGAATTGCGATTGAGGGAATGAAATTAATTAAAAACTCATTAATTAAAGCAGTTAAGAACGGTAAAGATTTAAATGCTAGAGCAGAATTATTAGCTTCAGCTAGCATGGGTTCTACTGCTTTTCAAAAAGGGCTTGGAGCCATTCATTCTCTAAGCCACCCTATTAATGCCCAATTTAATGTTCACCACGGTTTATCAAATGCAATCTTTATGCCTTATGTATTAACTTTTAACAAAGAAATGATTGAAAAAAGGATAATTTCTATATGTGATTATCTCGAACTGGATAAAAGTTTTGATAGTTTTTTACACTGGATATTAGAACTAAGAAAAGAATTAAATATACCACACAAATTATCAGAAATTGTTGATGTAAATAAAATAAATTTAGATCAGTTATCAGTTATGGCATTAGAAGATCCATCAACTTCTACCAATCCAAGGACAATGAGTAAGGATGACATGAAAGCACTTTATGAACACAGTATTTCAGGTAAATTATTTTAATGAAAAGAATTCTTATAGTTGAAGGCAATCTTAGAGAAGAAAATCAAAGCTTCACTGATGGTGGAATTAAAACTCATACTGAAAGTTTAAAAGACAGTATTAGTTATTTTACAGATAAATTAGATATTGATGTTGTTAATCCTTCATCAGATGAAAACATTAACGAAGTAGCCAAAGATTTAACTAAATATAATGGAATGATATGGGGTGGTAGTAGTTTAAATATCTACAATGATACTCCAGAAATAAGAAGACAAATAAATTTTATGAGGGAATGTCAAAAGAATATAAAAAATATATTCGCGATTTGTTGGGGAATGCAAGTTGCTGTAACGGTTGCTGGTGGTGAAGTAAAGAAATGCCCTAATGGCGCTCACAGGGGAATAGCTCATGATATAGAAATAAATGAAAACGGACTTAAACATCCGCTTTATAAAAATAAAAATCAAAAATTTAATACTCCAGCTTTTAATTTTGATGAAGTTGTAAAATTACCCGAGGGCTCTACATTACTTTCATCAAACCCAATAAATAAAGTCATGGGTGTAAATTTTAACGTTGGTCAAACCAATGTATGGGGAATTCAATATCATCCAGAGATAACTTATGCCAAAATGATAAGCTTAATTCATTTTAGGAGAGATCGACTGTTAGAAAAAAAAGCCTTTATTGACCAAATGGAAATAGACACTCATGTAAAAATTATAGAAGATGAAAATAAAATTTCTAATAAAGATGCAAGGATGAGAGAATTAGAAAATTGGTTAAATATTTTAAATTAGAACAAGCCTTCTATTTCACCTTTTTCATTAAGCTTAATAGAGTCTGCTGCAGGAACTCGAGGAAGTCCTGGCATTGTCATGATTGCTCCGCATATAACAACAATAAATTCTGCACCTGAAGATAATCTTACTTCTCTAATTGGTAATGAATGGCCTGTTGGAGCACCTTTTGCGTTTGGATCAGTAGAAAAACTATACTGTGTTTTCGCTACACATATAGGTAAATTTCCATAACCCGCTTCTTCAAAAGATTTTAATTGATCTTTTATTTTACTGTCAGCAACAACTTCGTTTGCTCGATAAATTTCTTTTGCAACAGTTTCAACTTTCTTTAGCAAAGGTGTTTTTTCATCATATAAAAATTTAAAATTTGCTTGTTTTTGATCAATTAAATCTACAACATGTGCTGCAAGTTCTTTTGTCCCTTCACCACCATTTGACCAATGAGTACATAAAGTAGCTTTAACTCCCATATTATCACAAGCATTTATTAACTCTTTTACCTCATTATCAGTATCAGCAACAAAATGATTAACAGCAACCGCTACCGGTAAACCAAATTTTTTTACGTTTTCAATGTGTCTTTCTAAATTTACTAAACCTTTTTTTAACGCGTCTACATTTTCATTTTTTAAATCATCTTTAGCTACACCACCGTGCATTTTTAATGCTCTAATTGTTGCAACAATAACTACACACTCAGGTTTTAAATTTGATTTTCTACATTTAATATCTAAAAATTTTTCTGCTCCTAGGTCTGCTCCAAATCCAGCTTCAGTTACAACATAATCAGCTAGTTTTAAACCTGCTTTAGTTGCTATTACAGAGTTACAACCGTGTGCAATATTTGCAAAAGGACCACCATGAATAATTGCTGGATTATTTTCTAACGTTTGAGTTACATTAGGCCTGATTGCTTCTTTTAACAAAACAGTCATTGGTCCGTGAGCATTCAAATCTTTTGCAAAAATAGGCTTTCTATCTCTAGTATAAGCAACTGTAATATTACCGATTCTCTTTTCCAAATCTTCAAGATCATTTGCTAAACAAAAGATAGCCATTATCTCAGATGCTACTGTAATATCAAAACCATCTTCTCTTGGAAAACCATTCGCAACTCCACCCAAATTAATATTGATAGATCTTAAAGATCTATCATTCATATCCATAACTCTTCTCCAGACTACTCGTCTTACATCTATGTTTAATTTATTTCCCCAATAAATATGATTATCAATTAACGCTGACAATAAATTGTGAGCAGATGTAATTGCATGGAAGTCTCCTGTGAAATGTAAATTGATTTGTTCCATTGGAACAACTTGAGCATATCCACCACCTGCTGCTCCGCCTTTCATTCCAAATGAAGGACCTAAACTAGGTTCACGTAAACAAACTATAGAATTTTTACCAATTTTATTTAATCCATCATTTAAACCAACTGACGTAGTCGTTTTTCCCTCACCAGCAGGAGTTGGTGTAATAGCAGTAACTAAAATTAATTTTCCATTTTGTTTATCTTTTAAACCATCTAAATATTCTAAATTTATTTTAGCAATATGACGTCCCATAGGGCTAAAAGCACTTGGTTCGTCTGGAACATTAATTTTACCCAAAATCTCGTTAATGGGTTTCATTTTTGCTTCTCGTGCAATTTGGATATCTGATTTTGACATAAATCTAATTACTTATTAATGAGCAGAATTACTATCCTTTTTTGTCACGTATTTAAACATCTAAAAAATATATATAAAAAAAATTAGCAAAAACTTATATTTAATTTTATAAAACTTACGGATGCATAAATATTCAGTATTTAGTCTAATCAAAAACGCTTTCTCCAATCACCAAAATTGGGAAGTTGCTTGGAAAGATCCAACTCCAAAAAGTGAATATGATGTAGTCATCATTGGAGGTGGAGGACACGGTCTTGCTACTGCATATTATTTAGCAAAAGAACATAACATTAGAAATGTAGCTATCATTGAGAAAGGCTGGATTGGTGGTGGAAATGTTGGTCGAAATACAACAATCATAAGATCAAATTTTATGTACGATGCTAATGCAAGATTTAATGAATTTGGAATGGATTTATGGAGAAACTTAAGTCAAGAACTGAACTTTAATGTGATGTTTTCTCCAAGGGGAATAATAAACTTAGCCCACTCAGATGCTCAAATGAATGCATATGCTCGTAGAGGAAACTCTATGAGATTAAATGGAATAGATGCAAAGTTATTGGATAGAGACGAAGTTAAAAAATTAATTCCAATGGCTGACTTTAGTGATGAAGTACGCTTCCCAATTTTTGGAGGCTTAATGCAATCAAGCGCTGGTACTGCAAGACATGACGCTGTTGCTTGGGGTTATGCACGTCAAGCAGATGATATGGGAGTAGATATAATACAACATTGTGAGGTCACTGGTTTTGATGTTGTTAATGGAAAGATAAAAGGAATTAGAACTTCAAGAGGAGATATTAAAGCAAAAAAAGTTGGATTATGTGTTGCAGGTAGCACAAATATATTAGCTGAAAAATTAAATATGACACTGCCAATAGAAACTCATGTACTGCAAGCTTGTGTTTCAGAACCTGTAAAACCGTTGTTAGACGGAGTGGTAACTTTTGGTGCAGGCCACTTTTATATAAGTCAATCAGATAAAGGTGAGATGGTAATGGGTGGTGATCTTGATGGATATAATAGTTATGCTCAAAGAGGTAACTTGCCGACTATACAACATGTATTGACAGGCGGCTTAGCTTTGTTTCCATTTTTAAGTAGATTAAAAATGTTAAGGACGTGGGGAGGGATCATGGATATGTCTATGGATGGTTCTCCAATAATTGATAAAACTCATATTGAAGGTTTATATTTAAACTGCGGATGGTGTTATGGAGGTTTTAAATCAACTCCTGTCTCAGGTTGGACATTTGCTCATACAATTGCACAAGATCAAGTTCATGAATTAAATTCAGAATTAAGATTAAATAGATTTTCTACAGGCCATCTTTTAGATGAAAAAGGTTTAGGAACTAAAACCTGGATTGGTTAAAAAATGTTATACATCAAATGTCCTTATTGCGGTTTAAGAGCACAAAAAGAATTTTCATATGGAGGTGATGCAACTGTAAAAAGACCTAATATAAATGAAGAAGTATCAAGTGAAGATTGGGATAATTTTGTTTATATGAGAAAAAGTCCAAGAGGGAAACATATAGAGTTATGGCAACATATAGCTGGATGTAGACAATGGATTAAGGTGCAAAGAGACACCGCTACACATGAAATTTTCCAAACAGCAAAAGTCACAGAAGAAATAAGATGAGCCAACCATTTAGATTAAATAAAGAGGGATTGATTAATCGAAATAAAAAAATATCTTTTATTTTTAATGGTAAAAAATTATTTGGATATGAAGGTGATACAATTGCATCTGCTTTAATAGCAAATGGAATACACTTAGTCGGTAGAAGTTTTAAATATCATAGACCGAGAGGTTTTTTTGGTGCAGGAGTAGAGGAGCCAAATGCAAAACTACAGGTAGAATTCAATGGTCATTCAGAGCCCAATGTTAATGCAACAGAAATGGAACTCGTTGAAGGTTTATCAGCTACTAGCCAGAATTGTTGGCCATCAGTTAATTTTGATATTGGTGCAATTAATAATTTTTTAAAAATGTTTTTCCCTGCTGGGTTTTATTACAAAACATTTATGTGGCCTAAAAGTTTCTGGTATAAAATTTACGAACCTTTCATAAGAAAAGCTGCAGGTTTAGGGGTTGCTTCAATAGAAAAAGATAAAGAAAGATACGAACATAAATTTGAGTATTGTGATTTGTTAGTTACTGGATCTGGGCCATCTGGATTAGCAAGCGCTTATGCTGCTGCAAAAAATGGAGCAAAAGTAATTTTAGCTGAGGACAAACCACGATTTGGAGGAACACTTTTAACGGACGATGTAAGCATCGATAATTTATCAGGAAAAGATTGGGCAGAAAAAATAATTAGTGAATTAAAATCTATGCCTAATGTAACTGTAAAAAATAGATCTCAAGTTTTTGGTTACTATGATCATAATATGCTGGTTATGTTTGAGAGAGTTAGTGATCATTTAGAGAAAAAATCAAAATTCACTCCAAGACAAAGACTTTGGTATATTAGAGCCAAAGAAACGATTTTATCAACTGGTTCAATTGAAAGACCAATTGTATTTGGAAACAATGATACTCCGGGAATTTTTTTATCAGCAGCTGCAAAAGAATATATGAAAGTCTACGGAGTTTTAGTAGGAAAAAAACCTTTAATATTTACAAATAACGATAGTGCATATGAAACAGCTTTAGAGTTCAAAAAAAATAATGTTGAACCAATTATATTAGATACAAGAGAAGAACATTCATCAGAATTAATCGATGAAGCTAAATCAAAGGGAATTGACATAAGATTTTCTCACGGTGTCATTGTTGCTAATGGATACAAAAAAGTTAAATCTGCAAAAATTGGCAAACTGAATAAAGATAAAAATTCTTTTGAGAAAATAGAAACTGTAGATTGTGATTGCATTTGCGTGTCTGGATTTTGGACACCATCTGTACATTTAGCATCACAATCAGGAAATAAACTTAAATATGAAGAAAAAATTGATGCATTTATTCCAAATAAGAAAAAACAACACGAGACATCAGTCGGTGCAGCAAATGGATCTTTTACTTTAGAAGAAAGTTTAAAAAATGGTTTTGAAAATGGTTCAAATCTTTCTGCTAAAATTACAGATACTAAAACAGAAATTGCAATTCCAAATGTAAATGAAAAAAAATATGGTGCTCATGATAAATTTTGGTGTATGCCATTACCTAAAAATGAAAATCCAAAAAGATTTGTTGATTTTCAAAATGATGTATCTGTTTCTGATATAGAAATTGCACTAAGGGAAGGTTATAGGTCAATAGAGCATGTCAAAAGATATACAACTCTTGGAATGGCAACAGATCAAGGACGAACAAGTAATTTAAATGGTCTTCAGTTGGTATCTAATATAGAAAATAAAATAGTTCCTGAAGTAGGACACACAACATTTAGACCACCTTTCACACCAATTACAATCGGGACAATAGTAGGTCGTGAAGTAGGTATGGAATATATGCCGACTAGAAAAACTCCAATGCATGAATGGCATGAGAAAAATAATGCTGTTTTCGTTGATGCAGGTGCTTGGAAAAGACCCCGATATTATAAACAAGGAAATGAAACTTTATTTGAAGCTTCAAAGAGAGAGGCAAAAAATGTTAGAGAGAATGTTGGTATATGCGATGTAACAACATTAGGAAAAATTGATATTAAAGGTCCAGACGCAGCAGAATTTTTAAACAGAGTTTATACAAATGCTTGGATGAAATTACCTATTGGAAAAGCAAGATATGGATTAATGCTTAGAGAAGATGGAATTGTCATGGACGATGGAACAACAACAAGAATTTCAGAAAATCATTATCATATGACAACAACAACTGCACAAGCTGCAAATGTTTTGTCTCACCTAGAATATTATCTTCAAATTGTTTGGCCAGAATTAAATGTAAATGTTGTCTCTACAACTGAGCAATGGGCAGGGGCTGCAATTGCAGGACCCAAATCTAGAGACATGTTATCAAAATTATATCCAGACTTAGATGTTTCAAATGATGCATTGCCTTTTATGGGCTATAAAGAAGCAGACTTTTTTGGTGTTCCATCAAGAATTTTTAGAATTTCATTTTCTGGTGAGCTTGCATATGAGATTAATGTCAAATCAGATCATGGCATGTTCATGTGGGAGAAAATGATGGAATTAGGAAAAGAATTTGGAAATCAGCCTTATGGAACTGAAGCTTTATCAACATTAAGAATTGAAATGGGACACGTTGCAGGACCAGAATTAGATGGCCGAACAATCCCATCAGATGTTTCATTAAATGGATTAGTTTCAAAGAAAAAAGATTTTATTGGCAAAAATTCTTTAGGAAGAGAAGCATTTAATGTTGAGAGCAGACAAAAAATTGTTGGACTTATTCCAATTGATAGAAAGTCTAGTATTCCTGAAGGATCTCATATCGTCCAAGATCAGAATGCAAAATTACCAAACCCTAAACTTGGCCATGTTTCTTCTTCTTGTTGGAGTGTAGAAAATAATAATCCATTTTCGCTAGCAATTATGAAAGATGGAAAAAATATGATAGGTAAAAAGTTTTTTGCGGTATCACCATTAAAAAATAAATCAATTGAAGTAGAGGTTATTTCTTCTCATTATGTTGATCCTGAAGGAAAAAGAGTTAGATCATGAAAAATGTTTCTGCACTAGAAAATATTCATAAACATGGATTGTTTGGCAATCACGATAGAAAAGATGAGCTAATAAATATTAGAGAAATCAAAGATATTTTGATTTATCAGATTGTTAAATATAAAAAATCTTCAATTAGTATTGATAAAATAAAAATAGATAATTTAAATTTACCCCAGACTCTTTTGGTATCTTCAAATCCTAATACAAGAATTTTATGGATGGGACCTGATAATTGGTTAGTTGTTTCAAAGAATAAAGAAATAGAAAAATCTATTCTAGAAAACCTAAGTCATGATGATTTTGCATTAACTGATCTGTCTCATTCAAGAACAATACTTGAATTAGAAGGTTCTTTGGTAGATGAAGTATTGAAAAAAGGTTGTCCATTAAATTTAGATGGCCTTGATGAAGGGAAATGTTCTAATTCTGCTTTTCATGCAATTACAATAACTATTGATTTTATTAGTTCAAATCCAAGAAAAGTAAGAATATTCGCTTTAAGAAGTTTTGGTGAATCTCTTTATCATTCAATAACTGATGCTTGTTTAGAATTTGGCTATAAAGCTGAATAAAAATTATTCTGAAGTTTTAAATTTAGTTTTTTGAATAATAACCACAAACACAATTGGAATTATTAAAGTTATTAGTGTTACTGTTATCAACAAAATACCTAGATCTGAATAATCGGCAGTGGTAAGAATAGCGTTTGTTACCTTATCCTTTACCTCTCTAGTAATAACATAAATTTCATTTAAATATTTAGTTCCTAAAGCACTTGCTGATAAAGCAAGATTTGTAAAAGATGCGAATACTGCAAAGAAAGTTGCTTTTAAGTGCGACGGAGCATTTTTAGCAATCCACGCGAGCAAAGGTATCATTGAGACTTGTCCCAAAGGTGACTCAAGTGCAGTATTTAATATTGCAATAAACTTGGCATCAACAACTCCATTAGTAATTGATGATGTCCAATTGTGAAATCCGTAATACATACCAACACTTGGTAAAAATAAAATTGCGCCTGCAACAGATAAAATTACTATTATTCTAGCTATAGAGTTGTTTGCCATAAACGGTCTTAATAAAATAATACCAACAAGCGTTAAAACAGAGGCTATAAGAGATAATACAGAAAAAAATTGTTCATTGAATTCAAGTACATCAATTTCAAACCAAGATAAACCCGGACCAGGTCCTGGCATTGCTCTAAAAATAAAAATTATTATTGCTGTCCCTACAACAGTAAGTCTTAAATCCTGAGGAAGTTCTTTAACTAATTTATTCATTAAAAATAGAATAATTGCCATTGAACCTACAAAAACAATTTCTTGAGCAAATGGCACTTTGAATGATCCAATACCTAAAGTGAAAATAACAAAAACTAAACTTCCACCTAATATCCACCAGTTTACTTCAGTTTTTTCTGAAGGAGCATAATCTTGATCACCCTCAAGACCTTGTTCAATAAGTTTTCTTTTCTTTTGATTTTTTAAATATGAAGCGAGAAATATTCCAAGAACGGATACAATTGGTATAATTAAAGCATATATATAGATTGAACCGTATAAACTTATCTTATCTGCTTGTTCAAGATCGTCTACTCCTTTAAAGAGGATAACGTTAACTAAAGCAACTAAAACAGTTCCACCAATTATTGCAAACCTTCCAAGAGTTTGCATTGTTGTATGCATAAGCTTGATTTCATCTCTTGAAAATTTATTTCCACTGTCATCAACTAAAGGAACAGCCTCTACAGTCATAGCATCAGCCACAACATCTTGAACAACATAACCAATCGGAGCAAGTAAAACACTGATCACAAACCATGTTTCTACTGAAAGAATTGATGACATCCACTCAGTATGAATTATTAAACCGTACATTATAATTAAACTTAATGAGATTAAGGATGCTCCAACAAAAACCATGTAATTTTTTTTATTCCAGATTAGATCAACAAGATGACCTAAAGGCATCTTCAATGCCCATGGAATTCCAGCCCAAAAACCCAGTCCAGCAAGAAAAGCAGCAGATAAGTTTAGATAGTCTTTAACAAAAAAAGTTCCAACAATACCTGTTAGTCCTGAAATACCAGCAGCAAGATAAATCATCAATGGTGGTAGATAGGTCCACTTAAACTGTCTTCCTAAATCTATTAAAGTACTATCTATAAATCTCAAAATTTTATTACTCATAAATTATTCTGTTAAATTTAATAATATTAATCCATTTTGTTTAGTTTCTTTACACCAAAGTTCATAACTTTCACAAACTCTCCACAAATGATCAAATGCTCTTTGAGATAATTCCAAAGGAAAGTGACTTTTTGCATAATATAATTTTGGGATTTTCATTAATTGTTTAATCATAGTATCTTTTTGTATTTGTAAAAGTCTTATAGTTTCTTGATTAATCTTTTTTTTTGTAGATTTATCTACGTAGTCATTGCTCTCAAGTTCTTTAAACCATTTATCATGAAAATTTCCTGAACTAATTTCATTATAATCATCTGATGCAATAAATATTTCAAAAGCTTGAATATTAGTTAAATTAGGGTTCTTAATTTTGATTTCATATATCTTTTGATAAATGATTTCGGCAACATATAATACAAATGGTCTCGATTTATCAGTTTCCAAACTAAACTCCTCAAATATCTACTGAATAATAGCATGAATTAGGATCATCTTTATAGTGCGCAAAAGGCCCACACTCTTTAAAACCAAAACTTTTAAAAAGTTTTCTAGCGGGTGCAAAAAAATCACCTGCACCAGTTTCGACACTTAGTTTAGTAATTCCTATTTGTTTAGATTTTTCAATAAGATGTGAAATTATTTTTCCACCATATTTTTTATTTCTAAATTTATCTGAAACTCTTATAGATTTAAATTCTCCATGCGTTTCATCAAATAATTTTAAAGCTCCACAACCAATTAGTTCATTATTTTCCCATAAACTCCAGAATTTTATACTTGGATCCTTTAATCCAGGAATATCTAATACATGAGAACTCCCCTCAGGAGAAACTGATCTCAATTCAATAAAATGCTTAGTTAGCAACTCATTTACCTGCAGATCATCAAAATTATTTTCTATTGATTTCATAGTTTTGAAAAACATATAATCTAAATTTAGATTAAACCAAGAAAATTAAATATGTGTGGAAGATACGTAATAACTAGCCCTGTTACAAAAACAAAAAAACTTGTTAAGTCAGCTATACAAGTTGAAGATACTGAAAATTATAATGCACATCCATTTCAAAAATTACCTGTAATTAAAAAATATAATAATGGAAATACTCTAGAAAATTTAAAGTGGGGAGTAGTACCTAGCTGGGCTAAGCAAAAAGATTTTAAACCTTTAATAAATGCAAGACTAGAAACTATAGATGAAAAAGTTTCTTTCAAAAAATTAATTCGACTACATAGATGTGTAGCTGTAGCAGATGGTTTTTATGAGTGGAAAAGAGAAAAAGAAAATAAAACACCTTATTATTTTTTAAGAGAGGATAAAAAGCTTATGTATTTAGCGGCTATTTATGACAATGATCAATTTTGTTTAATAACCGAGGACGCAGATGAAAATATTAAAGAAATACATCATAGACAACCTGTTATAATTAATGAAAATGATGTTAATAGATATTTAAATCTTGAATTAACAGGATCGAGTTTTCTTAAAGAGTGTAAAAAAACAAAATTAAACTTTCATGAAGTTTCAAAGGAAGTTAATAAACCTACAAACAATAATATTTCTTTGATACAAACTATATCTTAAAACTATTTTTCTATAGTTGTTAAATGTCCCATTTTTCTTTTAGCTTTAACTTCTTTTTTTAAATAATCATAAAAAAATTCATTTTCTTTAAATTTTTTATTTTTATATTCTAATATATCCTCACCAATCAAATTAAGCATTTTTGCATTATAAATTTTTTTTGTTTCTAATTTTTCAAGTCCACATACAGCTCTTATATGATTTTCAAATTGGCTAATGTTGTGTGAATTTATAGTTAGGTGTCCAGAATTATGCACTCTTGGCGCAACTTCATTAGCATATAAATTATTATTTTTATCTATAAAGAATTCAACGCACATAGTACCAATATAATCAAGCTCTTCAGCTACTTTTTTTGCCCAGTCCAATGCTTTATTTTTAATTTCATCACTTATATCAGCAGGAATTTTGGAGTGTTTTAAAATCTGGTCTTCATGATAATTTTCAATTGGATCATAAATTTCATATTTTTGGTGACCAAATCTTGTAACCACAACTGAAATTTCTTTTTTTAAATTTACTATCTTTTCTAAGATGTAGCCTTTTGAAAAATCAAAATCTTCATTTAAATCATTTACATTATTTATTTTATATTGGCCCTTTCCATCATAACCAAGTGTACAAGTTTTCAATAAACCAGGTATTAATCTATCGTTTATTTTTATATCATCTAAATCGTTAATACTTACAAACTGTGTTGTAGTTATATTGTTTTTATTCAAAAACTCTTTTTCAGTCATTCTATTTTGAATTAATTTATTTATTTCGGGGCTTGGTAATACAGATTTGGTTTCATTAATTCTTTTCAATATATCATATGGTATATTTTCAAACTCATAAGTAACAAGATCAACTTTTTCTAAAAAGCTATTGATAATATTTATGTCTTGGTAATCTCCATAAATAAATTCATCTGCAAAATTGATTGCGGGTGCATCTTTATCATCTGATAAAATAACCGTTTTAATATTAAGTTTTTTCGCTGCAGATGCTAATAGACTTCCTAATTGTCCTCCACCTATTATTCCAAGATCAGGTTTAGACATTAATTACTTTGGTTTTTTTTTTACTTTTGATGTTTGTTTTTTTCGCCAATTTAAAAGTGTTTTTTTTACATTGTTATCATACGTAGCTATAATTGAAGCAGCATATAAACCAGCATTGATTGCACCATCTTCTCCAATAGCAACTGTGCCAACAGGAATTCCTTTTGGCATTTGAGCAATTGATAAAAGGCTATCTAAACCTTTTAACTTTTTACTTTCAATGGGAACACCTATGACTGGAATTCTAGTTATAGCAGCAATCATACCAGGTAAATGCGCTGATCCTCCAGCTCCAGCAATAATAATAGAAATATTATTATTTTCTGCTTTCTTTGCATAGGTGTAAAGTCTATCAGGCGTCCTGTGCGCAGAGACGATATTTGTCTCATAATTAACTTTTAAAATTTTAAGAACTTTTTCACAATTCTTCATTGTTTTGTAATCAGAATGACTACCCATTACAATTGATACTTTATGTGATTTTTTTTTGTATATCATGAAACTAACATCAATTTACAGATATTTCCTTTAAATTGCAATTTTTAGCTAATGACAGTTTAAGTTAGTGACAATCACAATAATAATAATAGTGTATATTAAATATGAATTATCGAATTGATAATCTTCAATATTGTAAATGGTCTAGAGAAATCTTTGAAATAAATAATAAAGCTGGATTAAATGCAGTTCACGTAACGTTAGTTTATCATGAAGACTATGATGAATTACAACAAAGAATACAAGAGTGGAATAAACATTTCGAAGAAAATAAAGATCTTATATTTCTAGGAAATAACTACAACGATATTACAAAGGCAAAAGAAGAAAACAAAACTGCAATTTTTTTTGGATTTCAAAATTGCTCTCCAATTGAAGACGACATAGGTCTTATAGAAAAAGTACACTCACAAGGTTGTCGATTTATGCAATTAACTTATAACAACCAATCATTATTAGCCACTGGATGTTATGAAAAAAATGATAGCGGAGTTACTAATTTTGGAAAAGAGGCTATTAAAGAAATGAATAGAGTAGGTATCGTTGTTGACATGTCTCATTCAGCAGAGAAAAGTACACTTGATGCAATTGAAATTAGTCAAAAACCTATTGCAATTACTCATGCAAATCCAACTTTTTGGTTTGAAGCGAAAAGAAACAAATCTACAGAATTATTAAAAGTTTTATCCGATAGTGGTGGAATGTTAGGGTTATCATTGTATGCTCATCATTTAAAAGATGGAACGAATTGTAAAATAGAAAGTTTTTGTGAAATGGTTGCAAGAACAGTTGAAATTATGGGTATTAATAATGTTGGTATAGGATCAGACTTATGTTTGAACCAACCAGACACTGTAGTTGAGTGGATGAGAAATGGAACATGGTCAAAATCAAAAAATTTTGGTGAAGGCAGTAAAGATAAACCTGGTTTTCCAAAACAACCGGATTGGTTTTTGGATGCAAGAGGATTTAATAATGTAAATACAGAATTAAAAAATAAAGGTTTTCACGAAGAAGAGATAAATAAGATACTTGGCAATAACTGGTTTAATTTTTATAAAGGAATTAATTAATGCAAGTTCCATTAAGAGATCCTAAAATTGTAATGAAACTTTCCAGGCTTGGATCGTTTCATCAATCTAAATTATCTTTTCTAAGATCATTTTTAAATGAGTTCAAAGATTGGAAATATAACAGAGATTTGTTTGACATGAATGATAGGGGATATGGAGTCGCTATTTATTCATTTTCAAAAGATAAAAAAACATATTCTCTAGTTTGTTTTGCCAATAAGCTTAAAGATGATGAAAGATCTGATAGAGTAATAGCAACTAAATGGGATGCTGCATTTGCTTTGTATGATGGCATTCCTTCAAAAATTGATATTGATAGACTTTCACAAAATGTTCCTAAACAAGAAGTAGGAAGACTTTCTTATAAAGAACTAACTCTCTCAAGAGCAAATAGGTCAGTTAGAGCATTTAATTATGTGGTTGAGTGTTTATCAAAAGGTATCCAGCCCAATACTAATGAGCTTTCAAAAGTTGGATATTTGTACAGAACAACTGCAGTATACGGTTCAGGAAAATTTGGATTAGCAGACAGGTTTAGAATTAAAAATAGAGATGAAATAAATGGTCCTTTTAGATTGGAAATGATGTTAGTTTACCTTGTAAGACAATTCACTTTCGATCAAGTCAATCATATAGCAAAACATAAAAATCCTAAAGATGCTGTAGAATTAGACTTGGATATTTGCAGAAATTTAGGAATTGGAAATTCAACTGGATTAGGAATGGCACCATTTATTGTTAACCACCCTTCGTTATTAAATAATTGGATTCTAGCTAAAGAGACAGCTTTAAAAAAAATAAGAGAAATAGAAAAAGTATCAGAAGAAGAGTTTAAAATTTTTTACAATTGTTTAACAAAATCTTTAAAAAATGTAACTTCATGGAATACTGATAGCGAATACCAAACGAAAAAAATAAACAATTTAATTAATGATTTACAAAATTTAATTAATTATTTGAAAGATAATATTGATAAATCAAATTTTTATATATTTGATAAATTATATAACTGGGCAGAGGAAAATTTATCTGAAGAAGGAATTGAGTATTTAGTTTCTATAATGATGGAGCCATATAATGAAATAACTGATCCTTTAATTTCTCAAATGAGTTCAGACGAGGATAGTAGTTTTAATATACCTGTAGACAGAACTATAAATGACCTAAGAGAAATAATTGAGAAAAATTATTCAGATATTTTAAAAATTGATTTTTCAAAAAATGAAAATAATAAAAAATTTTGGTTCATATCAAAAAATAAAGAAGAACCTAGGATTGGAAATCGGTTTGAAGATATTGGTTCAGAACTCGAGCAGCCTACGGCTATTGCTAGAGATATAAAAAAACTTTATGAAACTATTTTTAATTTAAAAAACAGCTTAAAGATTGGTAAATTTTTAGTACAGAACAATGATTTAAGACATATTGTAAGAAGAGTGTTTATAACAGAGAAATATCCATATTCTGAAATTCAAGATAACACTATCGGCTCAAAATTAGTTCCTATAGATATGTTAAGACTTAAATTATCTTTTTTTGGGGCAGTAAAGTTTGATCCAAGATCTGACAAATGGTTAAGGATTTGTATGTTTCAAGGAGCTCCATTACCAGATGAACTTAATTCATTTAATCCATATTGGATGTATAATTAAAGTAATTAATGAGAAGTTATAGTGAAATTGACACGATTGTTAAACGTTCAACAAAAGCTAAAGGTTTCTCCTGGGGAGTTGCAGAAGAAATAGGAAAGAACATTAAACAACTCGAGTTATTTGGTTTACCAGGAATAAAAAACATAAACCAATATTTTAAGATTTTTAATAATGAGAAGTTTGAAAATTGCCAATCTTTTAACAAAAGCAACAGACCTCAAAACTTTTACTGTCCGATTAAACTTGGATTAAGTTTTTTTGATCAATCGATCTCTATCCAAGAACTAAATGATATAGAAATTGAAAAAATGGCTTACCCATTGATATTTTTGCCGTTTGTCAGCAGATCTTCGGAAATAACAGGAAAGAGAATTTTTTTAAAGATAGATCAAAAAGAATTTTTATTAAATTTTAATCAATCAATTTATTCAAATTACTTAAGTAGTGAGGTTGTAGAAAAAGCTGATGTAATCAAAATTCAATTTTTAGAAAATAAGAATAATTTTTCTGAAGAAGATTGGAAAGAATTAACAAAATTATCTGAAAAAACATTTGTGGAAGAAACAGATGAGTTAAAGCAAAAAACCGCAGGAGCAGGATTAACAGATAATGACTGATAACTTTGAATATAAATCAGGCAAATCAGATAATAATGAATTAAATGATATTTGTGATGAATGTAAAAAAGAAGATGAGACAGTAACTCAAAATTTAATACTCACTGGATATAAACTTTGTAACTCCTGCAGAACATCAAAAACTTTATTTCCACTTTAAATATTTGTACTAATAGGTAATGAATTAATTTTTGTCATTACAAATGAAATTGTTAAGAAAGAGATTATTAGAAAAGATAAAAATACAATGCCAAAAGCCTTTAAATTTGATTTTAAATTTAAAATATGTCTTGTTGCAATGATCAATGAAGCAAATATCCAAAATTGAGTAAGAAAAATAATTAAAAGCACTAGCTCTGGTGTGACAGCAAAAAATCTTATCAGTCCTGGAGCGTGTGCGTACCCAACAGCTATAAGAACTCTTTTAAATGGAATTTTTCTATCTTTATCAGGAAAAATTTTAACTCCAATTACAAATATAAAAATTGCCCACACCAGCCAAGTTAATAATGCTGTTAAACCAGATATACCAACAGACGTTTTAACAATTGTGTTCGCTGCGATAGCACCAGCAACCCCATCTAAAATCATGATAAGAATTGCAAAATAAATTCCAGCTTCTCCATAATATCTTGGAGTTCTATAAAGAGTTTTATCAAGCTTTAACGATTTAAAAACAATTTCTAAAAACTGAGCAAACATTAATTATCTTTATTTTTTTTTTGCGCCTTATATGAAACGATTAATGGGAATATTATTAGAGCAATAGCGATTATAATGCAAACAACTATGAAAAAGGTTTTCGTCATATTTAGGGGGAATTAAATTCCCCCTAAAAAAATTTTTATCACTTGCTGACTACTTCTCTTGTATTTGCGTTGTAAGATTCTGTAAATGGAATATCAACTACAACTGCATCAACTGGTTCCCCAGGTTTATCAGAATATTTTTCTGGTAGGTGGACTTTAAATTTCGATCCAACTTTACCTCTTGGAAAACCATTTGCATTCAGCGTGCCATCAAAAGGTACATATCCCATAGCAATATTTTTCCCTTTTTCTGGGTGATACCAAGGAGAAGTTACAAATCCTACAGGCTCACTGCCATTTTCTGAAATTAACCAAAAATCTGGAGCGTATTCTTCAATAGGTTTTCCACCTAATTCAAGTCCAACTAATTGAAGCTTGTAAGGTTTATGACCTGCTTTTAAATCAGCTTTCATTTTCTCGAGGGCTTTTTTACCAACATAATCACCTTTTTTATTCCATTCACCTTTTCCAGATAAAGAAACTTGATATCCAAGATTACATTGAAAAGGATTATGCTCATGATCCATATCTTGTCCCCATGAAAGAATTCCAGCCTGAATTCTTCTATGGTGTGCAGGAGCAATCACCATTAAGTTATGTTTTTTACCTGCTTCAAGAACAGCATTCCACATATCTTCGGCATATAAAGTTGCTTCTCTTAAATATATTTCAAATCCAGACTCGCCTGAAAAACCTGTTTGAGAAATAATACAACTTCTTCCACCAACTTTTGCAGACGCCAATCCATAAAAAGGCATGTTGTCTATGTCAACTTCACTTCCACAAAGATCTTTCATTAAAGCTTTTGCTTTAGGACCTTGAATTTGTACAGGACAAGCATCTATTTCATTAATTTGAACATTAAACCTTTCATCTGCATTTACTCCTTGCAAATATAATCCAATATCACTATCTGATAAACTAAACCAAAATTCATCTTTAGATATTCTTAAAAGAATAGGATCATTTAATACTCCTCCATATGCATTACACAAAATTACATATCTTCCTCTCATTGGAGAAATTTTTGTAGCATCTCTTGTAATTACATAATCAACAAATTTTTCTGCATCTGGTCCTTTAACTTGTATTTGTCTTTCAACTGCAACATTCCACATTGTTACATGGTTTTTAATTGCTTCGTATTCCACCATTGCACCACCATCTTCAGGTTTAACATAACCTCTTGGATGATAAATTCTGTTATATACAGTTGCTCTCCAACATCCTGCTTTCATTGATAAATGCCAGTATGGAGACTTCCTTACTCTTGTTGATATTAGCATTTCAACTTTAGTAGGTCCGCTTTGTCTTAAATTGTATGGTACTTTTCTATCAGACTGATCTACTGATGTTGTATGTCTTAGTTTACTATAGTCAAATTCATTAGACATAGTTATTCTCCTTCAACCACTTGTTAGTTTCCTTCAAGCCGCCGAATGTATAAATGTGGAAATAATCAGTATGTGATTTAACTTTCCCAATTAAATCATTAGGGTCTTTAGGTTTCAATAAATCTAACGCCTTACTAAAATTAGATTTAAGAAAGTTAATGGAATTTTTTGCCCCTACAATATTAGCAAATTTAATTAAGCTAGATATTTTCATTGGCCCAGTTATTCCAACATGAACTGGTATTGTTTGTTTTGAGATAAAATCTATAATAGGCTGAGTATCCATTAGCCATTGTGTAACTATATAATCAGCATAAGGCTTTTTATCTATCATAGCTTTTTCTAAATCAGAGTCGGATATATCAGGACTCCCCTCGGGATGTCCAGCAATTCCAATCTTAATACCATCAAAAAACCCTGTCTCTAGCATTTGATATGAGCTATCAAATTTTCCGATCGGGTCACGACTTCCACCTATCACCAAGACCTGCTTAACACCCAAATCTTTACATCTAGAAACATAATCTTTCAGCTGATTTTCATCATTTATTGACCTTGCAGGGAAGTGAGGAACTGGATTAAATCCCTCTTTAACTAACTCTCCAGACTGTTGAGCTGTCTCTTTATAATCACCCCCAGGTAGCATTGTAACATAAACATCTTTTACCTTTGGCAACGTGCTTAAATCAGTTTTAGGACCTATTTCTAAAGAAAAATTCATAAGTAAATTCTTAATTATTTTATATTCCGTGTCTATAAAAATATTAAACAGATGAACACATTGTAACCCATTGTCATGATCTGAAAATTTAATTAAATTTAGTCATGGAAAATAAATTATCTCAAATTACAGAATTATTCTCCAAAACAAGACAACAAACTCTATCTCTATGTGAGAACTTAGAGGCTGAGGATATGGTCATACAGCCCAGCAAAAATGTTAGTCCTCTTAAGTGGCATCTTGGTCACACCACATGGTTCTTCGAAAAATTCATATTGTCAGAATTGGATGAAAGTTACAAACCATTTAACAAGGATTATAATTACATATTTAATTCTTATTACAATTCTGTAGGTGAGTACAATCCTCGAAATAAGAGAGGTTCACTAAATAGACCCATCTTAAAAGATGTTGTAAAATACAGACATTATGTAACTGAAAATATTATTGATTTTTTAAAAAGGACAAAAAATAATAGAACATCATTTTTAGTTGAACTAGGTTCAAATCACGAACAACAGCATCAAGAATTAATGTTAATGGATATTAAAAATATTTTTTTCAACAATCCATTGATGCCGACTTATAATTCTAACAATGATAAACCAACTGCTAAAGAAGAAAATGAATTGAAATTAGAAACTAGTAAAAAATTTAAATATGGAAACAATGAGGATATTTTTTGTTACGATAACGAATTACCAGTATCAGAAATACAATTAGATCCTTTTAAAATATATTCATTTATTACTAATGGAGAATGGAAAGAATTCATTGATGATGGCGGATATAAAAACCATGAGTATTGGTTATCTGATGGATGGGATTTTGTAAATAATAATAAATTAGAAAGACCAATTTATTGGATAGATAATAATAATTATTTTACATTAAATGGTGTAAAAAAAATTGATAATGAAAAACCAGTTTCTCATATAAGTTTCTATGAAGCGGATGCTTTTGCAAGATACAAAAACAAAAGATTACCAACTGAATTTGAACTAGAATATTTTTTAAAACAATCTGAGAAAAAAGGTAATTTTTTAGAAAATAAAATTTTTCATGAAGTTGAAGAAAAAGCAGACGATGTTTATGGAAATTTATGGGCATGGACAAGCAGTAATTACACGCCTTATAAAAAATATAAACCATATGAAGGAAATCTAGGAGAATATAATAATAAGTTTATGTGCAATCAGTTTGTCTTGAAGGGCGGCTCACATTCTACATCTATTAATCATATCAGAGCATCTTATAGAAATTTCTTTTACCCAAGCGATACTTGGCAGTTTTGTGGTGTCAGACTAGCTGATGACATCTAGTGACTAATTTAAAATTAATAAACATAAACAATCAAATTCAAGACGATAAAAAATTAATCTTACAAGGATTATTAAATAAAAAACAAAAATATTTATTACCTAAATATTTTTATGATGAAAAAGGTTCAAAGTTATTTAATAAAATTACAAACCTCAAAGAATATTACCCAACAAATAAAGAGTTAGAAATACTTGGTAACTTACAAAAAGAGATAAGAAAGAAATTACCAATTCATTCAACAATTGTAGAATTCGGAAGTGGCTCAAATAAAAAAATCAACAAATTTATAAAATCATTAAGCAAACCCAAAGAATATATTCCTATAGATATTAGTAAGGAATATTTGTTTGAAAATGCATCAATAATTGCAAAAAAATTCTCAGATTTAAAAGTAACAGCAATACGTGCTGACTTTAGTCAGACCAATAGATTAAATAAAATTTTAAAAAATAAAAAAAAAATAGTCAGTTTTTTTCCAGGATCTACCATAGGAAATTATTTACCCAAAAATGCAAAAAAAATATTAAAAAATTTTTCAAAAATCATAGGCAAAAATTCTTATTTAGTAATTGGGGTTGATTTGATCAAAAATAAGAAAACTCTTGAAAATGCTTACAATGATAAATTGGGAGTTACAGCAAAATTTAATAAAAATATATTAAATGTAGTAAACAAAATTTGTAATTCAAATTTTCAAACTAAAAATTTTGATCATAAAGCATTCTATAATTTAAAAAAAAACAGAGTTGAAATGCATCTTATTTCAAAGAAAAATTTCATGTTAAAAATTAATAGAAAGAATATTAAATTTACTAAAGGTGAAAGCATCCATACTGAAAATTCTCATAAATATTCAAAAAATAACTTTATTAAATTAGTTAATAAATCAGGCTTTAAAGTCTTAAAATATTTTGCAGATAAAAAAAATTATTTTGGAGTTTTTTTATTAAAAGTGAAGTAAGTTTTATCATGGCGCAAAAAGACGTAGGTAACAAAATTCCCATTTATAAGTTAAAAGACACCGATCAAGTAATGAAATATTACGATGAGTGGGGTGATGGTAATAAATATGACAAGGATATGGTCGATTGGAATTACACAGGACCAAAAGAAACTACAAAAGTATTCTCAGAATTCCAAAAAAACAAAGATGCAAAAATTTATGATGCTGGTTGTGGAACTGGATTGGTGGGTGTCGAATTAAAAAAATATGGTTTTAAAAATTTTCATGGGGCAGATCTTTCAAAAAAGTTATTAGAATTAGTACCAAATGACCTTTATGAAGAGCTTGAACAAATAGACTTGAATAAACCCATTAATAAAAAAGACAACGAATATGACTCTGTTATGTGTGTTGGTACATTTACTTTTGGACATGTAAAGCCACCAGCTTTAGAGGAATTTATCAGGATTACAAAGAATGATGGATTTATATGTTTTACTATTAATGAGGGAATACATGAAGAATATGGTTTTGATAAAAAAATTGAACAACTTAAAGAGCAAAATAAATGGAAAGAAATAAAATTTTTTAAATCAGATTACATTGCGAGCAAAGACGTAAATGCTTGGTTAGGGTTATATCAAGTGATAAAATAAACCATGTCAGAAATTTACAATATTATAGATAAACAAAAGTTAGATATTGTATCTAAACCAATTAGTGAAGCTCATGGTTTACCAAATGAATGTTACATCAGTAAAGAATATACTTTAATTGAAAGAAAAAAATTATTTGAAGATAAGTGGATCGTAATTGGAGTTGGAAGTTCAATTCCAGATGAAGGTGATGTGAAACCAATTGATTTACTTGGAATACCCTTACTTATTGTTAGAACAAAGAATAAAGAAATTAAAGTTTTCCATAATATTTGTAGTCATAGAGGAGTAAAATTAGTCAAACAGGCTGGCAAAATTAGGAATGTTATGAGATGCTCATATCATTCGTGGTCTTATGATTTAGAAGGTAAATTAGTTGCTACACCTCATATAGGAGGCATGAATATTCATCAAACACCTGAATTTGATAAATCAAAAAGTAATTTAAAAGAGATAAGATCATATATTTGGTTAGATCTAATTATGATTAATATTAACAACAATGAAATTTCATTTGAGGATTACATTAGTCCTTTAAGTGAAAGATGGGAAAAATTTTGGCCATTGAAAGATAGAGATTTAATTTATCATGCAAACGACTATGGTTATTTTAAATTAGATGCAAAATGTAATTGGAAATTTGCAATTGAAAATTATTGTGAAAGCTATCATTTGCCTTGGGTTCATCCAGGATTAAATTCTTATTCAAAGTTAGAAGATCACTATCATATTCAAGGTCTTCCAAATCGTTTCGCCGGACAAGGAACAGTGGTTTATAATCCAAGGTTTGAAGGAAATGAAAAGTTTCCATGCTTTCCTAATTGGCCTAAAGATATGGAAAATATAGCTGAGTATGTAGCGCTATTCCCAAATGTAATGTTAGGAATTCACAAAGATCATTATTATGCTTATTGGTTAGAGCCAATCAATCATGAGTTTACAATAGAACATATGGAAATTTATTATGTAGGAGATGAAGCAGCAAATTCAACAAAATATAAATCCCTAAGACAAAAAAATCACAAACAATGGGAAGATATTCAAAAAGAAGATGTAGATATAATTCAAAGTATGCAAATAGGTAGAAACTCTCCAGCTTATAATGGTGGTAATTTTTCTCCAAAGATGGACAATCCAACACATCATTTTCATAAGTGGGTTGCTGGTAATTTAATTTAAAGTTAAAACCTAAAAATGAAAATTATATTAATCATGGGACTTCCAGGCGCAGGAAAAACTACATTAGCTGATGAACTTGCTCCTTTATTGAATGCAAAAAGATTAAATGCAGATGAAGTAAGAAAAGCTGCAAACGATTGGGATTTTTCAGAAGAGGGAAGAACAAGACAAGCAAAAAGAATGGCTGACTTTGCATCACAATTAAAAAACGAAGGAAATTATGTGATTGCGGATTTTATTTGCCCAACTCCAAAAGCAAGAAGTTTATTTACTGCAGATTATGTAGTTTGGGTAGATACAATAAAAGAAGGTAGATTTGATGACACTAATAAAATGTTTGTTAAACCAGAAAAATATAATTTTCATGTTACCACACAAGATGCTAAGTCTTGGGCACCAAAGATTTTAAAGGAGATAAAAAAATGACGTATCAATGGGATAACAAAAAACCAACAGCCCAAATGTTAGGAAGATGGCAACCGTTTCATGATGGTCACTATACTCTATTTAAGGAAATTATAAAAAAAACAGGACAAGTATGTATTCAAATTAGAGATGTACAAGGTGTTGATGATAACCCATTTGATTTTGAAACTGTCAAAAAAAATATTGAGGAAAAACTTAATCCAGAGTTTGAGGGCAGGTTCAAAATTATGCTTGTCCCCAATATTACAAATATTTGTTATGGAAGAGGTGTTGGATATAAAATTGAAGAAATAGTTTTGCCTGAAGAAATTCAAAAAATTTCAGCAACTAAAATTAGAGCCAAGATGAGAGAAGAAGGTAAATTAAAATAAGTGACTGTAAAAATAAATAAAGTATCACCAGGGGTTAAAAAAGTTTTAATTAATGATCCAAAAACTTATAATTCATTATCCTACAAAACTCTTTCGTCTTTATTAAAAGCATTCAAAAAATTAGATAATGATAAAGAAACTAGAGTTATTATTTTAGAGGGAGCTGGAAAGGGATTTAGTGCTGGTCATAATTTAAAAGAGGTAAGAGGTATAAAAAATAGATCTAATCATCTAAAACTTTTTAAGCTTTGTTCAAAACTTATGATGCAAATTGTTGAAGGAAATAAACCAGTGATAGCTAAAGTTCATGGAGCAGCTTACGCAGCTGGATGTCAATTAGCAGCCAGTTGTGATCTTGCATATAGTACAAACTCAGCAACATTTGCTACACCTGGAGTAAAAATTGGATTATTTTGTAGTACACCAATGGTAGCCGTCAGTCGAAAAATTAGTAGAAAAAGAATGATGGAAATGCTCCTAACTGGAGACCCAATTAGTGCAAAATATGCAAAGGAAATAGGTTTGATAAATGATCATTACAGCCCAAAAAATTTGAATAAAAAAGTTTTAGATATTGCAAAAAAAATATCTTCAAAATCAAATTTAACCATCAAAATAGGAAAAAAAGGTTTTTATAAACAATTAGAAATGCCATTAGGTAAAGCTTACGATTATACAAGTAAGATGATGACACTTAATATGTCATCTTATGATGCCAAAGAGGGTATAAGTGCATTTATCGAAAAAAGAAATCCAAGTTGGAAAAACAAATAACCATTAAGTTGAAGTCACTCAAAAAAAAGATTAAGTTGTAATTAAAGGAGAAAATCAATCATGGATGGATGTTGTGGTCCTGGATATGCTAGTCCTGCAGAAGCAATAAAAGCACCAAAAGAAAAGCTTTTATACACAATAGCTATTTACACAGGGACGGGAATACAAAAACCAGACTATTTAGCAACAGTCGATGTTGATCCTCAAAGCCCCACATATTCTAAAGTAATTCATAGACTTGAAATGCCAGGTATTGGTGATGAACTGCATCACATGGGATGGAATGCATGTTCTTCTTGCCACGGTGACTCAAATATGAGCAGAAAATATTTATTAGTTCCAGGTGTTAGATCCAATAATATTTATGTTGTTGATACTGCATCTGATCCTAGAGCTCCAAAAATACATAAAGTAGTAGATGGATCTGAAATAAAGAAAAAAACTAATTTATCTGGACCACATACAGTTCATTGCTTAGGTTCTGAAATTATCATTTCTTTTCTTGGAGATGCTCGAGGAGAAGCTCCAGGAGGATATTTACATTTAAATAAAGATTTTGAAATTGTGGGTAGATGGGAAAATTCAATGGGGGACATACCTTTTAGTTATGACTTCTGGTACCAGCCAAGACATAATGTGATGGTTAGTTCTGAATGGGCTGCTCCTAATACATTCATGCCTGGATTTGATTTAGAGGAAGTTGGTCATCTAAAATATGGTAGACGACTTCATGTTTGGGATTTTAAAAAAAAAGAACCAGTTCAAACAATGTATTTAGGTGAAGATGGTTTAATACCATTAGAAGTAAAATTTATGCATAATCCTGATAGTAGTCATGGATTTTGTGGTGCAGCATTAAGTGCAAATGTAATTCATTTTTGGAAATCAAAAGAGGGAAAATGGGAATGGAAAAAAATAATTGATGTTGAAAATGAACCACATCCTGATTGGCCAATACCTGTACCTGGAGTTATGTCAGCGATATTAGTTTCAATGGATGATAAGTATCTCTATATAAATAACTGGCTTCATGGTGATATGAGGCAATATGATATTTCAGATCCACACAAACCAAAATTAACTGGTCAGGTTTGGATGGGTGGATTACTAGGAAAGGCTCCAGAAGTAAATGGTGTTAAAATTGCTGGTGGACCTCAGATGTATCAATTATCTTTAGATGGTAAAAGGATGTATGTAACAACATCATTATTTTCTACTTGGGATAATCAATTTTATCCTGAAATAAGAAAACAGGGTGGAGCTATGATTATGATTGACTGTGATGTTGAAAATGGTGGGATGAAAATTAATAAAGATTTTATTGTTGATTTTGGTAAAGAGCCAAATGGACCTAGTAGGTGCCATGAAAGTAGATATCCAGGTGGAGATTGCACAAGCGACATCTGGCTATGACAAAGATTACAATCTCAAACAGAAATAACAGTGCATTTGAAGTTAGTGGAAAAAAACCTTTATTAAATGAATTAAGAGATCAAGGTGTCGATCTTCCTTACGGATGTCAGTATGGAGGATGTATAACATGTGCAGCTAAACTAATTAATGGAGAAGTGGATCAGCGTTCTCAAGTTGCTCTAAATAATAGACAAATAAATGATGGATATATTATTTTATGTGTTGCTAAAGCAAAAACAGATTGCACAATTGAGATAGGAGTTGAAAGTCATGATAAATTATATCGCAATCCTTTCCTTGATCCTTTAGAGCCACACGAATTAAAAGCAGATATTGCAAGTAAAAAGGAAGAAAAAAAATAAAATGAACCACAATGAACCTTATAGTGCTGAATATTTAAAAGATATTTTAAGTTCAGTTAAGACAATTGCTATGGTTGGTGCTAGCCCAGACAAAACCAAATTTAGCTATGGTGTATTAAGAGTTTTGCACGAAACTGGCTATGATATGATACCTGTAAATCCTAAACCAGGCATAAAGGAAATTAGAAATTTAAAAGTTTATCCAAATTTATCAGCTATCGATAGACCTGTTGATATGGTTGAAGTATTTAGAAAATCTGAGGATCTTTATGGAATTGCTGAAGAGGCAATATCAATTGGAGCAAAAGTATTATGGGGACAAATCGGTGTAATTAATCATGATGCAGCAAAAATTGCTGAAGATGCAGGTTTAAAAGTAGTTATGAATAGATGTCCAAAAATTGAACTCTTCAGACCATTTTGGAAACCGCGACTAGATCTAAAAATTTAAATTAAATTATGGATACAACACTCGTAGATGAAAAGATAAAAGAACTTTATTTAAGTTATAGGACAATAGCCATTGTTGGAGCAAGCCCAGACTCAAAAAAAACTTCCAATATAATAATGAAATATTTAAGAAACACAGGTTACAAAGTTTTTCCCGTTAATCCAGTGACAGATAATAAAATAATACATGGTGAGCCAGTTTATAAAAAGCTAACTGATATAAATGATCATGTAGGAATTGTTAATGTTTTTAGACCCAGTGAAGAGGCTGAGGAAATAGCAAAACAAACAATAGAAATTGGTGCAAATGTATTATGGTTGCAATTAGGAATTCACAACGAAAATGCTGCAAAATTAGTCTCTCAAAATAAAATTTATTATATTTCTAATAAATGTATTAAAAATGAATACGATAGATTATTTAAAACTATATAATATCAAATTATTAAGTGTGATATTAAGACCTTTTATTTCATTTTAAATTTAAGATAAATTTAAAATATGAAATCCAAAATTTTATTTATTTTAATTATATTTTTTTATTTTAATTCTTCATTTGCTGATATTTTAAAACCAAGTGTGAATATAGATCCGAAACAAGTAGTTGTGATTCAATTAAATGCGTTAATGAAAAATGACAGTCCATATAAAGATAGAGGAATTGAGCAAACATGGGAATTTGCACATCCAAATAATCAAAGGATGACAGGTCCATTAGATAGATTTAAAAGAATGTTAAAAGGGGCTTCATACTCGATGCTGATTGATCACAAGGAAAATACAGTAACTGAAATTTACAAATCAAGCACAATGGCAACTTATGAAGTTGTTGTCTTGGATAAGGACAAACAATATTTTAAATTTAAATGGAAAGTTGAAAAGAATAATAAAGAAGGCAATCTTTTAGATTGCTGGCTAACAACAGCAGTTTCACAACCAATACCAATGGGATCATCAATATAATGAAAAAGCCTCCAATGTATATTAGGTACGCAATTCTAATGTTTATATTATGCTTTCCAACAATTTCATCCACTCAACTTGGATGGTATTTTTGGGGAAGTGAAGTTGGGATTAATATTGGCATGGTAGTAGGTACAATTTCCGTTATAGTTGCCGCTTATTTAATGTTCAGAATGGGCTGGCGTGACGCAGATGATGAATAATAGAATTTTGTTTCGTTAGTAATTAAAATTTAGTAGGAATCTGATAATGAAATCCAAAGCAAAAGTTGTTGTAGTTGGTGGTGGAGTAGTGGGAGTTAGTGCACTCTATCACTTAGCAAAAAAAGGTTGGTCAGATGTTGTTTTAATTGAAAGAAAAGAACTAACTTCTGGCTCAACTTGGCATGCAGCTGGCTTATTACCACTATTTAATATGAGTTATTCTGTGGGACAACTTCATAAGTATGCTGTCAATTTGTATAAAACTTTAGAAGAAGAGACAGGCAAGAATGTAGGTTTCAGCGTTGTATCTAATATTAGATTAGCAAGCACTAAAGATAGAATGGATGAATACTTTCAATACGCTGGGGTTGCTCAAACAATTGGTGTTGATGTAAAATTTTTAACTCCAGATCAAGTTAAGGAAATCTGGCCATTATGTAATACATCAGATTTAGTTGGTGCAATACAACACCCCGAAGATGGATATATCCAACCAGCTGATTTAACACAAGCTCTTGCTACAGGTGCAAGAAATAGAGGAGCAGAAATTTATAGAAATACAAATGTTGTTGGAATGAAACAAACCAAAGATGGTTGGGTTGTTGAAACAGATAAAGGATCTATAGAGTGTGAACATATTATTTCTTGTTCAGGAAATTTTGCAAGACAAACTGGAAAGATGGTTGGTTTAGATATTCCAGTAATTCCAGTAGAACATCAATACATTGTTACAGAACCTCATCCAGAAATTCAAAAAAGAAAAAAAGATGGACTACCAGAGATGGGAGTTTTAAGGGATAGTGATAGCAGATGGTACATGAGAGAAGAAGCAGGTGGATTAATTTTAGGACCATATGAAGATGGAGCACCAGCTTGTTATGTAGATGGACCTTCAAAAGATTCTGAATATGAATTATTTCAGGAAGATTTAGATAGATTAGCGCCTCATATTGAAGGTGCAATACATAGAGTTCCTGCTTTTGGAGAAGTGGGTGTAAAGAAAGTTTATAATGGCGCAATTTGTTATACTCCAGATGGCAACCCAATTGTTGGTCCAGCTTGGGGATTAAAAAATTTTTGGATAAACGAAGGTCATAGTTTTGGTATTACTGCAGCAGGTGGAGCAGGATGGCAACTTGCTGAATGGATCGTAGATGGTGAACCCACAATTGATATGCTTGGTGTTGAACCAAGAAGGTATGGAGATTATTGTTCAAAACAATATTTAAAAGCTAAAAATGAAGAAGCCTACAGTCACGTTTTCATAACTCACTTTCCTGATGAAGAAAGGCCAGCGGCAAGACCATTAAGAACTGCACCATGTTATGACAGAATGAAAAATTTAGGAGCAGTCTTTGGTCAAAAATTTGGATGGGAAAGACCTAATTTTTTTGCAACTGATGGAATGGAGCAAAAAGATGACTGGTCATTTAGAAGATCTAAATGGTTCAATGCAATGGAAAAAGAATGCAAAAATGTAAAAGAAAATGTTGGTCTTCTAGATATGACTGCATTTGCAAAATGTAGAATTAAAGGACCTGGTGCGGAGGAATTTTTAGATAATTTAGTTGCAAACAAATTACCAAAAAAAGTTGGAAGAATTAATTTATGTCACGCTTTAAATACTAAAGGTGGAGTTCATTCTGAATTTACTATTATGAGAGAGTCACATGATAGCTTTTATCTAGTATCAGCAGGTGCCTTCCAAAGATTAGATCATGACTGGATTTTAAAATGGATGCCTTCAGATGGCTCGGTGCAGTTTGAAAATTTAACTAATAGTAATGGGGTTTTGGTTGTTTCAGGTCCAAAAGCAAGAGAGTTAATGCAAAGAGTTTCAAAAGATGATTTTTCAAATGAAAACTTTAAATGGTTAAGTGCAAAAATGGTTGATGTAGGATACGCACCGGTTAATGCGATGAGAGTTAATTTTGTTGGTGAATTAGGATGGGAACTCCATCACCCAATTGAATATCAAAATCACATTTTTGATAAACTTATGGAAGCAGGGCAAGATCTTGGGCTAAAGCCATATGGTATTAGAGCAATGAATAGTTTGAGAGTAGAAAAATCATATAAATTGGTTGGAACAGAGCTATCAATAGAATACTCACCTTATGAAAGCGGTCTTAATAGATTTATACACCCTAATAAAGGAAGTTTTATTGGACTTGAAGCATTGAATAAATGGAGAGAAAAAGGTTTTGATAACAAACTTGTTACCTTGGAGGTTCACAATCCAAAAGATGCAGATGTTTTGGGTAACAACCCAATTTATGAAAATGGAAGTGTAATAGGAAGAGCAACAGGTGGAGATTTTGGTTTTAGAATTGGAAAATCTTTAGCATTAGGAATGGTTAAACCAGAATTAGCAAATGTTGGACAAAAACTTAAAATTGAAATATTAGGTGAAAAATATGATGCAACAATTTTAGATGAAAGTCCTTACGATCCGGAAAACAATTTATTAAGAGCTTAATGAAAATACTAGTCGCAGTTAAAAGAGTTATTGATTACAACGTTCAAATACGAGTTAAAGAAGATGGCTCAGGTGTTGTTACTGATAACGTTAAAATGTCAACAAATCCACCTGATGATAATGCGATAGAAGAAGCAGTAAAAATTAAAGAAGCTGGCAAAGCTAAAGAAATAGTTGCAATTACAATCGGTGAAGAGAAAGCACAAGAAACTGTTAGAAAAGCATTAGCTGTTGGAGCGGATAGGGGAATACATGTCAAAGTTGATAATGTGATTGAACCATTGGCAGTTTCAAAAATTTTAAAAAAAATTGTAGAAAAAGAAAATCCTGATTTAGTATTTATGGGAAAACAAGCGATTGATGATGACTGCAATCAAACTGGCCAGATGCTTGCAGCTTTACTAAATTGGCCACAAGCAACTTTTGCATCTAAAATCGAAGTAAAGGATAATGCATTAGAGGTAACACGTGAAATTGACGAAGGTTTGGAAACTATCGAAGTCAATGTTCCAGCAATTGTTACATGTGATTTAAGATTAAATGAACCAAGATATGCTTCACTTCCAAATATTATGAAAGCTAAGAAAAAACCAATAGAACAGATAAATGCTTCAGATTTAGGAGTTGATATTATTCCTAGAATCGAACAAATTAAAGTTGAAGAGCCACCAAAAAGAAAAGCTGGAATAAAAGTCGCTAGTGTTGAAGAATTGGTGCAAAAATTAAAAAATGAGGCTAAGGTAATTTAAATGTCAGTATTATTAATTGCAGAACATAATAATAAAGAGGTAAGACCATTTACTTATAATGCTATAACTGCAGCTTCTCAAATAAACGAAGATCTTCATGTTTTGGTTTTAGGTCATCAAGCTGACGATGTTGCAAAATCTTTATCCGAAGTTCCAAATGTAAAAAAAGTTATTCATATTAATAATGAGATTTATGAAAACTACATTGCTGAAAATTATACATCAGCAATAATTAAGCATGCAGAAAATTATTCCCATATTGTAAGCTCAGCAAATACATTTGGTAAAAATTTAATGCCAAGAATTGCAGCATTACTAGATACTTCGCAAGTGAGCGATATAATTAAAGTTATTTCTGAGGATACTTTTTTAAGACCAATTTATGCAGGAAATGCTTTTGCTACGGTTAAAAGTAATGACAAGAAAAAATGTGTTACTATAAGACCAACATCATTTGACCCTGCTGATAAGAGTGGTGGATCTGCTGAAATTACAAAATCTGATCCAGCAGAAGCTAGTTCATCTACCAAATTTTTAAAGAAAGAGGAGGTCAAGTCAGACAGACCAGAACTTGGTACAGCTAGAATAGTTATTTCTGGTGGAAGAGGAATGCAAAATGGAGAAAATTTTAAATTAATAAGTGATATTGCGGATAAACTAAATGCAGCAATTGGAGCATCTAGAGCAGCAGTTGATGCTGGTTATATTACTAACGATCATCAAGTAGGGCAAACGGGTAAAGTTGTGGTTCCAGATTTATATATTGCAGTTGGAATTTCAGGTGCGATACAGCACTTAGCGGGAATGAAAGAAAGTAAAGTTATTGTAGCTATAAATAAAGACGGTGAAGCTCCAATTTTTAGTGTCGCAGATTACGGATTAGAAGCAGATCTTTTTGAGGCGCTTCCTCAGTTTTTGTCTGAATTGAACAAATTAAACACTATACAAAAATAGCAAATACTGTAAGAAATTATCATTATGTCCAGAGAAGTGATGGAATACGATGTTGTCATCGTAGGTGGCGGACCATCAGGACTTTCAACTGCAATTAAATTAAAGCAGTTAAATCCAGATATTAATGTCTGCCTTTTAGAAAAAGCATCTGAGATAGGTGCTCATATTTTGTCAGGGAACGTGTTTGAAACACGTGCTTTAGATGAATTGATACCTAATTGGAAAGAATTAAATGCTCCAATTAAAACAAAAGTTACAAAAGAAAAATTTTTATTTTTAGGAAAACAAAAATCATTAAGTTGGCCAACTTGGTTACTTCCTAAGGTTCAACAAAATCATAACAATTATATTATAAGTCTTGCAAATCTTTGTAGATGGTTAGCAGAGCAAGCTGAGGGATTAGGAGTTGAAATATTCCCAGGATTTCCAGCAAGTGAAGTTTTATATAATGACGATGGATCAGTTAAAGGTATTGCTACTCAAGATATGGGTATCGATAAAGAGGGAAATAAAAAAGATACTTATGAGCCTGGAATGGAATTGCATGCGAAAGTTACAGTATTCGCAGAAGGATGTAGAGGTCACTTAGGAAAAGAATTAATAAAGAAGTTTGAATTAGACAAAGGCAAAAATCCTCAACAATATGGAATTGGTTTTAAAGAAATTTGGGAGATAGATGAAAAAAATCATACAGAAGGTTTAGTAATGCATACCGCTGGATGGCCTTTAGACAATAATACTTATGGTGGAAGTTTTATGTATCATGCAGAAAATAAACAAATTTTTCTTGGTTATGTAATTGGATTAGATTACCAAAACCCTCATCTCTCACCTTTCGATGAATTCCAAAGATTTAAAACTCACCCAGATATAAAAAAAGTAATTGAAGGTGGTAAAAGAATTTCTTACGGTGCTAGAGCTTTAATTGAGGGAGGTATACAGAGTTTACCTCAGATGTTTATGCCAGGTGCTTTGTTAATTGGATGTGATGCAGGAACATTAAATATGCCTAAAATAAAAGGGTCTCATACTGCAATGAAGAGTGGAATGATCGCTGCTGAAACTATTTATGAGCATCTTACAAAAAATTTAAATTTATCTACATATGAACAAAAATTTAAAGAAAGTTGGGTTTATAAAGAATTATATGAGGCAAGAAATGTAAAACCAAGTTTCGCCTGGGGATTAATTTTGGGTATATTATTTACTGGAATTGATCAGATTTTATTTCGAGGAAAGCTTCCTTTCACATTAAAACATAAACATGCTGATCATGAAGCTTTAAAACCAGCAGATAAAATGCCAAAAATTGATTATCCTAAGCCTGATAACGTTATTACTTTTGATAAAACTAGTTCGGTTTATTTAACAGGTACAATTCATGATGATAATCAACCAGTCCACTTAAAGCTTAAAGATCCAGATTTACCTATAAAATATACTTTAGAGAAATTTGACGAGCCCGCACAAAGATATTGTCCAGCAGGAGTTTATGAAGTTCAAGAAGTAAATTCTGTTCAAAAATTTGTAATCAATGCTCAAAATTGCATACATTGTAAAACGTGTGATATTAAAGAACCGTCTCAAAATATTACTTGGGTAACCCCAGAAGGTGGAGGCGGACCTAAATACGGAAATATGTAATTAAGATAAATCGATTGCGAACTTTTTTAAAGTTTCAATTGGAATAAGTTTTAAAGTGTTTTTATGAGTTTTTTTTAAATAAATAGGACATCCTTTTCCTGCTTCTAAAGCTCTAGCATACCAACCTGCACACACACACCAACTATCACCATCTTTTAAACCAGGAAAACCAAACTCAGGATGAGGTGTAATTAAATCATTCCCTGCTTCTTTGCACCATTCTAAAAATTCAGTATTTACTTTTGCACATACAGTGTGAATACCATGGTCATTTTCATCTGTATTACAACATCCATCTCTATACCAACCTGTTAATGGATCATTAGAACAAAGTTCTAAATTTTCATCTAAAACATTTTTTTGAAATTTATCCTTCATATACGTTATAAATACTATTATCTATCTTAGCATTAAATGATATCGATCTTCTTTCCTCATTTGAATTTTTAAATGGATAAACTGTGTGCATTAAATAGTTCGGGAAAAAATAAAAATCACCTACTTTAGGTACAATTTCAAATTTTGATTTAGAAGTAAATTGTAAAGATCCATGTACTAATTCTAAATTTCCTCCAGCATAATTATGATTTTCTTTTTTTTGTTTCCAGTCCCCCAAAGTCTCAGGAACTTTTAAAAAACCAGCTCCAGATATATGTCCTCCATGCCAATGTATGGGATTATATTCATTCTCAAATTGTCTTACGATCCAACTTTCTAATAATTCAAATTGAGTTATTTTTTTTTCAGTTTCTAACTTAATCCAATAAGCAGCACAAACTTCTAAAAATTTACTCCAACCACAAGATTTTGCAAATTCACTATCCAATTTAAATTCTTGAGTTACATCTCCAACTAAACTATTTCCGTAATCTAATTCTAAAGATTTTTTTTTATTTATAACGACATTGTCTACATAATCATTTAATACTTTTATTAAAGGATTAGGTATTGATACTTTGAAAATTGATGGACCGAACGGTTTAATTCTTAAGCCTTTTATTTCCATATTAAATTTTTGTCGGGTTTGGTTGACCTTTATAAACTACCTCTGGATCAAATTTTTTTTCTTCTTCTTCAAATTTCATTTCGATTTGTCTTGCATTATCTATTTTACCCAAAGGGATAGATCTATAAAAACAGGATCTGTAGCCCACGTGGCAACTAGAACCCTCTCCAATATCTACAGTCATCCAAACTGCATCTTGATCATCATCAATTCGAATCTCTTTTACTTTTTGAACAAATCCACTTGTTTTCCCTTTATGCCAAATTGATTGTCTTGATCTGCTCCAGTAGTGAGCTTCTTTGGTTTCAATAGTTAACTTAAAGGCTTCGACATTCATATACCCATGCATTAATATTTCTTTTGTTTTTGAGCATGTTGTAATGACTGGAATCAATCCATCATTATCGAATTTAGGAGATAAAAGCTTGCCTTCTTCTATTTCTGCTACATTTTCTCTTTTTTTAAACATATATGTGGAATTATCTAACATAATAATAAATATAATAAATATTTTAAAATTAAGGTTTTATATATATAAAAGCACGTCATGAAATTAGTAAAAAACGAAAACGAAAAAAAAATTAATGAAGTAACTGATAAAGAAGCTGAAGAAGCTTTTGTCAAAATCCTTAAATGGCTAGGTGAAGATCCTACTAGAGAAGGTTTATTGGAAACTCCAAAAAGAGTTACAAAAGCATTTAAAGAATATTTCAAAGGCTACAAAGAAGATCCTAAAGCAGTTTTAGATAAAACATTTGGTGATGTTGAAGGCTATAGCGATATGGTTGTTCAAAAAAATATTTCAGTTCAAAGTCATTGCGAACATCATATGGCACCAATTATAGGAATTGCTCATGTAGCATATATTCCAAATCAAAGAGTTGTAGGATTAAGTAAAATAGCAAGAGTGGTAGAAGTATTTTCTAAAAGATTACAAACACAAGAAAGATTAACTGTTCAGATCGCTAATACTTTAATGGAGTCGTTGGATGCAAAAGGAGTTGCGGTAACAATAGATTCAACTCATCAGTGTATGACGATGAGAGGTATAAAAAAAGAGCAAGCTACTACAGTTACAAATTTTTATCTTGGACAGTTTAAAGACGATTTAAGTTATCAAAATAGATATTTGCGATTTATTGCAAAATAATATTTACTGATAAACATGGCGGACTCATTTAAAGCAGTTGTAATAAACAATCAGAACGAAAATTTTACAAGAGAAGTTAAAGAATTAAGTTTAGATCATTTTAAAGATGGTGAAGTGCTAGTTAAGATAGATTATTCTGATCTTAATTGGAAAGATGCAATGATATTAAAAGATGGTGGTAAATTAGTAAAAGAGTATCCAAGAATACCAGGTATTGATTTTTCAGGGACAGTTGCACAAGGCGATGGTGAAGAATTTAAAGAAGGGGACAGAGTTATATTAACAGGTTGTAGAGCAGGTGAACTTTTTGATGGTGGATATTCTCAATATGCAAAAGTTAAAAAGGATCATATTACAAAAACACCTGAGGGAATGACAAACAAACAAGCTATGATTTTAGGAACGGCTGGTCTTACAGGTTTGTTATGCGCCTTTGCAGTTAAAGCAAGAGAGGAACTATTGATGCAGTCAAAAGTTAATGATGTATTAGTAACTGGTTCTACAGGTGGTGTTGGAATGGTGGCAGTTATGGTTCTTGCTAAAATGGGTATTAACGTTACAGCAATAACTGGTAAACCAAATAAAGCAGATTATCTAAAAGAACTTGGTGCTAAAAACGTTATAGATCGTAAAGAATTTGAAGGTGAAGCAAGATTAATAGATAAAGGAACATGGGATGGTGTTGTAGATACTGTGGGTGGTAACATTTTATCTAATGCAATAGCTCAAACTAAACCAAAAGGAATTGTTGCCATATGTGGAAATGCTAGTGGCAATAAATTAAATACTTCAGTAATTCCATTTATTTTAAGAGCAGTCAAATTATGGGGAGTAGACTCGGTTAATATCAGTAAAAAAAGAAAAGAGTTTGTATGGGGAGAATTTCCTGCTTTGCTAGATTTTAATATTTTAGAAAAATCAGTAAATACTATTGGATTAGATGAATTATTAAATGTCTATCCTGATATATTAAAAGGTAGTTTAAAAAATAAAATTGTAGTGGATGTAAATAAATAATGGATTGGGATAAATTAAAGATATTTCATGCGGTTGCTGAGGCAGGCAGTTTTACTAGTGCAACAGTAATTCTAAATCTTAGCCAATCTGCAATTAGTAGACAAATTCAATCTTTAGAAGAAGACTTAAAAGTTAAGTTATTTGAGAGACATGCTAGAGGATTAACTCTTACAGAAAATGGAGAATATGTATTTAAAACTGCTCACGAGGTAATCTCAAAATTAAAAGAGGTAGAAACGACTTTAGGTGACAAAAAAACCAAACCCTCTGGAAAATTATCAGTAACAACTGTAGTAAGTTTTGGAACAACATGGTTAACGCCAAGAATACAAGAATTTATGCAGCTAAATCCTGAGATTGAAGTTGAACTCATATTTGATGATAGAGAGCTAGATTTAAGCACAAGACAAGCGGATATTGGAATATTTATGAGAAGACCAAAACAACTTAATTATATCCAAAAAAAGCTTATAGATATCAATTATCACATTTACGGATCACCAAAATACCTAGAAAAACATGGATATCCCAAGACAGTTAATGACTTAAATAAGCACAACTTTATTTCATTTGGTAGAGGAGCTCCATCTCCAGTTTATAATCCAGATTGGGCATTAAAACTTGGAATGAAAGATAATAAAAAAAGAAAAACTGTAATGAGAGTGAATAGTGTTTATGGTTTACTATTAGCCGTTCAAAGCGGTGTAGGATTAGCTGCAATACCAGATTACTTGACTGTCAAACAACCTAATATTGTTAAAGTTTTACCAAGCGTTCAAGGTCCAACTACAGAAGCACACTTTGTATATCCTCAATCACTTAAAAATGTTGCAAGAGTACAAGCATTTAGAAACTTCCTTTACAGTAAAATTTCTGAGTGGGAATTTTAATAAATTTTCCAAAAAACAGCACTAATTGCGATTGATTATCAATTGCGACATTATTGCAATTGATTATCATTTACATTGAGAATAGTTATCATCCGCAGTGCAGGACAATTAACGTTTAATTAATATATTAATTTAAGGAATAGAATGAGAAAAATAACAATAATTTCATTGTTTTTTGCTTTAATTTCAAGTTTTACGATTGCAGCTGAGGTCAATATTTTTAGTGCTAGACACTATGATTCTGACATTCAATTATATGAAAAGTTCACAGCAGCAACAGGAATTAAAGTAAACGTAGTTTCAGGAAAAGACAAAGCTCTTCAAAAAAGAATTACTGAAGAGGGAGCAGACTGTGTTGGAGATTTATACATCACAGCTGATGCTGGAAGACTAGGTGCATTTGCAGCAAAAGGAATGATGCAAAATGCAGGTTGGTCAAAAGCTATTAAGGATGCCGTACCTGCACAATTTAGATCTGCAAAATGGACTGGAATAGCTAAAAGAGCAAGAATAATTTATTATTCACCTGAAAGAGTAAATGCAAACGAACTTAATGGCATGACTTACGAAGGTCTAGCTGATCCAAAATGGAAAGGCAGATTAGTAATAAGAAAATCTAACAACATTTATAACCAATCTTTAGTTGCTTCACTTGTTAAAAATAATGGTAAAGCAAAAACTGCAGAATGGTCTAAAGCTGTTGTAGCAAACATGGCCAGAACTCCAAAAGGTAATGACCGTGCTCAAATCATGGCTGTTGCTGCAGGAGAAGCTGATATTGCTGTTGCAAACACGTACTATCATGCGTTGATGTTATCTGGAAAAAAAGGTGCTGAACAACAAGAAGCAGCAAAAAAAGTAATGCCTTTTTTCCCTAATCAACAAGATAGAGGAACGCACATTAATATTAGTGGAGCTGGTATGCTTAAACATGCACCAAACAAAGCTAATGCTGTAAAATTAGTTGAGTTTTTATTATCAACAGAGGCTCAAAATCACATTGTAAATAATACTTTTGAGTATCCAATGATAGGTGGTGTAACACCTAATGATTTAGTTCCAGGCAAAGAGATGAATTTTGTAATGGATACTAAAACAAGTGTTAAGTCATACGGTGCAAAACAAGCAGATGCGTTAGAAGTAATGTTAGCTGCTGGTTGGAAGTAAATGACAGCTGTTAAAAAAAAATTTACTACGGAAGTTGATTATAATAAATCTACCAAAGCCTGTCCTGCATGTGCTTCAGAGTGTGAAAAAATCAATAAGCGTGTAAATAATAGAAAATTGTCTGAAATTAAAACTAAGGAGGTTCCGCATATCCTAAAAGTATTTAATTTTTGATTTTCTAAAGTTTGTGCCTATGGTTTGGTCTCCTAAAGCATGGGCACTTTTGATTTTCATGATTATAAGGCGGATTATAATATATGAAATTTAATTCCTGGTACTTATCATCTTTTATAGTTTCATTTATTGTTGCAATCCCAATTTTAACTGTGTTTGCAAGTTTCTATCAAGAAACAACAAATTACTACGATATATTAAAAAATACTTTTCTAATCGAGTACATCTATAACTCTTTAACTTTACTTATTGGAGTATTAATACTTACTTTGTTTTTAGGTGTTGGATGTGCTTATGTAGTTTCATTTTATGACTTTCCAGGTGTTAAATTTTTTAAATGGGCCTTAATATTATCTTTTGCGGTACCTGCTTACATTTATGCTTATTCATTAACAGCTTTTTTTGAAAACTTTGGAACACTGTATTCAATTTTAAAATCTTTATTTGGACCTGGTGAATATAATAGATCAATACCTAAATTTGATGGTATGCTTGGTGCTATCTTATCAGTTTCTTTTTCTCTATTTGGATACGTATACGTTCTAACTAGAGCATCTTTTCATTATCAATCTCAAAATTTAATAGAATTAGGACAAAATCTAGGTTTTTCAAAATATAAATCTTTTTTTAAGATTATTTTACCATCAGCTAGACCAGCAATTGTTGCAGGATTAGCCTTAGTTGCAATGGAAACATTATCTGATTTTGGTGCAGTATCGTTTTTTGGAATAGCAACTCTTACAACAGGTATCTATGATTCATGGATATCTTTTGATGATTTAGCTTTTGCAAACCAGCTTTCATTTTTTTTGCTGTTATTTATTTTAGGACTTTTTTTTATTGAAAATATCTCAAGAAAGCGTGCTCAATATCACTCTCCAATTAAAGGTGGTATTAAAGAAAAGAAGAAAATTAAACTAGATTTTTCTAAAGGAACATTGGCTTTTGGGTTTTGTTTTGTAGTATTTTTTATAAGTTTTCTATTCCCTGTTTCACAAATGTTTTATTGGACAATAATTTTTCCAAAAAATTTATTTGATTTAAATACCTTTCAATTGCTTACAAACACTATTTATCTAGTTTTTTTATCTAGTATCGTATTAGTAGTTTTTTCATTTATTTCAAATTATGGAAATAGAGTAACTAAAAGTAAATTTTTAAACTTTCTTACGACATTTTCAATTACAGGATATGCAATCCCAGGTGTAATTTTAGCTGTAGCATTCATAACTTTTATTGCTTGGTTTGATAATACTTTTGTCAAAGCCTTTGAATTTAATTCGATAAAGAAAATATTTATAGGATCTATTTTTGGTTTAGTGATAGTTTATTTTATAAGATTTTATTCACTAGCTTATAACGGATTGAAAACTGGCTACGAAAGAATAAACAGGTCAATTGACGAAAGCTCTTATCTTCTTGGCTACTCTAAAATAAAAACTTTCTTAGCAATTCACGTTCCTTATTTAAAAAATTCTGTATTTCTAATAGGAATATTGATTACTATAGAAGTAATAAAAGAATTACCTATCACATTAATATTGAGACCATTTAACTTTGAAACTTTTGCTACAACAGCATATGTATTCGCATCTCAAGATCTTTTAGAAGCAGCAGCGGTTCCATCATTATTCTTGATATTAATTGCAAGTACATTTATTTTGATCACATCTAAATTTATTTTGAAAGACTGATGGCTAATAATTTTTTTGAAATCGATAATGTATCTTTTGCCGCTGGTGGAAAAAATAAAGTTAATAATGTTACTTTAAATATTGAAAATGAGGGTGATATTGTTTGTTTACTTGGTCCATCGGGTATAGGCAAAACTACAATATTAAGGACTATTGCGGGTCTAGAAAAAATTAATAATGGTAAAATTAATTTAAAAGGCAGAACAATTTCATCTCAAAATATTCATATTGAGCCAGAAAATCGAAATATAGCTCTATCTTTTCAAGAAAACAGTTTATTTCCTCATTACAATATAGAAAAAAATATAAATCTTGGCTCCGATAGAGTGAAAAATGAAAAGAAAATAGAAACTAAAGAAATAATTAATTTTTTAAATTTAAATAAAATATTAAATAAATTTCCTCATGAAATAAGTGCTGGCGAAGCACAAAGAGCTTCTTTAGCAAGATCTTTAGTCTCTCAACCAGATTTATTAATGCTTGACGAGCCGTTATCAAATGTAGACCAAAGTTTTAAAGAGGAAATTCAAGTTGAATTAAAACAAATTTTAACAAATTCTAAAATCACAACAATTATTGTTACCCACGATTCATATGAAGCTTTTTACCTGGGTAGCAAATGTGGAATAATTTTAGAAGGTGAGTTAAAGCAATATGATGATCCATATAATGTCTACCATTTACCAAATTCAGTTGAAGTAGTTAATTTTCTAAATAGAGGAATTTTAATACCTGCTGAGGTAACTAGCCCCAAAAGTCTGGAAAATGAGGATTTAGGAACAATAACAGGAAATTTTGCTAGATCATTCCCAATAGGATCTAAAGTAAAACTTTTAATACAGCCAGAAGACTTACAACATGATGATGCAAGTAATCTTAAACTTGAAGTAGTAGATAGAAAATTCAGAGGTTCAAATTTTATTTATACATTAAAAACATTAAGTAACAAATTAATACCAGTTTTTGTGCATTCTCATCATATTCATAAACATGAAGTTGATGAAAAATTTGGTATAAAAAGACCCATCCATATCGATCATATTGTTTGCTTTTAAATTTAATTGTATAAATTACATCAAGTATGAAAGAGTTACCAAAAAGTACTAAAGTAGTAGTTATAGGCGGAGGCGTTGCAGGTACATCTTGCGCTTATCATTTAGCTAAATTTGGATGGAAGGATGTAATATTGCTTGAAAGAGATCAATTAACATCAGGAACTACTTGGCACGCTGCAGGTCTTCTAGGTCAATTAGGTGCATCATCTACAATTACCAAAATTAGAAAATACTCTTTAGATCTTTATAAAGAATTAGAAAAGACTACAGGATTATCAACCGGGATGAAGCAAAATGGTGCAATTACAGTTGCATCTACTAAAGAAAGAATGCAAGAATTGTTAAGACAAGCAACGACTGCTCAATTGTCTGATGTTGAAGTAGAAGTCTTAGATCACAAAAGACTAAAAGAATTATATCCAGTGATTCATAGTGAAGATCTTGTAGGTGGTGTTTACATGCCAAAAGATGGACAAGCAGATCCTGTTGGAGTTACTAACGTGCTTGCAAAAGCTGCAAGAATGGAAGGTGCTCAAATTTTTGAAAAAACTCCTGTAAAAAAAATACTTACAAAGAATTCAAGAATAAGTGGAGTAGAAACAGAAAAAGGTATTATAGATTGTGATTATGTAGTTATGGCTACAGGAATGTGGTCTAGACAATTAGGTGAAGAAATTAATGTTAGCGTTCCTTTATACCCAAATGAACATTTTTATATAATCACCGAGCCAATGAAAGATTTACCCCAAAATCTTCCTGTTTTAAGAGATTATAATGCTTGTTTATATTTGAAAGAAGATGCAGGGAAAATGCTTGTTGGAATTTTTGAACCAAATGCAAAACCAGCCTTTAAAGAGACAGGAAGAGTGCCTGATGATTTTTCATTTGGAGAGCTTCCTGATGATTTTGACCATTTTGAACCGTATTTAGAAAAGTCATTTCATAGATTGCCAATGTTAGAGAGCGCAGGAATTAGAAAATTTTTCTCAGGCCCAGAGTCTTTTACTCCAGATACGCAATACTTATTAGGAGAAACTCCTGAAGTTAAAAATTTATATACATGTTGTGGTTTTAATAGCATCGGAATTGCTAGCTCTGGAGGAGCTGGTAGAGTAACAGCTGAATGGATGATGAATGGACATATAAATGAGGATTTATTTTCATTAGATATTAAAAGGTTTCAAAAATTCCACTCTTCAAAAAACTTTATTATGGAAAGAGTTACAGAAACTCTTGGTGATCTGTATGGAATGCATTGGCCATTTAAACAGCACAATACATCAAGAAATCAAAAGCTTTTACCTTATCACGAGGAATTAAAAAATGCTGGAGCATGTTTTGGAGTTGCAGGAGGTTTTGAAAGACCAATGTGGTATTCATTAAATGGTAAAGAGCCTAAGTATGAATATAGTTTTAATTATCAAAATTGGTACCCATCAGCAAAGCATGAAACTTTAAATGCAAGAAAAAATGTTGGACTTTTTGATTTTTCAACTTTTTCAAAGTTTGATTTAAAAGGGGAAAAAACTCATCAAGAACTTCAAAAGTTATGTACCGCTAACATTAAAAACGAAGTTGGTAAAACAACATATACTCATATGCTGAATGAAGATGGTGGAATAGAAACAGATTTAACTGTTGTATGTATGGATAAAAACTTTTTTAGAGTTGTAAGCTCTGCAGCTACAAGAGAACACGATAAATACCATATCTTAAAATATTTAGATGAAGACGTATCTTTTAAAGATGTAACAGAAGATATTTGTTGTCTAGGATTGTTTGGTCCAAAGAGTAGAGAGATGATCTCGAAAATAAGCAATGATGATTTTAGTAACGATAAATTTAAGTTTGGAACTGGGAAGTTCATAATGATAAATGACATTAAAATTTGGGCTCAACGACTTTCTTACGTTGGCGAATTAGGATTTGAGCTTTATGTTGATTCAAGTTTAGCTAAGGATTTATATGAAATTCTAATTGAAGAGGGGAAAAACTTCGAACTATCTCATTGTGGAATGCATGCAATGGATATTATGAGAATGGAAAGTGGATTTGTTCACTGGGGACATGATATTTCGCCAGAAGAAAATCAGTATCAAGCAGGTTTAAAATTTGCAATTAGTTATAAAAAAAATGTCAACTTTATTGGAAAAGATGCTTTATTGAAAATTAAAGACCAAAAATTAGATAAGAGGATGATGATGTTTACTCTAAAAGACAGCAAACCTGGTGAGCCACTTTTACTACATGAAGAACCTATTTATATGGATGACAAAATAATTGGTAGAACAACTTCAGGAAATTATTCTTTTTGTTATGACAAAAATCTTTCATTTGGATATGTCAATTCTGGAAATACAGTTGAAACTTTAAAAGACAAAAATATATACATTGAAATTGAAAAACAAAAATATCCAGTTGTGGTATTAGAAAAACCTCTAAATAATAAAGATTTTAAGAACTAATTTTCTTTTTTCTACTTTCGGCCTGAACAAATAAAACTCCAAAAACTATTATTCCAATAACTCCAAAAGTTTTATTAAAATCAAAAGGTACTCCAAATATATAAAAATTGATTAATGTTGACCAAATTAATTGTGAATATTGAAAATTAGTAACAAAAGATAAATTTGATAGCTGAATTGCAAATATAATTAAAAGGTGGCTAGTAAAACCTAATACACCTAGAAATACTAACCAAACCCATAATCTTTTATTCTCAATAGGAGTCCAGTCTAACATTACATAAATAGAGAAAACAATGGCCCCTACAACAGCAGCATAAAATAACGCCACCAAAGGATCATTATTACCAGAAATAAATTTTGTAAAAAATTGATATAAAGCCCAACATACCGGAGGTACCAAAGGAAAAATTAAGTCTAAACTTAATACCTTCATACTTGGACTCATTGAATAAATTATACATCCGAAGCTTAACAACATTAAAATTATACCTTTAGGCGAAAGAATATCTTTTAAAAACAATGCTGTTAAAATTGATACTATAAGTGGGGCCGAGAAGAAAACTACATAGATATCTACAAGGTCAAATTTTTGTAAAGAATGAATGAAAAAAAAAGTGGCAAAAACCATGAGGATAGATCGAATGATATTAATCTTAAAATTTCTTTTTAAATTTAATTTGGGTTTAAGTAATGCAAATAAAATCAAAATAATTATAAAGTGAAAAAAAAATCTGCCCCAAATTACTTGATTTAATGGCATCAAAGTTCCCAGATATTTTGCTGTAGAATCTTGGCAAACTAAAATAAAAAATCCAGATATAGATAAAATTATAACTTTGGTAATAGATTTATTTTTAAGAAAATTCATAATTTTGATTAAATTTTAGACTGAATTAAGATTATCTAAAATTTTTTTTGAGCACTGTTCAGTATTACTAGAGCCTTGAAGATCCTTTGTTCGACTGTCTTTATCTTTAAGAGTTAATTCAATTGATTTTACTATTCTATCAGAAGCTTCTTTTTCGCCTAGATAATCTAACATCATTGCAGCTGACCAAATTTGTCCTACTGGATTAGCTATTCCTTGTCCCGCAATATCTGGTGCTGACCCATGAACGGGTTCAAATAATGATGGGTATTTATTTGTTGGATTTATATTTCCAGACGGTGCAATTCCAATAGTCCCAGTACAAGCTGGCCCTAGATCAGATAGAATATCCCCAAAAAGGTTTGAGGCGACAATCACATCAAAGCGTTCAGGACTTAAAACAAATCTAGCTGCCAATATATCAATATGGTACTGATCAGTTTCCACATCAGAATAATTCTTTTTATTCTCATTAAATCTTTCGTCCCAATAAGGCATTGTAATTGATATTCCATTTGATTTAGTTGCACTCGTTAATTTTTTTCTTTTTCTTTTTTTAGCTAATTCAAATGCAAATTGTTGAACTCTATCAATTCCATATTTTGACATTACTGTTTCTTGAATAACCACTTCTCTATCAGTTCCCTGATACATTCTTCCACCAACTGATGAATATTCTCCTTCAGTATTTTCTCTAACAATTATCATGTCAATATCGCCTGGCTTTTTATTAGCTAATGGTGCATTTACACCTTCAAAAAGTTTTACAGGTCTTAAATTAATAAACTGATCAAACTCTCTTCTAAATTTTAATAATGAACCCCAAAGTGTTATGTGGTCAGGATATTTATCTGGCATACCAACCGCACCAAAGAAAATTGCATCGTGTTTAATTAATTTATCTTTCCATTCATTAGGCATCATTTTTCCATGCTTTTCGTAATAATCACATGATGCAAAATCATAATCTTCTATATTTAATTTGAATTGATGTTGTTGAGAAATTTCTTTTAATATTTTTTGCGCTTCAGGCACAACTTCTTTTCCAATGCCGTCACCAGCAATTGACGCTATAGAATACTCTTTCATTTATTTAGTGAATGTATCGTTAAATTGCTTAGTAACTCTGACAAAAGTTGTGCACTTACTTAATTGTTTTAAAGAAGGTGCTCCAACATATGTACAACTGCTTCTCACACCACCTAAAATATTTAAAATGGTATCATTAATTTTACCACGGTACTTAACTCTTACTGTTCTGCCTTCGCTACTTCTGTAGTCTGATAGTCCACCATAATGTTTGTTATTTGCAGTTTCAGAACTTGATCCGTAAAATTCAACATACTTTGAGCCATTAGATTTTACCAATTTTCCTTTACCTTCATCATGACCTGCAAACATTCCTCCAAGCATAACAAAATCAGCTCCTCCACCAAATGCTTTAGCAACATCGCCTGGACATGTACATCCGCCATCAGCAATTATATGTGCACCTAATCCATGAGCTGCATCAGCACATTCAATTACTGCACTTAACTGAGGATAGCCAACTCCAGTTTGTATACGAGTCGTACAAACACTACCTGGTCCAATTCCAACTTTGACAATATCAGCACCTGATAAAATTAATTCTTGAGTCATATCAGCAGTAACAACGTTTCCCGCAATTATTGTTTTTGTTGGATATTTATCTCTTACAGATTTTAAAAATTTACTAAAATGTTCTGAGTAACCATTTGCTACATCAATACAAATAAATTTAATGAAACTAAATTCTTTTAAAACTTTATCTAAATTTTGAAAATCCTCCTTTTTAGTTCCAATACTTAAAGCTACGTTTGGATAAATTGATTTAATTTTCTTAAAGTGTTTAATTTTTTTTACATCATGTTGTTTTGTTAAACATGTAATCATTCCATATTCTGACAATTTTTCGGCAACACCTAGTACACCTACTCCGTCCATATTAGCTGCCATTATTGGAATTCCAGACCATTCGTTTTTACTATATTTAAAACGATAAGTTCTCTTTAAATTAACATCTTTTCTACTTTTAAGAGTGCTTCTTTTAGGTCTAAAAAGTACGTCGGAATAATCTAGTTTTAGCTCTTCTTCAATTCTCACAAAAATGAAGGTATACATTCAATGGATAATAATTCAATTTAATAATTGACCTTATTAACGTTATATTTGAACAATTTTAAAATTACTGATTGAATTATTAATATATAAATTAAAATAAATAAATGTTCCAAGGTTTTAAAAGTAAATACGTCAAAGTTAAAAAGGGAAAAGTTTTTTGTAAAGTTAAAGGAGACGGACCACCTTTATTATTACTTCATGGCTACCCCCAAACGCATTTGATGTGGCACAAAACAGCTCCTGAGTTATCAAAAAATTTTACAGTAGTTGTAGCAGACTTAAGAGGTTATGGAGACAGTTTAACTCCACCATCTGATAGTAAACATTTTAATTATTCTAAAAGAGAAATGGCGAGTGACATGAAACAAATGATGGTAAAATTAGGATATCCTAAATTTTTTGTTGCAGGCCATGATAGAGGGGGAAGAGTTGCACATAGATTGGCAAGAGATCATAGAAAAAATGTGCTTGCTCTAAGTGTTTTAGATATTTGTCCAACATTAGATATGTATGAACTAACAACCAGAGATTTTGCAAAAGCATACTTCCATTGGTTTTTCTTAATTCAACCAAAGTGGTTACCTGAAAGAATGATAATGAGCGACCCAAGAAAATGGATGAAGTATTGCTTAGATAAATGGTCTGGGAATCATAAATTTGGAAAAGTTGAAGAGGGTTATCTAAAGTGCTTTAAGCAACCAAAGAAAATACATGGATCATGCGAGGATTATAGAGCATCTGCTACTATTGATCTCGATCATGACAGACAAGATCGAAAGAAAAAATTAAATATTCCTGTTCAAGTACTATGGGGAAAAAAAGGTGTTATAGGTAAACAATTTAAACCAATTAAAATTTGGCAAAAATATTCAAATAAAAAAGTCTTAGGAGTTGCTGTTAAATCTGGACATTTTATACCAGAGCAAAATCCCAAAGAAACAATTAAACAGTTAAAAAGTTTCTTTTTAAAAAATGCTTAAAATTATTCCTAATAAAAAAAATATAGGTGCAGAATTAGTCTGTGATTTAAATAAAATTAATAATTCTACATTAAAAAAAATTAAATCTGCCTTATCGAAATATGGAATGATTTATTTTAGAAACCAAAAATTAAGCTCCGATCATTATGTAAAATTTGCAAAAAAATTTGGAAAACTAGCAAACTATCCTAGACTTAAAGGATTGAATAAAAAATATCCTCAAATAACAGTTGTTCAAAGAAAATCTACTGATAAAGGCCCTAGTTTTGGTGAGCAATTTCATACTGATTCAATTTATACTAAAAAACCACCTAGATTTACTATGTTGCTTTCTAAATTAGTTCCAAAAAAAGGTCAGGCAAACACAGATTTTTGTTCTCAATATTTAGCTTATGAGAAATTACCAGAAAACTTTAAAAGAAAGTTTAAAAACGAAAAATGTATATTTTCATCAGAAGGACCTATTTCTGTAACTAGATTGGAAAGAGAGAAAGAAAAGGGAAAAAAAGCTAAAGAACTTACTTCAAAGCATAAATTAATAAGGAAAATAAATAGTAAATATACTTTATATTGTAGTCCAGGACACTTTATACGTTTTAATAATAGTAAAATTGATAAAAAATTAAAAACTTATTTATTCAAACACCAATTAAAAAAAAGTTTTCAATATTCTTTACAGTGGGAAAAGAACCAACTAGCCATTTGGGATAATAGATCTATGCTTCATCAAGCAACAGCTTTTAAAGGTAATAGAATTATGCATAGAATTACTGTCCAGTAATGTTTCAAGTATTTTTAGGCTTAACACCATTTATAGGTATTACTCTTATTGGTTATATTTTAGGATATATTAAAATATTCGATTTACAAAAGGCTAGAATATTTAATTTATTTTCATTTTATATCGCGGTACCAGCTTTAATCATAAAACTAGTTGCACAAAGTGATGTTGGAGAAATAGATGTATCTCAAATTTCATCTTATTTTTTAATGCAGTTAACAAGTGGAATATTTGCTTTTTTATTAACCAAAAATACTTTTAAAAGATCAATACAAGAGTCTATTATTTGGGCCTTAACAGTTGCTTTATCCAATCATGTAATATTAGTTTTACCTATTGCAGAAATTTTCTTTGCAGGAAGTACGATAACTCAAATATCAGGTATTATTTTAATGGATAGTGTAGTTTTATTATCTATTGTTAGTTTCTTTTTAGAACTTACTGTAAAAAAAAGAATTAAATTATTTCAGTTTTTAAGAAATTTAATATTAAATCCCATGATATTAGCAATATTAATTGGATTGATTTTAAGAATTTCAAATATCAATATAAGCGAAACTCCATTTGAGTATATTTTACAAAGACTTGCAGCATGTGTAATGCCAGTTGGATTATTTGCAATTGGTATTATTCTGTCTTTTTACTCAAAAAAAGTATTCAATAAATTAACAATTACCATTTCAATATTAAAACTTATTATATCACCAATAATTTTGCTAATTTTAGGATCCACATTCTTTAGTTTATCAAATCCAATCAATTTTGCTGGAGCTTTGTTGGTTAGTGTTGGCCCTTGTGGAGCCACCTCAATTGTTATGTGTTCTGCATACAATGTAAGTCCAGAAAATATTATTAAGGCAATATTTATATCAACATTTGCTTCAATATTTACCTTTTTATTTACTATAAATTTATTAAATTAGAAATTATGTTTAAAAAAATATTTAGTATTTTTTTTATTTTTCTTTTTTTATCATCAGTCTCGATAGCTAAAGATAAAATAGATGAAACCATTGATAAAACTACTGACTTTTTGAAATCTATAGCTAAGAAAAGTTTAAATAAATCTCAAACAGCAGAATTTTTAAATAATTATGCAATAACATTGGAAGATGAGAGAAATCAAGGTGTTGTTACCTATATCTTTGATGAAAAGAATTACAAAAGATATCAAAATGGAAAAGTTATTTCAGAAGATGGATGGAGATTTACAAATTTAGGTAAGTTAAGAGTATTTTCGGGTGATATTAAATTAACATGGAAATTTAAACTAGATAAGCAAAACGTAATAGTAATTAAGACTAAATTCCAACCACTTGGAAAAGAATATCCTTTTACCTACCAAACAAAAGATAAGTTCTTTGAAAAAGTAAATTAAATGTCAAAAAGATATAGTGGAAAATCATTTAAAGACTCTAGTGTTATGAAAAAAGCCAAACTTTCTCTGAAGGAAAAAAGAAAAATTAAAAAAGATAAGAAAAAGAGCAAGTGAAACTTGTTTGCATCAAAAAATAAAAGTAGTATAAACCAACAATTACTTACGGCGGGGTAGCTCAGTTGGTTAGAGCGCGGGACTCATAAGCCCGAGGTCAGTGGTTCGATCCCACTTCCCGCTACCATTTTTAGATCTTTTAATTAATATATATATCACTATAAATAATATATGAAATTTGTAGCAAAAATTCTAATATTTCAGTTGCTATTCATATCTGCTTCTTTTGCTAAAGCTGATAGAGTATTAGATAAATTTTATTCATCTCTTGAGAATTTTTTAGAGGAAAATTTTAGAAATACAGATTTCTCAATTAAAAAAATTGAGGGCATAAAACCAGAAGTTGGAATTCAAACATTTAAAAAATTTAACGAAAACAGTTCAGATCTATCTTTTTTTCAGGGATCATTTTTTTTACACGACAGTGACAGAGAAACATTTAATATAGGACTTGGACAAAGATATTTATCTAACGATGAAAGTATATTATTTGGTTTAAATGCTTTTTATGATTATGAATTTGATTATGAACACCAAAGATTTAGTATAGGTGCTGAAATTAAATCTTCTATTTTAGATTTAAATTACAACCAGTATTTTGCTGAAAGCTCTAGTAAAAAAGGAAAAAATGGTAAAGACGAAGAGGCTATCGATGGATATGATGTCGAGATAGGTGCACATCTTCCATACATACCATCTATGAAAGCTTATTTGAAAGCTTTCGATTTTGAAGTTCCTGGTGGAAATGATTTTCAGGGTTTAGAATTCTCCACACTATTTAAAGTACCGAATTCTGGATTATCATTTGAAATTGGTCACACTGATTACGATCATCACAATGATCAAAGTTTTATTAATCTTAGATATAGCAATAGTATAAAAAATCCTGGTACATCTTTATTTAGTAGTGAGGCCTTTGAAAGAATTTCCATGAAAGATAGAATTTACGAAAAGGTTAGAAGAGAAAATATCATAAAGAAAAAAGGAGCAGGTTTTACAGTTAAAGCAGGAGGATTTTAAATGAAAAATATTAAATATTTATTTTTAGTTTTATCATTATTCTTTGTTTTTGAGATAGTAAATTCTAACCAAGCAAAGGCATGCACAGTTAATAGTGGAGTTGTGGCAAAGGCAAGTGGTGATGGTGCTGATTTTATTGATGATGGATGCGATGAAGCTCCAACTCTTTATGAAGTAGTAATTTATAAAATATATTTATGTACAAGTGCTCCAACAGAAGCTACCACGTCATCTACAGTTGTTTTAACTCCATGCACACAAATTTTTAATAATTCAAGCGGAGCAACTGCGTCTGTAACTCAAGGAGCAGAAATAGTTTTAGATGGAACTTATACAAGACCTCCAGCAGGGACTTATACTCATGGATACGCTTATATGGATAATACTTTTGGTATAACTTGGGCAGGTGAGCTCAGTGCATCAATGACTGGCATGACAGGAGGCACAGGAGTTTTTTGTGGAACTGTAGCTGGTTCAGGAACACATGCACAAGCTAGCACTCATACTAATAGTTCAGTTTGTGGCTCAAGTACTATCACTCCAGGAAAATTTGTAGAAACCTTAAAACATTTTGCTGGAGTAGGAGACGCTTTTCTATCAAAAGCTGAAGCTGAAAATATTAATGGAACTACAGCGGATATTGCTGGATATTTAGTTGACACTAATGAACATAGAGCAGCAAATGCGGCTGAAGTTGATAAACTAGAAGGTTTAGTAACATTTGCAAATCCAGTAGTCGTGACAGCAGATACTACTTCTATAAGTATGACATTTAATGTGGGTGAGGGAATGCACCTTGTTAATGGTGGTAGTAATAAATTATTTATTGGTAGTGGACCTTTTCAAGCAATAATGTCTGCAAATTAATGGCCTGGAAAATCTAAAAGATTTTCAACAGAATATCCCTTTTTAACTAGATTATCTGTACCACCTAAATCAAAAAGATTTATTACAAATATAAATCCAGCTACTTTACTTTTTGATATTTCTATTAATTTAGCAGCTGCTTCTGCAGTGCCGCCAGTAGCAATTAAATCGTCTATTATTAAGACTTTGTTACCCTCATCGAATGAGTCTTTATGAACTTCTATTGTGGCAGTTCCATACTCAAGCTCAAAGTCTACTGAATGAACATCAGCAGGTAGTTTATTTTTCTTTCTCAACATTATGAATGGTTTATCAAGTATATAAGAAATAGCTGATGCAAAAACAAAGCCTCTAGATTCTACAGCTGCAATTTTATCAAACTGGAATTTTTTTGATCTTTCAACAATTTGGTTAATACATTCTTTGAATGCCTTTTCATTTTTAATAAGTGTTGTGATGTCTCTAAATAAAATTCCCTTTTTAGGATAGTCTTGAATTGACCTAATATGTTCTTTTAAATCCATAAAACTTAATTATAATCTAAATTGTATTATGGCAAATAATAAATTAGCAATTATTGGTGGAAGTGGGCTATATGATGTTGAAGAGTTTAAAGATAGAGAAACTTTAGATTTAAACACTCCATGGGGAAAACCCTCAGATTTAATATTAAAGGCAATATATAATAATAAAGAAATTTATTTTCTTCCAAGACACGGAAAAGGTCATTTCATTTCTCCTTCAAAAATAAATTTTAGAGCCAATATTGATGCACTTAAACAACTAGGTATCACTGACATAGTTTCTGTTTCAGCCGTTGGATCTTTAAAAGAAGATTTGCCCCCAGGTAAATTTGTTATCGTTGATCAATTCATTGATAGAACTTTTGCAAGAAACAAAACTTTTTTCGATGATGAAATTGTTGCGCATGTATCAATGGCACACCCTACTTCAAATGGGCTAATGAATGCTTGCGAAGATGCTATAAAAAAAGAGAATATTCCTTATCAAAGAGGTGGAACTTATGTTGTAATGGAAGGTCCACAATTTTCTACATTAGCAGAGTCAAACCTATATAGATCATGGAAAGCAGATGTTATTGGAATGACAAATATGCCAGAAGCTAAACTAGCAAGAGAAGCTGAAATCAGATATGCTTCAGTATCGATGGTAACAGATTATGATTGTTGGCATCCAGATCACGAGAATGTTGATGTTCAACAAGTAATAAAAGTACTTTTAGATAATGCAGCAAAAGCTAAAAATATGATTAAAAATTTGATAGAGAATTTTGAAAATCACATTGATCCAAATGATCCAACTAATAATTGCTTAGATGTAGCAATAATTACAGCTTCAGAAAAAAGAACACAAAAAACCAAAGATAAATTAAAAACGATTGCAGGGAGGGTTTTAAATAAATGAAGAAACTATTTTTAATTGTACTATTTTTTATTATTTCTACTTACGCTTACGCTAACGGTAAAATTTTAAAAAGTGGATTTTTTACTAAATCAGCTTCAGTAGAGGAGGGTATGGACGTAAAAGATCCAAAAAACAAAATTATAATTATTTATAATCATGGTCAAAATTCAAATGATAAAGCACACAAGAATGAATGTATTTGGGTAAATCAAATAAGAAATCAAGCTTCATTAGTTGATGAGGAAATTAATGGTAAAAAAATTATGGTTTATAATTTCTGCTCAAATGATTTTGCAGGTGATATGTCATTAAAAAAACATTGGTGGAAGTCCAAAACTCCTTATGTGGGTAAACATAAGTTAGACAAAAGGATTGAAAAAAATTTAGAATTAGTTGAAAAATTTATAAGTATTGGAGTTCCAAGAAAACAAATTATCATATCAGGTCATTCATGTGGGGGTCTATTAACTCTAATGTTGTTATCAGCTTACCCAGAAAAAGTAGGCGGGGGCATATCATATATGCAAGCTTGTTTTGGTAAGCTTTCTAAAACTTATAAAGTAAAAAAAGTAGGCCCAGAAAAGGCATTAGAAAAATTTGCTAAAAAATACCCAGGCCCTGCTGAATTAAGAGCAAGAATAATTAATAATATTAAACAATCTGATAATGTTTCTGTTTTAGCTTTCACTCACCCGAAGGATAAATGGGAGGGATTGTTATCTGACTGGCTAGAGGAAGTTCCAGGAGTTAAAAGAATTGTTATTTCTGAAGATTATAAAATTAAAGGAAAATCTTGTGTTGTTAAAGGAGTTGATTGGCAAAAAAAAATCTCAGCTCAGAAAAATCCAGGTCATGAAATGAACCAGGCTGATTGTTTTCAATATTATAATCCAACAATTAAAGAATACATTGCTTCAAGAATAAAATAATGAAAATTAATGGTGTTGAATATAAAACAATTTGGTTTGATGAAGAAAAACAAATTGTAAAAATTATAGATCAGACAAAGCTGCCACATAAATTTACAATAAAGGAATTAAGTTCAGTTAAAGAAGCTATAAATGCTATTAAAACAATGGAAGTTCGAGGTGCTCCATTAATCGGAGGCACAGCTGCATTTGGGTTAGTTTTAGCTATAAAAGAAAATAACAGTTTAGATTTTATAAAAAAAAGTTCAGAGGAATTAGTTGCATCTAGACCAACAGCAATAAATCTCCAATGGGCAATACATAGAATGAATAACAAATTATCATTTGTTGAACCTGTAAATTTATTTAATGTTGCACTCAATGAAGCTAAAGAAATTTGTAAAGAAGACGAGGGATTTTGTAAAAGTATTGGTAAAAATGGATTAAATATTATTGAAGATATATATAATAAAAAGAAAGATACCGTAAATATTCTTACACATTGCAATGCAGGTTGGTTAGCCACAATAAATTGGGGAACAGCAACATCTCCTATTTATCATGCACATAAAAAAGGAATACCAATACATGTTTGGGTAGATGAAACTAGACCAAGAAATCAAGGAGCAAACCTTACATCATATGAACTTAATGAAGAAGAAATTCCAAATACAATTATAGCAGATAATACAGGTGGAATATTAATGCAAAGAGGACAGGTTGATATGTGTATTGTTGGAACAGATAGGACATTATCTAACGGAGATGTGTGCAATAAAATCGGCACATATTTAAAAGCTCTTGCTGCTCATGATAATAAGGTTCCTTTTTATGTTGCTTTACCAAGTTCAACTATAGATTGGAATTTAAAAAACTCTAAAGATATTCCAATAGAAGAAAGAGATCCAAGAGAACTTTCTCATGTGGATGGAATTAACAAAGATAATAAAGTGGATAAAGTTTTAATATATCCCGAAAAAAGCAAATCATTAAATTTAGCCTTTGATGTAACACCTGCTAAATATGTTACTGCATTAATAACAGAAAAAGGAGTTTGTGATGCTTCTTCTGAGGGCTTAAAAAAGTTATTTAATTAATTACCTTAAAGAAGCTGCAATATTTCCACCGTCTACGGTTAGTACTGCTCCAGTTGATTTTTTTGATATCGCAAGATGATAAAAAGCTTTGGCCACATCATCTGCTTTGACCTCACTTAACAGTAGGTTTCCACTCATATATTGATCCGTAGTTACTTCTCTTGCTTTTGCTCTTTGTTTAATCATTTTGTCATTTAATAAACCACTTCTAATTCTATCAGCGTTTACACCGTTTGATCTAATACCAAGGTGTCCATAATCAACTGCATATTGTTTACATAAATTTAAAAGCGCAGACTTAGGCAATCCATATGGTCCAAAATTTTTACCAGGATTAACTGATTGCTTAGATATATTAAATAACAAACACCCATTTATATTTTGTTTTTTCATAATTTTTACAGCCTCTGAAGCACAATTTTGGTGTGAGAAAAAATTATCTTCAAAACTTTTTCGAAGTATTTCATCATTAACTTCTGCAATTGATCCACCTATAGCAGTACCAGCATTAGATATTAAAATATCTACACCTCCATATATTTCCAAAATTTTATTAAATGCTTTTTTTACGCTTTGTTTGTTAGTTACATCACAGTGAATACAAAGATCACCTATTTTTGTCTGTAAATCATTTATCTTACTTTTATTAATATCAAGCAAAACAACTTCAGCTCCATATTTTTTAAATAATTTATAGGTTGCTTTACCAATTTCACCTGTACTACCAGTGATAACAACAACATTGCCTTGCAATTCTTTTTTTGCTTTGTTTAATTTTGCTTGTTCTAAGGACCAATACTCGACATTAAATAAGTCTTTTTTTGATAAGAATTTATATTTGGACGTCTCTTCAACGCTTGAAATTACATTGGCATTAGTTTGAGTTAAATCACCTGCAATTTTTGCAGCTTTTAAGGTATCTCCTACTGTAAATAAACCAAAATTCTGAACTAGAATTACTCTAGGAGATGTATCAAGCATTACTTTTTTTTCTTTAGTTTTTTTCTTATTAGATTCAAAATATTTTTTATATTTTTGCCTATATTCTTTGAATTTTTTTTCAGCTAAATTTTTAAATTCATCTAATGTACAGTTTGCTTTTGGTGATATTATTAAGGGAAATGGTTTAACTCTAATAACATGATCAGGAGTAGCTGTTCCTTCATTTGAATACCTATTTATATCTTTACCATTAATAAAATAATCTAACCTACTATTTTTTTTGAAATTTAAGATAAATTTGTTATCATTTTTTTCAGATAAAAGACCTCTCAATATAGGAGCCACATCTGCAGTTGAGAAATTAAATTTAGTTTTCTTTATCTGTTTTATTTTTTTCTTTTTTAGTTTGGTTAAAGTTTTTTCAGCATCAGATATGTACTTAATCATTAAACTGTAAGCATCTTTCGCATTATCAGCAAATGTGAAAATACCGTGGTTTAATAAAATCAAACAATTGATATCTGGATTTTTAGAATAAACTTCATTTATTTTTTGAGCTAATTTAAATCCTGGCATTACATATGGCACTATTGCAGTTTTTTTACCAAATATTTTTTTTGATAGCATTTCTCCATTTGGTCTATTAGTAATTTTCATAATTGCATCAGAATGAGTGTGGTCAACAAATTTAAACGGTAAAAATGCATGTAAAAAAGTTTCAACTGATGGATTGGGTGATTTTGTATCTATTAAATTTTTTTTTTGAAAAGCAACCATGTCATCGTCAGAAAGAGTTTTCTTTTTTTTCATAGTAAGCAACGGATTTAATTTAACAGCTGGTAAACCTGCTGGTTCAATTTCGGCCATATCCCATCCGCTGCCTTTTACGCAAAGAACATCATAGTATTTACCATCTATATCTTTGATTTTTGTCTTAACTGATGTATTGCCACCACCATGCAATACCAATTCTGGATTTCTACCTAGAAGTCTAGTTGTATAAACTCTTAAAGCCATATCTTCAGAATGACCCAATTTCTTATACTTTTTAATATATTTTTTAGCTTCGTTATCTGACCAATTGTTTTTCAATGTTTATCCTCAATAAATTATTATAATAGTTTTTTGTTTGAAAGAAGTAAAAAATTTCGTTAGTTAAAAAAGATATATATTAGATTCTTATGGAAAAAGTTGGGGAACATATAACATTGGATATAGTTGGAACTAAAAAGGAATATACTCCCGAATTTTATGAAAAGTTAGTATATAAAATTGCTAAAGCAGCAAAAGTTACAGTTTTAAAAATTTCTAAATATAAATTCGAGCCACAAGGATTTACATTGGTCGCTTTGCTTGCTGAAAGCCACATTAGTTTTCATACTTTCCCAGAAAAAGAAATTGTAAGCTTTGATTTTTTTACATGTGGAAAAGTATCACCAAAAGTATCTCTAGATATAATAAAAGACGAGATGGAACATACAAATATCATTATTAAAGAATTTAATAGAGATACTATTGATCTTTATCATGACAATTATAGCTCTCCAGGTTTAAAAAAATCATATGTTGTTAATAAAGTTTTAGAAAATTTTAAATCTAATGTCGGTCAATATATTGAAATACTTGATTTAGAACAATTTGGAAAAGCTTTATTTATCGATAATGAAATACAAGTAGCTGAAAGTGATGAACATTTATATAGCTCAACCTTTGTAAATTCAGGTCTTAATTTAAATTCTAACAAAGAAAAAGCTGCAATTATTGGTGGGGGTGATGGAGGTGTTGCAAGAGAATGCATTTCACAAAACTTCGGCTTTATAGATTGGTATGAATTAGACCCTGAAGTCGTAGATGTATGTGACAAACATCTAAGCAAAATTGGTGAGAAGGCCACAGAAAAGAATTCAGTTAAATGCGTTTGGGGAGATGCTTTTGAAAGTATTAAATCTGTCAAAGACAATACTTATGATCAAATATTTGTAGATCTTAATGATGATCAATTTTGTATAGATTTGGCTGCAAAAAATATGTCATCTTTAGAAAGAATATTAAAACCAAAAGGTGTAATTACTGCTCAAGTTGGAAGCCAAGACAAAAAGCCAAAACAGGTCGAAAATTGGTTAAATGTTTTTAACAAAAATTTTGGAAATACAAAACTTTCAAGAATTTATATACCAAGTTTCGATTGTTCTTGGAATTTTTCCTCGTCAATAAATCATTAATTTTTCTTTTTAAAACAATAATTTTATGAAATAATCTTCAAAATTTTTGGAGGAAAAAATGAAAAAATTAAAAGTATTAGGACTTGGTATTTTAATATCATCATTTCTAACAATTTCTTCAATTGCAGATCAAATTAAAATAGGAACTGAAGGTGCATATCCACCTTGGAATTCTAAAGATTCAGCTGGAAATTTGATTGGCTTTGAAGTCGAATTAGCAAATGAATTATGCAAAATTATGAATCATGATTGCACAATTGTAGAGCAAGACTGGGATGGAATGATACCAGCTTTAGTCTCAAGAAAATTTGATGCCATCATGGCAGGAATGTCAATAACTGGTGAAAGAATGAAAACAATAAACTTTTCTCAAGGTTATGCTGATGAAGTTGCATCATTAGCTGTTATGAAAGGATCAAAAAATGAAGGCCTTAAAACAATGTCAGCTATTAATTTGTCTGACGTAAGTGCTGATGAACAATCAACACTAGATGTTTTGACTAAAGCATTTAAAGGTAAAACTATTGGTGTACAAACAGCAACAATTCACCAGAATTTTTTAGAGTCTGGTTTAATGGGTAACGTAAAAATAAGAACTTATAAAACTCAAGACGAAGTAAACTTAGATTTATCTGCAGGTAGAATAGATGCGGCATTAGCTGCAGCAGTTGCCTTTACAGATTATGCAGAGAAATCTGGTAAAGCAGTTGTATTAACTGGACCAACATTTGCAGGTGGAGATTTTGGTAATGGTGTTGGTGTTGGTATTAGAAAAGGTGACTCTAAACTTTTAAATGATTTCAATGCAGCAATTGATAAAGCTAGAGATGATGGCATTATTAGTAAGCTTGCAATAAAACATTTTGGTTTTGACGCTTCTATGTAATAAATTATTTATGGGTGGCTACAATTAGCCACCTATATTATGGAACTTCTATATTTTGGTGATAAAGGTTGGGGAGACGAGTTATTCTTTGCAACCTTAATGACAATTGCAGTCTCAATAACCGCAATGATAATTGGCTTTATATTTGCTGCTTTATTTACTCCATTAAAATTATCTAATAATAAATTTCTTAATTCTATTGGTAATGCATACACCACTGTTATTAGAGGTGTGCCAGAGCTTCTAGTAATTTATTTATTTTTCTTTGGTGGAAGTGGAGCAATTATGTTTGTTGCTTCAATATTTGGTTATAATGATTACATCGAAATTAATGCTTTTTTAACTGGTTCATTTTCAATAGGGATAATATCGGGAGCATACTCAACCGAAGTATTTAGAGGAGCCCTACAATCTATCGATAAGGGGCAGTTCGAGGCTGCAAAAGTTTTAGGTTTTAATAAATATATTTACTTCTTTAAAATTATTTTGCCTCAAATGCTTAGATTAGCAATTCCAAACTTAAGCAATGTTTGGCAAATTACATTAAAAGATACTTCTCTTATATCTGTAACGGGTTTAGTTGAAATAATGAGACAATCCTATATTGCAGCTGGTTCAACTAGAGATCCATTATTTTTTTACTCATTTGCAGCAGTTCTATACTTAATGCTTACATTTTTAAGTATGCAATTATTAAATAGATTAGAAACAAAATATAGCAAAGGTTATTAATGGATATTGAATTAATGATAAATAGTTTTCCTAAGTTGTTGAACGCAACTTTGATTACTCTTAAACTATTATCTGTATCCCTAATTCTTGGTCTTTTTATTGGATTAGGTTTTGCAATCTTGAGAATGAATAATAATAAGTTGATTAATAAATTTGCTTACGGGTATTCATATATTTTTAGAGGAACACCTTTATTGGTACAAATCTTCATAATATATTTTGGATTAGGTCAAATTGAATATTTAAGAACAACCTTTTTATGGGTAGTTTTAAAAGAACCATACTGGTGTGCGATAATAGCATTTTCATTAAATACAGGGGCTTATACTTCAGAAATATTGAGATCAGCTTTTCAAACTATAAAACTGGGATATTTAGAAGCTGGAAAAAGTTTGGGTATACCTTCAAAAATAATTTTTACAAAAATTCAAATACCTATTGCAATTAAACAGTCTTTACCAGCCTACGGGAATGAAATTATTTTGATGCTTAAAGGAACATCTCTAGCAAGCACAGTCACACTAATGGATTTAACAGGTGTTGCAAAATACATAATTTCAACGACATTTAAGCCGGTAGAGGTGTTTATCGTTGCTGGAGGTATTTACTTGTTTATGACTTTTATAATTCATAATGTAATTAAATATTTAGAAAAAAAATATGGGTTTCAAACATGAAAATAGCATGCATACAATTATCTAGTGGAGAAAATTATAAAGATAATTTTAAAGATATTCTTAAATATGTAAATCAAGCTATAAAAAATAAATCAGATTTAATCATTACACCCGAAACCTCCTCTTTGATGTCTAGCAGTAGAGAAATATTATTTAAATTTTCATTTGAAATGAATAAAGATCCAATTTTAAAGAAAATTAAAGAAGTTTCAAAAAAATATAAAAAATGGATTTTGCTCGGGTCAATTTGCGTTAAAGTTAAAAATAAACTCAGAAATAGATCGATATTGGTTGGACCGAATGGAAAAATTGTCAAATATTATGACAAAATTAACATGTTTGATGTTAAAATTCCAAATAAAGAACAGCATAAAGAAAGCAAAACTTTTAAAGCAGGAAATAAATTAGTATCTGCCAATTTACCTTGGGGTAAAATAGGTTTTACAATATGTTTTGATCTGAGATTTCCAGAACTTTACAGAAATTTATCAAAAAAAAATTTGAGTTTTATTGCTGTTCCATCAGCTTTCACAAAGTTTACTGGACAAAAACATTGGTTAACACTTTTAAGAGCAAGAGCGATTGAAAATTTTTGTTATATATTTGCACCAGCTCAAACTGGAAAAAATACCCCTAAAAGAGAAACATTTGGTCATACGGCTATTATTTCACCAGATGGAAAAATATTAGCATTAAAAAAAATAGGTAAGGGAGTGATATATTCAAAAATTAATCCTAAGCTTTCCATGGATTTAAGAAAAATAATACCAAGTCTAATTTAATTTCTACTATCCACAATCAATGTATCTTTAGATCCACCACCTTGAGAACTGTTAACTATAGTACTACCTTTTTTTAGAGCAACTCTAGTTAATCCACCGGTTGTTACATAAGTTGATTTACCTGTTAAAATAAAAGGTCTTAAATCTAAATGTCTTGGTTCGATGTTATCAGGTGTAATTGTAGGAACAGTAGAAAGAATTTCCAATGGTTGTGCAATATAATTTCTTGGATCTCTCTTAATTTTTTTTATCATTTCCTCTTTTTCTTTTTTAGATGCCTTAGGGCCAATCATGATACCATATCCTCCAGATGCATTAGCGGGTTTCACAACTAATTTAGATATATTTGAAATAACATGATTTCTATGTGTTTTTATATTACATAAAAAAGTTTCAACCTGATCAATTTTTGGTTGTTCTCCTAAATAATATACAATCATTTTTTCTACATACGAATAGACTGCTTTATCATCTGCGACCCCAGTTCCTAACGCATTTATGATACCCACATTACCTTTTCTCCAGCATTTAAATAGACCAGGAACTCCTAAAAGAGATCCTTTAAAGAACACTTTTGGATCAATAAAATTATCATCTAATCTTCTATATATACAATCTACCTTTAGAGGCCCTTTGACAGTTTTCATATAGACATTGTCATTTTCAACAAATAGGTCTTTGCCTTCAACTAAAGCTATACCCATTTGTTCCGCTAAAAATTCATGTTCAAAATAAGCTGAATTATAAACTCCTGGAGTTAATAAAACCATATGTGGATTATTAGTTTTTTTTGGAATGCATTCAGTCATGCAATTATATAATTTGTTCGCATACTGATGAACTGAAGATACTTTATATCTTGTAAATAATTCAGGAAAAATATCTCTCATTACCATTCGATTTTCCAACATATATGAAACACCAGATGGAACCCTAAGATTATCTTCAAGCACTAAAAAATTTCCATTTATATTTTTAATTAAATCTGTTCCAGAAATATTAGCCCAAGCCTTATGTTTCGGTGAAAAACCATCGCATTCTTTCAAATATTGTGGAGAATTAAAAACTAATTCTTTTGGAATTATTTTGTCTTTAAATATTTTTTTTTGATTATATACATCATCTATAAATAAATTTAACGCCTTAATTCTTTGGGATAATCCTATAGATACCGTTTTCCACTGCGATTTCGTTATAATTCTTGGTATAATATCTAAAGGCCATTTTTTTTCTTCCGCTCTATTACTTGCAGAATAAACTCTAAAATTTATTCCCCTAGCATTTATTGTACTTTGGCAATTTAACTCAATTTCTTGAAGTCTCTTTTTTCCATATTTTTCGAGAATACTTGAAATAATTTTAGCATGACTTCTTAATTTTTTATCTTTACTAATGTATCCGTCAAAAGTTGATTTTGAATCATAATTTTTCCAAAAATCCGACATAATTGCTTAATTTTTTTACATAAGGCTCAAATAAGCAAATGATTAAATTAGATACCTGATATGAAATAAATGGGTTTTATTGTGATAACATATAATTTAAACAGTTAATTGATCATGACTTATTGTATTGGTATTAAAACAGAGACTGGATTAGTATTTGCATCAGACTCTAGAACAAACGCTGGACTTGATAATGTAAATATATACTCCAAAATGCTAACACACGATGTTGGAGATAGATCAATTGTAATTGTTACTTCAGGAAATCTTGGAACTTCCCAAGCTGTTTATAATTCAATTAAAAAAGATTTAAAAAGTGAAACAGGTATTATGAATTTAAATACATGCAGTGATTTTGAACAAATTGCTTCGTATATAGGCTCCTTAAATATTGAACATTCTTCTCCACAAGGAATTAATACTGATAGTGTTTTACTAGGATCCACCTTTATTGTTGGTGGTCAAATAAAAAATCAAACACCTCAACTATATTTAGTTTACCCCCAAGGTAATTATATTCGTCCAGCAGACAGCAAACCATATTTAGTAATTGGAGAAGTTAAATATGGAAAACCGATTTTAGACAGAGTGATTACACCAAAAGTCTCAATTGGAGATGCATCGAGATGTGCATTGATATCAATGGACTCTACATTAAAAAGTGATTTAACTGTTGGTCCACCAATAGACTTTGCTGTGATAAAAAAAGATGAGATTAAAATTGCTTCTCTCAAATGTCTTAATATGAACGATCCTGAATTTTCTAAAGTATGTACTCAATGGTCTCAGGGTATTTTTAGGATATTTGACTCTTTTCAAAGGTTTGATTGGGAATAATATTAATAATTAGTATATTCTTTAATCTCTTTAATTTTAGAACCTGTTTTATTATTTATATTTAACTTAATCTTTGACCTTTTATCGTTTAAAAAATGCACATCTCTTGATAATTCTATAAATTTATGCCCAAAGTCAGAATTTTTTTCGCACAGCCTTTTTTCATCCTCTATGATCCATAGTTTTGAGTTAATATTTTTTAGCTCTTTATATAATTTTTCAATTTCATCGTTTAATTTAACGTTCAATTCCAATTGTTCTTTTAGAATTTTGTTTTCATCAATTATAAATTTAAGTTTTTCAGGATCTTTAATTTTTTCAATTTTAATTTCTAAGATAGAGATTTTATCTAATAATTCACCAACAGATACCTCAACTAAAATTTTATTCATATAAGTGTATATTATGTTAAGTTGTTTAAAATATGTCTAATATACTTATAATTAAACATGGTTCATTAGGAGATATAGCCCAAGCTAGTGGTGCAATTCAAGATATATCTGATAACCATCCAAACGACGATCTATATATACTATCAACCAAACCTTATCATAATTTATTAAAAAAGAATCCAAATATAACAGATGTTATTTTGGATAAACGACTCTCTAGATTTAACTTAATTTATTTGTATTTCTTAATGAGAAAAATAAAAAAATATAAATTTGTTAAAGTATATGATCTTCAAAATTCTAAAAGAACAAGTTTTTATAAAAAAATTCTTTACCCTAAAGCTTCATCAGATGTTTGGTCCTCAACTGAAACAACTCTTCCAGAGGGAACTAATAAGACAGATTTTGACAAAGATACTGTTTTAAATCGTTTTGAACATCAATTAAGTGTGTCTGGTATCAAAACAGATAAAGTAATCAATCCAGATTTTTCGTGGAGCTGTGCGGATATTTCAGAAATAAAAAAAAAATATAATTTAAATAAATATATAGTTTTATTCCCTTTTTCATCATCCCATTTAACTGTAAAAAGATGGCCATATTACAATGAATTGATAAAAAAAATTAAATCTTCTTTTAAAGATGAAATCCAAATATTAATTGCCCCTGGTCCAAATGAAATCAAATTGGCAAATGATATTGATGCTAATATTATTTTAGATAATGATAAAGCATTAAGTATTTCTCAACTTTCATCATTAATAAAAGATAGTTATTTTGTTATATCTAATGATACTGGCCCAGCACATATGGCGGCACATTTAAATGTAAAAGGATTGGTTTTATTTGGATCACATACTACAGCTAAAAAAGTTAGTATTGAACGAGAACATTTTAAAGCAATTCAAGTTTCAGATTTGACCAAGCTATCAGCAGATAAAGTATTCCAAAGAATGCAAGAAGCCATTAATTAGTTTTTTTAAATTTTGATAATAAGTAAGGTAAAAATAAAACTATTATAAAAATTCTTAGAAAATGATGGTAGCTCACAAATATTGGGTCAATGTTATAAGCAACACTAATAACAACCATTTCATGAATTCCTCCAGGAGCAAAACTTAAAAAAGTTGGGATAAATTCAAACCCTATATAAGTGAGCAAATAAGCAGTTATCATTGCAACAATTACCAGAATTGAACTAACAATTATTCCATGAAATATAAAAAATAATAATTCTTTAATTTTTAATCCATTTAATCTTGTGCCCAAAGCTGTTCCAAGAAATATAAATGCAATATTTATAAATGCATCCGGGAATCTGGCATTAATTATTTCAAAGGTATAAAAAGCACCAGATAATGCCATCGCACCAACTAAAGTAGGTGATGGAATTTTATATTTTTTTAAGATGTTTGCAAAAATGAAACAGATTATTAATAAAAATAATATTTCTAAAAAATATCTTTTGTCATATATATTTTCATAATTGTAACCTGCCATTTCTGAGAACCCTAAATTATTTATAAAAAAAATAGGAACAAAACTTACTATAAATATCACTCTAGTAGCCTGAGGAATCAAAACACCTTTATCATTTTTACTTTTACCAAATTCCAATAAAGCTGCAGATATTGGAACAAATGCACCTGGAAGAGCTGCCAAAACTGAAATGAATTTACTAAACTTACAAACTTTAAAAAAATAATAACCAGCAAGAATAGTACTGACTATTGTACAGATTAACATCGCTAATGACGAAAAAATCCACAAATGAATTTTATACAACAGTGTTACGTTTAAAGTTCCACCAAGAATTATACCAACGATCAAAAATATAGGATTTAACAATTTAGTTGGAAAAATTATTTTATAATTAGTAAAAGCAAAACATAAATTCAAACCTAAAGAACCCAATAACCATGGTAAAGGTAAATTAATTAATGTACCCAGGTATCCACCGATAAGTCCTATAAAAAGAGCCCTATAACTACCTATTAAAGCTAAGAAATATTCTTTAATATTTTTTGAGAGATTATAATTGAGCATTGACTAAAATTTATAACTTATGTTTAATGATGATTTCATAAATATAATAAGAGAGGAAATAATGAAACTAATTAAAACTTTTATTTCAGTTTTATTCTCTGCTTTCCTTCTATTTTCATCAACAAGCTCATTTGCAGTTGAAAAATTACATTTTTTAATTGGCGGTGGTGCTGGAGGTGGTTGGGATGGAACTGCTAGAGGTACTGGAGAAGCATTAACAAAAGCTGGTTTTTTGAAAAGTGCATCATTTGAAAATATGTCAGGTGGTGGAGGTGGTAAAGCTTTGGCTTACCTAATCAATAACGCTCCAAAAGATACAGTTTTAGTTCAGTCAACACCATTGGTATTAAGATCTATTACAAGACATAAAGGTTATGTAAAAGGTACTGGTACATTATCTTATAAAGATGTTAAACCAATAGCAGGTGTAATTGGAGATTATGGTGCAATAGTTGTAGCAAAAAATTCACCTATCAAAAATTTCAAAGATGCGGTTGATCAATATCAAAAAGATCCAAAATCAATTAAAATGGCTGGTGGATCTGTAAGAGGAAGCATGGACCACTTAATTGGAGCCTTAGCTTTCCAAGCAGCTGGAGCAAATCCAAACGATGTGATTTATGTTCCATATGATGCTGGTGGAAAAGCACTTGCTGGACTTTTATCTGGAGAAACTCAAATACTTTCAACGGGTTTAGGTGAAGTAATGGGTGCTAGAGATCAAGTAAGAATAATCGGTATCACTGCTCCTGAGAGAGTAGGTGATGCACCAGATGCTCCAACATTAAAAGAGCAAGGATATGATGTTCAGTTTGTTAACTGGAGAGGTTTCTTTGCACCAAAAAGCATGAGTATGAGTGACTATAACAAAATCTCTAAAATGCTTGGCGACGTTCAAAAAACACCAGAGTGGGAAGCTGTTAGAAAAAGAAATGCATGGGTAAATATTTATAACCCAGGTTCTAAATTTGATGCATTCTTGGAAAAACAAACAGTTGAAATGACAGCTCTGATGAAAAAACTTGGAGTAATATAATCTTTATAGATTATTAATGAATGTAAAGCAGTGAGAATAAGTCCTACAAAATTTATCTCACTGCTTTTTTTTGTTTTATCAGTATTTTATCTATACACAGCTTACAATATTCAAGTGTTTGCATTCGATGAGAATGCACCATTCAATGCTAGGACTTTTCCAATATATTTAGGTTGGGCAGGAATTATTTTGTCGAGTTTAAAAATAATTTTACCTGAGAAAGTTACTACAGAGGTAAATCATAAACACTTAGATTATAAAAGTATAATCTATTTAATTATTATCTCATTAATATATGCAGCAGTAATTTTAAAAATTGGATATTTTATATCAACTTCTTTATTTCTTTTTGCATCCTACTATTTCTTAGGTGAAAGAAGATGGGGACTGATGTTTATTTTATCTTTCCCATTTGTTGCCGCATTTATGTATTTGTTACACGGATTATTAAACATTTATCTTCGTGATCCGTTTTTAAAATACATTGGAGTTATGGGATGATCGAAGGAATACTTATCGGATTATCAACTGCTTTATCTCTAACAAATATTTTAATGGTGATGGTTGGATGTTTTGCAGGAACAATAATTGGAATGTTGCCAGGACTTGGACCAATGACTGCAATTGCATTAATGATACCAATTACCTACGGCTTTGACCCATCAACAGGTTTAATTTTAATGGCAGGAGTTTACTATGGTGCAGTATTTGGAGGATCTACATCTTCAATTTTGTTAAATGCTCCTGGAATACCAGGAACTGTTGCTACTGCTTTTGATGGTTATCCAATGGCACAACAAGGAAAAGCTGGTAAAGCCTTAGCTATTGCAGCCTATAGTTCATTTGCTGGTGGGACAATTTCTGCAATTTTTTTGTTAGTTGCGGCACCTAGTTTATCAAAAGTAAGTTTAGCTTTTAGATCACCTGATTATTTTGCATTAATGATCTTAGGTTTAACAGCCATTTCTGCGTTCTCATCTAAAGGACAGTTTTTAAAAGCAATGATGATGGTAATTTTAGGATTAATGCTAGCAACAGTAGGACAAGACTCTTTGTCAGATATTACAAGATTTACTTTTAACAATATGAATTTAACTGATGGAATAAGCTTTGTATTAATTGTAATGGCAACATTTGCAATGAGTGAAGCTCTAACGATTATTTTTAGAGGGAAAGATCCAAACAGAGCTGCAAAACAAATTTCATTAACAGAATTAGGCTCAATTAAAGTAAACAAAGAGGAAACAATTAAAATGGCCAAAACAATACCCAGGTCTTCTATACTTGGTTTCTTAATTGGTGTTTTACCTGGAGCAGGTGCAACTATTGCATCTTTCTTAGCTTATGGAATGGAGAGAAATTACGTAAACGAAGAGGAGAAACAAAAATTTGGAAAAGGAAGCGTTCATGGTTTGTCAGCACCAGAGACAGCAAATAATGCTGCATGCTCTGGTTCTTTTGTACCATTGCTAACATTAGGAATTCCTGGAAGTGGTACAACTGCTGTAATGCTCGGAGCTCTTTTAGGATTTGGTATTCAGCCTGGACCAAGACTTTATCAAACCAACCCTGAAATTTTCTGGTCAGTTATCATGTCAATGTACATTGGTATGGTCGTGCTATTAATTTTAAATTTACCATTAATTCCCTATATTGCTAGAATTTTAGCAGTACCAAGAAATTATTTAATTCCTCTAATTTTATTTTTTTCAGTAACAGGAATATATTTAATGTCTTTTAATAATTTTGATATTTTTTTAATGATAGGTATTGCAGTTGTGGCAACTTTTTTAAGGCTCTATGATTTCCCCATGCCACCTTTAATATTGGCTTTTGTACTCGGGGGATTAATGGAGGAAACATTGAGAAGATCACTTTTAATAAGTGATGGTTCGCCTAATTTCTTATGGGACAGACCTATAACATTGATTATCTTAATTATAACTATTGTGATTATCTTTTGGCAGATATTTTCAACATTTAGAAAAAAAACTTAACTAATATAAATTTTGTCTGAAAGACCATAAATTAGAACAGCACTTAAAATTGTTAGAGCTGCAGAAGCTACTACACCTTCGCTATTTGTTTTCTCATTATGACCTAATTTATTAATGTATATAGTGTAAACACCAACTACAAAATACATTAGGTTTTGAACAAATATTAAATTAAAGAAACCCCAAGTTCCATTTACCCCACCATCTCTAACAAACATTATGTATATGGCCATTAATATAGAGCCTATAAATGCTGCTCCAAAAAATCTTACCATTACTGCAGCACTATGATCTATTTTATATTGATCCATAAACGCTTTAGTCCCAACGACGGTTCTAAAAGCATAAACTGCATAAACCAAAAAATGAACAATAAAAATAATTAAATAAATTATTCCATTAAATTTATCTAACATGATTTAACTTTATAAGATTCTTTTGTAGTTTTCAATTATCTTGTCCCAAAGAAAATTTTCAGAGTGTGTTTTGCACTCTTTTCCAAACTCAATATATTTATTACCTACAAATAAATTATCTATGCTTGAATAAATATCATCTAGGCTATTGCCATCGCAAATTAATCCTGTTTTATTATGAACAATTGCATCAGAAGCACCACCATCTTTACCACCTATAGATGGAATCCCATATTGTGCAGCTTCAATAAAAGAAATTCCAAAGCCTTCAACTGAGGTTTTGTGAATTATTGATGGCATTATAAAAATATTAGATTTTGCAATTAATGCATTTTTTAATTCATTAGATATATCGCTTAAAAAATTTACATATTTATCAAGTTTTAATTCTATCACTAATTTTTTTAAATTTTCTTCTTCATCTCCGTATCCTATACAGGTGTAAGTAATGTCTGGATATTTCTCTTTTAAATTCCTAATAGCCATAATAACTTTTTCATGATTTTTTCTTTTGTCAAATCTAGATACAGTAATTAGCCTTTGTTTTTTTCCTTTAAGCATTTCTTCTGCTTGTTTAAGGTAATCTTTTGGAATTTCTTCAACGGGATCTATACCTGGATTTATGACTATTAATCTCTTTTCTTCAATTCCAAGACTAACCGCTAAATTTTTTGTAAAGTTTGAGTTTGCCACCACGTGGTCAACTTTATTTAAAACTTCTAAAACTTTTTTGTTTAATCTAGATCCTTTAGGGTGATTAATTTCTTTAGAATGAATTAGACATATTTTCTTTTTTTGGGATTTTATAAGTTCTAAACTTTTCCAGTGATCTGCAATGATACAATTCACGTTTTTATTTTCATTTAAATATTCATTTATAAGCAAAGATTTTCTATATTTTCTTAATAATTTAACTCCACTAACTCTTTCAATTGTAAATGAAACTTTATCATCAAACTTTTTATGATCTTCGTGATAATCGGCAAAAACTTTAACCATATCAATTTTTGATAAAGATCTTGCCAATCCCCACATTAGATTTTGCATACCACCAACGTCTGGTGGAAAAGTTCTAGTTATTATTAAATACATTAATTAGATGACCACTTAATACCACAACCCATACTTGGGAATTGTTCTTCAGGACCTTTACCTGTTTCGGAAACTTGTTTCATAGCAATAAATAAATCACTGTCTCCTGATCTAACAGGTTTTAGTTCCCTTAATTCTCTAATTCTTCCTCTATATTGAAGACCAAAATCTTTATCATAACCAAAAAAATCTGGAGTGCATACAGCATCATATTTTCTTGCAATGTCTTGTGTTTCATCAATTAGGTAAGGAAAATTAAACTTATGTTTAATTGCAAACTCTATCATTTTTTCAAAAGAGTCTTCTGGATAATTAATTGGATCATTAGAGCATATTGCAACTGAATTTATTCCTAAATCATTAAGTTTAGTACAATCCTCCACCACATCTTTTATAATTGCTTTTACATATGGACAATGATTACAGATAAACATTATCAACGTTCCATTTTCACCTTTGATATCATTTAATGATATTAATTTGTTCTCTGTAGATTTTAATTCAAAGTTTTCTGCTTTTTTTCCAAAATCACATACTGGTGTTTTAATAGGCATAATGTAATAATATATAAATTATGTTTTACGATTTGGAAGATAAAAAACCAAAAAACTCTGGCGAAAATTGGGTAGCACCAAATGCAACTATTATTGGAGATGTCACATTAGAAAAAAACTCTAGTGTTTGGTTTAATGCTGTAATTAGAGGGGATAATGAAAATATTCATGTTGGAGAAGGTTCAAATGTTCAAGACGGGAGCGTTTTGCATACTGACCCAGGTTGCCCTTTAAGAATTGGTAAAGATGTAACCATCGGACATATAGTTATGCTCCATGGGTGTACCATTGGAGAAAATAGTTTAATAGGTATTGGAGCTGTAATTTTAAATAATGCAAAAATCGGTAAAAACTGCATCATTGGTGCAAAAGCTTTAATAACTGAAAACAAAGAAATTCCGGATAACTCATTAGTAGTTGGAGCCCCTGGCAGGGTAGTTAGAAAACTTACTGATGAAGAAATAGGTAAAATTACTGAGAACGCAAAACATTATCAAGATAATTGGAAAAGATACGTAAAAACTGTTTTTTAATATGCCAGCTGGGTATGTAATTGCACAATTAAGAGTAACTAATCCAGAGAATTATAAAGAGTACATTGAAAAAGTTAATCCAATTGTAAAAAAATTTGATGGAGAATTTTTAGTAAGAGCTGGTGAATTTCAAATTTTTGATGGTAAGACAAAATTTCCTAGAATTATTATTCTTAAATTTCCTTCTTATGAAAAGCACTAGAGTGGTATAATTCTGAAGAGTACAAACCAATAAAGCAAATAAGACTAGATAATGCTGAGGGAACAAATATAATAATTAAAGGTATTTAACAATATGAAAAAAGTATTTGTAATTTTTACATTCTTAATTCTTAATGTGTTGTTCAGTGGTTATGCTTATGCAGGTGTTAATGAGCCTGGAGTAACTTCTATTAAAGGAGAGTGTGCTGGAGCATTTAAATATAATTACAAAAAACATATAGAAAAATCACTTAAAAAAATTAAAGAAAAAAAAACAAACTTTGTTTTCTATGCTAGTTGTGATTCTGGTAGCTATTCATATGCTTATAATAAAGGTAAAGATTTAGAGAATCTTCATAAAAAAACATACAAAAAATGCATGAAATATTCTAAGAAATATACTGGTGGTAAAGAATGTTATTTGTATGCAGTAAATGAAGAAATTGTTTGGAAATATGACCAGGCTAAAGCATCGGCCGCATTAGAAACAAAAATAGCAGAAACAAAAATGCTAAAAGAAAAAAATGCAAAGATGGATAAAAAACCAGGAAGATTTTTTGAGGATCAACCTGATGTAAATGATGATTATCAAATTCATTTCATATACATGCTGACAGCCAGTGATAAAGATCGTGAGCTAGATATAAATGGTAAAATTGAAGAATACGCTAACAAAATGAACGCTCTTGTTGAAAAGTTTAGTAAAAAAACAAAAGGATCTTCAGGTGTAAAAAAATATAAATACGATTATCGAAAAGATGGAAAATTAGATGTTACCTTTATAAGGTTAGATAAAAAAAGAAAAGAACTTCATAAACATATAAATAACAATTATCGTGGTTACCTTTGGTTAAATGGATTTAATAATCCAAAAAAAGTTTATTTTACCTTTGCTGATGTAACGAGTGTTGATGGTGGAGAAGGTGGTGTTGGAATGGCATCAATGTTTCTTAAAAATAAACATAATAAAAATATAAATAATATGGTTAAAACAGCTCTTCATGAAGTGCATCATGCGATGGGGGGAGGTTTTGCTTGTGTCCCAGGTATGAATAAAAAAGCTCATTTTTCAAGCGGCCAAGATACTGATGCAAAACATATGTTTTTTGGAAAAGCTTATGTTCATGATGTTGAAGGTTGTCCAAAAGGAGAGGATACTGTTTATTTAACTCCAACATCAAAAGATCCTTATGATCCGTTTAAACTTATATGTTTAAATGAGTGGGGAAAATATAATCATAAAAAACTTGTTGAACTTAGAGAAAAACAGATAAGCGATCTTAAAAAAGGTAAGTGGAATTATAGAAGTGGTGGATCTGGGTGTAAGTTTAATTATTGGGACAGAGCTGGTACTGGAGTTATGAAATTATTTAATAACGAACAGGCCAATAGAGCGTATAATTGAAATCCATAGATCATTAAATATTAAATGAAAACAATATTTATAATTTTTATCTCTTTATTTTTTTATTCTAATTCAGTTGTCGCTGTTGAAAAATTTAAGTTCAAATATAACTTGCATGAAAATTTACCAGAGAAATGGGTTACTGAATTCAAAAATATAATGAATATTGTGCAAGAAGTTATGCCTATAAATGAGAATACTAACAATTGGGTCAAAAATAATATGAAATTAACAAACATGAAACAGGGCTATAATATGGATATCTATGCATGGCAAAGCACAAAAAATCCTTTTCCGGAAAAGCGTGCCAATATGAAGTACTCAGGTATTGAAGGATGTAATTCACCTGAACCATGGATGCAACTAGACATATTTCCAAAAGATTTTACAAGTTCAATTAATAAAATTCGCACTTACACTGTTATTGTCCATGAGTATTTTCACGTTTATCAAAACGCACTTTCTCACAGAGATAGGTGTCTGTCTGAAAACAGTGCAAAGTGGTTGGTCGAGGGAGGTGCTAAAGTTTTAGAAGAGATCTATTCAAGGCAATATTATAAAAAAGATCTTTTAAAGAGCGACATTAAAGAGAGTAAAAGATGGAGCATTAAAAAGGTTAATAAAGAACCTCATTTATACGAAAAACATAAGACATCACCACAAAAAAATGGATTTGATAGCAATTATGCTGGCTCTGCATTCATAGTACTGGCATTAGTTAACGAATTAAAAAAAAATAATATTTCTGAAGAAAAAGCATTTGAATTAGTTTTTAGAGAATTCTGGATACAAAGGGCTAAACAACCTTCAGGCTGGAATTGGCAAACTACTTTTAAAAATACTTTTGGTATGACTTTGGATGAATTTTATAAAAGGTTAAGTAAATACAAAAGAAAAGATCTTAAAAAAATACTTCCAAGTAAGACATTGAAAATACAGGATATCTTTAGTTAAGGAACTAGCCAAGTATCTTTATTATTATTAACATCAAATCTAGCTCGTCGATGACCTTTTGCAGCTAAGTACAACCATTCTATAGATTTAATTTTACACTGTATAACAGTAAAGTTTTTATATCCTTCTTCGCTTTGTTCTTTTGTGTAATCAAAATTATCTAATTCAGGTTTTAAGCCAGATGTTGGAATATCAGACTCTGTACCTGGTCCATTATCTACTAAGTAACACTTACGACTTATATGTTGAGTTTTTTCCCAAGATTGTTTTGTTATATCATTATTGTGATTGATAATTGCTTCAACTTTTAATCTAACCTGAATTTTTTCATCTTTATCATAAAATAACATAGATGAATTTGGGTTTTTTTCTAAGATTTTAATTTTATCAGATCTAATGTCACTGTGAAATTGAACTAAATTATTTTGTTCATCTGATTTTCTAAGAACAACAATTCTACTTTCAATATTATCTTCACTTCCACACGAAAAAACAGGTATTCTAAATGGTGAAGACCTATTAGTAACTGCATCAGTTAGCATTAACCAAATTTTCTTTTTTATTTCGGAAAAATCCTCGTAGTAGGGAACAGTGGTAGACACAATTATTTTTTCTTTTTTAATCTAGCTATTAAGCTAGAGCTATCCCAACGATTTCCACCCATTTTTTGAACTTCAGCATAATAACCGTCAACAATTTCTGTTACTGGTACAGGTGAACCATTTCTTTTTGCCTCTTCAATACAAATTTTTAAATCTTTTCTCATCCAATCTACAGCAAATCCGTAATCAAATTTATCTGCTACCATAGTTTTATATCTATTTTCCATTTGCCAAGATTGAGCTGCACCTTTAGAGATAGTTTCCATAACTTTGTCCATATCTAAACCTGCATTAATTCCAAAATTTACTGCTTCTGATAATCCTTGAACCAAACCACCAATACACATTTGATTAACCATTTTTGTTAATTGTCCACTACCTGATGGTCCAATTAAAGTTACTTTTTTACTATAACAATCAATTATTGGCTCTGCTTTTTTAAAATCATTTTCATCACCCCCAACCATCACAGTTAGAATTCCACCTTCAGCACCTGATTGTCCTCCAGATATAGGAGCATCTAAAAAACCAAATCCTTTATCTTTTGCAGCTTTATAAAGTTCTCTAGAAATTTCAGCAGACACCGTTGAATTATCTATATATACACATCCTTCCTTGGCATTATGAAATAATCCGTGTTCTCCTAAAGATACTTGTTTTAAATCATCGTCATTCCCAACACATGTAAAAATAAAATCAGCATCTTTAGCAGCTTCAGATGGTGTATCAGCCATATTACCTTTGTATTCAACAATCCATTTTTCTGCTTTTGATTTTGTTCTGTTAAAAACAGTTACATTATGTCCTGCTTTTGATATATATCCTGCCATTGGATAACCCATTACACCAAGACCTATGAAAGCAACTTTAGAAGTCATATTTTTTTATGTTTAAAAATTTAAGTTTAAAAGTAATTGTATTTGGATTTATATTTACATTTTTTTCAAGCTTTGGACAGAGTTTTTTTCTTGGAATATTCAATACAAGTATAAGAGAGACACTCTCGATAACTCATGGACAATTTGGCTCAATATATGCATCAGCAACATTGTGCAGTAGTTTATTACTTATTTGGGTTGGAAAGAAAATTGATGATATAAATATTTTTCGATTTGCAATCTATGTAACATTACTTTTATCTTTTTCTTGTTTTTTCTTTTCAAAAATTTCATCAATAGTTTTTTTATTCATTGCAATTTTTTTAATGAGATTTTCAGGTCAAGGAATGATGTCTCATACTGCAACAACAACAGTTTCAAGATATTTTACAAAATCTAGGGGTAGGGCATTAAGTATTTGCTGGTTTGGTTTATCTAGTGCTGAATTTATTTTACCTGTTTTAATGGTATTTTTGTTGTCATTAACAACTTGGCAAAATATTTGGACAGTAATTGCTTTATTAATTTTAATATTTTTACCGATTGCATCATTCTTTTTAGTTCGAACTGTTGAACTTGATACGAGAGAAAGCACTGAAGGTGAAGAATTTAAAGAGGAAAATATTAAGCAATGGAAAAGAATTGAAGTAATAAAAGATTATAAATTTTATATCGTAAGCATGAATATGCTTGCAATGCCTTGGATTGCAACTGGTGTATTTGTTTACCAATCATTTATTACTGAATCAAAAAACTGGGGACCATTTGTAATTGCTCAGTCTTTTATGTCTTATTCAGTATTTTCAGTAATTACACTTTTAATATCTGGTTTCTTAATTGATAAATTCACAAGTCGAAAACTTTTAATTTTTATGAATATTCCTTTATTTCTGTCGACTTTTGTAATTATTAATTTTGATGCACAATTTACTGCATTTATATTTTTAGGTTTAATTGGAATATCAAATGGTTTGGCAAACGTTTTGGGATCTTCTACTTGGGCTGAAGTTTATGGTGTAAAGCATATTGGATCTATTAAAGCTTTAACTACTGCTCTAATGGTTTTTTCAACTGCTTTTGGAACAGCTCTTTTTGGAATTTTAATTGATATTGGATTTTCAATTGAGAAAATTGCTTTAATTTCTGCACTTTATATACTTATTTCTTTTGTTCTTCTTTTTTTAGTTAGAAAAAAATTAAATCCAATTTTAGTATAAAAATACTTGATTTTGTTGATCTTGGAGTATATTTAATCGCCCATGGCAAGAGTTACCGTTGAAGACTGTATAGATAAAGTAGATAGCCCTTATGAATTAGTTTTGGTTGCTAAAGAAAGAGCTACTCAACTTAATTCAGGAATTGAACCTACATTAGATAGAGATAACGACAAGCATACAGTTATTGCATTAAGAGAGATAGCTGAAGAAACAATTAAAGTTCCAGATTTAACTGAAGCTGCAGTTTACAAACTAAGAAAACATGTAGAACAAATCGATGATACTGCTGAGGAAGATGAAGATATTGGTGACGATTTTGAGAATTTGTACAAGGGTGAAATCTCAAAAAGTGGTGTACCAATACTTCCTTCGAAAAGAGCTAGGAAAATTCCAGAAAAAATTCAAGTTTCAAAAGAAGATCTTGCTGAATTATCACCATCAGCTCAACCTGATGTTAATGTAGAAGCTCCAAGCGAGGCTGAAGAAAGTGATGACGTTTCTTTAGATCAAGTTTCAGAAGCAGAAGAGCAAGTTTCAGATAACGTAAGCGACGAAGAAAACAATTCTTAATTAAGAAAACTCTTTTAATATTTGTTCCCTGTGTTCATCAAGATCAGGAATATCCCCTCTAGTACTTTTATCTTCGTATGAAGACATTTTTATAGGATTGCCTGCTAATCTAAAATCACCAACCACTTTATGATAGGCTTTAACAATCATGTTTCTTGCTTCGATTTGAGGATTTTCTACAGCTTCTTTAATATTAAATATTGGTCCGCAAGGTATCTTTAATTTTTCCATTTCACTTACCCATTCAGAAGTATTTTTTGAAGAAAGTTTATCTTCAAAAATTGATTTTAGTTCATTCATATTTTCACATCTGAGTGAATTAGTATTAAATCTTTTGTCACTGACCATTTCAGGTATTCCTAATACTTCACAAAGTTTTTCATATAATTTATCGTTACCTGCGGCAATGATTATATAACTATCTTTTGTTTTAAATGCCTCAAACGGAGCAATCGAAGGATGTCTAGATCCCATCGGTTTAGGAATTTCATTTTTAGATAAATATCTTGCAATTGCATTTTCTAAAATCGCAATTTGGCAGTCTAACATTGAAACATCTATAAACATTCCCTTACCTGTTTTTTGTCTATCATACAAAGCTGCATTAATTCCAATTGCAGTAAAAAGGCCTGCTGTAATATCACCAATTGATGTTCCAACTCTTGTTGGTTCACTATTTGGATGACCTGTAACACTCATCAGTCCACCCATTCCTTGAACGACCATGTCATAAGCGGGTAATTCTTTTAAAGGGCCAGTCTGACCGAAACCAGATGCAGATGCGTATATTAATTTTGGATATTTTTTGCTTACATCTTTCCAACCATATCCCCATTTTTCCAAAGTACCTGGTTTAAAATTTTCTACTAAAATATCTGCTTTTGCTAAAATTTTATCAAAGATTTTTTTATCATCTTCATTTTTTAAATTAAGAGCAATACTTTCTTTTCCTCTATTTAGCGACATAAAATATGCTGAATAATCTTTAACAAAAGGTCCAAATTTTCTTGAATCGTCACCAATTTCTGGTGCTTCTACTTTAATTACACGTGCACCGAGATCAGATAAAATCATTGTACAATATGGACCTACTAAAACCCTAGTAAGATCAACAACTAATAAATTTTTTAAAGGACCATCCATAATAAGTACGTCATTTCCTTATATTGACTCTTCTGCTCAAGTTCAATTTAATATCATCTTTATAAATAAAAAGGGGAAAACTATGTTAAGAAAAATAACATTATATTTGTCTTCAATAATTATAGCTTTTTCAATAGTAGGATCTGCATATGCAGTTACATTAAAAGCAAGTCACCAATGGCCAGGAACACCAAGAGCTGACGGCTCTTTTGACCCACGTCATGAAATGGTACAAATTATTGCTGATGAAGTAAAAAAAGCAAACGTTGATTTAGAAATTAGAATTTATCCAGCTAAGTCACTTTATAAGCCAAAAGAACAGTGGAAACCTATGACTACAGGTCAATTAGATATTTCTGCTTTCCCATTAGCTTATGCATCAAAATTCCATCCAGAGTTTGATGCTACATTAATGCCAGGAACTGTAAAAAATCATGAGCATGCATTGAGATTTAATAAAGGTCCAATGATGACTGAGATTAAAAAAATAATCAGTGATGCTGGTGTTGTAGTACTATCTGATGCATGGTTAGGTGGTGGTTTTGCATCAAAAACTAAATGTATCAAAAATCCAAGTGATGCTAAAGGACAAGTGATGAGAGCTGCAGGAAAAGCTTTCAACCAAATGTTAGAGGCTGCTGGTGCAGGTATTCAAAGTATGCCATCATCTGAAATTTATACTGGATTACAAACTGGTGTATTAACAGGTGCAAATACTAGTTCAGGAAGTTTTGTAAGTTACAAAATTTATGAACAAGTAAAATGTGCAACCCCTCCAGGAAAATTTGGTTTATGGTTTATGTATGAGCCAATTTTAATGTCTAAGAAAAGCTACAATGCATTAAATTCAAGCCAGCAAGTGGCTTTAATGAAAGCAGGAAAAGTTGCTGAGAAATATATGACAGCTCAAGTAGAAAACTTAGATAAAAAGTTTGAGGAAGCATACAAAGCTGCGGGTGTTAAATTAGTGTATATGGATGCTGATGATCATGCTGCATGGGTTGATATTGCAATAAAATCATCTCACAAAGCTTTTGCTGAAAAAGTTCCAGGTGGCGATAAGCTAATGGAAATGGCTTTAGCAGTTAAATAAAATAATATATAAAGAACCCCTATTTATTCTCTATAAGTAGGGGTTTTTTTATGAAAGAAAAATACTTAAAATTCTGTGATTACGTTGCAAGAGCTTGTGGAGCTTTTGCTGTATTAGCTTTACTTTTATCAATTCTTGTTATTGTCGAATTAGTTTTTGAAAGATACTTTTTTCAAAGAGCAATCACTTGGCAAACTGAGCTAGTTACAATGCTCCTAGTTGCTTCAACATTTATAGGAAGTGCATATGTTTTAAGTGAAAAAGCTCATGTTAGCATGGAGTGGATTTATGATTTTCTATCAAAAAAAAATATTTTAAGACTTAAAATTTTTACCTCTTTAGTCAGTTTGTTATTCTTCTTAATCTTATTTTACTTTGGTTTTCTAATGGTTGAGGAAGCTTTTACTAAAAATTACTCAACGGGAACTGTTTGGGATCCTCCTTTGTGGGTACCATATTCCTCAATGATGATAGGTGCTGCGTTAATGATTTTACAATATATAGCAGAGATTATTAAGCTTACAGACGAACAGGATACTAACTAATGGATCCATTAATAATTGCAATAATCGTAGCTGTTTTTACTTTAATAGTTTTGTTTTCGGGAATACCAATTGCTTTTGGTTTAAGCTTTGTATCAATAGCTCTTTTAGTTGCTTTCGAAGGTTTCCAAATGTTAGATGTCTTTGCTGAAACTTTTTATGCAGGATTGAATTCGTTTGTTCTTCTGTCAATACCAATGTTTATTTTAATGGGAATGGCAGTTGCTAATTCTCCAGCAGGAAAAGATTTATATACAGGATTAGACAGATGGTTATGGAGAGTACCTGGAGGACTAGTTATCTCTAATATAGGAGCTTGTTCAATTTTTGCTGCACTTAGTGGATCAAGTCCTGCAACCTGTGCTGCAATTGGTACCATGGGAATTCCTGAAATGAGAAAAAGAGGATACTCAGACCAAATTGCAACAGGCACTATAGCAGCGGGCGGAACATTAGGAGTTTTAATACCTCCAAGCATTGTGTTAATTGTTTATGGTATTGCTACCGGAACATCGATTGGAAGATTATTTTTAAGCGGATTGATACCAGGATTTATGCTTGCAGGTATGTTTGCTATCTGGGCACTGATACATAGTTACTTTATAGATAAAGATTCAGCTAAAGCTTTAAAGAATAGAACACCACCAACTTTTAAAGAAAAAATTGAGGTTTTACCAAGGATACTTCCTTTCTTAGCAATCATTGCTGGTGTTTTATATGTTTTATATGGTGGTGTTGCTACTCCATCAGAAGCTTCAGGGGTTGGAGCCTTTTTAGTTTTTGTTTTGATTGCAGTCGTCTACAAAATTTACCAACCAAAAAAAATATGGAATATTGTTAAAGTTTCCATGAAAGAAAGTGTGATGATAATGTTTATCATCGCAGCTTCTTATCTTTTTGCATTTACATTATCACAACTTTACGTAACTCAATCATTAGCCCAAAGCATGGTAGAGATGAGCTCTAATAAATGGGTTGTATTTATTTTAATAAATATATTTCTGTTGATTGCAGGTTTCTTTTTACCTCCAGTTGCAGTTATTGTTATGACTTCAGCAATTTTACTGCCAGTTATAACTCAGCTGGGATTTGATCCTTACTGGTTTGCAATTGTATTTACAATCAATATGGAAATTGGATTAATTACTCCACCAGTCGGATTAAACCTTTATATAATCAAAGGTATAACTCCAGATGTAAGTTTGTCAGAAATTTTAAAGGGATCTATACCATTTATGATAATTATGGCTTTAGCTATACTTATTTTGTGTATTTTTCCTGAGATTGTGACCTGGTTACCTGACAAAATAATGGGTAAAAGTTTAGGTTTTTAATATATAAAAAACACAATGCTAAATATAAAAAGAATATTCGAGACAATTGCTGATGCTGGTCAAAAAATTTTAGAGAAAAAATCATTAAAAAAATTCTCTAAAAAAAGAGATTTGATTGAGCTATGTGATGACCTGTTGTCATCAAAAGGAGCAGCTTTTGGAATTACATTAGCAAGAGATGTCTTGTTTAGGTATCATAACTTGTCTTACGATGAAAAATTAAAATTCTTATTACAAGTTAATGAAAAATATAAACCAAATTCAGATAGCATAGATGAGGCAATAAAAGATTATAGTCAAAACAAAAATAGTAGGTCAATTTTAAATTTATCAAGAATATCATCAGGTAAACGAAAAGAATTATTTAAAAGATTAAATATGGCACCAAATGGTACACCAGAAATAGTTTCTTTAAGAGAGGATTTACAAACTTTTCTAATTAAAAATCCAGAATTAAAAGATTTAGACTATGATCTCATAGATATCTTTAAAAATTGGTTTAATCCTGGATTTTTAAAATTAAGAAAAATTACATGGGATACTAAAGCAGCAATATTAGAAAAATTACTAAAATATGAGAAAGTTCATTCAATGAAAGATATGAATGAATTAAAAATTAGACTTGGAGAAAATAGAAGATTTTTTGCTTATTTTCACCCTGCTTTAGATGAAGAACCAATTATTTTTGTTGAGATTGCATTAACCAAAGGTTTGGCTAAGTCCATTCAAGAGTTGACACGACCTAATAATGAGAAAAAAGAAAATTATGACACCGCAACATTTTATTCAATTAGCAACTGTCAAGAGGGACTATCTAGGGTTACTTTAGGAAATTTTTTAATCAAAAGAGTAGTCTATGAGTTGCAAGAAGAATTAACTGATGTAAAGAATTTTGGAACACTCTCTCCAATGATAGGTTTTGCCGATTGGGTTAAGTCTTTAGATAATGAAAAATTAGGAGAAATAGTTAAAAAAGAAAACTTTCCTAAAGTTGAATTTCTAAAATCATTAGGATTAAAAATTGGAGATAGAAAATTTATAGACAATAAAGATTTACTTACAAAAATTGCTCTAAATTATTTAGCTATTCAAAAAAATGATCTAGGTTTTCCAATTAATGATGTTTGTAGATTTCATCTAAACAACGGTGCAGAAATTGACGATATTGTAATAAATGCAAATGTGTCCGATGTAGGTTTTAAAAGATCATTTGGAATAATGGTTAATTACAAATATGAACTTGGAAAAATTGAGCAAAATCATCAAGAGTATGTAAACGAAAAGAAAATTAATTTATCAAGCAAACTCAAAAAATATGTCTAGATTAAATAGAACAGTTTCTGTTGCTCCTATGATGGATTGCACAGACAAACATGAAAGATTTTTCTTAAGATTAATCAGTAAAAATGTTCTTCTCTATACTGAAATGATTGTCTCAGAAGCTATTGATAGAGGAGATAAAAAGAAACTATTAGAATTTGATATGAGGGAAAAACCTGTTGCTCTGCAACTTGGTGGTTCTTCTCCAAAACTATTAGGAAATGCAGCATATTTAGGTGAAGAATTTGGTTATGATGAAATAAATTTAAATTTAGGTTGTCCAAGTAAAAAAGTTCAGAAAAATAGATTTGGGGCTTGTTTAATTCAAGAACCTAATCTTGTTGCTGATTGTCTAAGTGAAATGATTTCAAAAACATCAATTCCTGTAACAGTTAAAACTAGAATTGGATATGACAATGTTGATCAATACGAAAATTTATATAATTTTGTGAATATTTTAAAAGAAACAGGTGTTAAAACTTTTATAATTCATGCCAGAAAAGCAATGTTAGGAAAATTTACACCTAAACAAAATTTAAATATTCCACCTTTGAAATATGAATACGTAAATAGATTGAAAAAAGATTTTAAAGATTTAGAAATAATAATTAATGGAGGAATAACGTCTACTGATCAAATCAAAGAACATTTAGATAATGTAGATGGTGTGATGATTGGAAGGTCAATTTATCATTCCCCTTACATGTTAGCAGATATTGAGAACCAAATTTTTAATAATAGTGAAATTTTGACAAGACAAGAAGTTGTTGAGAAACTAATTAAGTATGTAAAAGAAGAAATTAAAAAAGGTACAAGATTAAATCAAATCATGAGACATACTCTTGGTTTATTCCATGGACAAATAGGTTCTAGTTTTTGGAAAAGATATTTAAGTGAAAATATGTGTGTAAGAGACGCCGATGTTAAGAAAATTGATCACATAATGGATAAAGTAAAATTTAATCCACAAAGTATATCGGCAGGGCAAATTGAATAATACTCTTTTAGAGATTAATAATATTTATTTTATTTTTTTAATGATGGCAGCCGCTGTTCCGGTTGGTTTTTTTGCAGGTTTTTTTGGTATCGGAGGAGGATTAATTTCAGTTCCATTTTTATTTTTTGTATTTGAAGCATTTGACGTTGATAAAGATTATTTAATGCATTTATCTGTAGGGACAGCTTTTTCAATAACAATTCTAACTGCTACAGCATCAGTATTAACTCACAGAAAATATAATGCTGTTGATTTTAATATTATTAAAAATTATGGAACATTTGTAATAATTGGAGTTTTCTCTGGAACATTGATGGCGGCATTGATGAATACTAAAACATTGTTATTTTTTTTTTCTGCAGTTGTTTACTTTTTTGGAGCTTACTTGTTGTTACAAAGTGAAAAGAAAAAAAAAATTAAGAAAAAATTCAATATTTTCCCAAGAATAATATTTGGATTTTTGTCAGGATTAATATCTGCTCCTATGGGCATAACAGGAGCTATGATGAATGTTCCAATACTAAGATACTTTGGTTATCCTATTAACTTAGCAATAGGAAGCTCTGCAGCCATTGGATTTATAATAGCTTTATTTGGATCAATTGGATTTTTTACATCTGGTTTGATGTTAAAAGCTGATATCCCATTAAGCATAGGGTTTATTAATATACCTGCATTTATAATATTTGTTCCAATAACAACATTCATGGCAAGGATTGGAGCAAAAACAGTTCAAGATCTAGATAGAGTTAAAACACAAAGATTATTTGGTGTTTTTCTTTATGTTATTGGTACTTTATTTCTATATAGATTTTTAGTGACTTAGGAGACGAGGTGGTTTCAGTCTCCCTCCGCCACCTCATCTTCATATTAATCGATTCTCTAATTTTTTCTTAACTCTTTATAGTTGAATTTTAAATTTTTTGATCATAATCCCCAACTTTACCTGTTTGTTGAAGGAGATTATCAATAAAGTCAAAAATCTTCTTTTTTCTATCTTCGGAGGTTGGACTTTCGGTAACTACAACTAAAGATGGTTTATTAGAAGATGCTCTAATTAATCCCCAAGACCCATCATCAAAAGAAAATCTTACTCCATTAACAGTTAATATTTCTCTGATTTCTTGATCATCTACTTTAGTTTTATTTTCTTTAATATTTGTTATTTCTGTAACTAAATTCTCAACTACATCATATTTTTCACTATCTTTACAATAGGGAGCCATTGTCGGGCTTTGATAAGTTGTTGGTAATTCACCAAGTATTTCACTCATTTTTTTGTTATTTTTATCGAGTAACTTACAGACCTGTATTGCTGAATTAATTCCATCATCATAGCCATATCCCAAAGGTTTATTAAAAAAGAAATGACCACTTTTTTCAAATCCTGCTAAAGCGTTATCGGTATTTACCTTTCTTTTGATATGGGAATGACCGGTTTTCCAATAAATTGTTTCACATTTATTTTCTTTTAATATTTTGTCATTGGAATAAAGTCCTGTCGATTTTACATCAACAATAAATTTACTATTTTTATGATCTTTCGAAAGATTTCTAGCAATTAATAGCCCTATTTTATCTGAAAAGATTTCATTACCTTTATCATCTATAACCCCAACTCTATCCCCATCTCCATCAAAACCAAATCCAATATCTGCATTATTTTCTTTAACTGCTGAAGAAATTGCATGTAACATTTCTAAGTCTTCAGGATTTGGGTTGTATTTTGGAAAAGTCCAATCAAGTTCACAATCAAGTTCAATTACCTCGCACCCAATACTTCTTAAAATTTCTGGTGCAAATATTCCTGCTGTTCCATTGCCACAAGCAACTACAGCTTTAATTTTTTTATTTAATGGGTTTTTTGTTATCAAATCATTTTTATAAACATTCTGAAAATCATCAATTTTTTTAACATTACCTTTACCATTAATAAATTTTTGATTAAGAGTAATATCTTTTAGTTCTTTCATTTCTTCAGGTGCATGAGTAAGTCCTTTTTTGATACCCATTTTTACACCCGTCCAACCATTTTCATTATGACTAGCTGTAACCATAGCTATTGCATCTGAATTTAAATTAAATTGTGCGAAGTAAACCATTGGGGATAAAGATAATCCTATATCTTCGATTTTGCACCCAGTTGAAACCATGCCCTCTTTTAATTTTTCTTTGATATGTTCACTGTAAGACCTATAATCTTGGCCAACTATAATTCTAGGATTGTTTTTCTTTGTATGATTAATTATTTGAGTTCCAAGACCTTTACCAAGTTGAACGATTCCATCGTCATCTATGTCTTTTTCGTATACCCATCGTGCGTCATATTCCCGAAAGCCGTAGGGATCAATTTTTCCCGAATTATTCATGTGGATATATGTACATTTTTTTAAAATTTTTATTGATAAATATTTAATAAGTTCTATAAATGTTCTATTGATTTACAATTTATATAGTATATCAGGTAAATCTACACACTATATCTAGTTATTTACTAGATTTTTTAGTATAAAGAATAAAAGGGAGTTTAATGAACAAAATATTGTCTCAGGCAATCAGGAAGGCTGTCTCTGATTATAAACCAGCGGAAAAAATCAGCAATAATGACAAAAGGCCGGACTTATTTTCACTAAATAACAACACAGAGTTGTTTCAAAATTCTAAAGGGATAACTATTAAAATAGATAGATCTAGAGATAATAATTTAACAGATTTTGGAAGAGCAACACTAAGTGACAGATACCTTGGAGAAAACGAGTCTTTCCAAGATTTATTTGCAAGAGTTGCGAGTCATTATGCAGATGACAACCTACACGCGCAAAGACTTTACAACTACATAAGTAATTTGTGGTTCATGCCAGCGACACCAGTTTTATCAAACGGTGGAACAAAAAGAGGTTTACCAATTTCTTGTTTCTTAAATGAAGCAGGGGATAGCTTAACTGGAATATTAGATCTATGGAGTGAAAATGTTTGGTTGGCTGCCAAAGGAGGAGGTATTGGAAGTTATTGGGGCAACTTAAGATCTATTGGAGAAAAAATTGGAAGAGTTGGAAAAACTTCAGGCATTATTCCTTTCATCAAAGTTATGGACTCTTTGACAATGGCGATCAGTCAAGGTTCTTTAAGAAGAGGATCTGCAGCTTGTTATCTTCCAATTGATCATCCAGAGATAGAAGAATTTATTGAAATGAGAAGACCAACTGGTGGTGATCCAAATAGAAGATCATTAAATTTACACCACGGTGTTTTAGTTTCAGATGCATTTATGAGAGCCGTAGAGCTAGATGAACAATGGGCACTAAAAAGTCCAAAAGATCAATCAGTACAAGCTACTGTTTCTGCAAGAAATTTATGGATTAGATTATTAACTGCAAGAATTGAAACTGGAGAACCTTATATTGTTTTCATTGATACAGTTAATAGAATGATACCTCAACATCATAAGCTTGCTGGTTTAACTGTTAAGACGTCTAACTTGTGCAGTGAAATAACTTTACCAACAGGAATTGATAAAGAGGGCAGAGATAGAACGGCAGTATGTTGTTTATCATCTTTAAATTTAGAAACTTATGATCAATGGAAAGACGATGAAAACTTTGTTCCAGACGTAATGAGATTTTTAGATAATGTATTAACGGACTTTACTGAAAAAGCACCTGAGTCATTTAGTGATGCAGTTTATTCAGCATTAAAAGAGAGAAGTGTTGGCCTAGGTGTTATGGGACTTCATTCATTCTTCCAACAAAAAATGATTCCTTTTGAATCTGTGATGAGTAAAGTTTGGAATAAAAAAATATTTGAAAGCATCCAAAAACAGGTTGATCAAGCTTCTAAAGATTTAGCTGATGAAAGAGGTGCATGTCCAGATGCTGCTGATTATGGTATTAATGAAAGATTTTCAAATAAAACTGCAATAGCTCCAACTGCTTCAATTTCAATTATTTGTGGTGGAACATCTCCAGGTGTTGAACCAATTGCAGCAAATAGTTATACACATAAAACTTTGTCCGGATCATTTAATGTTAGAAATAAATATCTAAGTAAATTATTAGAGAAGCACGGTAAAAATGATGATGAAACATGGTCAAGTATCACAACCAATCAAGGTTCAATTTCTCATCTTGATTTTTTAACACAACAAGAAAAAGACGTATTTAAAACAGCTTTTGAACTAGACCAGAAATGGATCGTGGAGTTAGGTGCAGATAGAACTCCTCATATTTCTCAAGCACAATCAATAAATATATTTATACCTGCAGATATTCATAAAAGGGACTTACACCAAATCCATTTCCAAGCTTGGAAAAAAGGATTGAAGAGTCTTTATTACTGCAGATCTAAATCAATACAAAGAGCGGAAAACGTAAACGATGCAAATTCTACAGATGTAACTGCAAATGTTTACAAATCTAAGAAACAAGAAAATCAACAACCAGAATATGAGGAGTGTTTATCATGTCAGTAGAAAGTCTAAAAGATGCAAAACAAAAAATTGTAGAACCAAAAAAAATGGGTTTATTAGTTGAGAACCCAGTCTATAAACCATTCAGATACCCATGGTGTTATGATGCTTGGTTAACTCAACAAAGAATTCATTGGTTACCAGAGGAAGTTCCACTCGGTGACGATGTTAGAGATTGGCAAAAAAATCTTTCTGAGTCTGAAAAAAACTTACTAACTCAAATTTTTAGATTTTTTACTCAAGCAGATGTTGAAGTTAATAACTGTTACTTAAGACATTACACAACTGTATTTAAACCTACAGAAGTTTTAATGATGATGACAGCATTTGCCTCTATGGAGACAGTCCATGTAGCAGCTTATTCACATCTATTAGATACAATTGGAATGCCAGAATCTGAATATTCTGCATTCATGAAATACAAAGAGATGAAAGATAAATATGATTACATGCAAAACTTCAATGTAAATTCAAAAGAAGATATCGCAAAAACTGTTGCAGTATTTAGCGCCTTCACAGAAGGTCTTCAATTGTTTGCAAGCTTTGCAATTTTATTAAACTTTCCAAGACATAACAAACTTAAAGGAATGGGTCAGATAGTTACTTGGTCAGTAAGAGATGAAACTCTTCATTGTAATTCTATGATTAGAATTTTTAAAGAGTTCATTAAAGAGAACCCTGAAATTTGGACTCCGAAACTTAAAAAAGAACTTTATGAAGCTTGCAGAACTATAATTGAACATGAGGATGCATTTATTGATCTAGCTTTCGAAATGGGTCCAATGCAGGGTTTAACAGCTCAAGAAGTTAAAGATTATATAAGGTTCATTGGAAACAGAAGATTAACTCAGTTAGGTCTTGAGCCAATATATGATGTCCAGAAAAATCCATTAACATGGTTAGACACGATGTTAAATGCAGTTGAGCATATGAACTTCTTTGAAGGTAGAGCCACTGAATATTCAAAAGCATCCACACAAGGTAACTGGATAGACGCTTTCTCCTAGGATTAAGTGATAGTAAGTCCCTGTATAAGTATTTGTAAAACTGATCCAGTATCAGGCCTATGCTATGGATGTGGTAGATCTGATGAAGAAAAGAAAATTTGGAAAGATCCTGAAACAACAGATGATTGGAAAAATAACAATCTAAAAGAAATCGAAAACAGACTTTCAGGTTGGCAATTAGAGAGCTTTAAAATGTCTTACAAAAACAAAATTGAAAAAGGCATTTCTTTGTATAAACAAAAACAATCTAAATAGAATATATTTTATAAGTAAAGATGATTAACTAATTAAATTTAAATAATTAAATTTTTTCTTTATCTTCATAATTTGCTTCTTCATTAGAAACTTTGTTCTTCTTTGTATTTAAAATGTCAGCAAAACTATGATTCACATCTCTATGCCCAGCTTCATCGTCTCTTATCACTTTTACTACATCTTTTAGTCTAGAATTTAACGGAAGGTTCCAGTAATTTATTGCTATCTCTGGAGCCTTAATATTTTCAATTTTACCCTCTTCTATTTCATTTAGGTACTCAGTGTAGCTTATGACGGCTTCTTCTTCAAAATACCCAACAATTCTATGAGCAGTCTTTTGTGAAATCAAATATATAAATAGATACATCAAAATAAATATAAATTGTGCAACCATTATAATTAATCTTTCTATAAACGTAGGTTTTGCAATTTTAATAAAAGTCATTAAATGCATTCTTTCATTTGCAGCTTCATCTAATAGAATTTTTATCCAACCTTTATCATCTTGCATTTTTCTTAAAGATTTTAGGTGAAGTAACATTCCAGCTACCATACCAGGAACAGCTGCTACAGTTTCTAAAACAACTGCTCTATGCCCATATTTTTTTTTAAAAAAAGTATCAGCCAAGAATCTTAAAAATTTTGTGAATCCAAAAGCAATTTTATCACTCAAGTTTTGGGGTTTATGATGTCTATTTAAATTTTCCATACATTATATATGGCAATGATTAAATATTTTTAAATGAGTAAATTAGACCTATCTTTGGTTCAAAAGCATTACTTTTCTGTATTTACTTCCTTTGTATTTGGCTAATGGTCTAATTAGTTTATTAGATGAATGTTGTTCCATTATATGAGCCGACCATCCAGTAATTCTTGAAATTACAAATATTGGTGTAAAAAAATCTGTATCAAAACCCATTAGATGATAAGTAGGTCCTGTAGGGTAATCTACGTTTGGATGAATATTCTTTTTACTAATCATTACTCTTTCAACAATATCGTAAATCTTTAAAAACTTTTTATCTTTTTTAATTTTAGCAACTTTTTTGAAATACTCTTTCATTGTTGGAACTCTAGAGTCTCCACTCTTATAAACCCTGTGCCCAAAACCCATCACAACCTCTTTTTTTTTTAATGCATTATTGATCCATTTTAAAGCATTCTCAGGTTTTTTAATTTTATTCATCATATGCATGACCTCTTCATTTGCTCCACCATGTAATGGTCCTTTTAGACTAGCTATAGCACCTGTTATAGCACCATGAATGTCAGATAAACTACTTGTTATAGTTCTAGCTGTAAAAGTTGAAACATTAAAACTGTGCTCTGCGTATAAAATTAAAGATACATCAAAAGCTTTTACAATTTCTTTTTGAGGTACTTTTCCAAAACACATGTAGAAAAAGTTTTCTGCAAAAGTTAATTCTTTTTTTGGTTTAATAATCTTTTTACCTTTTCGAATTCTATAAAACGCTGCTAAAGCAGTTGGAGTTTTGGCTAAAATTCTTAGAGCTTTTCTTGTATTTGCTTCCTGAGAATTATCTGTAGTTTCTTTATCTTCTAATCCCATTACACTAACTGCTGTTCTAGCAACATCCATGGGATGAGACTTTTTTGGCATGTGTTTGATTATTTCGTAAAGATTTTTTGATAAATCTCTATGTCCTCTCTCAATTTTTTCAAATTGTCTTAGCTCAATACTATTTGGTAAATCACCTTTTAAAATAAGATATGCAGCTTCTTCAAATCTACAAAATTCACACAGATCTTGAACGGCATAACCCCTATAGGTTAATGAGTTAATCTCAGGCATAACTTTAGAAACTTCTGTTTCATCAACAACAATTCCTAATAAACCTTTTTTTACTTCTTCACTCATTATTCGTGTCCCTCTGTGCTAAAATTATATATCTTTTCGTCTAAAGAGTTGTATTTTTCGTACTCAACTAGATCATATAATCTTTTTCTAGTTTGCATCTTATCTATAATATTATTTTGATGTCCATCCGCAAAAATGGCACGTAGACCATCCTCAACACTTTTCATCGCCAGTCTTTGTGTAGTAACTGGATAAATTACAATATTGTAACCGAGCTCTTCTAATTGTTTAAAATCTAGTAGCTTCGATTTACCAAACTCGGTCATATTTGCTAAAAGATAACAATCCAGGGATTTTCTAACCTTTTCAAACTCAGCTTCATCTTTTAATGCTTCTGGAAAAACAATCTCTGCGCCGGCGTCAATATAAGATTTGCAACGATCAATCATCTTATCAATTCCTTCCACACTTTTAGCATCAGAACGTGCAATGATTTTAAATTGTTTGTCTGATCTTGCTTCTACACATTCTTTGATTTTTTTTGTCATATCCTCTTTTGATATCAATTCTTTATTGTCTAGATGACCACATCTTTTCTGTTCTATCTGATCTTCTAAATGAATTGCTGAAATACCAATATTTTCAAATGTTTGAACAGTTTCTTTACAAGATTTAAAACCTGTATCAACATCAACAATTGTTGGAAGATTTGTAACACGTGCAATTTGCTTTGATCTGTTACTGACATCATTAAGAGTTGTTAATCCTATATCTGGATAACCCAAATCATTAGACATAACACCTCCAGAAACATAAACACCATCATATCCAATTTCTTCAATAACTTTTGCTGTTAATGGATTATATGCACCAGGTATTCTTAAAATTTTATTTGATTTTAGTTTATTATCTAAATCAATTCTTTTCTCTTCAGGTTTTTTTTCAACAAAGTGCACTAGAATATTCCTTTTTTATTATTCGATTTTAAGTATCTTCTACTTACTTCAATATTTAGTTTTGTAAGCTGATTATTTTTTAATTTTTTTAAATTTTGAACATCTTTTAAAAATCTATCACTTTCTTTTTTAGAAATAATACTTTCTGTTAAAATTTTAAATTTATTTATATAATCTTTTCTTTTAAAAGGTCTTTTCCCGTAAGGATGAGCATCTGCTCTTTCTAATTCCTCAATAATTTTTTTCCCATTATTTAATGTCACTATAACCTTTGCACCAAAAGATTTCTTTTTTGGATCAGGATCATGGTATTTCTTTGTCCATTTTTTATCCTCATGAGTTTTAATTGATCTCCATATTTTAATTGTACTTTTTTTGGTAGCTCTCTTTTTAGTATAAGACTTTACATGATGCCAATCTGCATCTTCTAAAGCTACTGCAAAAATATACATTATTGAGTGATCTAAAGTTTCTCTACTAGCATTCGGATCCATTTTTTGTGGATCATTAGCTCCAGTTCCTATTACATAATGAGTATGATGACTTGTATGTATATCTATTTTTTTAATTGTATTTAAATTATCAATTTTTTTATTAAGTGCTTTTGCAATATCAATTAATGCTTGAGCTTGATATTCTGCAGAATATTCTTTTGTATATGTTTCAAGAATAGCCTTTTTTTCTTCGTTCTTTTTAGGCAAAGGAATAAAATATTTAGCATTTTTTCCATCTAATATTCTTGCTATCACACTATCTTCACCTTCGTAAATAGGACTTGGAGCACCTTCACCTCGCATCGTTCTATCAACAGCTTCAATTGCTAATTTTCCTGCATGAGCTGGAGCATATGCCTTCCAACTTGAAATCTCACCTTTTCTTGATTGTCTTGTTGAAACACTCACATGTAATGCTTGTTGAACAGCTTGATAAATAGTTTCTGTATTTAATTTTAACATAGATCCAATACCAGCAGCAACACTTGGTCCCAAGTGAGCGATATGATCAACCTTGTGTTTATGAAGACAAATAGCTTTTACAAGATTAACTTGCACTTCATAAGCAGTTATAATTCCTCTTAATAAATCATTTCCATTTTTTTTTAATTGTTGTGCCACTGCTAAAAGAGCAGGAATATTATCACCAGGATGACTGTAATCAGCTGCTAGAAATGTATCATGAAAATCTAATTCTCTAACAGCAGTTCCATTTGCCCACGCAGCCCATTCACAATCAAATTTAAGTTTTGAATTTATGCCAAAAAGATTAGAACCATTTTTTCTAACATGTTTTTTTGCCATTTCTCTTGCAGATATTACAGGTCTTCTATTTAAAGAAGCTATAGCAACAGAAGCGTTATCAATAATTCTATTAATAACCATTTCTACTGAATTTTTATTTAATTTAGCATTATCACTTGCTATCTCTGCTATTTTCCAAGCAAGCTGTTTCTTCTTTGGAAGATTTATTTTTGATGGATATACTTTAATTGTATGCAATAACAAAATAACTCCTAATTTGTGATTTTGTTTTAATAGTTAAAATAAATTAATCAATATTAAAGATATTGAGATACAATTTTTTCAATATCTACAAAGTCTTTTATTAAGTGATTATGATAAATTTCATCAATATTTTTTTCAGTATATCCATCCTCTAATAAAATCATTGGAATATCCGCCGCTTTAGCTGCATTTGCATCCGACTCACTATCACCAATCATAATTGATTTATTTTTACTACCATCTAAAATTTCGATGATTGTTGTTATATGTCTCGGATCAGGTTTACAATAATCAAAAGTATTATAACCAGCAACATACTCGAAGTAATCATATATCCCAATTTTTTTTAGAAGATCTACTGCAAGATGTTCCGTTTTATTCGTACATACAGCCATTGATATATTTTCTTTTTTACACCAATTTAAAAAATTTTTTACACCAGGCATCAGAGTACTTTCATTTAAAATATTTTTTCCATAATAAGAAATAAATTCATCTGTCATTTCATTTTTAATTTTCTCATTAATCGAAGTTAATTCTTTTTTGGCCTGGCTCCATATAGATCTACCAATCATTGCCCCAGCTCCTTGACCAACAGTATTTTTAAGTTCATCAAGAGATTTTGTGGGGTATCCAAATTTCTTCATAACATGGTTATGAGCAAGCATTAGATCAGGTGCTGTGTCTACCAACGTGCCATCTAAATCAAAAACAACTGTGAATTTTTGTGTCATTTAAAAAGTATTAATAAGAAATAAATTGTGAATTAATTAATTTAATTCCCAGTTATATACAACTATCTAATGAATAGTCAAAATTTACAAAATAAACTTAGAGATAAATTTTTAAAAAAAGGTGTCAAAATGAAGGGGCCTGAGACAGTTTTTTTTTCTAAAGATACTAAAATTGGAAAGAATGTAGAGATAGAACCTTATGTTGTCTTTGCTGATAAAGTTCAAATAGGAAACAACGTTAAAATTCTGTCTTTCTCTCATCTTGAGGGTGTTAAAATAGACAGTAACGTGAGTGTTGGTCCATATGCTCGTTTAAGACCTGGAACAAAAATTAAATCCGGATCAAAGATAGGAAATTTTGTTGAAGTAAAAAAAAGCACAATAAATAAAAATTCTAAAGTTAATCATTTATCATATATTGGAGATGCAGTAGTGGGGAAGGACGTTAATATTGGAGCTGGAACAATAACTTGTAACTATGATGGAAGAAAAAAAAGTAAAACAAACATCAAGGATAAAGTATTTGTAGGTTCAAATACATCTTTAGTAGCACCAGTTACTTTAAATGAAAAAAGTGTTATAGGAGCAGGTTCAGTAATTACTAAAAATGTAAGCAAAGGGTCGTTGGCATTAACCAGATCAAATCAAAAAGAAAAGAAAAATTATAAAAGGAAATAATAAGCAATGTGTGGAATAGTTGGAATTACAAGCTCTAAAGAGGTTACTCCCAGAATTATAAGTTCATTAAAAAAACTTGAGTATAGAGGTTATGACTCTGCAGGTATAGCAACTCTTTCAAATGGAAATATAAATGAAGTCAAATGTGAGGGTAGAGTAGACGCTTTAGAGAAAAACATTATACAAACTAAAATATCTGGCTCTATTGGTATCGGACACGTTAGATGGGCTACACATGGTAAACCCAGTTCAATAAATGCACATCCTCATTCATCAGAAGATGTATCTGTAGTTCACAATGGTATAATTGAAAATTCAACTATTCTAAAAAAGTTGTTAGAAAACAAAGGCTATAAGTTTAAATCCCAAACAGATACAGAAGTAATTGTTCATTTGGTAACTGATTATTTAAAAAAAAATAACCTTAAAAATACAATTATAAAAGTTTTAAAAAAATTACATGGTAGTTTTGCACTAGGAATAATATTCAAAGATCAACCAGACTTAATAGTCGGGGCAAGAAGAGGCTCTCCTCTTGCAGTTGGTTATGGTCCAAACGAACATTATCTTGGATCAGATTCTTATGCATTAAAGTCAATGACTAATAAAATTTCATATTTAAATGATGGAGAATTTTGCATATTAAAAAAAGATCAAGTAGAATTCTTTGATACTGATGGAACCAAAGTAAACAAAAAAATCTTAAATCTTTCTAAAGATGATCAAAATTATGAAAAAGGAGATTACAAATATTATATGGCCAAAGAAATAGACGAGCAGCCAATTACTCTAAAAAATTGTGTTAATGAGTACATCGATAAACATAACAAAGAAATAAATATTTACAATTTTCCTTGGAATATAAGTGAAATTTCATCAGTGGTTCTAATTGGATGTGGAACAGCATATCACTCATGTCTTGTTGCTAAGTATTGGTTTGAACAAAATACAAGTTTAGATGTTAGTGTTGATATAGCTTCTGAGTTTAGATACCGAAAAATTAAATTTAAAAAAGATTGTCTTTATGTGTTTGTTTCACAATCAGGAGAAACTGCAGATACATTTGCAGCATTAGATTTGTGCAAAAAGAATAATGTTAAAACTTGTGCAGTAGTAAATGTTGTTGAAAGTTCAATTGCAAGAGATGCAGATCTAGTTTTACCTATTCATTGTGGCCCAGAAGTCGGCGTTGCATCGACAAAGGCTTTTTTAGGACAAATGTTAGTTCTTTATTTATTGTGCACTAAACTTTCTTATGAACAAAAATCAATTAATAAAAAGGATTATCAAAAGAAGATAAAAGATTTGTTATCTTTATCTAAATCAGCAAAAAATACACTAAATATTGAAGATAAAATTCAAACACTTGGAAAAGATTTTGCTAATTCTAAAGGATCAATGTTTTTGGGTAGAGGTTATTCATATCCAATTGCACTTGAAGGTGCTTTAAAACTAAAAGAGCTTGCTTATGTTCATGCCGAAGGTTATCCAGCAGGAGAAATGAAGCATGGACCTCTTGCACTAATAGAAGAAGGTATGCCTGTAGTGGTAATTGCTCCAAGAGATGAACATTACAAAAAAACTATTTCAAATATGCAAGAAGTTATTTCTAGAGGTGCAAAAGTTTTATTAATAACAAATAAAAGTACTGATGAGATTTATTCAGAAAATATATGGGAGCAAATAGAAGTTGAGCATATATCAGATGAACTCATTCCTTTTTTGACCACTATACCTTTACAAAAGTTAGCTTATTACTCTGCACTAGATAAAGGATACGATATAGATAAACCAAGAAACTTAGCTAAATCTGTCACTGTTGAATAAATAATAAAGTCTGTTAAAACAATTCTGAGTTGAAATGAAAAATTGGAAAATAAATAGCTGGAGAAAATACCCTGTCAAACATATTCCTCAATATGAAGATGAGAAGGAATTAGAGATGGTTTTAAATAAATTGAAAACCTTTCCTCCATTAGTTTTTGCGGGTGAAACAAGACATTTGAAAGATCAGTTGGCAATGGTCAATGATGGTAAAGCTTTTCTTTTGCAAGGTGGTGATTGTGCTGAAAGTTTTGCAGAATTTCATCCTGACAATATAAGAGATACCTTTAAAGTTATTCTTCAAATGGCTTTAGTGATGACTTACTCAGCTTCTTTACCTATTGTAAAACTTGGAAGAATTGCTGGACAATTTTCAAAACCAAGAAGTGCTCCAACTGAAAAACAAGGTGATAAAGAATTACCAAGTTATTTGGGAGATAATATAAATGCGATAGATTTTAATGAAAAAGCTAGAAGACCTGATCCAAAAAGAATGTTTAAGGCTTATTCTCAATCTGCTTCAACTTTAAACCTTTTAAGAGCATTTTCAAAAGGTGGTTTTGCTGATCTAAACAAGGTTCATTTATGGAATTTAGATTATATTAAGAAAAGTCCTCAAGCTAAGAAGTTTAAAGAGTTAGAAGATAAAATAGCAGATGCATTAGCTTTTATGGATGCTTGTGGAATTACATCTGATTTTAATAATAGATTATACACAGTTAACTTTTGGACTTCTCATGAAGCTTTACACTTACCTTTTGAAGAAAGCATGACAAGAGTAGACTCAACCACGGGTGAATATCATGATACCTCAGCTCACTTTGTCTGGATAGGAGATAGAACAAGACAATTAGATGGAGGACATGTTGAATTTTGTAAAGGAATAGAAAATCCAATTGGCATCAAATGTGGTCCAACTTCAAAACCTGATGAGATTGCAAAAATATGTGAGGTAATTAATCCTAAAAATGAAAAAGGAAAAATAACTTTAATCTCAAGATTTGGTCATCAAAACGTTGAAAAATTCTTACCAAAATTAATTAGAGGGATTAAAAAAGAAGGATTAAATGTTGTTTGGTCATGTGATCCAATGCATGGGAATACAATTAAATCAACTACTGGTTTTAAAACTAGACCGTTTAATGATGTTGTAAGCGAAGTTAAAAATGTATTTGCAGTTCATCAAGCTGAAGGTTCCTATGCAGGAGGTCTTCATGTAGAAATGACGGGGCAAGATGTGACAGAGTGTACTGGTGGAGCAAAAAAAATATCTGATGCAGACTTATCAAGCAGATATCATACCCACTGTGATCCAAGATTGAACTCCGACCAAGCTATAGAATTAGCATTTCTAATTTCAGATGAGATAAAAAAGAATAGTTTGTATTCTAAATCTGCAATTAAAGCGGCATCTTAACAGTTTAAAAATAAATTTTTTTTCTTATATTTGAATTATGAACCCTAAAGATAAAGTAAATCATATTAAAAACTGGATTTCAGATTATGTAAATTCTATGCCAAAAAAAGCTCAATCTTTAGTGATTGGTATTTCTGGTGGAATAGACTCTTCTGTCTCAAGTACATTAAGTGCAATGACAGGTTTAAAAACAATTGTTTTATCAATGCCTATAAAACAAAAATCTGCACAACATGATTTAAGTTTGGCACATCAAGAATGGTTAAAGAAGAATTTTAGCAATGTAGAGGGACACACATTAGAATTAGATAGTTTATTTAAAACATTTGAAGGAACATTAAACAATTTTGGTAGTGAACATGGAATGGCAAATTCTAGAGCAAGATTAAGAATGACAACGCTTTATCAAGTAGCTGCCGCAAACAATGGGATAGTTGTTGGAACAGGAAATAAAGTAGAAGATTTTGGAGTTGGTTTTTATACAAAATATGGTGATGGTGGAGTAGATATTTCTCCAATAGCAGATTGTAATAAAACTGAGGTATGGGAACTTGGTAAAGAACTTGGAATTTTAAAAGAGATTATTGATGCTCCTCCGACAGATGGTTTATGGGATGATGGTCGTACTGATGAGGGACAGCTTGGTTTGTCATATAAAGAATTAGAAGAAGCAATGGATAATGAAAATTCTGTAAATAGAGATAAATATAATTCAATTCGAAGTGCAAATTTGCATAAAATGGAACCAATTCCAGTATGCAAAATTCCCAATTAATCAAATAGATTCACAAATCTATAATTTAAGTATATTCCTAGTTGTATGGCTAAAGATATATTTTTAACTAATAGTCTAGGTGGTAAGAAAGAAAAATTTACTCCCAAAAATGAAAAATCCATAGGCATGTATGTTTGTGGTCCTACAGTTTATGATGATCCACATATTGGTAATGCTAGACCATTAGTCGTTTTTGATATTCTGTATAAAATTTTAAAAAATAGATATGGATCAACATCTGTAAAATATATCAGAAATATTACAGACATAGATGACAAAATAATCAAAGCATCTAATGATCAAAATATTTCTATAAATGACTTAACTTCAAAAATTACTGAAAACTTTCATGAAGATTGTAAGTACTTAAAATGTGAAACACCAAACAGCGAACCAAAGGCAACAGAAAATATAAAACAAATGATTGAAATGATCACAGAACTAGAGAAAAAAGGGTTTGCATATTCAAAGGATAAGCATGTTTATTTTGAAGTAAAAAAATTTAGTGATTATGGAAAACTATCTAATAAAAAGTTAGATGAATTAATAGCTGGTTCACGAGTAGAGGTTTCAGAAATAAAAAAAAATCCTGAAGATTTTGTATTATGGAAACCATCAACAGATAAAGAGCCTTCATGGGAATCTCCTTGGGGCAAAGGCAGACCAGGTTGGCACTTAGAATGTTCGGTTATGTCTAAAAGATATTTGGGTGAAGAATTTGATATTCATGGGGGCGGTAGAGACTTGATTTTTCCTCATCATGAAAATGAGATTGCTCAATCAAGATGTGCAAATGAAACAAATTCATTTGCAAATTATTGGGTTCATAATGGATTTATAACTCTTTCTAATGAAAAAATGGCAAAATCACAGGGAAATATTTTAAAAATAAAAGATTTTAAAAATAAATATAATGGTCAAGTTTTAAGATTAGCATTAATTAGTGCTCACTATAGACAAGGATTAGATTGGAATGAAAAACTAATATCAGAATGTGAGAAGACTTTAAGCAAATGGTATTCAGCCTATTCTGATGTTCGTAAAAGTACAATATTACCAGACGAATTATTAGATCCTTTATATGACGATTTAAACACCCCAGGCTATATTGCTAATTTACATTCTTTATATAGTAAAGCTTCAACTGGAACGAACGAGGATAAAGCAACTTTTGTAAAAGCTTGCAATTTTATAGGTTTATTAACTGATACTTCGGAAGAGTGGCTACAAACAAAAAAAAATACAATTTCTCTTTCAGAAGATGAAATTAATTCAAAAATAGTTGAGAGAAATAAAGCAAGAGATGAAAAAAATTATGAATTAGCTGACAAAATTAGAAAAGATCTTTTAGATAAGGGTATTTTAATTGAAGATAAAGATGGTACAACCTTGTGGAAATTAAAATGAGCAAAGAAAAAATCTATATATTTGATACAACACTTAGAGATGGGGCACAAACTCAAGGCGTTGACTTTTCATTAAATGAAAAAGAAAAAATTGCCAAATCTTTAGATAACTTAGGAGTTGATTATATCGAAGGCGGCTGGCCAGGAGCAAATCCAACAGATACAGAATTTTTCAATAAGGATCTAAATTTTAAAAACGCTAATCTTACTGCTTTTGGTATGACTAAAAAATCAGAGCATAGTGCAAAAAATGACCCTATGTTGTCATCTCTGCTTAATTCAAAGAGTTCATCAGTTTGTTTATTTGGTAAAAGTTGGGATTTTCATGTGGATGTCGCCTTGGGTATTTCAAACGATCAAAATTTAGAAAATATAAGCGAGAGTGCAAAGCATATAGTTAATTCAGGTAAAGAATTTATGTTTGATGCTGAACATTTTTTTGATGGTTATAAATCTAATCCTGAATATGCAATATCATGTTTAAAAGCTGCATATGATAATGGTGCAAGATGGATTGTGTTATGTGATACCAATGGAGGAACATTGCCTCACGAAGTTTCTAAAATTGTTGAAAGAGTAACAAAGCATATACCTGGAAAAAACCTAGGAATTCATGCCCACAACGATACTGAAAATGCAGTTGCCAATAGTTTAGTAGCTGTACAAGCAGGAGTTAGGCAGGTTCAGGGCACAATAAATGGACTTGGAGAAAGATGTGGTAATGCAAATTTAATGTCTTTGATCCCAACTTTTTTTTTAAAAAAAGATTTTTCAGACAAATATGAAATTAATATTAAACCTGAAAACATTAAAAATTTAACTCAATGTTCAAGATTATTAGATGAAATACTGAATAGAAAACCAAATAAACATTTACCTTATGTGGGTGCATCTGCATTTTCACACAAAGGTGGAATGCATGTATCAGCTGTACAAAAAGATCCGAAAACTTATGAACATATTAATCCTGATGAAGTAGGTAATGCTAGGAATATTGTTGTTTCTGATCAATCTGGACAATCTAATATAATGTCTAGATTAAATGCAATTGGTATTAATATTAAAAAAGACGATCCAAAAATTAAAAAACTTCTTCATGAAGTAAAAGATAGAGAGTTCATAGGATATAGTTACGATGGTGCAGATGCATCTTTTGAACTATTGGCTAGAAGATTGATGGGGGAAATACCAAGATATATTTCAATTAATGAGTATGATGTTTCGGTTAAGAAAGATTCAACTGGTGAAGTTGTATCATTTGCAAAAGCAAAACTTGAAGTAGATGGTCATGAAATATTATGTGAAGGCGAGGGCAATGGACCCGTTAATGCATTAGATAATGCGATAAGAAAAAATGTAAATAAACTTGAAAAATATTCAGAATATTTAAAAGATTTAAAGTTAGTTGATTACAAAGTTAGAATTTTAAATACAGGAACTGGAGCAGTTACTAGAGTTTCAATAGAAAGTGCAGACTCAAAACATGGTAATTGGTTCACAATAGGAGTTTCTCCAAATATTATTGATGCATCTTTTAAAGCTCTTGTTGATAGTTTGGATTATAAGCTTTTCAAGGATAATGCTCCTGCTAGTACTTGATGTCATTAAGAAATATAACTTTCATTTTACATAAACCTCAGTTGTCAGAAAATATAGGAGCTTGTGCTAGAGCTTTAAAAAACTTTAATTTTACCAATCTATCAGTTGTTAATCCAAAACCATCATTTCCAAATGATAAAATTATTGCAACATCTGTAGGTGCAAAAGATGTTATTAAAAAAGCAAAAGTATATGAAAATTTAGAAACATCATTAAGCAATTTAGATATATTGGTTGCAACATCAGCAAGATTTAGAAATAAAAATATTAAACACATTTCAATAACTGATCTAAATAAGATTAATTACAAAAAAAAGGTTGGTTTTCTTTTTGGATCAGAAGCATCTGGGTTATCAAATAATGAAGTCAGTTATGCTGATTATACTTTACAAATCCCAAGTAATAAGAATTTTAGATCCTTAAATTTGTCTCATAGTCTAATTATTGTAGCACAAATAGTAAGTGGACTAATTTCAAATAAAAAGTTTACCTTTGAAAAGTCAAAAAAAATTAAAAGTGCAAATAAGACTGATATTCAAAGAATGTTAAATTTATGCATTAATAATTTAGAAAATAAGAATTTTTTTCACCCACCTGAAAAAAAACCAATCATGATGGAAAATTTAAGAAGTATTTTCTACAAACTCAATCTATCAGAAAAAGAAACTCGTATTTTATCAAGCGTATTTGCTGGTTTAAGTAAGGAAAAGGTTGATTGACAAAACATAACTTAGGCTTATAAGACCTCCTATTAATGACAAAAAGATTAAACTCTAAACACAAAGTAGATAGAAGATTAAAAGTAAATTTATGGGGGAGACCCAAAAGTCCTTTTAATACAAGAGCTTATCCTCCAGGACAACATGGACAAACAAAAGCTGGCAAACCTTCAGACTATGGAATTCAACTTCAGGCAAAACAAAAATTAAAGTCTTATTATGGAAATATGAATGAAAGACAGTTTAGAAATGTTTATAAAAAAGCGATTATGAAAAAGGGCGATACTGCTGAAAACTTAATTGGATTATTAGAGAGAAGATTAGATGCTGTAATTTATAGGTCAAAGTTATCAAACACTATTTTTTCATCAAGACAATTGATTAACCACGGTCATGTTAAAGTAAATGGAAAAAAAGTTAATATAGCAAGTTATCAGGTTAAAGAAGAAGATACGATTGAAATTAGAGATAAATCTAAACAACTTGCTTTAATCGATATTGCTCTTGCTAACAAAGAAAGAGAAGTTCCAGAATATCTACAATTAGATGAAAAGAATAAAAAAGTTAAATTTGTAAGAGTTCCATCTTTTGAGGAAGTGCCTTATCCAGTTGTGATGGAGCCAAATTTAGTAATTGAATATTACTCTAGATAATTAATTTTTAGCCTTAAAGTTTATTCCTTTAGACTCAAAAAGTTTAGCGAGTTCTCCACTCTCATACATTTCTTTTACGATATCACATCCACCAATAAACTCGTTTTTAACATATAATTGAGGAATGGTTGGCCAATCACTAAATACTTTTATACCTTCTCTTAGTTTTTGATCCACTAAAACATTTACACCTTTAAAATTTACTTCAAGAACCTTCAAAATATTTGAAGTTGCCATTGAAAATCCACACTGAGGTGCATCAGGCGTGCCTTTCATAAAAAGACATACATCGTTATTTTCAATTTCACTTTTTATTAAATCATTTGTCTCTTGTTCCATTTAAATTTCCTTTGTTTTAATTGCTAAAGCGTGAAGCTCATTTCCCATTTTACCTTTTAAAGAATTATACACCATTTTATGTTGTTCTATTTTACTTTTACCTGAAAATTCAGATGATGTCACTGTAGCAGAATAGTGATTTCCATCACCTGCTAAATCTTGAATTTCAACTTTTGCGTCAGGTAATCCTTCTTTAATTAAGCCCTCAATTTCTTTTAAATCCATTGCCATTAGCTATCCATATACTTTTTTAACCAATATTTATGTGCATCTGCCAATTCTTCAATAGGCAAATTGATATCATCATTATATTTAATGGAATTACCATCTATTATTCCTAAATCGTCAAAATGTACTGAATATTTGTTTAAAATCTCGATTACTTTCTTCAAACTAGCTCTAGGTATTTCAACAATATATCGAGCCTGATCTTCACCAAAAAAATATTCATATTTATTTGTTAAACCTTTAAGTGAATTAATTTTTATTCCTTTTTTTCCTTTAATACACATTTTTGATATTGCAGTTAAAATTCCACCTAGCGAAACATCATGACAGCTCACAATAAGATTTTTCCTAGATAAATCTAATAAAGTCTCACCTATGTTTTTTTCATTAAATAAATTAACGGTTGGTGGTGGACCTTTTTTTTCATTTAAAAGCTCTCTTGCAAAAATACTTTGATCTAAATGCCCATCAGTTTTACCAATTACATAAACTAAGTTTCCTTCAGTTTTAAATTCCATTGTAAGCATATGTTGATAGTCAGAGATTAGCCCTACACCACCAATTGTCGGTGTTGGCTTTATGCCTTTATCTTTTGTTTCGTTATAAAACGAAACATTTCCAGATACGACTGGAAAATTTAGATATTTACTTGCTTCTGTAATTCCTTCAACACATTCTACGAATTCACCCATATTTTTTTCTTTTTCTGGATTTCCAAAGTTTAAACAATTTGTAATAGCAATAGGTTTAGCTCCTACCGAAATAAGATTTCTATAGCTCTCACAAACTATTTGTTTTCCTCCAGTTAATGGATGCGAGAAACAATATAATGCAGAAGAATCTACTGATGCCGCTACCGCTTTATTGGTCCCATGAATTCTAACAACACCAGCATCACCTCCAGGTTTTTGAATTGTGTCACCCATTACTGTATGATCGTATTGATCCCATATCCATTTTTTGTCAGAAATGTTTGAATTACTTAAGATCTTCTTCAAGCAATCTGATAATTTTAGAGATTTAAATTCGTCTTTATCAAAATTTAATTTTTGAGGTAATTTAGTTTTTTTCCAAGGACGATCATAGATTGGAGCATTTTCAGCAAGAAGATCAATCGGTATTTCAGCAACTTTTTTATTATCAAATATTAATTCTATTTTTTTTGAATTAGTTGTTTTACCTATAACCGCGAAATCTAGGTTCCATTTATCAAATATTTTCTTAGCGTGATCTTCTTTTCCTTTTTCAAGAACTATAAGCATTCTTTCTTGACTTTCAGATAACATAATTTCGTAAGGTGTCATTTTTTCCTCTCTACAAGGAACTTTGCTTAGATTTAATTCAATTCCAAGATTTCCTTTTGAGGCCATTTCAACACTAGAAGAAGTTAATCCTGCTGCACCCATATCTTGAATTGCAATAATTGAGTTATCAGCCATTAATTCTAGGCAAGCTTCAAGTAGTAATTTTTCAGTAAATGGGTCTCCAACTTGAACTGTTGGTTTTTTTTCGTCAATTTTGTCATCGAATGTTGCTGAAGCCATACTGGCGCCATGAATTCCATCTCTTCCAGTTTTCGAACCTACATATATTACTGGTTTATCCAAACCGGCTGCTTTTGAGTAAAAAATCTTATTTTTATTTACTAAACCAAGAGTCATGGCATTTACTAAAATATTTCCATTGTAAGACTCATCAAAAGTTGTTTGACCAGCAATTGTTGGAACTCCAATACAATTTCCATATCCACCTATGCCTTTAACAACTCCTCTTAATAAGTTTCTTGTTTTTTTATGTTGTGGTGAACCAAAATGAATTGAATTTAGATTTGCTATTGGTCTTGCTCCCATTGTAAATACGTCACGCATGATACCACCAACTCCAGTCGCCGCACCTTGATAAGGTTCAATAAATGAAGGGTGATTATGGCTTTCAATTTTAAATACAATTGCATCGTCATCTCCAATATCAATAACACCAGCATTTTCTCCAGGTCCTTGGATGACCTGTTTTCCTTTGGTGTGCATTTTTTTTAAATGTTTTCTAGAAGACTTATAGGAGCAATGTTCATTCCACATCGCAGAAAATATTGCAAGCTCAGTTAAATTAGGTATTCTCTTAAGAAGTTTACATATTTTAGAAAATTCTTCTTTTTTTAATCCGTGGTCTACCGCAACTGCTTCTGTGACTTCCATTATTTAAAGTTATCTAAAATATTTTTGAAAAATAATGAACCATCTTCACCTGATAAATATTTATCTATCATTCTCTCAGGATGAGGCATCATTCCAAGAACATTTTTATTGTTATTAAAAATTCCCGCTATATTTTTAATTGCTCCGTTTGGATTAGTTGTTTCATTTTCTGTACCATCGTCTCCACAATATGTTACAGCTATTTGATTATTATCTTCCAATGATTTTAATTCATCATCACTACAAAAATAATTTCCTTCATTATGGGCAATATGAAGTTCTAAAACATCCTTTTTTAAATCTTTAAAATATTTATTTTGTTTATCTTTAACTTTTACAAAAACATTGCTGCATATGAAATTAAGAAACTTATTTTGTTGCAAAATTCCTTTTAGTAAGCCAGTTTCAGTTAAAATTTGAAATCCATTACAAATACCTAATACCAAACCTCCAGAATTAGCAAAATCAATTACTGATTTTATAATTTTTGATTTAGAAGCAATGCTTCCACATCTTAAATAATCACCGTAGGAAAAGCCACCTGGCAATACTATTAAATCTGATTTTGGAATAGATAGATCATTATGCCAAACCATTTGATTTTTAAAACCAAATTTTTTTAAAGCTACATCCATGTCTCTATCACAATTTGATCCTGGAAATATAATGACTGATGATCTCATTAATTAAACTATTTTGTAATCCTCAATAACAAGATTGGCTAATAGTTTTTTACACATATCATCGACTAAAGACTTTGCTTTTTTTTCATCTTTCTCTTTAACTTCAATTTCAAAATATTTACCTTGTCTTACATCTTCTACATTTCCAAAGTTCATACCATTAAGAGTTTGTTGAATTGCCTTCCCTTGAGGATCTAAAACCCCATTTTTAAGAGTTACAATTACTTTAATTTTCATTATTTTTTTTTAATCTTTACTGCTTGTGGCTTTGTATATTTTAATGGTCTTATATTTGATTGTTCATGAAGTATATCTAATCTTCTTGCAACTTCTTGATAAGCCTCAATTAGATTACCAAGGCCTTTTCTAAATCTATCTTTATCTAGTTTTTTATCACTATTTACATCCCATAGTCTGCAGGTATCTGGACTTATTTCATCTGCGAGTATGATCTCTTTTTTTCCATTTTTTTCGTATCTTCCAAACTCTACTTTAAAATCTACAAGTTTAATTCCAACACCTCTAAACATGCCTTGTAGAAAATCGTTAATTCTATTTAATTCTTTATTTATTAAGTTTAATTCATCTTTTTCCATCCACTTAAAAGCCAAGATGTGTTCAGTACTTACTAACGGATCTCCTAAAGCATCATCTTTTAAGCAATACTCTATTAATGGATTATCTAAGACTGTACCATCTTCAATTCCCAATCTTTTAGTTAATGATCCAGTTGCAATATTTCTTACAATAAATTCAATAGGTATAATTTCAACATGTTGAACCAGTTGCTCTCTCATATTTAAACGTTTTACTAAATGATTTTTGATACCAACATTGTTTAATTGAGTTAATATATGTTCAGAAATTCTGTTGTTTAAAATTCCTTTACCATCCATCACTGCTTTTTTTTGATTATTAAATGCGGTTGCATCATCTTTAAAATGTTGGATAACATATTTTTTATCGTTACTTGCAAAAATTATTTTTGCTTTACCTTCGTATAATTTTTTTCCTTTTTTCATTATTTGAATACTCTTTTAAATATATAATTTACATTTTTTAAGTGTTTGTCATATGTAAAGATTTTATCTAATCTTTTTTCACTTACTTTACCAGTGATAGATTTATCATTTTTTAAAAGTGTTAACAGATTTGTATTCTTTGCAAAACTAGCTTTTGCATGAGACTGAACCAATCTATAAGCTTTCTCTCTAGTGATACCTGATTTAGTAAGTTCTAACATTACCTCTTGAGAAAAAACAAGACCTCTTGTTAAGTTTAAATTTTTTATCATCATTTTAGGATAAACAATCATTTTCTCTAAAATTCCTGACAGTCTAACTAAAGCAAAATCTAGAGTTATATTTGCATCTGGACCAATATTTCTTTCAACACTAGAGTGAGATATATCTCTTTCATGCCACAAAGAAATATTTTCTAAAGCTGGAATTACATAGCTTCTCACCATCCTTGCAAGTCCTGTAAGATTTTCACTTAATATTGGATTTTTTATGAGGCATAGCAGAGGAACCTTTTTGATCTTTTGAAAAGTATTCTTGTAATTCATAAACTTCTGATCTTTGTAAAAGCCTTATTTCTGTTGCGACTCTTTCAACAGATCCAGCAATAATCCCAAGCACTGAAAAATAATGCGCATGTCTATCTCTTGGAATAATTTGAGTTGAGATTGGCTCAGCTTTCAATTTTAATTTTTTTGCAACATAAGTTTCTACTTTAGGATTTATATTTGCAAACGTTCCAACAGCTCCTGAAATTGCACATGTTGATACATTTTCTATTGCATCTTTTAGTCTTAATTTATTTCTTTTAAATTCTTCATAAAATGAAGCTAATTTTAGTCCAAAAGTAATAGGTTCCGCATGAATTCCATGACTTCTTCCAATACAAGGAGTCATTTTATATTTTTTAGCCTGTTTTTTTAGAACAGATAAAATTTTATCAATATCTCTTAATAAGATGTTTCCTGATTGAACTAATTGAACATTTAAAGTTGTATCTAAAACATCAGATGAGGTCATACCTTGATGAAGATATCTTGCTTTAAGACCGGCTTGTTCTGTAATTGATGTCAAAAAAGCAATTACATCATGCTTAACTTTTGCTTCTATATCATGAATTCTTTTAACTTTGATTTTACCTTTTCTTTTAACTAATGATGCAACTCCTTTAGGAATAATTTTATATTTTTCCATAGCCTCAGCTGCAGCGATTTCTACATCTAGCCAAATCTTATATTTATTTTCTTCAGACCAAATACTGACAAGTTCTTTTCTAGAATATCTTGATATCATTAATTATATGGGGGCCTCCTATAACCTTTAACAGATTCTGTGAAAATTTCATATGAATCTTCTGTGATACCAACAGTATGCTCAAATTGTGCTGATAATGATTTATCTTTAGTTACTGCAGTCCACCCATCATTTAAAACTTTTGTTTCATATTTTCCATAATTTATCATTGGTTCAATGGTAAACGTCATACCAGGCAATATTTCTTTGCCGGTATTTTTAGATCCATAATGAAGAATATTGGGAGGTTCATGAAAAACATTACTTATTCCATGACCACAAAAATCTCTAACAACTGAAAAACCTTTGCTTTCAACAAAAGATTGAATTTCAAATCCTATATCACCAAGTTTTTTACCTGGTTGTAAAATTGATATTGCTTTCATTAATGAGTCGTAGGTGGCTTCAATTAAATTTTTTGCCTTAACCGGTACATTACCAATTTCATACATTCTACTTGTATCCCCATAATAATTATCAACAACTGCCGTCACATCAATATTGACTGCATCACCATCTTCTAAAATTCTCTCTGAAGGTATTCCATGACAAACTACATGATTTAATGATGTACAGAGTGATTTTTCAAAACCTCTATAAAATAATGGAGCTGAATAGCCTCCATTATCTTTTATAAATTCATAGCCCAACTTATCGATCTTATCTGTTGATACTCCTGGTTTAATATAGTCTGTAAGCATGTCTAAAGTCTTTGATGCAAGCTTTCCAGCAATTCTCATCTTTTCAAATTTTTCTTTATATTCAATCATCTATAATATTAATTTTTTTTTCAACTTTAATCTCTTTAGAACTAAGCTTACATCTGTAAGCTAGAAATTTTACTCCTGCCTTTTTTGCTTTTTTGTAGTTTTCAAAATAAATGTGGTCAATATCTTTTGCAATTCTAAATTTATTTATATTTTGAATTTGCGTTAAAAATAAGACATATGGTTTATATCCTTTTTTAATTGATTTAATTAACATATTTAGATGTTTTGTTCCTCTTGATGTTACCGCATCAGGAAATTCTGCAATATCATTTTCTCTAAATAATGTAACATTCTTTACTTCTATTAAATAACTATCACATAAAAAATCGAATCTTGTATCATCACTAAATTTAAATTCTGGTTTAATATTTTTAATAGTTTTAAATTCTGATATTAATTTATTTTCTAATCCATGATTAACGATTTTGTTAGCTCTATGAGTATTGACTCCAACAAATCTTTTTTTTGCTTTAATAATTTCTAATGTGAATTTCAGTTTTCTTTTTGGATCATTGTGTTCTGTAAGTAAAACTTCATTACCTTCATCTAAGAGACCCTGCATAGATCCAGTGTTAGGACAATGTGCCGTTATAATCTTGCTATTTACTTTTATATCGGCGAAAAATCTTTTATATCTTTTTAATAATTTTCCTTTAATAAGGCTATTTGTAAATTTCATATAAATTTACTTATATTTACATATGCAAAATAAAAAAGAGATAAATGCTGGTATTTTAATTATCGGTAACGAAGTTTTATCAGGTAGAACACAAGATGTTAATACAAGTACATTAGCTATTTGGTTAAATTCATTAGGTATATCTGTTGCAGAAGTTAGAGTCATTCCTGATGATGAAAATATTATTATTAACACAGTCAACGAACTTAGAAAAAAACATTCATATATATTTACTACAGGAGGAATAGGGCCAACCCACGATGATATTACCGCAGAGTCTGTATCTAAAGCATTTAATATTGAATACGGTTTTCACAAAGAGGCTTTTTCAATACTAGAAAATTATTATAAGCCAGGAGAATTTAATGAAGGTAGACAAAAGATGGCTAAAATGCCTGTCAGCGCTAATTTAATTTTAAATCCATCTAGTGGTGCACCTGGCTTTTATGTTGAAAATGTATTTTGTCTTCCAGGAGTTCCATCTATTATGAAGGCTATGCTTGGAAGTTTAAATAACCTTATAGTTGGAGGGGAGCCAATATTAAGCGAAACAATTAATTTAAGAACTGTTGAGAGTGAAATAGCTAAATCTTTAACAGAGGTCCAAAATAATAATTCTGAAGTTGAAATCGGAAGTTATCCTTTTTTTAAAGCTGGAAAATTAGGAGTATCAATTGTTGTGAGATCAGTAGATAAAACAAAAATTGATAAATGTAATTCAGAAATACTTAAGTTTGTTAAAGATAAAGAAATTGAAATAGTTGAGAGATAATTATGCTTTATTTTGCTTACGGAAGTAATCTTAATCATTTTCAAATGAAAAGAAGATGTAAAGATTCCAAATTTATTAAAAAGATAAATTTAAAAGGATATACACTTAATTTCAGAAGCAAGTATCGTGCAGCTGATATAGAAAAGAAAAATAATTCCATTGTGCCTGGTGGATTGTATGAGATATCAAAAAGTGATGAAAAAAAACTTGATATTTATGAAGATTATCCAATTCTTTATAAGAAAATGTATTTTAAGTATTATAACAATACTGTGATGACTTATATAATGCCTAAAAAAACAATTTTTAGATATCCAACCGAAAGATATCTAAACGTTGTTAAGCAAGGCTATAAAGATTGTAAATTAAATCAAAAATATCTCAAAAAAGCTTTAGTGAATTTTTAATTAATGCTTTCAAAATCAAAAATATTTTTTAAAGGCACGGTTGCTGTTTTACCTCATATGCTATCAGTAATTCCTTTTGGAATTATAACTGGAGCTATTGGCGTTGAATTAGGTTTTGATCCAATTTTAGTTTATGCAACTTCATTGATTATTTTTGGTGGCGCATCACAAATAATATTTATGCAACTTTTATCGGGTGGAGCCTCTTCATTAGTAGCTATTACATCAGTTGGAGTAATAAATTCTAGACATTTATTATATGGAGCAGTTTTATCTGAATATCTTGAAAAACTAAGTTTTATAAAAAAATTATTTATATCATATTTTATTGTAGACCAAGGTTTTGCAGAGTCTAACAAGTACATTAAACAGAATAAAAATTTATCTAATCCACATTATTATGTTCTTGGTACAGGAGTAACACTTTGGTTTTGCTGGCAGTTATCCACAATTATTGGAATTATATTGGGCTCATTTATACCCGAAGAATTGGGTTTAAAATTTGCAATCCCTCTAACTTTTTTAGCGATTATAGTAAATGACTTAAGAAAATTAGATCATGTTTTTGTGATGTTGGTATCTGGATTTGCATCATTAATTTTATTTAATGCGCCATTTAAATCTTACATAATATTATCTCCTTTAGTCGCTCTAATTGCTGCATTTATAATGTTGAGGTTTAAAAAATGACCTGGTTTTCAATTATAATTTCTGGAATTGTAACTTATTTTTCCAGAATGGCCATGGTCGCTTTAATTGACAGAGAAATGCTAGGAACAAAAGTTAAAGAAGTTCTTAATTATGTTCCATCAGCCGTATTTCCAGCAATAATATTTCCTGGAGTTTTTTTTAATGATTTTGGTTTGTTTGTAGAAATCACAGATCCAAAAATTTATGGTGCAATTGTTGCTTTAGTTGTTGGATTTTACTCAAGAAGTGTAATCGCCACTATTGTTTCAGGATTATTATCTTATTGGTTTATTATTTTTTTCTTATTAAGATAGATCCGTGTATTTATATACTAAACTTCAAAATTTAAAAAAACCAATTAGAGTTGCTTTTGTTGGCTGTGGGAAATTTGTTTCAATGTTTCTAGCTCAATATAATCAATTAAACAAAATCATTTTAGACACAATCATAGAGCTTGATATCGAGAGAGCAAAAAAAAATTGTTTAAATAGTGGATTATCTAGTGAAACTATACAAAAGATTAATTTTGCAGATAATTTAGACAAAGTTTTTAATAGAGAAATTGATGTATTTATTGAAGCTACAGGCAACCCTATAGCAGGCACATTACATGCAAAGAAAATCATAGAAAGCAAAAAGCATGTAATAATGGTTAATGTTGAGGCAGATGTTTTATGTGGAAAGTATTTGTCAGATTTGGCAAAGAAAAATAATGTGATCTGTTCAATGGCTTATGGTGATCAACCATCGTTAATTTTAGAACAAATTGAATGGGCAAAATTAAATGGTTTTGAAGTTATATGTGCAGGTAAGGGAACAAAATATCATCCATCTTTTGAATATTCGACACCAGAAACAGTCTGGGGCCACTACGGCTTAACTAAAGAAAGAGCTGAAAATGAATCTGGAATGAACCCTAAAATGTTTAATAGTTTTTTATGTGGGGATAAATCATCAATAGAAATGTGTGCTGTTAGTAATGCGACAGACTTAAAATGTCCAAATAGTGGATTAACATATCCTCCAATTGGAGTTTATGACATTGCTAAAAAATTAATTCCAAAATCTGAAGGAGGTTTATTAGATTATTCTGGTCAAGTAGAAGTTATTTCAAGTATTGATCTAAATAAAAAAGATATCCCAAATGATCTTAGATGGGGTGTGTATATTGTTATTAAAGCCCAAAATGAGTATGTGAAAAACTGTTTTAAAGACTATGGAATGGTAACAGACTCTTCGGGAAGTTATTCAGCCATTTGGAGACCTTATCATTATATTGGATTAGAATTAGCTCAATCAATTTATTCAATAGTGCTTGATAATAAAGCAACAGGTCATACAAAAAATTTTAATGCTGAAATAGCTAGTGTTGCAAAGAAAGATTTAAAAGCTGGACAAAAACTTGATGGAGAAGGGGGTTATTGTGCAAGGGGAAGACTAATTTCTTCAAACAGATCAAAACAAGAAAAAATTTTACCTATGGGTTATACTGATAATGCTACTTTAAAAAAAGACATCAAGAAAGATGAATTTATATGTTTAGATGATGTTGATCTTAATTTACCAAAACAAATTGTTGAAGCAAGAGCGTATCAGTATAATTTATTACAAAATTGATAAA